>PBLI01000054.1 GCA_002721695.1 Roseibacillus sp. | reverse complement strand
CCTCGGACACCTCGGACACCTCCGACACCTCCGACACCTCGGACACCTCCGCTACCTCCGACACCCCGGACACCCCGGGCACCCCGGAGACCTCGGCACCGGCCGGCTCGTCATAGAATCCGGGTGGGGGCTTCTCTCCCACCCCCAGGAATTGCAACGCCTTCGGCATCTCCGCTCCCGTCCCCATGATCAGCTTCGGCCCGGCCCCGACTGACCCCGGATCAACCTCGGTAATCAGTTTCAACGGCTTCGGCTTGGGTTTCGCCGCAACCACTTTCCCTTGAAGCTCTTCACCATTCTCCTCATCCCCGACGCGCTCCACTCCGCCACCCTCGCTCTCCCGGAACTTCCCCGTGGCGATCAAATCCTCCGCGAACTTCCGTGCAAATTCCTCGTCCTCCTCCCGCCGCTGCTCCAGCCCGGCCAGGGCCTCCTCCGCGAGCGTGCCTGCCACATAACCCTCTACCAGTTCGTCCCGGGTCATCTCATTGCTTCCTGCCATCTAGCCGACCCTCCAGCCTCCCGGATTCTGCGCCGTGATTTCCCGGACCCACGCTTTCGGACACCACACTCCCCCGGCAAAGGCAGGAAGCAGGTCAAAAAAAGCAGAGTGAGTCACCCCTTATTCCTAGCGGGACTGCGCAAACTCTCCAAGTGTCAAGTTCATGGGGAGCTGGACGGCAACAGACTGATTCGCACCGGCGTCCCCCTCCTCCCCCGCGTCTCCTCCGTGCTGGGTGTTCTCCTCCTCATGACGGCCTCCCTGGTCCAGGCCCGGTCCTCCGTCGTCATCGATTCGTCCGCCAGGAACGGCAGCCTCGTTTTCGAGGAACTCATTCCCGCAACCCCCGGCCAACGCTCAAGGCCTCACGGTCGCACCAGCCAACAGCACCCCGGGCGGGCCTTCTTCCCCCCTGCCGGACAGTTCAGGTCGAGCTCCTGCTGATTTTGGTTGAGAGCTCCCGGAATTCCTGAAGCCTCCACCCGGAAAACATGAACTCAGGACCAGGACAACCAACATGAAGACACCCACCACCCTCATTACCGGAGCAAGCCGTGGCGTGGGCGAGGCCCTTGCTCTTCGTCTCGCCAGCGAAGGCCGGAACGTGGCCGCCCTCGCCCGCAGCAAGGACAAGCTGGAAGCCCTCGCGGCCCGGGGACGTGAAGAGGCGCTGCCCGGCACCATTATTCCCTTCGCGGTGGACGTGCGGGAACCAGCCGCGATGACTGAGTGCGTCAAGCAGGTCGAGGACTGCCACGGGCCGGTCGAGGTTCTCGTCAACAATGCCGCCGTGGTCCAGAACATCCCCTTTGCGGAGCAATCCCTCGAACAGCTTGATGCGATCGTGGACAGCAATCTGAAGGGAACGATGTATTGTACCCATGCCGTCCTGCAGCACATGATCCCCCGCAGGAGCGGCAGGATCGTGAACATTTCCTCGGTGGCAGGAGTCCGGGGAATTGCCGGGCAGGCGAGTTACTGCGCCTCCAAGCACGGAATGGTTGGTTTTGCCGACGCACTCACCCAGGAACTCGTTCCGCACAACATCCAGGTGGCCACCATTTGCCCGGGTGCGATCGACACTCCCCTCTGGGATCCGGAAAAAAACCCCTATCCCGGAGAGGTGGACATCAGTGAGACCATTCAACCGGGGGAAATCGTGGACCTGGTCTGCTACCTCCTGTCCCAGCCGGAGCACACTACCTTCAAGCGCATCGTCCTCTTCCCCCACAACGAATGGCATTGACCCACTGGTTGGCGCGCCCGGGGGCTTTCTCCGTTTCCCCGCGGAGCCGATGGAGCCACTTCCCTCTTTTTTCCCGGCTCCCGTGGTGAGAAGCAGCCCTTTCGAGGTAGAAATAGCTGAATTTCTGGGGATTGGCCTCGGGGAGCACCTTTTCTGGCATTGCCATGCAGGCCGTGCCGGGCGATTCTGGCATTGAAACTCCGGGCGCAGTTTCCTTCCTGGCCTCAACCCAACCCCCCCCGGCCCCAATCCATGAGACTCATCACCCGCCATCCGGCAGTCGCACGTACCGCCGTCCTCGCCTTGCTGGCCTTCAGTGCCTTCCCGCTCCACGCTCAATCCCTCGTCATCTCGGAGTTCATGGCTTCCAACCAGGACACCATCGACGACGAAGACGGCGACAATGAGGATTGGATCGAGATCTCCAACCAGGGCGACTCCGCGGTGAACCTGGGGGGATGGTATCTCACCGACGATGCGGACGACCTCAACAAGTGGGCGTTTCCCCGCATTGTGCTCGATCCCGGAGCGCAACTTCTCGTCTTCGCCTCCAACAAGAATCGCAGTGACCCGGCACGGGAACTCCACACCAATTTCAAACTCACCAGCCAGGGGGAATACCTGGCCCTCGTGCGACCGGACGGTGCCACTGTCGAGCATCACTACTCTCCCGCCTTTCCTCTCCAGGTCCAGGATGTCTCCTACGGTGTCCGCCCTTCGACCTCGCGCACCACCCTCATTGGTCCCGGGGCGCCCATCCGCTACAAGGTTCCCCTCAACGACGACGACGACGTGCGTGAGGGACTCAACCAAAACTCCTGGATCGGAACGGATTTCCCCGACGATTCCTGGGCCAGCGGCACGACGGGAATCGGCTACGCCACCCAGGACGCGGACGACTATGACCCGCTGATCGCGACCGACGTCCAGGACCTGATGTATCAGCAGAACCCGACGGTCTACGTCCGGATTCCCTTTACGGTCGCGGATCCTTCCACGAGCTCCGCCCTCAATCTGAAAATGAAGTGGGATGACGGATTCGTCGCCTACCTGAACGGGAATCCTCTCCCGGTCGCCGAGGAAAATGCGCCCTCGACTGACGCCCTCGATTACCAGTCCGAGGCCACCGCAAACCACGATGACGACGAGGCCCTCGTCTACGACAATTACGCCCTGTCCTCTTCCCTCCTCATGGTGGGGCCCAATGTTCTCTGCATCCACGGGCTGAACGCCGGCACCAGCAGCAGCGACCTGCTCATCATGCCCGAACTGGAAGCCGTCAGCAGCGAGGGCCCCGGCACACCCTCCTATTTCACCACGCCGACACCGGACGCTCCCAACACGGGAGGGCAAAGCGAGCCCGGCCCGCTTATCCGGAGTGTGACCCGGGATCTCCCTCCCCTCTCCATTCCCCTTGAGGACAACAAGCTCACGATCGAGGCAGAGGTCCGTGCAACCCTCCACCCGGTCCAGTCCGTCACCCTCGGATGGCGCGTCATGTATGAGACGGAGACCAGCATCGCGATGATCGACGACGGCAGCGGGGACGACGCCGAGGCGGGGGACGGCATCTTCACCGCGTCCATTCCGACAAACGGCCTCTCCCGGGGTGAAATGATCCGCTGGCGGGTGACCTCCCGCGACACGACCGGNCAAAGTTCCCGGCAGCCCCAGTTTCCGGACCCTCGCGACTCCCCGGAATACTTCGGGACGATCGCAGACGATGCTACGGTGCTGAGTTCCAACCTTCCGGTCTTCCACTGGTTCACCTCCAGCCCCGGAGGAGCAAACACCACGAACGGATCCCGGGGGTCGGTCTATTTCCTCGGGCAGTTCTACGACAACATCCAGGCCGACCGGCACGGCCAGTCGACGGGGGGGTTCCCCAAGAAAAGCTACGACTTCGATTTCAACAAGGGTGACCGGTTCAGGTACCGGGAGGGCGAGGCCCGCGTAAAGGACATCAACATGCTCACTAACTGGGCGGACAAGTCCAAGACACGGAACACGCTTGGTTATGAACTGGTCAACCGGGCAGGCGAGCCCGCCCACTTCGCCTTTCCGGTGCGCATCCAGCAGAACGCCACCTTCTTCAGCACTGCCGATCTCGTGGAGGACGGNGACGATCGCTACCTNGAGCGGGTCGGTCTCGATGGCAGGGGAGCGCTCTACAAGATGTACAACCGTCTTGATTCCTCCTCCAGTGGTGTGAACAAGAAAACGCGGAAGAACGAGAACAACAGCGACCTGCAGGCCCTCGTGAGCGGATTGGGCCAGTCCGGTGACGCCAAGCTGCGCTACAGTTACGACAACGTCGATATCCCGGGCACGATCAATTACCTCGCCGCCCTTGATTTGACCAATAACCGCGATCACGGACACAAGAACTACTACCTCTACCGCGATACCCTCGGGACCGGGGAGTGGCGGCCCCTGGTCTGGGACATCGATCTCTGCCTCGGACGCAACTGGGTGGGCGGCCCGGCCTACTTCGACGACACCTTTACCAACAACAACCTTCGGGCCGGTCCCTCCAACCGCCTCAAGACCCTGATCTTCAGCGATTCGACTCTCAACCAGATGTTCCTGCGCCGGGTCCGCACCCTCATGGACGAGCAGTTCGGGCCGCCCGCTTCCCCGGTCAGCTACCTGTCGGACCGGGTTGATGAGCTCGTGGACCTGATCGATCCCCGCGATGACGGTTCCCGCCGGGGCCGCGACGACGCTGATCTCGACTACCAGAAATGGGGATCGTGGGGGAACCGGAACCGTATGCGCCCCGCCGCGGACCGGATCAAGTTCGAACACATTCCCTCCCGCCGGGCGCAGCTCTACGGTCTGGCGGAGATCCCTGACGCCCAGCCGGCCAACCCCACCGTCCGGTTCAGCAACGTCGAATTCAACCCAACCACCACCGGGGCTTCCCCCGACCAGCGGGGAGAGTACTTCGGCCTCATCAATACTGCCCGGACGGCCATCGATTGTTCATCCTGGGAGGTGTCGGGTGGAATCTCGTACACCTTTCCTGCCGGTACCGTGATCCCAAGCCGGGGACGACTCTACGTCGCCCGCGATGCAGTGGGCTTCCGCTCCCGCAGCATCAGTCCCAAGGCCAACGAAAAGCGATNTGTGATCAGTGGCTACGACGGACAGCTCTCGGCCCGGGGCGAAACGCTCACCCTCAGCGACGGGCAGGGGAACACGATTGCCACCACGACCTACGACGGGAATCCAACCGCGGAACAGCAGTTCCTGCGGGTGACCGAGATCCTCTTCGCCCCGGCAGCCCCCAGTGCGCAGGAACTCGCTTCCATTCCCACCCTGGGCNCCTTCGACTTCGAGTTCGTGGAACTGACCAACACCGGGGCGTCTCCGCTCGACATCAGCGGAACCCGGTTCGTGCAGGGAATCTCCTTTACGTTCCCGGAGCCCACCGTCCTGGGTCCCGGCGAGCACATCGTNGTGGTGGCCAACGAGGCCGCCTTCAGGCTCCGTAATCCCGGGAACCTGAATGTCGCCGGCCAATACACCGGCAGACTGGATAACGACGGGGAGCAACTGCAGATCCTGGATACGGTGGGCGAGAACGTCCTTGAGTTCACCTACAACGACTCCTGGCATGACGCCACCGATGAGGATGGCTACTCGCTCATCATGCTCGACCCCGCCAACACGCCGGTCACCGACTTCGACCGTCCCGCCAACTGGGGAGTGAGCCTCGCCGTGGGCGGAGATCCCGGCTCTGGCTCGGTCGGCACCTCGATGACCTTCAGTAGCTGGAAGTACGAGAACTTCACGGAAGCCGAGGTAACCGATCCACTTTTAACCGGAAACGATGCCGACCTCGATTTCGACAACCTCAACACCATCTTCGAATATGGCTTCGGNAACGATCCCAGAGCCCACGACGCGCCCGGGAGTTACTCCTCGACAATCGTGAATGAAGGAGGCTCGGACTATTTCGCCATGACCTTCCGCCGCCGGAAGAACTCTCTCGACCTCTCCTACCTCGTGGAGGTATCGAGCGACCTCGCCAACTGGACTACCGCTGGCACGCTGGTCGGAGATCCCGTCGACAACGGCGATGGGACGGAAACCGTGACCATCCGCGAAGACGTGCCTGCCAGTCAAAATGCACTNCGCTTCGGACGCATCTCCATCATGGTGGGACCGCAGTAGGACTGCCCNGCNCTGTTCCCTTTCCAGACACGATACGCCCCGGTTGTCGGCCGTCCTGTGAGNGGAGCGGTGAAAGTCTCTGCTCCCGTTCCCNCACCCGCATTTCTCCTTTGACCGGATGTNGGCCCCGGACAAGGATCGNAGCATGCGCACCCAAGCCGTATTCCTGACCCTNCTCCCTTCCCTTCTTGCCAGTGCGGTGGCCTGGTCTGCCGAGAACTGGGACCAGTTCCGTGGCCCGGGCGAACAAGGATTGTCCGGGTCCGGGGACCTTCCCACCGAGTGGAGTGAAGAGAAGAACGTGGCGTGGAAAACCCCGCTCGAGGGAAAGGCCTGGTCTTCACCGGTCGTCTGGGCAAACCGCATCTGGGTCACCAACGCCAACCCCAAGGGCACGGAGCTTTCCGTAGTGTGCCTCGACAAGGCCAGCGGGAAGGTTCTTTACGACAAGCTGCTCTGGAAAGTGGAGAAGCCGCAGTTCTGCCACGCCTTCAATTCCTACGCCTCTCCCACTCCCGTCCTGGAGGATGGCCTNGTCTATATCACCTTCGGATCTCCCTACACGGCCTGCCTCAGGGCTCTCGATGGCGAAGTGGTCTGGAAGCGCACCGACTTCGTCTGTGACCACTTCCGGGGCGCCGGCTCCTCNCCCATCCTCTACCGGGACTTCCTCATCCTCAACTTCGACGGGGCGGACCATCAGTTCGTGGTCGCGATGGACAAGAAAACCGGGAAAACCGCCTGGAAGACCGCCCGCAGCGTGGACTACCGCGATCTCGACGCCAGCGGCAAGCCCAAGCGCGATGGCGACATGCGCAAGGCCTACGGGACCCCCCTTATCGTGAAGGGCGCCGGAGACCNGGACCTCCTCGTGAGCGCCGGNGCGATGGCCCTCTACGGATACGAGCCCATGACCGGGAAGGAACTCTGGCGCGTGGAAACAATCGGGACCCATTCCACCTCCTGTCGCCCCGTGGCCGGCCACGGCCTGGTCTATGCAACCATGGGCTTCAGCAAGGGCCTTCTCCTCGCGGTCCGTCCCGATGGGAAGGGGCATGTCAGCAAGAGCCATGTCGCCTGGCAGTACAACAAAGCCGCCCCCAAGAAGCCGTCTGTTCTCCTGCACGAGGACCTTCTCTTCATGGTTGATGACGGCGGAATCGCGGCCTGCCTGGACGCGAGGAGCGGAGAAGAAATCTGGAAGGAGCGCATTGGCGGAAACTTCTCGGCCTCACCAATCATTGCGGGAGGAAAAATCTACCTCTTCGACGAGTCCGGGGCGGGAACCGTCCTCGCTGCGGATCGGAAATTCCAGCTTCTTGCGAGGAACGAGCTGGAAGCCGGCTGCATGGGATCCCCGGCGACCTCCGGGGATCTCCTGATCGTGCGCACGAAGAAGGCGCTCTACGGGATCCGGAAGGACAGGTAGTGTTCCCGGGAAACCCGCGACACCGGAACACGCAGCAGGGGGGGTCTACTTCCCGAAGGCATAGAGGTGGTTCTGCGTCTGGACGTAAAGCGTCCCATTGGCAGCCACCGGGCTCGAGTAGATCGGCCCCAGGAACTCAGCGATGGCGACTTCCTCGAGTTCGCGCCCCTCTTTGAGGATGATCAGCTCACCGTCTTCCGTTCCAATGTAGATCTTGCCGTCCGCTACCAGCGTGGATCCCCAGATCCGACTGAGCGTGTCGTGGAGCCAGACCTGCTTGCCCGTCCCGGCATCCACGCAGTGCACCTGCCCCGAGAAGTCCGCCACGTAGACGAGTCCATCTTTTACCGACGGGGTGGAGAGGGAGCGCCCGATCTCCTGGTAGGTCCAGTCCGCCTTGCCCGTCCCGGCATCGACGCAACTGAGCATTCCCACTCCATCTCCATTTTCCGGATCCTGCCCGATCGTGACGTAGACCTTGCCACCGTGATAGACCGGCGTTCCCACGATCTCGCTGGGCCCCTTGAAGGTCGGATACTCGCGGGGCTTGCCCTCCTCGTCCTGCCGGTAGTCCCGGGCGTTGGCATCAATACGCCAGTGCTCCTTCAAGGTCTTCAACCCCTTCCCGGTCGCCGCACCCCGCAGGTCAAAGGCGTGCAGGAATCCGTCACCACCCCCGAAAAAAATTGCGGGCTGCCCCTTGTGCCTGCCAATGCATGGCGAGGACCAGTTGCAATGCATGGTGGCCTTGGAGATGCCCACCTGCTCCACGTTCATGAGGTTTCCATTTTCGGCATCCAGGGCAATCAGGCAGGGGGCATCGGGAGCGGGCATGCGTTCATGTTCCCCGTCCAGGCCATTGGAGGTCGTCGCGATGATCCTGCCGTCAACCAGGGCCACCGAGCTGCTCGCAATGTTGTGGGGCACGACGCCGACCGACTTGATCATGTCGAATGTCCAGAGAATGTCCGCGTCGGTAGGCCCCACCTTGCTCGGCTCCTTGCCCGGCCCCGCCATGTAGCGTCCCTCTTCGGCGAACCCGTCATTGCCGTCGGCGAGGCCCTTGAGGTCGAGGCAGACCACTTCCGCCCGGTTGGTCACGACATAACCACGATCCCCGTGGATCAGGGTGGATGAGCAGATTCCCAGATACTCCCAGTCTATCTCATCACCACCCGGCAACTTGGGAACGGTCAGCTGCCAGCGGAAGGACCCGGATTTCTCATCAAAGGCCATCACCACACCCCGATCACCCACGATGCCGGGATTCCGGGGTTTCTCGTTGTTGGTGCCGACCAGCACGAGCCCGTTCCCGATGGTCGGCGTCCCGTAGGACTCCGATCCCAGGTTGACCACCCACTTGCAGCCCCGGGCACTGGCTCGCATGATCTCGTCCTCGTTGTCCTCTGATTCCTCCCCGCCCGAGATATCGGTCGGCAAGCCCCTCTCCGCCGAAACCATGTTCTTGTCTGGACTCCCTCCCCACTCCGGCCAGCCCCCACTCCAGGCGGAGTGACCGCTGCCAACGACGACCAGGAAGGAGAAGGCGATGAGGCGACAATTGAATTTCATCTGTATGAAAAAAGGATCGTGACGAAAGAGCAGGGCAGGCCCGGGGGCCCGGGCCCTGGCCGGTGAAACTTGGGCGAATCCCTCGGGGACCGCCAGTTCATTTCCCCGAATTCCCCTGGCCTTCCACGAAGCCGCGCGGGGCCCTGGAGGAGATTGATCCCGCCACGCATCCCCGCTGCGAGTCGCAGTCCGGTTCCGGATATGCGAAAGGCCCGCCGACCAAGGTCCGCGGGCCCCTGTGAATTACCGCACCCGGCCTCCCGGGCGAGACGCACTGGTGACGGGGTACATGAAAAGGCCCGCCGACTAATGTCCGCGGGCCAATTCTTCGAATTCGACTGGTTGAGTGTTCTTTTCCGGCAGGTCAGGAACCTTCTGGAAAAGATGGGGCTTGGGAGCTCGCCACGCTCTNTTTCCCCGATCACTGGCATTTGGCGCCCAGCTTCACCCGTCGAGTGTTGCTGGCTGTCAGTTTCCCGACGCTGCGCTGGCCTGCATGAACGATTGCAATCCCTTTCGGCCCCGCAGCGGGACCGGCCGACGGCGTCACCGCCATCAACGTATCGGGTGAGACTTCTCAGCCCGGCTTTCCAACGCCTGCCAGCGCTGGTCTGCCAAACCTGGTCCAAGATGCTTCTGAGAACGAGTGCATCCCTCGCCAATTCCGCGAGGTCGGCATCTGTGCCCGGCTGCAAGCAGCCGGCGCCACGGATCGTTTGCCTCGCGCCACGGGTCTTGTCTCTTAACCCTCAAGTTGCGTTCCCCTTCTCGCTTGGACGACCGCGCTCTTTCTGGAGCGAGCCTCCCAACGATCGGATGTTATCGTGCTTCCGCGCTCGGCACCGGCCTCCCGGCACATTCGCAACGGACCACTCAATCCGCGGTGTTCCATTCCCCCTTTTCTCCTTCCGGTTGCGACACCGGACGGATGTGGCGGCGTTTTGTTCGTCCAAAACCGCCGGGTAGCGGATCACCACACTGGCTCACAGTAGCAACTGACAGTCGTAGGTTCGACTGACTGTGTGCGCCTCCCGGTCCGAAACCGCGGACCCGTGGAAGCGTAACTCGGCTTGCGGCTGGTTTTTTCGCTCGGCGCCACTTTGATTTTTGCATCGCCGAACGAAACCGCTCACCGCCTGACTCCCTGGTCGTATGACGCGGAAAGGAACGACCCTCTCCGAGGAAGCCGGTGACATGGTGGCCTGTAAACCCACGCTCTCCACGAATGGCGAGCCTGTGTCTTATCAGGGGCCGGGAACGCCAGTCCCTCCCGACCATTGTCCAGGTTTGCACCTGGGTTTATCCCGGGGCGTCTGGGCAGAGCCGGAGCTCTTCCCGGAGATCGGCCTGCGCCTCACTCACGCCCTTGATCTGTCAAAGAACAAGTTCCCTCAGGAACGCAAAGAGGATGACCCAGGACCGCGGCCAGGTCAATCAATTTCCTGCATAAATCATTAAAAGTTAGCAAGTTGTGTAATAAATGGGAGCAAGCGAGAGCACCTTCTCACAATGAGTGAGTTACAATCCCATTGCCTTCCGGACCTTCCGGGAATCCTTTGGGAATATCGCGTGGAGAACTCCCAGACGTCCCAAAAACGTCCTTTCTTCTCTCCTTTCTTCTCTTGTCCCGGGTCGATGATCCATTCCCAGCTTTCCCACCCTTCCCGGCTTTTTCTGTTAGACTCCCGTGGACCCCCTCCTTGGACCAAATCCTCGCTCCCGTCAGAGATCATCTAACAGATCCTGTCTCAGGACGCAGGGGGCCGGCCGGATGGCTTTCATGATGAACCCGGCTGGCCACGAACCCCGGATTGAGTTTCCTCCCGATTCATAGTAATTGACGGCATGACGACCTCTCGATGGGTCCATGGGGCCTGGGCCTGCGCCACGGTTCTGGCGTTTGCGGCCGGCGCGCAATTCCTTCCCGACGACAGCGAGCAGGAGAAGACCAAGCCGGATTCCAGACGCAGCGCGGAAGCCCGCAGCACGGATTCCCGCCGGGACCGCAGGCCCTCGAGTGGGGAAGCAGATGCATCGGGGACCATGCCCGGTTCACTTCCAGAAATCCATCCGGGTGGAATCGTTCCGGCCGGGGCGGGCACCCTGACCAGGCAGGATATTGCAATCCTTGGCAAGGCCCTCAAGTCGAGCAGCCCCGTCGAGCGCCGCCTTGCCTACGCACGCCTCCTGAACGGGTTGACCGAGGACAATGCCCTGCTGATTCGAGAACAGATCGAACACCTTCACGAACACAGTTCCGAGTTCCGGGAGTTTCATTATGCCTGGGGTGCTCTTGCGGGCGAGGCTGCCGTGCTACACGGAATAAAGACAGAGAAGGAGGATATGGCGGCAACCTTCGCCGGTTGGGCCAGTGCCGATTCCGCTGCCGCTCTCGCTTGGTATGACGAGGCCCGCGACCAGGAAGGCATCGATCGCAACGGGCTCAAGTGGGGCGCTGTCTTCGGCCTGGCCAACGCCGACCCCGCGGTCGCGCTCGACTTCGTCAGTGAACTGCGGTCCCAGGGAGACAAGGACGCAAAGCGCATGGTTCACGTGATCGCCGGCGAAGTGCTCCGCGGGAATGACGCGGCCGGGGCTGCCCAGTGGACGGAAGGGATCCCCGATGAAAACCTGAGGGTCATTGCCCGGGACCGCATCGCGGGGGAGTTCGCCCGCCAGGACCCGGAGGCGGCTGCTGAGTGGGCGGCACAATTCAACGACGAAAAATCCGATTCACGGCTGATCAATCACGTGAGCCGGGAGTGGGCCGAACGCAATCCACAGTCAGCCGTGCAATGGCTGGAATCCCTGGGTAACAGCAGGGGACGCACGGCTGGCTTCGGATCCGCCTTCGGCGCCTGGGCCGGACGCGATCCCGAGGCGGCGGGGAACTACCTGCGAGAAATGCCGCGTTCCCCGGAACGGGATGCCGCCCTGAGCGGATACGCCACCCGGATCATGCACGAGGATCCCGCCAGCGCTATTTCCTGGGCCGAGGCCATTGCAGATACCTCCCGCCGAGAAGACACTCTCGTTCAAACCGCTCGACATTATTTACGCCGGGACCAGGAGGCCGCCGTGGAGTGGCTCGCGAACAGCGGGCTCTCGGAAGAAGCGAGGCAACGGGTGCGCAAGAAAGACTAGGCCTGCCTTGCCACCTGCCCATCAGGCTGCTCTCCCGGAAAGGAAGGGGACCCCGGTTCACCCTCACCTCGCAGGGTCGACGGGACAGCTTGCCCGAAGCGACGCCCAGAATCTCCTTGGTTCCTGCCCCATCCGGGGAGAAATTCCACCTCCATGAAGACTGCCCTGCCCGTTGCCCTCGCTGTTCTCCTGCCGTTCGTCACGACGTCTGGGGCGCCGGTCCAGTCCGGATGGAATCAGTTCCGCGGTCCCGGCGGTTCCGGGGTCATGGAGGGCTGCAAACCTCCCATCGAAATCGGCGCTTCCAGACTGGCATGGAAAACTCCTGTCCCTTCCGGACTTTCCTCTCCCGTTCTCGCTGGTGACCGTCTCTTCCTCACTGCCTTCGAAAAGGAACGTCTCCTTACCATCGCCATAGATCGCAGGAAGGGAAGGGAACTCTGGCGCAGGATGGCCCCCCAAGGCCCCCTCCAGAAGGTGCATAAGGCCAACAACGCCGCCTCTCCGTCCGCTCTGGTGGATGCGGAAAACGTGTATGTCTATTTCGGGTCCTACGGCCTGATTGCCTACCGCCACGACGGAACGGAAATCTGGAAGAAGCCTCTCAAAGCCACTCGAAGCCTGTATGGAGCTTCCACCTCCCCCATCGCCTACCAGAATCTCCTGATCCTGGTCATCGACGATGATGCAAACCTTGAGAAGAGTAAGCTCAGTCGATCCCGGGTCGTTGCATTCAACCGCACCACCGGCGATCTCGTCTGGGAAACCGCGCGACCCTTCCTGCGGAGCGGTTGGTCCACACCCTCCATCTGGAAGCACGAGGGAGGCGAGGAACTGGTAATCCTCGGTCATGGCCGGGTGGTCGGCTACGACCCGGCCACGGGACAGGAAAAATGGTTCGCAAGGGGGTTCTCCCGCGAAACCATCGCCGTCCCGGTTCAGGGAAAGGGAAAGGTCTATATCTCCTCCGCCCAGCTCGGTGGGGTCTCGGATGCCAAGATCGATCCCAAGCCCTTCTGGGAGGCAATGCTGAAATTTGACCGGAACAAGGACGGCAAGATAGGCCGCGACGAAATCACCGAGCACTTCACCTGGCCCCTCAGGCCAGAGCTCCCCCTGGGCCATCCTGGCTGGGGGATTCCGCTTCCCTCCGACCCGGAGCGTCGCCGTCAACGACAACAGGGCGTCTTCGGCTGGGCGGACAAGAACCGCGATAACCTGTGGACGGAGGAAGAGCTGTCCTCCCACATTTCCAACCGCCCCGGACGCCCAATCCTCATGGCCATCAAGCCTGGTGGGAAAGGAGAGCTGGGCAAGGAACACATCGCGTGGGAACTGAACCGCAGCGTTCCTGAGATCCCTTCCCCGCTGTTTTACCGGGACCGTATCTACATGGTCCGCAATGGCGGCACCCTGGCAGCTGTTGATCCAGACAAGGGAAAGCTGACCTACCGCGGACGGCTCGGGGGCACCGGCCAGTACAGCGCTTCCCCCGTGGCAGCCAACGGACATCTCTATCTCCTCTCCGACGAAGGCACCATCTCGGTGGTCAAGGCCGGGGAACAGTTTGAAATGGTCCACCGGTTCCAGCTTCCCGAGGAGGCCTCCGTGTCCCCGGCCCTCGATGCCGATACGATCTATGTGAGGGGCGTGAAGCACCTCTGGGCCTATCGCCGGAGATAGAGCCGCTGCTATTGCTCCTCGGTCGCGAAAAGATCGCCCGCGGAAGTCCCGGCTTGGAAGAGCTTCTCGACTTCTTCGGGCAGGAGCGCTCGCTGCCAGAGCGCGACATCGTCAACCTTGCCGAGGTGGAAGTGCCTTCCTCCCGATTTTCCCCCGATGCACAAACCGGAACCGGAGCCCAGCGTCTTCACCAACCAGTCGATGCCCATCGGATCGGCTGACAGCACACCGTCGACAAACAGGTGCACCTTCTTGTTTTCGCGGTCGATGGTTACCACCGCGTGGTGCCACTTGCCATCGGCCAGTCCCTCCCGCCTGGCCGGCAGGTCGGAGGCGCGGTCCCCGTCACTGAGCCGGAAGTTCAGGCCGTTTCCATCCGGGGGGATCCAGAGCGCCCAACCGGCCTCCTCAGCTGAGCTTCCCCCAGCCGAGATGAGAAAGCGCTCCTCCCCATCAGCCGCCTCCGGGTTGCTGGTGAACCAGAGACTGACCGTGTATGACCGGTCCGCGATCGCGTATTCGGTCTTACCCCCGATATCCAGGCTGCCGCCCTCGAAATTATACGATTCCCCGAACTTTCCTTCTCCCTGCGTCACTGTGCCCCTGATCATGTCCTTGCTGATCACACGGTCATGCTTGCCGGGTTTTCCGGCCTGCAGTTCCACGGGCAACTGATTGTCTTTGCGCAAGCCAACGAGTTTAGCCAGGAACAGCATATCAGTGCTGGTGCAGCCGGTGTTTGTCGCATTGGGTTTGCTCTTCTCCCCGTCATTGAGGGCATGAATGGCTAGGATGTTGGTCCCCGGGACCAGCTCCTCGATCCGGCGAGTCCCAAACTTTACTATATCGGCCTTGAGGGCGTCCCTGTCGTTCCTTTTCTTTTTGGACCCGGAGTTCCATAGGAAGGGGAAGGGATCGTTCTTCTGGCTTACCACCGAGCCGTTCAGGGAGATCCTGCAGCCATCGTCATACTTAATGTAGAGCGCGAGGTTCTGGTAGTCCTTCGGATTCTTCACCTCGAACGGGATCCGCAGGTAGAGACTGTGTGGATGCTTCCCCTTCTCTGTTTTGATCCTGGTCTCAAGGAGGCCCTTGAAATCCCCCGGGGTATCCTCGTAGCCAATGCCGTTCTTGCCATCAAGCCACCCAGTCGAATCATCAAACTCCCGCTCGGTCCATCTGGTTAAACTACCGGGATCAGCGACTGGCCGGAGATAGCGCAGGGGCTGGCCCTTGATAATGAGATTCTCTAACACTTCTCCTTTATCGGTCCTCGTGAAGCGCGACCCCACCTCGGGCGGCGGCCGCTCGAAGGCCCAGTAGGCAAAAAGATCCTGTGAAATTTTTTCCGGCCTCACCGGTTCAGGGGCGGGTTCCGTCCCAGCGGGCTCCGGGGCGTTCCCCGCCACTGCCTCTCGGTTGTCGCCACCCCTGCGCACGAGCGGGAGCTCCCCTTCCAGCCCCGGGCCGGACCAGCGAAGATCCAGGTCAGGCCGTTGCTCTCCCCCCTGCTGGAAGAACTCCACCCGTACTGGGTTGCGTCCACCACGAAGGACGGCGCTTACCGAGACGAGCTTCCCGGACGTGGAGACCAGCTGTTCCTCACCGAATATCAGGAGGGCGGCACCGGAGGAGGCCTTGAGTTTAAAGTCGTAGGGTCCCGTCTCCGGAGACACCAGGTCACCCTCCCACACCAGCCCACAGGCATCCTTTCCTCCACGCTTCAGGTCGAGCATCCCGCCCGTAACCTTCTCCCCGGCGTTCTCGTCCCGATTCTCTTCCGGATTCTCCTCTGCCCACTTGGCCCGCAGCTCCTCAAGGTCCCGGAAATTCTTCGAATAGTGCCAGACCCTCAGATCCTTGATCGAGCCCTCCCTTCCGGTCGGAGCCGGGTCCGCCTGAGCCACTGGAGCTGGCCTGCGAACCTCCTGCCCTTTCGCGGCCGGTGTCCCTTCCCCCGCCGCGACGGCCTCGTCAGGATTCCCCTGATTCAACGCGATCACAATAACGACAAGAAGGATCGCCAGGAGGGAGACAATCGCAATCACCCAGGGAGCACTGGACCGGGGGCGCGACACCATCATGGGAGCAATGCCGGCCGGGTGAGATCCCGGGCCAGGCCTTCCCACCACCAGCCGGCCGTGACCACCAGCTACCACCTCGGCCACCTTGGGAAGCTGGGCCAGGGCCAGCTGGGGTGCCGCCGCCGGCTGGGGCGCCCCCGCCACCTTGCCGGCATCCACCACCTGCACGAAGTAGGGAAGGATTCCCAGGCCGCTTTCCGCCAGGTCCTCCTTGTATCCCTCCACATCAAAAGCAACCCGGCGGAAGGACACGGTCCGCGCCACATCGTCATAGATGACGTAGCTGGCCCGCACATCAGTCGTGCGCGGTTCCCCAACGGAACCCACGTTGACGATATAACGCTGCCCCCGCTCCACAGTGAAATCACGGGGCGGCAATTGTTTCACCGGGCCACCCCGACGGGCCATGGCATACGCCAGGGGGAGATGGGTGTGGCCAATAAAGCCAAGGGAAGCGGTCATGGCCCGCAGGTTGAGTTCAGCCGGACCGATCCCGTCCACGTATCCGAACTCACCCGGTTCCCGCATTTCGGCATGCACGAACTGGAGTTCCTGCCCGTCCATCTGCAGGGGAACCTGCAGGAGAAAGTTCAGGGACTCCTGGTCAAGTTGCTCGCGAGTCCACTCGATCACGAGCCGGGCCCGATCGTTGAAAATCGCCGGATCAAGTCGCCCGCAGGCCGCGGCATCGTGATTTCCAAGAACGAAATTGGAGGTGACCGCGCGCACCGCGGAGAGCACTTCCAGCGGTCTGGGGCCATAGCCCACCACGTCCCCGAGACAGACGAGGGTATCAGCCCCCTGTTGCACAAAGTCCTCCCGTACAGCCTCCCACGCCTGCCGGTTGGCATGAACGTCTGAGAAGATGGCGTAGCGCATGGAAAACCGCTGGTTCGGGCGAATCTCGCAACTGGTCTATCCAATGGCTGCCCCCTTGCCAATCCCACACTTCCGACCCCGCAGGGACCAGTCCCGGGCATCAACGTGGACAGTAATCCCGGAGGGCCGCACCCACATGGTCACGACTTCCTAGGGGCCCGGATCGTCATCACCACCCTTGGGTCTCGGATCCTCCTGCACCTTCGGAAGAATGCCCGGCCGGGGCGGCGGCGGGTTCGGGGCCTGCTGCGGAAGAACAAAGGGGCGCACCCGCCGGGCTGCCCGGCCGGCAAACATTTTCTCCACCCGCTCAATGCGCTTGCGCACCTTGTCGGGCGGGGCGGCCTTGTCCTGGGGTGTCACCCACGGTCCCTCGTAAACAACCTTTTTGGAAAGATCCCAGACGGTCACCTCCCGGCTTTCGCCCTCGCCCTTCATCTCCACTGCTCCATCATCGTCGCCCATCTTGAAGCGCCCTCCGTCTCCACCGATCCCGAAACGCTGGAAGCGTTGTATTCCCGCCCCCGGGGGAATGATTTGAATGCCTCCACCCTGGAAGGCCCCCGGCGGGATCACGATCTGGGGGAGGGCGGGCCGGCCGGCGAGGGTCACTTTCTTCTCCAGCCGCTTGCCCTTCTGCACCAGCTTGAGAGTGACCTCGTCACCCTGCCTCCGGGCGGTGATGGCCTCGCGCAACTGGAGCATGTTCCCGATCTTCTTATCGTCCACGCCGAGAATGATATCCTCCACCTGCAGACCCGCTCTACCCGCCGGGCTGTCAGGATTGACCTCGGTCAGGCGCACGCCATGATCCAGTTGGAGCTGATCGGCCAGAGCAGCCGGAAGCTCTGCCGCGTTGACTCCCAGAAATCCCGGAGCATTTGCACCGGCTCGCTGCCGGAACAAATCGGGAATCTCGACCTGAACTTCCGGCTGGCCCTCGATATCTCCCTCCGCCTGCAGCTCAATTTCAAAGGGAGCGGGAATCGGGGCCTCCTCCTGGGCTCGAAGAAGCCAGGAGCCGTGGGAAAGCAGCGCGGCGGCGATTACGAGCGTAGGTCTCATGACATCTTGGTTGCAGTTGTCCTGCACGCAAACCCCGTGGGGACGTCAAATCGCGCAGGAGTTCAGGAGAAAACCATACTGCCCGCCTTCTGTCGACTTCTCTCCAAGGGCAGATTCCACCGGGCACCCCGAGGATTTTACATGGAAAGGGATTTCCCCTGCTGACGCCCCTTTTTCACGAAATTCCAGTTGGCAAAGGAGGGGTGGGTGGGCTGGACTTCCGCTTCCCGGGGTAATGGCAGAGCAGAACCAACGACTACGCGCGCACACCGACGAGGGACTGGGCCTTCCTACCCGCGTCCTCTTCATCGTCTTTGCTGTCTCGGGGGTCAGCGCGCTCCTCTACCAGCTCATCTGGCAGCGCGCTCTCCTCCTCATCTACGGCAGCAATATCGAGTCGGTAACCATGGTAGTGTCGGCCTTCATGCTGGGACTCGGCCTCGGGAGCCTGGCGGGTGGGGCCGTCTCCAAACGTCCGGGGGTCTCGCTCCTCTTCCTCTTCGGATGCATCGAGATCATGATCGGGGCCTACGGGGCGCTCTCGCTCTGGCTCTTTGACTACGTGGGGGTGATGACCGAACAAATGACCGGCCTGTTCAAGGGCGCCCTCTGCTTCACGCTCGTCCTGATTCCCACCCTGCTCATGGGAAGCACGCTGCCTCTTCTGGTAGCCCACTATGTCAATGCATCCGGGAATGTCGGCTACTCGGTGAGCATGCTCTACTTCGTCAACACGCTGGGGGCAGGGGTCGGGGCCCTGCTCGCGGCCTTCTGCGTGCTTGGCCTCCTCGGACTCAGCAAGTCCGTCTTCCTGGCCGTCAGCTTCAACGTCCTTGCCGGAATTACTATTCTCTGCTTCTGGAAGAGAGGAGGCCCTTCATGAGTCCGGGAAGGGAAAGCACGAGCCGTTTTGTCCTCGCCCTGCTCCTGGTCGCTCTTACCGGCTACCTCTCGCTGAGCTACGAGATTCTCTGGGTCCGACTCTACAATTTCACCTCCGGTTCTCGGGCATGGGCCTTTGGCGCCCTGCTGGGAAGTTATCTCATCGGGCTCGCGCTCGGATCACTCTGGAGCATGCGCTACCACGGCGCTTCCCAGGACGCCTCCTCCCTCCGTGCCCTCGCTCGCTTCGTTCTCTTCGCCAACCTCCTCGGGTTCCTCGTCGCTCCCGTCGTTTCACTACTCGTCCTCAGGATTCACTTCGCCGCCACCCTCCCCCTCATCATCCTTGCGGCGGCCTTCCTCGGAGCCGCCCTGCCCCTCATCTGTCACTTCGCCATTCCTCCCGATGCGCGGGCGGGCGCCCGCCTCTCTTATCTCTATCTCGGGAATATCCTCGGATCAGGAGCAGGCAGTCTCTTCAGCGGTTTCGTCCTCATGGACCACTTCAGTTTCGCACAGATCTCGGTATTGCTCGCCGTCCTCGGTCTCCTGCTGGCCGCAGGCGTAGCCTGGTTCGCCGGCGCACGCGGAGCAGTCCTCCGCCGCTGGCTCGCAGGCACCGCCCTTGCCTCGGTGGCCGCCCTCCTCGCCGGTCCCTACCTCTTCGATGGCTTCTATGAGCGACTCCAGTTCAAACGGGATTACGATGGAGAGCGCTTCAAGATGGTGGTGGAAAGCCGCTTCGGGGTCATCACCGTCGATGAGGAGGACCGAATCTACGGAGGCGGCATGTATGATGGCTATCTCGGGACCGAACTTCGGCCCGGGTCGTGGATGGTGAGACCCTATTTCCTCTCCGCTGTCCACGAGGATCCCAGGGAAGTCCTTGTCATTGGTCTTTCAGGCGGAACCTGGACCCAGATTCTCGCCCACCATCCACAAATCGAGCATATTACCGCGGTCGAGATCAATGCCGCCTACAGCGAACGGGTCATTCCTCACATTCAGACCACCCGCGGTATTCTTGATAATCCCAAGGTCGAAATCGTGGTCGATGACGGCCGACGCTGGCTCCGGCGGAACCCGGGACGCAAATTTGATGCGATCATCGCCAACACCACTCACCACTGGCGGGAGCACGCTACCAATCTCCTCTCGCAGGAGTTCATGGAGCTGGTCAAGTCCCACCTGAAACCAGGTGGGATCTACCAGTTCAATGCCACCGGCTCCTACCGAGCGGAACGAACCGCCGCCACCGTCTTCCCCGATGCCGTCCTTCTGCTCAACAACATCGTAGCCAGCACCAGTCCAATCCAATTCGACAAGGAACGCTGGCGACGTACTCTCGACGCCTATTCCATCGAGGGAACACCGGTCTTCGAGGGGGCCGGGCGCGAGTCCCGGATCAACGAAGTCGTCTCCCTGCTCGACAACTTCGAGGACTCCGAAGCCGAGAAGTCGGTCAGCCTCCTGAGCAGGCGTCAGATCCTCGAAAACTCGGAGGGATACCGGCTACTCACCGACGACAACCTCGGCCACGAGTTCTGGTGGGAATAGCCGGCCCCCCGGCCGGTCCCGGGCCTGCTGCCCTCCCGGGTCTTGCCTTTCTTCCTAGGCCGACTTATCGGACTGACTGGAGAGACGGCCGCCCGGCGGCTACTTGGTCCCGTATCCCGGGAGCGGTTTTCCGTCTGCGCCAAGCTTGCCGGTGGCCCAGAGCAGCCCGCGGGTGACCAGATCAAGATACGTAGGCTCGAGCATGGTTTCGTTGTGGTGGCCGATGGTGGTCCCGAATACACGACTTTTCTTTTCGCCGTACTCGTTCACCCAGACACAGATATGATTCTCGTTGGGACCGGAGGTTCCCCGTGCCAGCGGAGTGGCGGTTTCCCAGACCTTCTCGATGCGGTAGAGTTCGCCCTTCGGAGTGGTCCACTCCGCGGGAAAACCTTTCATCACCGGATGATCTGGTTTGAGGTTGGTCATCTTGATGGGAGCGTGGCGCCCGTGGTTGCGCGAGGTCACCCCGAGAAACCTGCGCCATTCCTCGNCACCTTTCGGAGCGGCCCGATAGCTATGCATGGTACAGTGCAGGACCACCGCGGGNGTNGACTCATGAGCCTTCGCGATNGCTNCNACGAANGCNTCGTCCTTNACNCCNCCAAAACATTCNTTGTGNACNATCACGTCNTANCCCTCGGTCCAGTTCTCCTNGGAATANATNCTGACCTTGTGNTTCCGGGACGTGCCGCCCTCGTGCACNATGGTCCAATCCACCCTGGCACGCTCGCTGATGCCACCGGGAATGATGACCTTCTGNCNGTTNTAGTCNTGGCAGCAACCACCCGTGATGAGGAGNGCCTTGAGGGACTCTNNGCCACCANCAGCCGTTTCGNCTNGGGCCGCATCGTCTTTTCCCTGATCCGGCGCACTCACGGCCACCCCGAGGACAGCCAGCAGCGAGAGAGGAAAAAAGGCGGTCAGGAAGCAGGGCGTGATCGATTTCATGGCAGCTTGTCTTAAGTTCCCAAACTGGACAATGGCCCGGACGTTGTAAAGCCAGGTCGGATCATCCGATTAGAGTCCCCGAACCCCGCTTCCCTTGATGGTAGAACCTCCGTCGCCATCCCGAAGCTGTCATCCCGGGGCNCAATGCCCGGCAGGGCCTTCCACCTGCTCAGATAGGAGCTTGATCCTTCTCCACGGCGCCCCCGCCGGGTCGACTCCGGCCGCTTTCCAGGTCAGCCGGCCAACGGAGAAGAAGCTCCTGATGCGACTACCAGTGCGAACAACCGGACGACCGCTGCCTCGGAACGAATACCCGCAAGGCGTCCACCTGTTCCCTGCCCCCGGGCCGAGCATCGTGCTCAGGACTGACAAAGGCCCCCCTCCGTGAGATCCTCGTTCATACCATGAGACTATTTTCGCGTATCCTGATCCTCTTAGGCCTCGCTACCACCACCGGCACGGGTGAAATTTCTCCCGGCCACTTCAAGGAGCTCACCGCCCTCTGCACTCCCGGGAAATCCNCCTCGGGCTGGCTGNANCTGGGCTGGGAAATCGACCTCTGGAAGGCTCGCCAGCTTGCAGCTGCCACAGGTAAGCCGATCTTCCTCTGGGAAATGGATGGGCACCCCCTGGGCTGCACCTGAAACAACGGTGTGGCGGACCGTGAGTTCGTCTTCGGCCATCCCGAAGTGCAGAAACTCCTGCGCGACAACTTCATTCTCGTTGCAGCCGACGANTGGTANCAGAGGAGGCAAAANGATGCGTTAGGANAATTCTTCCGGTCGGTAGCCGANCAGGGCCCCCGCAAGGGCGGGGGAACCCGCCAGGGGCGTTACGCCTTCACTGCCTCTGGAAAACTGCTCGGCTTCAACAACAACCGCGACCCCCGGCGTATCATCAGAATGCTCGAGGACAGCCTGCTCCGCTACAGGGCTCTCCCTGCCGCGGAACGCCGCCCCGGAGCAGTCAGGATCCCCGCACTGGCCCGGGACGAACNGGATCCGCGCTACGCGCGATCGGTGGACGGGGATACCATTCCCGTCAAAGTGCACTCCCGCGTGCTCAAGAAGGAAGGCCACTCCTACGCCGCCTGCGAAGAACCGGAAACCGGCATGAAGGAGTTCCATCACAGGGGCTTCGGCGTGGCCACTGACCACCTCTGGGTCAAGNGGACCGAACTNGCACAACTCACCNGNCCGGCTCCGCCGNAGAACGGCCGGAAACTTCCCACAGCCTTGGCCATGCGCCTCGCCCGCTTCCACCTCGTGGACAACACCCGCGGNGAACCGNCTCACTGGCNACGCAGNGAGGTCAGAGAGCTNGAACTGCACGNGAGCCCGCTTCCCGGCCCTTCCCCCCGGTCCTCCGGGAACTCTTTCCGCGTCCGNGGNCGATTCCACCTNGAAACCAAGGACCGCAGGCGTGGTTACGAGGGCGAGCTCGACGGATTCATCCGAACCGGCCCCGGGGNCAACACGCTCGAGNTGCACCTTGTGGCGGTGGGCNATCACTGGGGNGAGGGCCCCTACACCCGTGGGGCNCGCCCCGGAAAAAANCCGCTCGCGGTCGTCTTTACGCTGGCCGANCGGACCAGGACCGAGGANCAGATCCCCCCTCAGGCGGCCCGCTGGGAGAAGGGCTACTGGGAAGCAGACCGCCACTGAANGGGGCTCCCCGGCTGCCNGGGNANTCCCTGCGACGCGCACNGGGGCAGGCCGNCGGCAAGCNGGTCCCCGGTGCAGNTCACCCGGTCGCGTGGTCTCTTTCTGGTTGCACCTGAGCGAGGGGTTTCAGACTGTGGCAGGCCACTCCTGCAGATCCATGAAGAGCCTTCTCATCCTTGGTTTCACAATGACCTTCAGCCTAGCCCCCATGTCCCTGGCCGAATCTCCCGGCAAGGAAAACAAACCAGGGGGAGATGGCGGGCCCAGCCACTACAGCAAGGGACGCAAAACCCGCGACGGCATTGGAAAATACTACATGGGCCGTGAGATCTCCTATGTCATGGGCCATCAGGCCATCCGGTGGCTCGAGCGGTCAAACCGTGAGGACGAGGAAGCGCCCAGCAAGGCGATTGCCGCCCTCAATCTCNAGGAAACCGACGTNATCGCTGACATTGGGGCNGGATCCGGTTACTACACNTTCCGTCTCGCGCCGCTNGTCCCGAAGGGCAAGGTCGTGGCCGTCGACATACAGGCCGAGATGATTGCCTTTCTCGAGAACAAGGAGAAGAAACTNGGGCTCACAAACGTCGAGGCCCACCTCGGNACCGTCGAGGATACCAAGCTGAAGCCCGNCTCCATCGATGCCGCTCTCATGGTGGATGCCTACCATGAGTTTTCCCATCCACGGGAGATGATGGAGTCCATCTTCAAGGCCCTGCGGCCAGGCGGCCGGGTCATTCTTCTGGAATACCGCGCCGAAGATCCCACGGTGCCCATCAAGCCTCTCCATAAGATGAGCGTGGCCCAGTCCCGCAAGGAAATGGAGGTGGTCGGCCTGAAGTGGAAGAGCACCGATTCCACGCTTCTTCCATGGCAGCACTTCATGATCTTCGAGAAGCCGGCAAAAAAGTAGGCGCCTCGAAACGCAGCCCGGACGAGCGAGCTCACGCTTGAGGGGCGGGACCGCTTTCGGTTCGGGTAAGCCGGGCCTATCTCCCCGGGCAGAGAGCCGCCGGTGCGATGCCTTGATTGCATATCGACATTGCGTTCTTGCCGGCAATAGTTAAAATTAAAAGAGTATCAGGAAAAACAAATGAAATTGACCAGCAAGATCATCAAGCTCGCCTTCCTTCTCGGCAGTGCCATGGCATTTTCCGCCCTGACGTCCTGCGAAACCGTCTCGGGTTTTGGACGGGACCTGCAAAGCGCCTCGCAGGCGATACAGGACAGGTAGCGGCAAAACCGCACCCTGCCTCCGNGGGAGGGCGTGACCAAGCACTTCCAACGCAAGAGGGCCTCCCTGCGGAGAGCCCACCCCGAGTGATTCATCCAGGCAGCTTGGACACTTCCCGGTCCCCGGTCGGACCCCACGCAGATATCATCGTCCCAGAACTACCAGGAGGATGTCAGAACAGCCTGCACCAAACGCCCTGCCCGAGGACGCCTTGCGTGAACTCAAGGCAGCTTTTGAAGAGCGCTCCCTCGAATTCGAGGATGCCCAATTCCAGCAACACGAACTGGGCTACGATATTTTCGGGCATGTTTCCTGGCAGGAGAGTTCCAAAAGTAAAAGCGGGCAGCAGTTTTATCGCCTCCATCGTACCTTTGTCTTCTTTTATCGCCCGGCAACCACCCTCCCCGAGGCGATGCTTCACTCAAAATCAAAGCTCGTATCCCAACTTCAGAGCGCATTCTCACATCTTCTCGGCATGCCCTCGTGCCAGCTGGAAGGCGAGGACCAATTCAACAGCGCTTATGACATCACCACCGCAACCCCGGATTCACTCCGGGCCCTGCTGACCAGGCAGGCCATTGATGCCCTCGTCACCGTTCGCGACGCAGTCATCATTCTCAAACCGCGGGGTGTTCTTTTCATGCGGCACCAACAGGCCATATCCCATTCCTCAATGCAGCTCGGGCCCCTGGGCTCGCGACAGGTTCACAATGCGGACCAGCGGATTGCCGACACCGACCTGCAGGCCTTTCTGGACGACGCAGTCACGGCCTGCGCCGCCATCGCCAACGATCCCGACGCCGGGCGCCGGGCGGCAAACGCAGTGGAAGGAACCTTCGCCGAGGAAGCCCTGCACAACATGACCTCCGGGGGCGGATACATCGGCCATGTCATCAGCAAGCACCTCGTCACCCGCGAGATGCTTGACGCTCTCCGCCACCAGCCCGTCCCCCGTTCCAACATACCCGGACCCATCAGGAAGCTCGGATGGCAGGGGAGCACGACCTTTCTCATGACAGCACTATCGCTGATGGGCACGATTGCGTTAATCGTCTCCCTGAGCATCAGGAACAACGACGCTTCCTGGTGGATTCCGCTGCTCATTTCGCTGGGAGCCTATGTCGGCGTGGTTCTCACATGTTGCCACCGGGCCGCCCGGAAACGCCTGGTCGTCCACGGACGCGCTCTTCCCGGTATCATTACCGCGGTGGAGCAAACCGATGATGAGGTCAACTCTTCTCTGATCTACCGCATCGTGGTGCAGCCTCAGCCGGACGGCAGCCCCGTCGAAGCGAGGATGCCGGAGCAGGCTGCCAAGACGGCCCGGCGCCTGATGGAACAGGGTCGGGAAACCTGGGTTCTGGTTGATCCGGGGAAACCTGCGCGGGGAACCTGGCCCGAAGGATGGAGCCTGGAGGCGCTTCCCGACTGAAACGTGCGATTTCCCGCTTCCAGAGGAAGCGGCCCCACCCTTGCAGACCCGGCAGAAGCGGGGGCTATTCTTCTCCCGCTCCTTCGCAGGGTTTGCCGAACGTCCCGTCGTGCCCTAGGCTCTGCCCCGTGAGCGCCGCGCCCGAAAGCTCTCCCCGTTCCTGGGCCGAGGTCGATCTCTCCGCCCTGCGTCACAATCTTTCAGCCGCACGCGAGCTCAGTGGCCAGCATGTCATGGCCGTCGTCAAGGCCGGGGCCTATGGGCACGGTCTTGAAACAATGGCCCGCACCCTAGCCCGCGAGGGTGTCACCTTCTTCGGGGTGGCCAACGTCGGCGAAGCGCGCCAACTCACCAATGCCGGAGTGAATACTCCCGTGTATCTCCTGGGCGCCACCCTCCCCGGGGAGCGCAGCGAGGTCGTAGCCCACCACTGGGTTCCCTGCCTCAACACGATGGAGGAAGCACGTCACTTCAATCAAGTCGCCCGGGACGCGGGCTCCATCCTGCATGCGCACCTCGCGGTGGACACTGGAATGGGACGAGGCGGCTTCCTGCCTGCAGACGTGCCTGCCGCCCTGGAAGCGATCCGTGCCCTTTCCTCGGTCAGGGTCACCGGCCTGGGCTCCCATCTTCCCGCCGCCGATGAGGACGTGGAATTCACCCGGTCCCAGTTCGATGCCTTTGACACCCTGGTCGAGTCCCTCCCCTCCCGCGACGAGTTCGAATACATTCACCTCGCCAACTCAGCGGGCCTGCTCGGCTACCGGTCCCGGACCACCAACCTCGTCCGCCCGGGCCTCCTGCTCTACGGTGTTTCCCCCTTCGACGATGACAATAACACCTTCCGCACCGTGATGACCCTCAAGTCACGGCTTTCCGTGATTCGTGAGCTTCCACCCGGACACGGGATTTCCTACGGCCGCACCTTCCTCACCACCCGCCCCACCCGGGTGGGCACGATCGGCATCGGATACGGCGACGGCTATCCGCGTGCCCTCTCCAACAATACCCCGGAAGTCTTCATCCGTGGCCGACGCGTCCCCCTCCTCGGACGCGTGACCATGGACCAGGTCATGGCCGATCTTACTGATCATCCCGGCTGCACTCCCGGAGATGAAGTGGAGCTCTTCGGCCCCAACATTCCCGTCAGCGAGATTGCCCGCAAGGCTGGATCGATTCCGTGGGAGGTCTTTACCAGCATTACGCCCCGGGTGCATCGAACCTACTTGGAGTGAGCAGCCGGCAAGGATTCCTCGCGACCCGCCCCGGTGGACAGTCCGCCTCCCCCATCTACTGACCCACTTCCGGCCGGACGGGAATCCCCTGCTCTGCGAGGTAGTGCTTGGTCTCGGGCACGGTGAACTCCCCGAAGTGGAAAATGCTCGCAGCGAGGACCGCATCGGCGTTGCCGTCGCGCAGAACCTCCACCATGTGATCCAGCGTTCCACACCCCCCGCTCGCGATGACCGGGATCCCGACCGCATCACTCACCGCGCGAGTGAGCTCAATATCGTAACCATCCTTCGTGCCATCGGCATCCATGCTGGTGAGAAGAATCTCACCCGCTCCGCGATCGTAGACCTCACGAGCCCATTCGATCGCATCCAGTCCCTCCACCGGTTTGCGCCCCCCGTGCGTATAGACTCCCCACTTGCCAGGGCCTTCCCGCTTCGCGTCGATCGCAACCACGACACACTGGCTCCCGAAGGTATTGGCTCCCTCGTCCACCAGTTCCGGACGCCGGATGGCAGCAGTGTTGACGCCCACCTTGTCCGCCCCGGCCAGGAGCATGCGCCGCATATCCTCCACCACGCGGATGCCGCCTCCAACAGTGAGGGGAACGAAGCAGCGCTCAGCAGTCCTTCGAACAACCTCCACCATCGTATCGCGTTCGTCCGAGGAGGCCGTGATATCGAGGAAGACGATCTCATCCGCTTCCTGCTCGTTGTAGGCCACCGCGCAGTCCACCGGATCTCCGGCGTCCCGCAGGTCTACAAAATTGACGCCCTTCACCACGCGGCCGTCAGTCACGTCGAGGCAGGGGATGATGCGTTTGGCGAGCATGGGAACGCGGCGACTATGTACGCTTTGGCCACTTTGCCAACCCCCGGGCGACCTCCCCCACGCACCTGGCGGCTCAGCCTGCCTTCTCCGCAATCCCGCTAGCGCGCCCCGAAGTAGAGCATCGCGGCCCCGCCGGCGAGGAAGCAGTAATAGGCGAAGTATTCGAACTTCCCTCTCTTGATGAGCTGCAGAACGAGGTAGACGGCAAACAGCCCGGACAGGAAGGCGGCGAGAAACCCCGAGAAATAGGCCGCCGCGACATCGCTCTTCGCCACCGCCTGCAGATCCCGGAGCTTCACCAGGATGCCGCCCCCGATCGCGGGCAGGAACATGAGGAAGGAGAACTCGGCCGCCTTCGCAGCCCGGGCACCGGAAAGGAGGCCGGCCGTGATAGTCGAACCACTCCGGGAAATTCCCGGCAGGATGGCAAGCGACTGCGCCAGTCCCATGCAGAGCGCCTGCTTCAGTCCGAATTCCCGCTCCCGGGGCTTGAACAGCTTGGGCAGAAGCAGGATCACCCCTGTTCCCAGCAGACAGGCGCCCACCAGAACCGGGTTATTGTAGGAGCCCTCAAAGAAGTCCTTCGCACTGAAAAAGGCAATCGTGGCCGGGATGGTCGCGACAAACAGCCAGAGGATCATCTTGCGCTCCTCCCTGCGCTCCTTCTGCCAGAGGCTCAACAGCAGCGAACAGAGGCGCTGGCGGAAATAGATGATCACGCTGAGGAAGGTCCCCACGTGAACAACCAGTTCGAAGGTGATATTCTGCTCAGGGGCCACGCCGGGCTCCCGCATCCCGAGCAGGAACTGGGTCAGGGCAATATGCCCCGAGGACGAAATGGGCAGGAATTCCGAGAGTCCCTGGACGATCCCGACGAGAATTGCTTTCCAGATCTCCATTGTTGCAAGGGGCTTGAGGGTAGAGGCGGCGAGGCTGTGGCCTTCCTACTGGAACTGGCCTGCTCCCGGTGGGGCGGATCGTAATTCTGGGCAGTAAACCATCATGCCTCGGCCTCCGGGCCTTCCTTTCTCCCCTTGGACTCCGCTTCACTCCTGAACGTTGAAAGAATCAGGAAGAAAGCTGCCACGCAGATACAGGAGTCCGCCACATTGAACGAGGGCCAGTGTCCACCAGTGGCGGGAAACAGTTTACCATAGAGCCCGATCCTGAAATCGAGGAAATCGACGACATAGCCATGAGAGAGCCGCGTAAAGAAACCTTCATCCGTGTAAGCCGGTAAAAAGAATCCCTGCAAAATCCGGTCGGTGAGGTTGCCCAGGATGCCCGCCGCAAGAAGTCCGGCCGCGAACCGCAGGAGAACGGTATCAAAGGCACCCTTTTTCCAGAAGTAGGTCAGCACGCCCAGAGCAATGACGGCGATCACGAAGAAGACGAGGGGCGCCCAGGCCGTCCCATTGCCAAGCCCGAATGCCGCGCCCTGGTTGTGCACCCGCACGATGTTGAAAAAGTCCTCCACCACGACCACGCGATCGGAAGAAAAGTTGGAACCGGCAGGCGGTGCCTCGAAATTCCAGACCACCAGCCACTTGGTCACCTGGTCCAGCAGGTACAGCGGCAGGACCAGCTTGAGAAGCAAACTAGGAAGAGTCTTCACGACACCCCCCCTCCCAGGACATCGCCACAGCGGTCACACAGGCCTGGCTCCTCCTCCAGGGGCTCGTAGCGCCGGCAGCGCGGGCACATGAGATATTCCGTCTTCCTGGCCGCGGCGGACACCTCGGGTCCCTCTACCAGCTCCAAGTCCGAGATAATGAAGAACTCGGTCGCAAAGTCACGATCCTCAAGATGACTTCGCAAGGCGTGGCCGGCAGGCAGGGTCAGCTCAACCGCCGCCTCATTGTTCTTGTTGAATGCCTTTGCCTGCACCTGCGATTCAATGGCTGTCTGGATGATCCCCCGCAACTCGAGCANCTGATCGACCTCCCCGGTCGCCTCNCGNCCCGCGAAACGTTCATCNGGCACGGGAAAGTCCTGNTCGTGCACACTTCCCTCCCGCCCCGAGTGCTCCCACGCCTCCTCGGCCGTGTATGCCAGAATNGGNGCCAGCAGCTTCGCCAGGGCCTCCACGACNNCNTTCATGGCAGTCTGGCTTCCCAGCCGACGCGGTGAGTCCCTCGCATCGCAGTAAAGCCGGTCCTTCGTGAGGTCGATGTAGATCGCACTGAGGTCGTGTGCACAGAACTGGTTGATCACGGTGAAGACCTTTCGGAACTCATANGCCTCATAGGCCCGCCGACACTCACTCACCACCTCGTGAAGGCGCTCAAGAATCCAACGGTCTACGAGAGTCATCTCTCCTGGATCCACCGCATCCGTGGAGGCATCGAATCCATGCAGGTTCCCAAGAAGAATACGCAGGGTGTTGCGGAGCCGGCGGTAGGGCTCCGCCACCTGCTTGAAGAGGTCCTCGCCGAAGGGAACCTCGTTCTGCCAGTCCACGCTGCTCACCCACAGCCTCAGGATGTCGGCCCCGTATTTGTTGTAGTAGTGCGCCGCGTCAATCGGTTTGCCGGCCTTCTCTGCCTCACTCTTGGAGAGCTTGCCCTTCTTGTCCTGGTCCACCACGAAACCGTGGGTCATCACCGTNTTGTAGGGTGCGGATCCCCTGTAGGCCACGCTCAGCATCAGGGAACTCTGGAACCACCCCCGGTGCTGGTCGGTGGCTTCCAGGTAAAGATCCGCCGGGCTGTGGAGCTCCGCATGACGATCCATCACCGCCGCNTGACTGCTTCCTGAATCGATCCACACGTCGAGGGTATCCCTGCACTTGGTCGTTCCCTCGGGCAGGCCGAGCCTGCTCACGAGCTCTGCCTCGTCCAGTTCGAACCAGATGTTCGTTCCCTCGCTCTCCACGAGGTCGGCCACCCTGCGGGCAAGGTCGGCATCCAGAATGACCTCCCCGTCCGGTGCGAAGAAGACAGGCAGCGGCACTCCCCAGGTCCGCTGGCGGCTGATACACCAGTCGGGGCGCGACTCGACCGTCCCGTAGATCCGGTTGCGGCCCCACGGGGGCAGCCATTCNGTCTTGTCGATCTCCCCCAGGGCCGTNTCACGCAGATCCTCAAGGGAGATGAAAAACTGCTCGACCGCGCGGAAGATGATGGGCGTCTTGGACCGCCAGCAGTGCGGATATTCGTGCTGGTAGTCCTCACGCCCCAGGAGCGCTCCCTTGCTGTTCAGCAGGGTGATGATGTCCTCATTGCTCTCAAAAACATGCTTCCCTACAAGGGCAGGCAGTCCCGCCTCCTCCGTGAACTTCCCGTCATCATCAACTGGTGAAACCACCCCGAGCCCGTGGTCCCGGCCCGCCACATAGTCGTCCGCACCATGTCCCGGCGCGATGTGCACCATGCCCGTTCCGGTGTCCGTCGTGACGAATGGTGCTAGGATGACTTTGCTGGTGCGCTCCAGGAACGGATGCCGGGTCTCCAGGCCCTCGAGCTCCGCACCCTTGAATTCAGTGAGGGCACCGGCAGGCGAAAAACCGGTCTTGGCGGTGAACTCCTCCACGAGCTCTTTTGCGATCACGAGCTGATAACCCTCTCCCCCCTTGTTCTCGAAGCGACCAGCCACATACACGAAGTTTTCNTGCAGGGCCACCGCCAGGTTCGCCGGCAGGGTCCAGGGGGTGGTCGTCCAGATGACCAGGCTGTAGTTACCCTCCNAGCGCACCCCAGTCACTTCCCGGAATCTCTCCTCAGAATCCGCCGTGAAATCAAACTTTACCCAGATTGCCGGGCTTGTCTTCTCCTTGTATTCCACCTCGGCCTCCGCCAACGCCGTGTGCGCCCCATAGGACCACTGGACNGGCTTCTTGCTCTGGTAGACCGCTCCGTTCTCCACCAGCCTGGCGAAGACCCGGATGATCTCCGCCTCGTAGGCAGGATCNAGAGTGAGATAGGGATTGTTCCAGTCCCCGAAGACTCCCAGGCGACGAAAGCTCTCCCGCTGNGTGTCAATCCAACCCCGGGCGAATGCCTCACAACGCCGCCGGATCTCGGCGGGCTCCTCGTCACGTGCTTCCTGCACGACCTTGAATTCGATGGGCAGGCCATGGCAGTCCCACCCCGGGATGAAGGGGACCTCGTAGCCCGCCATCGTCCGCGATTTNACCACCAGGTCCTTGAGCACCTTGTTGAGCGCGGTTCCCATGTGCACGTCCCCGTTCGCNAAAGGGGGCCCGTCATGCAGGATAAACGTGGGCGCTCCCTCGGCCCGGCGACGGGCCAGAATCTTCCCGTAAAGACCATCGGCCTCCCACCGCGCAAGGCGCTTAGGCTCATTCTTCACGAGATCGCCCCGCATCGGAAAGGTGGTCTCCGGCAGCGATAACGTGTCTTTATAGCCCTTCTCCTGAGCGCTCATCGGCCTTCCTGTAACGCTGTGCCCGGACCGCCGCAAGCCCCGCGTGCCCCGTGTATACAGGGATTGTGGCTGGGTTTTTGACTTTTTCACACCGGTGTCCCAGACTTCCGCCATGAACATGATCACGGCGCTCCTCGGAGCTACCGGCCTGCTTTTGGCCGCAGCGGTCACCCTGTCCGTCATGAAGATGACCGGTAACGACGACGAAGCGGAGCTCAAAAAGATTCGTGCCGAGCTCGCNGCACTCAGCGCCCAGCAGAGCCAATTGAATCCCCCGGCCCCCGTTCCCGGCATCGATCCGAGCCTGCTGGCCCCGGCGACCCCGGCCAATCCCGCTCCCTCNCCCCTGCCCCCCGCCCCCTCNCCCGAGGNCACGGGCGNGGTAGTCGCCAGTCCGCCCGCAACCATACCGNTCCCGGCCGNAATCGNCGANACTCCNGGNCCGGAAGCCCGGAGCGGTGACCCGACCCGGGAAGAGCTTCTCNGNGAACTCGCCGAGGCCGAGCGCGAGCGGGACCTCCTGAAGGCCGAGGCCGAGCAGGGCCTGATCTCCAAGGAAATGATCGAGTCCGCCAAGAAGCACAAGGCCCGTGCCTCCACCGTGAAAGCTGCCTGGCTTCAGGCCAAGGTCGTAAAATGGGTGGACAAGCAACCGGACCAGCCCGCGGGCGGATTCGCCATCATCGAGCTCCACAAACCGCTTGAACCCGGGACCGTCCTGGCCATCCGGCGCCAGACCGGAATCTACGGGCAGCTCCAGGTCGACTTCCTCTACCCTGAGAACAACCAGGCCTCCGCCAATCCGGTGCGCGGCACCTTCCCCGACGGAGGCAANCCCGTCATCAAACCGGGCGACGAACTNATTCTTCCGCCCTTCGGCAGTTAGTCCGGATTCCAAACCCTCGACCNGCCCGCCTCGGGTCCTCAATCAGGCTGCTGCCGCAACCAGTCGAGAAACTCCTCTTCCAACGGGGACATCTCAACGGCCACCTTCTCGCGTTGGGCCAAACCGGCCAGCCGCTCCGGAATTTCGACGACTCCCTCCCCCAGTTCCTCCTCCATTACGTCGAGGAATTTTGCGGGATGTGCAGTTTCCAGGACNACCANGGTGTCCCCGGGGTGGNCGCCCAGCCACTGTTCGGCGGCCAGATAGCCCACNGCGCCGTGCGGATCGATCACATAGCCGGTGCNGGCCTTGACCTCCCGGATCCCNTCCCGCGTCTGCTCGTCCTCAAAACGGAAGCCCGCGATTGTCCGTGCCATCAGGCCATGGTCGTGGTGGTGGAGCTCCAGCATGCGCGCGAAGTTGCTGGGGGCTCCNACGTCCATCGCGTTGGAGATGGTTGCGAGGCTCGGCCTCGCGCAGTAGGTTCCGCTNTNNAGGTAGGCTGGCACNACGTCGTTCACGTTCGTGGCCGCTATGAATTGCTTGACCGGCAATCCCATCAGGTTCGCCAGAAGACCAGCGGTCATGTTCCCGAAGTTGCCGCTGGGCACCACGAAAACAGGATTCACTCCCTCCGGGAGCTGCCGGGCGGCATGGAAGTAGTAGAAGGTCTGCGGCACCAACCGTGCGATATTGATCGAGTTGGCCGAGGTCAGGTTCCGCGCCCTCGACAATTCCCGGTCGAGGAAGGCCGCCTTCACGAGCCTCTGNCAATCGTCGAAGGTGCCCGCCACCTCNAGGGCGGTGATATTGTCCCCGAGGGTGGTNAGCTGTTTTTCCTGCAGGCCACTCACCTTTCCGCTGGGATAGAGAACAACCACCTTGGTTGCCGGCACTCCATGAAAGGCACTCGCCACCGCACCCCCGGTATCGCCGGAGGTTGCCACCAGGACGGTGAGATCCGGTCCCGTCTCCCCGACCCCGGAAGAACCGGTGAGCCAGCCCATCAGCCGCGCCATGAAGCGTGCCCCAAAATCCTTGAAGGCCAGGGACGGTCCGTGGAAGAGCTCGAGAACGTGGGTCCTCGCCCCGATCTTCACCAGCGGCGCATCGAAATTGACCGCTTCGGCGATCATCTCCCGCAGGGCATCCTCCGGCACCGCCCCCCTGAAGAGCGCCGAGACGATGCGGTAGGAGAGTTCCTCGAAGGGCCACTCCCGCCACTCCTCCCAGAAGGACTCTTCCAAGACCGGGATCTTTTCCGGCATGTAGAGCCCGTTGTCCGCTGGCAGGGACCGCAGCACCGCCTCTTCCAGATCGACGAACTGGTCCGGNCTATTGGTGCTGTAGAATCGCTGTGCCACGGGGACAAGTTGTCGGTGGTCCTGGGGCCGTTGTCAGCCTCGAATCGGCNGCTCCCGGGAGCCACGACTCCTAGGAANCGACCATGTGAACCCCACGGGGATTGATCTTCGACACGTGGACNTGGTTCTCGATCGGAGCCTCNGTGAACACCCGAGAAACCTCGGCCCCGACCCGGCGGGCGGTTTCCTCGCCCTCNCACAGCGCGAAGACACTCGGTCCCGCCCCCGATATACTGAAGCCAAGCGCCCCGGCAGCCATCGCATCCCGCTTGGCCCGGTAGAACTCCGGGATGAGCTTCTGACGCCGCGGCTCCGCGATCACGTCGTGGATGGACCGGCTGATCAATTCGTAATCCTCCTGGATCAGGCCGCANATCAACCCCCCGAGATTGCCCACCTGCTGGGTTACATTGTCGAGGGGAACGTCGCGGGGGAGAATCTCCCGGGCAACCTTGGTCAGGATCTCGATGTCAGGATGGACAACCGCGGCCCAGAGATGCTCCGGCACCGGCAGCTGGGCAATGTCCAGTTCCTGGTTGGAGCGGATGAAGACGATACCCCCCAGCAGGNAGGGGCCCACGTTGTCCGCATGCCACGCGCCATCGGCACTCGATTCCCCCATCATGGCGAAGGGNAGNAGCTGCTTCTTGGTCAGCGGTTCCCCGATCAGCTTGTTGACCGCGTAAGCACCAGCCACCGCACTGGCCGCACTCGAACCCAGCCCGCTGCCAAAGGGCATTTTCTTGTGTATCTCGAGCTCNATCCCACGATCCAGCATTCCAAGATGACGGAGGAGATCCTGGGCCGCCACTCCCGCCGTGTTTCCGGACACCTCGGTCGGAAGTTTTCCGTTGTCCCCCGTAATCTCCACGATGCGCAGGCCCGGTTCGCTGGCATGCCGCGCNACTACTTCGTCTCCCGGGGCATCAATCGCAAATCCCAGCACATCGTAGCCACAGGCCACATTCGCCACCGTGGCCGGGGCGAAGACGCGTACTTCCTGGAGCTCTTGTTGAACCATGATTGCTCAGAGGGGCGCTGCTCCTAGCAGCTTTCCGNCTGCGGGAAAAGTGCGAATCAGCCAATGCCCTTGAGCGCCTGACCGCGGTCCCCGGCAACTATCCGGTGCCCCCGAGTGCCCTACAGGAAGGGAATGAAGGGAATGCCTCTCTTCCGCTTTCGCTCATATTTCCCGTCTCCCACACTTAGGCACTCCACCTTCACCCGGGCCAATCCCCTTTCCTTGAAGCCCAGCTTCCTGGCCGCCCGCGGAGTGACGTCGATGATTCTCCCTGCAACGAAGGGACCCCGGTCGTTGAGGCGCATTCTGAGCGATTTCCCGTTCTCGAGGTTGGTCACCTTCACCCGACAGGGCAGTGGGAGGGTCTTGTGCGCCCCGCTCACATCGAAACGTCCCACCTTTTCTCCCAGCGAGGTGTTCCCCCGCTTGAANCCNAGAAACGTGCTCTCGTCATACCAGGAAGCAATACCGGTTTCCTCATGGCGCAGGGCCTGCTCCACGCTCATGGGCTGATAGTGCACCCCCCGGATCTTGTAAGACCGCGTCATGTANCCCTTGTAACCTCCTCCCCCGCAGGNGCTTACCAGAANCGGTATCAGCAGCGGCAGGAAGAACACCAANTTTCCCATGNCCGCACCCTAAAAAAATAAGGGCAGGTTGACAATCTCTGGNCCTTGGAAGNTCCAGAANGGNCTNNGAGTCGGGAACAATNTNNCCGGGCGNCGGNGGCNGGCATGNTNCNCGCCCACCTGTTTCANAGCCTCCGGNGTGCCGGGGCAGGCCCNCGGTCTGGTGTCGGATCTCCNCANCCCCACNCAGCACTCGGCCCTAGTCGGGGATNTNTANCNNNTCCTGCTGCTGGATGACNGGNAGGATCCGCGCGACTTTCTCCTTCATTTCCTTCCCGGGCTTGAACTTNACCACNGCACGGGGAGGAATGGGAACGTCNTTCCCNGGATCCTTCGGGTTNCGACCGACCTTGGCCTTCGTCTGGCGCACTTCGAAGGTGCCAAAATTCCTCATGACTACCGTATTTCCCTGAGCAAGGTCGACGGTGACCGCATCGAGGGTCTTCTGCACAACGTCGAAAACCTGTTGCTGAGTCAGCCCTGTCTCGTTGCTGATCCGCACAACGAGGTCGCGTTTGGTGATCGTAGCCATAATATTCCGTTANACATTTATNCTCAGCACNTGCCGCGCCAACTGAAAGGCNAAAGNNGTGCTACGGGATACCTCCCTCAGATCCCTCGCTGGTCAACTGATTTGTCGTCTTAAAGTGAAATTTTCCNACCTTCCGNAACTCCTGCTCGCCGTGCATCNCAAGAAAGGCGCGCCCGGCCTCNAGGACCGGCGGGCCCGCCCCCAGCGCGAGCGGCAGGCCCCACTCCGCGGCCGCCTGCTCCATCCAGCTCACGAAGGCCTCCCGCGCCAGGATGGANGCCGCCGCTACCGCCACGTCACTCTCCCCCTTCGTGCGCTGCTGCAACTCNATCTCGAGGCCTTTCCGTGCGAGGGCCCGTTGCAGCACACGCGGGTTCGCAAACTGGTCACTCAGTGCGCGGGGACAGGCCGGCACCCGGACCGACAACTCCTCGATGACCTTGGCGTGACCCCAGGCCAGTAACTCATTCAGGTTAGTGAACTTCTCATAGAGTTCATTGTAGCGCTCCGGTCCAATCAGGACGACTGCCTCCCGGATCCCGTGCGTCTTGCGGATGGACGCCGCCAGGGCCCGAATGCGGGCACTTGAGCTAACCCGCTTGGAATCCATCACGCCCGCCTCAATGAGTGCCCGCGTAGTCACCGCATCGGTGTAGACGCCGGCAATCACAAGCGGGCCGAAGTAGTCCCCCTTCCCACTCTCGTCGATTCCGAAATGGGGCNCAAACATCTCCGGATTGTGCACCTCCTCGTATCCCAGGCGCGCTTCCCCNAGTATTTCAGGCTCGAAGGTGAACTTCACGAAATCCTCCGTCTCTTTTCCCTGAACCAGCACCTTGGGTCCCTTNTTATAGACCGTCACGTTCAGTTTTCCTTTGCGGGCAGAGAAGTGAGCATATGGCTTGCTGAGGAATTCGAACCCGTCCCGGTCCAGGATCCCCCGCAACTTCTCCACATCAGCCTCGCCAATCGCCTGNGTGTAGGTTGTCAGTGCCACCNCGGCCACTTTCCGTGTTCGACCTCTTCTCTGCAATGCCCGATGTTCTCCCCGTGCTCAAACCAGCCGCTGCCCGCGACCCCCTCCGAAACGTCCGCGCCCTGCGCAACGCGCTTCTGCGTTGGTTTGATCAGCGAGCNACCGATTACCCCTGGCGGCGGACCACCGACCCCTACGCCATCCTCGTCTCCGAAATCATGCTGCAGCAGACCACGGTGGGAGCCGTGGTCCGAAACCGGCGCTTCGAGCGATTCCTCGAAACGTTTCCCGACATCGAGTCCCTCGCCGAGGCCCCGGAGCCCAAGCTCCTCCGCGCCTGGGAAGGGCTTGGCTACTACAACCGCGCCCGCAACATTCAGAAAGCCGCCCGCGCCGTCCTGGCCGAGCACGGCGGGAAGTTTCCCTCGGATCCCGGCACCCTCGCAGCACTGCCCGGCNTCGGCCGCTATACAGCCGGGGCGGTGGCCAGCTTCGCCTTCGACAAGGCAGTTCCCATCGTCGACGCCAACATCACCCGCGTCCTGAGTCGTCTTTTTGACTATCACGAGCGGGTCGACCAGACCTCCGCCCAGNCACAACTCTGGGGATGGGCNGAAACACTCCTNTCCTCCCGGAATCCCCGCGCCTTCAACTCGGCACTCATGGAACTCGGCCAGTCCCACTGCTCCGTCCGATCACCGGACTGCCTGCAATGTCCCATTCACGACTTTTGCCGCACCCCCGACCCCGCATCCCTGCCCCGCAAGTCTCCCCGGCGCAAGACGGTNTCGGTCGACGAACATGTCCTTTTCGTCCGCACGCGCAGCGGGGCAGTCCTCCTGGCCCGGGGCGAGGGCCCCCGCCGGAGGGGGCTCTGGAAACTCCCCGAGCGCNCCCACGATGAACTCGCCGATTTTCCGCTCCTCGCNACTCACCGCTACGGCATCACCCACCACCGGGTCACCCTCTACATCCACCGCTGCTCCCCCTCTCAGCTTCCCCCCGCGCCCGGCGAGACAACCGAACAATTTCACGCCGTGCGNAACCTGNCAAAACTCCCGATCCCATCCCCGTTCCGGCGGGCCCTCGACGACCTGCTTTGAAACCGGATTTTTGACTTTCCGGGTCGTGGCTCCTGTCCATGATNGGGGTTCTCTCCCAAGGCCCATTNCTCCCATGAAACCCAACCTGGACTGCCNGCTCTGCCACCGCCGCNACTTTCTCCGNGCTTCCCTCGNNGGTTCAGCCTCCCTNTTCACCGTCCCGGGCGCCTTCGCCGAGTTGTTGACCCGCACTCCCCGTGATGCCGAGGGCCCNTTCTACCCCGACAANCTNCCCCTCGACACCGACAACGACCTCCTCATCGTCAATGACGCGATCACCCCTGCAGTTGGTGAGATCTCCTACCTGACAGGGGTTGTCATGGACCCCAAGGGCCAGCCCCTCCGCAACGCTTTGGTCGAAATCTGGCAGGTGGACAACCAGGGCATCTANCTGCACAGCAGGGCCAANCACCAGGAGAAGCGGGACAGCAACTTCCAGAGCTANGGGCGCTTCCTGACCNGCTCCAAGGGAGAGTANCACTTCCGTACCATCAAGCCACCGCCCTATCCCGGCCGCACGCCNCATATCCACATCGCGGTCTCCCTGAACAACAAGCGCCTNCTTACGACCCAACTCTACATCGAGGGNGAAAAGGCCAATGACAGNGANCTTCTNTACAAGCGACTCGGNGGGGGTGACCCCAAACTGCAGAAACTTGTCACGGTCCCCTTCAAGCCCCTCAAGGGCTCCCGGTCCGGCGAACTGACCGCCCGCCTCGACCTCGTGGTCGGCCTTACCCCTGAAGATCCCGGCAGGGTCAGGCGAGGCGGCGCGAGAAGAANCGGGCAAAACCCGTAAACNTCACAGNCGGCCCTGAGCTGCTCGCGCGGCANGGTTCCGGAAAAACGATCGTTCCAAGGAGGACANNCGGCCAGCAGCGACACAGAAGGCTCTGGAATTCCTCCCGGGTCGCCGTCGCACCGCGCAGCCCGCCTCACCGGGGAACCTGGCATCCCTGCCCACCACAAATACTTGCCAGCCGNGCCGCGACCCGCCACCCNTCTTCCCGTGAGCAAGTCGATCAAAAAAGCCTTTCTCCTGGGAGCCGGCCTTGGCACCCGGCTGCGCCCGCTCACCGANGTCCTTCCCAAGCCCCTCATCCCTGTATTNCACCGGCCTCTCATCGAGCACACTCTCGACCACTGCCTCGCTGCGGGCATCGAGGAATTTGCCATCAACACCCATCACCTNCCCGGGAAATGGGAGGAAGCCTTTCCCGGGNCCAGCTACTGCGGCGCTCCCATCACCTTCTTCCACGAACCCGTTCTCCTGGAGACCGGGGGAGGCCTCAAAAACATCGAGTCCTGGATCAATGGAGACCCTCTCCTCGTCCACAATGGAGACATTCTGACCTCCCTCGAGCTCCCTCGCCTCCTCAGGACCCACAGCGAGTCCCCGGACCCTGTCACGATCGGCCTGCGTNGGACCGGGCATGAACCCCACGTCGCCATCGCCGGGAATCGAGTCATCGATATCAGCGGGCTGAACGGAACCGCTCCGGGCACCCACCAGTTCGTNGGCGTTTATTGCGTGGCCCCCGCCTTCCTCGATCTCATTCCTCCNGGCCAGAAGATCTCGGTCATCCCCGCNTTCCTCGANCTCATCCGCACCAACCAGCTCGGTGCCTNCTTCCACGACGAGGGCCAATGGCTCGANCTGGGAACCCGGGAGTCCTATCTCGACGCACACAGACACCCGGAATTCGGCTCCGCCGTGCACCCNGCGGCCCAGATCNACTCCACCGCGATGGTCGAGGCCTCCGCGGTAGGAGAGGGNGCCTGCATCGGGGCAGATGCGGTTGTTTTGAACTCAGTCCTCTGGCCGGGAGCGCGAATCGCAGACGGTGCACAATTGACAAACTGCATCGTCTGTTCATCCACTCCTGCCACCGGCGCCCACCACGACGAAGATCTCTAGGACCACGACCCAGCCGGTCCCAAGCCGCCTCCTGCCGACCACTANNTCCCTCTCACCGACATGGCTGCCGATACACTGCTCACCGCCGTCCGCGCCCATCTCGGGCTCGATCCGGACCACACCGTTATTCTCGAGCCCATAAAGCGCGGCGCTTCGGGCCGGACCATCGTCCGTCTCAAGGCGGAAGGCCACCCCACCTTCATTGGAATCCACTACAGCCTNGACCGCGAGGACAACCGCTTCTTCCTGCCCGTCGCTAACTTCCTCAGGAAGAATCGCCTCAATGTCCCGGAAGTCCTCTACGACAATCCCGGGCGAAACATCGCGCTGGTGGAGGACCTCGGCGAGGAAGACCTNCTTTCCATAAAGGACAAGCCGTGGGAGCAGCGCGAACCGTTTTACCGCAGTGCACTTGAGCAGCTGGACCGNCTCTTCTACACCCGCCCCCCGAAGGACCTTGAGCTCTCGGCCCCCTTCAGCGCGGAGACANACGAGTGGGAACAGGACTACTTCATCGAGCATCTCGTGGAAAAACACCTCGGCCTCGATGGATCACGGCTGCGGGACAACGATGCCCTCATCAACCTCCGCACGAATCTCGGGNCCTCCCACCGCAACCTCGTCCATCGCGACTTCCAATCCCAGAACATCATTCTCAACGGCGAGAAGGCCTGGCTCATTGACTTCCAGGGCCTGCGCCTGGGACGNCAGGAGTACGATCTCGCCTCCCTGCTCTACGACCCCTACCTNGATCACTCCGAGGAAGAACAGGANCANCTCCTCGANCTNTGGGAAGANATNTCNGANGAGCGCCCCGTCCCCGAACTCCTCCGGGACTGTGCCACCCAGCGCCTCATGCAGGCGCTCGGTGCCTACGCCAACATCCTCCACGGCCAGGGGAATGAATGGTACCTCCAGCACATTCCCACCGCCGCCCGCCTCCTNCTCGCCNGGATCNCCGACACCCCTCTCGACGAAGTGCTTCGCCCCATCCTGGAGAAGGCNGNGGAGCTGTCCGGGGGAGCCGCCAGCACCNAGTGAACAGGACAGCCTGCATCTACCGTCTTTCAGTTCCCTTTCTTCGGCACTCAGCACCAATATGAAGCCTTGGCTCGTCCGCCTCGTCCTCGCCGTCCTCGCCCTTGAGGCCGGGGTCTGCGTGGCCTTCCTCGCGGATGACTGGAAACCACTCCGGGAACAGGAAAACGTCTTCTTGGAACGCCTCCTGACAANATCCCGGGCGGNNGACGACTTCGTGATCGACGATTCGCAACCCGTNTCTCGCGTCCGTCTCATCCGCCCTCTGGTGGNTGGCCAGGCCCAGCCCTACCTGCACGTGAAGATCGATGAGCAGGCAGGAGAGGAGCTCAACTATCCGCTGGAGCCGGAAGACTGGTGGGGACTGCTCAACCACATGCATGAAGTCGGTTGCCGCGTCGCNGCCATCGAGGAGCCCCTGAGCTGGGANGGCGAGGGNCTCGCGCACCTCGGGCGCCTCGGCAGNCTCAACAACGCCCTCTCNCAATTCGAAACCGTGGTCCTTACCGTCGACCTTCACCGNCCGAAAATAGGNCAGCCCATTCCACCCTACCTGAAGCGAAGCGCGATCCCNCTTCGGAACGTGAAAGGAGAGGTGGGCCGGCTCGTCAGGGTCAACCGCATTGTTCTCCCGCCCTCCGCATCGCCCGCCCCCAATCTCCGGTTCTCCTTCCGACTGCAGGAGAGCATGGAAGGGGCNCGCCCCGAATTCGTTCGCTGGGGCGACTACCTCATTCCCTCCTTCCCCCTCGCCGTCGCCATGGCGCAGGCTAACGTCCCTCCCGACCGCGTTCGCATTGAACTGGGTCGTCACATCCGGCTTGGGGACGGTCCAATCATTCCCATCAACGAACTCGGTGAGCTCCAGATCGAGCTCGTCGAGNAANCCGCCCACATCGAGCGNTCCGCCACCCAGGCCTATGTCCCCAGCCAGGTGAACGATACCCGCGAGGCGATCGCGGAGCAGTCCNCCGGCNTCCCCCGCACCGTCCTCTTCACCGATGCCAGCCCGGAGAACCCCTCGCCCTGGGACAACAACCTGCAACTGCAGAAAATGGTGAGCTCCTTCGACATCCTGCCACGGCCCGAGGGCATGGANGCCCACCAGNGGCTCGGGGTCATCGACGAGGTCGCCCTGCTCGGCATCATCGCGGTAATCGCCGCTCTTCTCCTGGGGATTCCGGGGATTTTCCGCCACCTCTCCTTCTTCCTCCTGCTCGCCGCCCTGCCCGCCCTTCTCATCGCCCTCTACCTCGGTTCCCAGAAGTGGACCCCCTTCGCCCCGGTGGTCACCACTGCCCTCGTGGGCTGGCTCCTTGCCATCCGCATGGCCCGCTACCTCCCCGGGCGTAACCCACAGCCCGAGCCAGACGCCACTTCCACCGGCACTGACTAGACCTTGGACATCCGGGCCCGAGTCCCTAGACTCTGAGCTTTGACCACCAAAGACAAAGCCGCCACCCTGGTTGAAGCCCTGCCCTACCTGCAGCGCTTCCGGGGAAAAACCTTCCTGATCAAGGTGGGCGGCTCAGCCATGGACAACGAGGAACTTGTCTCCGCCCTCATGCGCGACATCGTCTTCCTGGAGATTGCCGGCATCAATCCCATTCTCGTACACGGCGGAGGGAAAGCCATCACCGCCGCGATGACCGCGGCTGGCCTGGGTGATGCCAGGTTCGTGGGAGGATTCCGCGTCACCAGTCCCGAGGCCGTTGCAGTCGTCGAGGAGACCCTCAGCAACACCATCAACCCCCACCTCGTCACACTCATCAATCAGCACGGCGGACGCGCCATGGGCATTCCCGGAACCGGCGTCTTCAGAGCCCGGCGGATCCACGGCACCGACGCTGATGGCACGCGGGTCGACATCGGCCAGGTGGGCGAGGTTGATCACTGCCTCACCGATGAGATCCTCTGCGCCACCAGTTCCAACATCGTCCCCGTGGTCTCCCCTCTCGGAAGCGACGTGGAAAACGACCGGCCTCTCAACGTCAACGCTGACCTCGCGGCTGCGGCCCTCGCCCGTACCCTCAAGCCGGCCAAGCTCGTCTACGTCTCCGATGTTCCCGGCCTCCTGGCCGACCCGGAAGATCCCGGGTCCCTCATTCCCTCCGTCACTCCCGGGGCTGCCCAGGACCTCATCGCCTCCGGCGTCATCTCCGGGGGAATGATCCCCAAGATCCGCTCCGCTATCGAGGCACTCCATGCTGGCGTGGATAAAGTCCATTTCATCGACGGGCGGGTGCCCCACACCATCCTCCTCGAGATCTTCACCGCCGAGGGAATCGGGACCGAGATCACGCCGTAGGTGTTCCCGGGCTCCTTGTGCGCCCATCCGGCCCTCGCGCGACCCTCTCCCATCCACGCCCTGCTGGCGCCCCTCGCCCCAGATCCCCCGCAGCCCGTGATTCCAGCGTCCGAACCCAAATTCCCCCTTCCCAAGATCCCGGAACCGATAACTAATACCCCCCGACCATGTCCACCGCCGACAAGCTCGCCCTTTACGTCCTTCCAACCTACGCCCAATTCGCCGTCGCCCCGGTGAGGGGGGAAGGGACTCTCCTGTGGGACGCAGACGGCAAACGTTACCTCGATTTCTGTTCCGGCCTTGCCACCTGCACCCTGGGACACGGCGAAACCGCTCTCTCCCGCGCCATCACCCGGCAGGCGACTGAACTTATCCACTGCTCCAACCTCTACCAGATCGACAAGCAAGCCGAGCTCGCCGGGATCCTGGTCGAGGAATGCCTGCAACTGCCTGGCCGCGTCTTCTTCAGCAACTCGGGAGCGGAGTCCAACGACGGGTTGATTAAGCTCGCCCGCCGTTTCGGGCACGCCCGCCCCGATGCCGAGGGTAAGGCTCGCTACGAGGTCATCACCTTTCGACAATCCTTCCACGGGCGCACCATCGGCGGGATCGCCGCAACCGGCCAGGACAAGGTCAAGGAAGACTTCGATCCCCTCCTTCCCGGCTTCCGGCACCTTGAGCTCAACGATCTCGACGCGCTCGCCGCCGCCATTCGTCCCGAGACCTGCGCCATTCTCCTGGAAGCCATTCAGGGCGAGGGTGGCATCCTGCCCACCACCTCAGGGTTTCTCGAGGGCGTGGCGGCCCTCTGCAGGCAGCACGACATCCTCTTCATGCTTGACGAAATCCAATGCGGCCTGGGCCGCACCGGCAACATGGCAGGCTGGCGCAGTATCACGCCCGAGCCTGTTCCCGATGCCGTCTCCTGGGCCAAGGGAATGGGCGGTGGATTCCCAATCGGGGGGTTCTGGGTTTCCGAACGCGCACTCGGGCAGGGGGAGAATCCCCTCTTCAGCCTCATGGGCCCGGGCTCCCATGGGTCCACCTACGGGGGCAACCCCCTCGCCTGTGCCGCCGCCATCGCGGTCCTCCGCGAAGTTCTCGACCAGGATCTGCCCCGGCGCGCCCTCGAACACGAACAGGTCATCCGCGAGGCGATCTCATCGTGGAACCACCCCGCCATCACCGAGGTGCGCGGCTCCGGCCTTCTCCTCGGGGTCGGCCTGGAGGTAAGCGCACTGCCCACCCCAAAGGGCACCACGGCCTCCGTTCACCTCTCCCGGGAGCTCGCCCGCGCAGGACTCCTCTCTCCTCCTGCCGGACCCGAAACCGTGCGCCTGATGCCTCCGCTGACCGTCTCCCCCTCCGAAATCGGGGAAGCCCTCACGCTCTTTCATGGTGTTCTCGACCAGATCTGCGCTTGAGAGGACCGGGTCGAGGGGATAGGGAACAGGGATGGCGCAAATCCATGGCCCCAAGAATCCCATGACCTGGGAATTCCTCCGGGATGTAATCCAACGCGAGCCACCCGGCGAGGGAGGAGCCCGCCCGCATGCGCCACGGACCGACCCGCGCGCAGTGAGGTCGACCCCCTCCTCCGGCTCCCAACCTTAATCCAGCTTCTGTTTCCCATGTACCACCTGCTCTCCATCGAATCGATGTATCCCCAGAACATCGTCAAGTACATCGATCACGCCGTGACCCTCAAAACCCGGCGCGGCAAGCACGAGGAGTTTCCCCTCAGCGGGCAGGTCTGGGCCCTGATCTTCTCAAAGTCCTCCACCCGCACCCGGGTCTCCTTCGAAGTCGGCATTCGAGAGCTTGGGGGTTCCCCCCTGTTCCTCAGTTCAAATGACATCCAGCTTGGCCGGGGNGAGCCTATCAAGGACACGGCCCGCGTTCTCGGCCGCATGGTGCACGGGGCCATCATCCGGACCTACCAGCAGAGCGACGTCGAGGACTTTGCCGAGTTCTCCGGCATCCCCACCATCAACGCTCTCACCGACGAGGAGCACCCCTGCCAGATCCTTGCCGACCTCCTCACCATCCGCGAGGAACTTGGTGGGTGGGACGGCAAAAAGATTGCCTTCGTGGGCGACGGCATCAGCAACATGGCCCGGTCCTGGTGCTGGGCCGCCAAGCACCTCGGNTTNGAACTGACGATCGGCTCCCCGGAGGCCTACCAGCCCTCCGCCGAATTTCTCGCAAGGCTCGACTGCGCGAATGTCACCGTCACGTCCGATGCCAGCGAGGCAGTTTCCGGGGCGGACGTGGTCAACACCGACGTGTGGCTCTCCATGGGACAGGAGGGAGAAGCCGACAAGGAATCCCAGTTCGGCGCCTACCAGGTCAACGCCGACCTGCTCCAGGAGGCCGCTTCCGGTCACATGGTCCTCCACTGTCTTCCTGCCTATCGCGGAAAGGAGATCACCGAGGAGGTTCTTGAGAAACACGCCGGGACTATTTTCCAGCAGGCTGAAAACCGCCTGCACATCCAGAAGGGCATCATGGCTCGCATGGCCAAGCACCGCGTTCTCTAAGGGCAGGCCTCCTCCCGATCCCTGTCCGGCTCGCAAAATACCGGCGGACGCACGGGCAGGCAGCTATCACTTCATTTTTCCGTGCCATTGGGCTAAAATCCCGCTTTCTTCCCTCCCACTTCCCCCACCGGGTGCAAAGTGCGGACCGCACCAGCCCTTCCCTGGCTCCAGATGTCCATCGAGCTTACCAGAAATTTCTCCATCATCGCCCACATCGATCACGGGAAGACAACCCTGTCCGATCGTCTCCTCGAGCGTACCCAGACTATCTCGGAACGGGAAAAGCAGGACCAGCTCCTCGATTCAATGGACCTTGAGCGGGAGCGTGGGATCACCATCAAGTCCCACCCGGTCACCATGTTCTACGAGGCTGGTAACGGGGAGCGCCTGAAGCTCAATCTCCTCGATACCCCGGGTCACGTCGATTTCTCCTACGAGGTCTCCCGCAGCCTGGCAGCCTGCGAGGGTGCGCTCCTTCTCATCGACGCCGCCCAGGGCGTGGAAGCGCAGACCGTGGCCAATGTCCATCTCGCGATGGAGCAGGACCTCGTCATCATCCCGGTCATCAACAAGATCGATCTGCCTGCCGCCGACGTCGAAAAGTGCAAGCGTCAGCTCGAGGACATTCTTGCCATCCCCGCCGAGGACGCTATCGCTGCCTCCGCCAAGGAGGGCATCGGCATCGATGAGATTCTCGAGGCGGTCGTCGCGCGCATTCCTCCACCCACCGAGCCCGGGGACAGACTTCTCCGCGCATCCGTCTTCGACTCAGTCTACGATTCCTTCCGCGGAGTGGTTTCCTACGTGCGCCTCATATCGGGCTCCATCCGGCGGGGGACACGCATCAAGCTCTTCGCCACCGAGAAGACCTACGAGGTGAAGGAAGTTGGCCACTTCACTCCCAAGATGACCAAGGAAGACACGCTGGAAGCCGGTGACGTCGGCTACGTCATTGCCAACATGAAGGCCGCCAGCGAGGTCAAGATCGGTGATACCATTACGGACAANGTTCACCCTTGTCCCGATCCCCTTCCCGGATTCAAGGAAGTACAACCCATGGTCTTTTCCGGGATCTACCCGGTGGACTCCTCGGATTACGAGGCCCTCAAGGCCGCGATGGCCAAGCTCCAGATCAACGACGCCGCCTTCACTTATCAGCAGGAGAGCTCGGTCGCCCTCGGCTTCGGGTTTCGCTGCGGGTTTCTTGGACTTCTCCATATGGAGATCGTACAGGAGCGCCTCCGCCGCGAGTTCAACATGGACGTGATCTCCACCTACCCGTCGGTGATCTACGAGGTTACCAAGACCAACGGCGAGGAACTCCTCGTGGACAATCCCTGCCTCCTTCCCGACCTGAGCGAGATCGACCAGATCTGTGAGCCCATGGTCAAGGTGTTCATCATGACCCCCTCCGAGTACATCGGCGACATGATGGCCCTCGCCATGGAAAAGCGTGGCACGGTGAACCACACCGAGACGGTCGACGAGTCCCGTGTCATGATCCACGCCCTGATTCCGCTCTCAGAGATACTCGTGGACTTTAACGATCGCCTCAAGTCGGCCACCCGCGGCTACGGATCGATGGACTACGAGCACCACGGCTATGAACCGGCCCACCTTGTCAAGATGGACATGCTCATCGCGGGGGAACCCGTCGACGCGTTCTCGACAATCGTCCACCGCGAGAAGGCCGCGCCCTACGGACGCCGCCTCGCCGAGAAGCTCAAGGACGTGATTCCTCCCCANCTCTTCGCGGTGGCTATCCAGGCCGTCCTCGGTGGAAAAATCATTGCNCGCGAAACCATCCGCCCCATGCGCAAGAACGTAACCGCCAAGTGTTACGGCGGCGATATCTCCCGGAAGCGCAAGCTGCTCGAAAAGCAGAAGAAGGGGAAAGCCAAGATGAAGGCCATCGGGAAGGTCAACATCCCCCAGGATGCCTTCATCCGCGTCCTGAAAAGCGGAGATTGAGAGCCGCCCCGGTCCGATGCAGCGCGGCTGCATGGGAACGGGGGGAATCCATCAAAAGCCCGGATCGCGCGCTTCCCCTTGCTCCCGGGCGGTCCGCGTGCTAGCTAGCCCGGCCTTGCGCTGCCTTCCCGTCATAGCCCTTCTTTTCCTCACTTCCGGCGTAGCCCGTGCCCGGGAACTCCCGGAAAATGGCTCCCGGGACNGGGCCANCGAAGACCGCAGGGCACACCTCGCTTCCGCAGAGAAGGCTGCGTCCACCTTCCTCTCCTTCCAGGTACAGCGCGCCGGACTGGCTGCCGACGAACTGATCACCTACCGGGGATTCTATCTCAGTGCCGACGGTCTGGCTGTTGCACCTCTCCAGGCCTTTGACAGCGGCCGCTTCACGGTCCGCAACGAGTCGGACGGGAGTGCCGTGCAAGTCGAGGGCGCGATCGCAGTCGAGGCGGACTATGGGTTCGTCATCATTCGAACCGACCAGAAGAAGCGGNCCTTCCTCAATTTCACCGCAGGTGAAACCCCGGTCGGCGCGCGCATGGCGATTCACCGCGCCCGGAAAGACGGCGGCAGCGTCCTCGCACCCGTGCTGGCCCGTCGCCAGGCACCTCTCCCCCGACCCCAGAAGTATCTCGAGATACTCAGCATCGGGGTCAACTTCGGAAGCAATGGAGCAGTTCATGTCCCCGCCGGCACACCTCTTTTGAATGAGCGGGGAGAAGTTTGCGGCTGCCTCTACCAGCCAGTGCTGAATTCCAGCCAGGTCTTCCTGTTCGCCGCACCAGCCCCGGCCCTTGCGCTCAAGTCTCCCGTTGACGCCAGGGGGGCTGCGATTATTCCCTTTCCACTCCCCGCCGCCTTCCATCCAGCCGATCCTCTCNCCCACGATGGCTCCTACCTCCTCGGGCGTGACGCACAGATCCGCGGGGATGTCGTGCAGGCCGAGCGCCTCCTCCGCCAAGCACTCGCGAGGCACCCGCAGAGCGCGGTCGGGTGGCAACGTCTCGGTCTCGTCCTGCGCGCCCGGAACAAGGAGGAAGAAGCGATGAAAGCATTCAAGACCGCTGCCGGCCATGGCAACAACCTCAGCTCCTTTCTTCTCAACCAGGCCGACCAACTCAGCCTCACGGGAAGGATCAGGGAGGCTACCACCCTCCTCGCCGACGCCTGTAAGGCTTCTCCCCACGACTACGACCTGCACCGCGCCTACGCGGTGGCCCTGCGCTCCGCCAAGGACGAAGAGACCGCCCAAAAACACCTTGAGATCGCCACCCAGCTTGCCCCTGATTCACTGCGCTGCTGGAGCCTCCTCTCCAAGTGCCTCGCCAAACAGGGTAAGTGGGACATGGAAAAAAAGGCCTCCGCCGAGATCTACAGGCTCGAAAGCCTCTACCGGCCGAGGTAATCCAGAGCCCGCGGGACTCACCCGGCAATAATCAGCATCCTCCGCCCAACAACATCGTCTCATGTTTTCTCCCCGTTGGAAAAAAGAAGCCAAGCTCCTCTACAAGGGCGCCCGAAAGTTCCTGAACTACAAGCGCGACCTCCTCGAGGAAGGNAAGGTCAATGAAATCGAGGAAGCGCGCGCCAAGTTGCTTACATCCATCAGGGCCGGTGACCGGGAGGGCGTGAAATCCGCTGAAAAGGAGGTGACCAAGGCCTGTGAAGGGGCCCTCCCACGCTACCGCCGCCCGAATGCCCTCGAGGAGAATATCGAGGTCTTCTTCGTCGCAATAGTCATCGCTCTCGGCATTCGGGCCTACTTCCTCCAGCCCTTCCGCATTCCTACCGGCTCCATGCGCCCGACTCTCAACGGGATTATCGGACACAAGCTGGACGAGGGCAAGCACCCCTCCTTTCCAGTGAAGACCTGGCAGGCNTTCACCGGGGGCCGGAAGTACATCCACGAGCGTCTCAGCAANGACGATGAACGCGAGATTCGTCTCCACCCAAACCTGCGGGACCGGAACGGGAACCCTCTTCCCTGGATCGAGCAACGCCAGAAGTGGCACTTCTTCTCGGAAACGAACATCTACTTCAAGGACGGGAAGGTCACGCTGAAGGCCCCGCGCAGTGCTCTTGAGCAGATGGGTGGCCTGGACCGGAATCACCTCAAGAGCAACCGGGACGGCTCCCGTTGGTGGATCGTTCCCAATACAACTATTTCCGGCTACACNACCAGTGGCGATCTCGTCCTGGTCGACAAGGTCTCCTACCATTTCCGCAGGCCCAAGCGGGGCGAGGTNTTCGTTTTTGACACNCGCGACATCTCCGGCATCAGGGAACGTTCGGAAACTCCCCAGGGCGCGGGCTCGCACTACATCAAGCGCCTCGTAGGGGTTCCCGGTGACGACCTCCAGATCGTGGGCAGCGACCTCCACATCAATGGNAAACCGGCGGAGGACAAGCCCATCCGCCAGGTCATGCGCAGTGAGGGCCGCCATGAAAAATGGCCTGGCTACAAGTTCGCAGAGCCAGATGGCAGGAAGCGTTACCTGGATGATCCCGGCGATGTCCTCAGCCTGAAATCAAGAGAGGACCTCCTCGCGGCGGGCATCAAGCCGATTCCGGCTACCCTGCTCCGGGAATACGCCGCNATGGGGGACAACACCGCTAACTCCCTCGATTCCCGCTACTGGGGACAGGTCCGCGAATACAACCTCGTGGGCCCTGCTCTGCTGTCCCTCTGGCCCTTCCTTTCCGGTCACTGGGGATTCATAAAATGACCTCCGAGCCGGCCACCAGTAATGCCGCCGAGATCACTCGGCGTGCCAAATCCAACCTCGCCTTCGCGTTCCTCTGCGTCCCCCGGGAGCGCCGGGCCGACCTCAATACGTTCTATGCCTTCTGCCGGGTGGTCGACGATATTGCGGACGACACCACGAGGCCCAAGGAAGAGAAGAAGGCCGCGCTCGATACCTGGAAGGAGGCCCTCGAGCGGTCCGATCACCCCGAGGGCAGCCTGGAGGCCGAGGTCGTCTCCATGCGCGAACGCCTCGGAATCGATCCCGACCTCATGCGGGAAATAATCCTCGGCTGCGAATCCGATCTCACTCCCCAGCGCTTCGGCACCTGGGAGGATCTCCAGCAGTACTCCTTCCGCGTCGCTTCGGCAGTCGGCCTCATTCTCATTCCCCTGCTCGGAGCCGGTGAACGCACCCGCGACTACTCCATCAGCCTGGGTCATGCCCTCCAGCTTACCAACATCATCCGGGACGTAGGGGAAGACCTCGAAAACGGACTGCGCATCTATCTGCCACTCGCCGACCTTCATCGCTTCCAATACACCGAGCGGGACCTCATTGGGCGCGTCTACGACGGGCGTTTCCTCGCGCTGATGAACTTCCAGGCNGACCGCGCCGAACAACTCTTCCAGCAGACCATGAGCCTGCTTCCCGAGGAGGACCGCAGGGCCATGCGCGCNGCCGAGGTCATGCGCGAGATCTACCACACCCTCCTGGAGAACATGCGCAACGGGAAATTCCGCGTCTTCGACCACCGCTACAAACTATCCAAGTTGCGCAAAATCAGCATCTTACTGCGCCATCTGATATGCTAAAAAAAAAGCAATTAAAGGTCGCGCAGACCTGCGCCTGAACCTATGGTTCAACTATTCGAGCTATCCAGATTGTTNCCTTGGATCCATGAACTCACCGACCAAGTCCCTTCTCCGCACCGTAGTCGCCGCCTTGGCGGCCGCTCCGCTCCTGACCCTCTCCTCCTGCACCCAGTCCCAGGCCGAGGGAGCAGGCATCGGAGCCCTTGCAGGCGGCGCGCTCGGAGCGATCGCCGGTGATGACAGCAGCGACGCCATCCGGGGGGCCGCAATCGGTGCTGCCGCCGGGGCTGGAGTTGCTGCCCTCAAGGAGCAAAATGACCGGAAGCGGGCCTCCCAGCAGACTGCNGGAGTCCGTTACAAGAAGGGCTACAAGACCAAGAATCCCTATCAGGTGATCAGCCCCTTTCCTCCCAACAACCTGATCGACATCAGCANGAATCCCAAGACCGGAAAGCCCTTCCAGAGCGGCGATCTGGCCCGGGATCCCAGCAACAAGCAGATCTTCCGGATCCCCTAGGGGGCAGCCTGCCAGNNGCGAAGAATTGCAGAGCCCCGGAGCCCGNGTGCAGGGNTACCGGGACGACCGGGGGGAGAGTGGGCCCCACTCAGGCCTCTCCCCGCTCCTCCTTTTCCAATTCGATCCGGTCCGCAAGGTTGCGGGCCTTCACCTTACGGTTGCGCTTCGCCCAGCGTTCGGTGGCCATGCGGCGCTTTTTTCTCCGCCTGTTGAGTTCTTCAATCTCCTCCTCCAGCCGGAGGTAACTCTCGTAGCGCTCCAGGTCCAGCGANCCTTCCTCCACCGCCTGCCGAATGGCGCAACCGGCNTCTCTCTGGTGCCTGCAGTCACCAAACTGGCACTGGGTGGCAAGATTGTCCACATCCACAAAACTCTCCCGCAGGGTCGCTTCGTCCGTCCACATCTGTATTTCCCTCACCCCGGGGTTGTCGATGAGCAGCCCCCCCTGCGGCAGGACGATCAACTCACGATGAGTGGTTGTGTGCCGCCCACGGCCCGTTACCTCATTGACCTCACTCGTGTCCTGCCACTCCCCTCCCAGCAGCTGGTTCACCAGGGTGGACTTGCCGACTCCACTGGAACCCACCAGAGTGATCGTCACGCCCTGCCTCAGGTAACGCTGCACCACTTCCAGACCCTGCAATTCCCGGGCGCTGGTCACGTGCACTTCCACAATTTGACTCAAGGCACGGAGTTCGTCCGCGGCTTCCTCACAGTGCTCCTCCGGAAAGAGGTCGGATTTGTTCAGTAGCACCACCGGCTTGGCCCCGCATCGTTCGATCAGCATCAGGTAGCGTTCGATCCGGCGCGGGCTGTAGTCCGGGCCCGGATCAGTNACCACCACCACAATGTCCACATTGGCCGCAATGACCTGTTCCTGTGCACTCTTTCCCGGCACCTTGCGCGAGAAGCGCGACGCCCGGGCGAGCCGTCCCCGGATNATCACCTCGTCCCCTGCAACTCCCCGGTCAAGGGCCACCCAGTCCCCAACCGCCGGCAACTCCGCATCTGTCCCCGCGTCGTGCCAGACCTTCCCTCCGACTACACAATCGATTTCCTCACCACCCTCCAGCAGGGCGCTGAAATTAATCTTCGTCTCGCGGATCAGGCGCCCCGGGATCAGGCCCTGCCCGGCGTAGGGCTCAAACTCCCCGGCAAAGGTCTCGTTCCAGCCCAGCTCCTCCAGCGTCATTGCCGGAACAGTCGGACGAATTTGCGAGCCTGAAAACTGAATTCTTCCNCAAACACGGTTGCAATCCGGGATGGCACAGCTAAGCCGGGAAGGCAGACGCATGCGTGCCCTCGTCAAGAGCCGGCCTGAACCGGGCCTCGANCTCCTCGACGTCCCCATCCCTGAGATAGGCCCGATGGACGTCCTGATCCGCATTTCCAAAACNGCAATCTGCGGAACCGATCTGCATATCTGGAACTGGGACAAGTGGGCGCAGAAGACTATCCCGACCCCGATGACCGTGGGCCACGAATACTGTGGTTACATCGAGAAAACCGGTTCGGGAGTCACCGACCTCGCAGTCGGGGACTATGTCTCGGGCGAAGGCCACCTCGTATGCGGCCGTTGTCGCAACTGCCTCGCGGGGCGCCGCCACCTCTGCCCCAACACCCTCGGGGTGGGAGTAAACCGACCGGGCGCCTTCGCCGAATTCCTCTCCCTTCCCTACCGCAACGTCTATAAACTCGATCCTGACATTCCCGAGAGTCTCGCGGCGACCTTCGATCCGCTAGGCAATGCGGTGCACACAGCCCTCTCCTGGGACCTCGTCGCCGAGGACGTCCTCATCACCGGGGCCGGCCCCATCGGCTGCATGGCAGCCGCGGTCTGCAGGTTCGCCGGGGCCCGCCAAGTGGTNGTAACCGATATCAATCCCTACCGCCTGCGCCTCGCCGCCGGCCTCGGCGCCACCCGGACGGTCAACGTTGCCACCGAATCCCTCGAGGACGTCAGGAAGGAGCTCAACATGAAAGAGGGCTTCGACATCGGCCTCGAGATGTCCGGACACCCATCCGGCCTCGCGGATATCCTGGAACATACCGCGCACGGCGCCCGCGTCTCCCTCCTCGGCATNTTCCCGGAAAAACTCGAAATCGACTTCGACAGGATCATCTTCAAGGGAATCACCCTGAAGGGAATCTACGGCCGCGAAATNTTCGAGACCTGGTACAAGATGAGTTCCATGATCCGCGCGGGGCTCGATACCACNCCTGTGATCACCCACGAGNGNCCGGCCGCTGATTTCGAGGNAGCCTTCGAAACCATGCGCNCGGGTGAAAGCGGCAAGGTCATCCTCTCCTGNTCCTGAGCGAATGGCCTGCCAGTCCCCGCCTCCTCAGCACCGCTTNCCNCACAGCCCGCCCAAGCCCCGGAAAACCTCCAAACAGGTTACTGATTCTCCCCGGCTNTTCTTCCCGGAGCCTGAAATTGCCTNCNAGAACTCTGGTGAATCAAAGCNCNCTCCGTATGCTTTGCNCCNTTGTTCAAGAGCCTCATGACCGATTCCTTCTCCCTGCGCCTGCCGCCCTCGCTCGTTGGAGCCGGTGCTCTTCTGCTCTCCGGAACTCTTCTCAACGCCGACAGCGTGGTGGTCTTCAACGAGATCAACTACAACCCGGTGGGGCCATCCGAAAACGGAGAATGGATCGAGCTCCATAACCAGATGGGGATCAATGTGGACCTCTCCAGCTGGAGAATCTCCGGTGGGATCAACTTTGATTTTCCCGAAGGGACTCTCGTTCCACCCGGCGGATTCGTGATCGTGGCCAAGGACCCGGGCAACAACGCCCTGGACGGCCTCCCACTCGTTGTGGGGCCCTATGAGGGTTTCCTTTCCAATGGCGGCGACCGAATTGATTTGCGCACTGGCTCAGACCGGCTCATGGACCGACTCGACTACGACGACCAGGGTGCGTGGCCGGTCGCTCCCGACGGTGGAGGGGTCACCCTCGCCAAAAGGGAACCTCTCCTGTTCAGCGGGAAAACCGACCACTGGCTTCCCAGCCTGCAGGCGGGAGGTACTCCGGGCGCCCTGAATTTCGCGCAGCCCGGTGACCCGGTAAACTATTCTCTCATAGTCGGAAACGCCTCTTGGAAATACAACGACAGCGGCAACGCGCCCGCGTCCAACTGGAATGAACCCTCCTTTGCTGACGGAGGATGGAGCCGCGACCTTCCTCCCTTCAGCTCCAGCGGCGGAGGAGAGGCAATCCTCACGATCACCCAGCACCTCGTTGAACGCTTCCGGGCCTCTGATATCGCGGGGGCTACCGATGGACAACCTCTCACTTCGTGGCCCGACACTGCCACCGACGACGGGGTGAGCCAGAATGCAACCGCGGGCGGGAACCCTGTCTACCGGGATAATGCAACCGTTTCAGGTCAACCGGCGGTCCGCTTCGATGGCAACGACGAATTCCGGACCTCCCTTCCGCCGGGCATTGGATCCACCTCGGGCTTCGTCTACTTCGCGGTCGTCCGGGCCACCAGTCCTCCGGGATCAGGAGGCGTGAACGATGGAAGCGGACCCTACATCTTCGATCGCGACATCTCGACCACCGGCAATCCCCTCGCCTCCCTCAAGAACCATGTCGGACGCTTCGGATTCCAGAAGCGCTTCAACAGCGGTGCCGGCCTCGGCGGCCCGGTGTCCACCACCTCGATTTCCACCTCCGCTTTCCAGATCGTGGCCGTCCGCCGCAACCCAGGTGACAACCGCTTCGAAATCTGGGTCGATGGCGTGATGGAGGCAACCCAGGGCGACAGCGGCTCGGCCCTCACTCCTCAGCCCATCGTGATCGGGCGCCATGCCACCAACGTGAACGGGGGCTTTGCCGGGGACATCGCCGAGCTTCTCGTCTACGAGGACGAACTCACGAGTGCGGAGTTCAATGAGGTGGGCAGCTACCTCGAGGCCCGCTACGGACTGAATACCGCATTCCCAGATGCCGACGGAGTCGGAGGAACGGCCATTTCCTCCTCCGCTGGAACCAGCTACTTTAGACGGCCCTTCACCTTCAACGGAACCCCGTCCCACACCGCCCTCCGTCTCGACGCCACCGTGGGCGACGGTGCGGTCTTTTACCTCAATGGGGTCGAAGTTCATCGTGCGAACATGCCCGCCGGCACGGTCACCCACGGCACGGACGCCCTGTCCGAAAGCATCCTCACCGTGGATTCCCTCTCGCTCAGCGGCACTCTCCTCCAACCGGGGACCAACGTCCTCGCGGTCTCCCTCCATACCGGGCCGGGCGGGAACACCACCTCCTTTGCCGCCACCTTGAACGGCACGGAATCTCCTCCCGATCCCTCCACCCCTTCATCCCTGGCCTTCAACGAGATTTCCGGAGCCGGTGACGACACCTTCTTCATAGAGATCATGAACACCAGCGCAGCTCCAGTTGACACCGGAGGCTTCGACCTCGTCATCGAAGGCAGCTCGCCCGCCAGCATTCCGCTTCCACCTTCCAGCCTGCAACCCGGCTCCCTCCTCCTCCTCGACGAGGTCCAGCTGGGGCAGCGGCCCCTCGACAATGACAAACTCTTCCTGCGCAATCCGGGAGGAGCGGGCGTCGCCGACGCACGCCGGGTCACCAACCGCCTGCGCGGACACAGCAACCAGTTCCCAGGTCGCTGGGTTTTTCCCAGCTCCGCTAGTCCGGGAACTCCCAACAGCTTCAACTTCGAGACCGACGTTGTCATCAACGAGATCTCCTACAACCCGCCCATGCTTCCGGCCGACCCCGGCATCCCCCCCACGGTGGAGACCCTGCAACTCATTGGCCTCAACTCAACCTGGCGCTTCAACGAGTCCGGCAACGATCTCGGTGCCAACTGGGCAGGCAGTGCGCACCCGGTAGGAGGCGACTGGGAATCCGGCCCGGCCATCATCGGTGTCGATTCCGGGTTTCCCTTTCCCATCGCCACTCTCGTCGACCCCACTCAGTCCAACAACCCCTTCGTCCGAACCTACTATTTCGAGCGGGACTTCACTCTCACCGGGGAGCAGGCCAGCGACCTCGAATCCCTGGACATCCAGCACCTCATCGATGACGGTGCGGTCTTCTATCTCAACGGGGTGGAGCTCTTCCGCTTCAACATGGAAGATGGACCGGTCACCAGCTCCACCCTGTCCGACGGCGGAATCGGGGCAGCCACCTATGTCAATGCCATCGTCGATGTTCCCCCCAACACGGCCGTGGCGGGAACAAACCGGTTTTCGGTGGAAGTCCACCAGGCTACGACCGGAAGCGGAGACATCATCTTTGATCTCTCCGCGGAAGCCGTCCGGATCCTCGACCCGGGCCTCCCCCCGGAGCCCCGCCGCCCGTCACCGGAGCAGTGGCTCGAGCTGCACAACCGCAGTCCGAACGACATCAACATCGAAAACTGGGACTTCGGGGAAGGCATCGACTTCACCTTTCCGCAGAACACCATCCTTCCCGGGGGTGGATTTATCGTGGTGTCCAATGACCCCGCTGCACTTCTCGTGGATCACCCCGGAATCAACGTCACCGGTCCGTTCTCCGGTTCCCTCAGGCGCGGCGGGGAGACCCTGATCCTGCGGGACGGCTTCGGTAATCCGGCCGACATCGTCCGCTATGATGACGGCGGGCGTTGGCCCTCTTCAGCCGATGGCCAGGGGTCCTCCCTCGAGCTCCGGGACCCCCAGTCCGACAACAGCCTGCCCAGCGCCTGGGCGGGCAGCGATGAACTGGAACGCACGACCTGGCAAACCTACAGCTATGTGGGCCGCGCTGCTGCCAGCACAGTGGGCCCGGACAGCCAATGGCGGGAATTCGTCTTCGGCCTCCTCGAGGAAGGCGAGGTCCTCCTCGACGACATCAGCGTCATCGAGGACCCCACCGGGGCCGCCCGGCAGTTTCTCAGCGACGGGGACTTTCAGGATGGAAACCTCAACGAATGGCGGGCCCTCGGAAATCACCGCCACGTCGCAGTCGTTCCCGATCCCGAAAACCCGGGTAACCGCGTTCTCCACTTGCGGGCGACCGGATCTACCGAGCATATGCACAATCACCTTGAGACCACCCTCGCCGGCGGAGAATCCGTCTCCAACGGAAGGATCTACGAAATATCCTTCAAGGCACGCTGGCTCAGCGGCGCGAACCTCTTCCATACCCGCCTTTATTTCAATCGCCTCCCCCGCACCACGGAGCTGACCCGCCCTTCCATCCTCGGCACCCCCGGGACGTCCAACTCCCGGCTCGAACCCAATATCGGCCCCACCACCTGGGGCATGACCCACCGGCCTGCCGTGCCCGCCCCCGGCACACCGGTCACCGTCAGCATCGAGGCTTCTGATCCCGACAACGTTGCCAACCTTCGCCTCTTCTATTCCACGCACAGCGGTCCCTTTCAGCTCGTGCCCATGGCGCCAGCCGGAAATGGCACCACCTACGAGGCTACCATTCCGGGAGGAACCTCGGGGCAGACCGTCCAGTTCTACGTGGAGGCCACCGACGGACAGGGTGCCAAGTCCCTGACCCCCGCCGCCGGGCCTGAATCGGGAGCGATGTATGAAGTCGATGACGGCCGCGCCGCGACCACCGGGATTCACAACTTTCGCATCGTCATGACACCGGACGACACCACCTGGATGCACACCACCCGCAACGTAATGAGCAATGACCGGCTGCGCTGTACCGTGATCTACGACGAACGCGACATCTACTACAACTGCGGTGTCCGCATCAAGGGAAGCGAGCGCGCCCGCAGCCAGCAACCCCGGGTTGGCTTCAACATCGCCTTTCCCAAGGACAACCTCTTCCGGGGAGTGCACCGCACCCTGGCCATCGACCGCTCGGAGGGAGTCGGCACGGGGGTTCGCGAGCTGCTCTTCGACCTTGCAACCACCTCCAGCCAGGGCGTGCCGGGAGAGTTCAATGACCTCTGCTACGTGATTTCTCCCGACCCCGCCCACACCAATGCCGCCATTCTCCAGCTTGCGCGCTTCGGCTCGGTCTTCCTCGACTCCCAGTTTGAAAACGGGGCGGAGGGCACGGTCTACGAGTATGAACTCGTCTACTACCCGACCACCGCGGACGGCGAGGGTTACAAACTTCCCCAGCCAGACGGAGTAGTGGGCACCAGCATCACGAGCATGGGCGCAAATCCCGAGAATTACCGCTGGAACTACCTCATCAAGAACAACCAGGAGGTCGACGATTTCAGCGGTGTCATCAACATGGTCCGGCAGTTTGATCGCTCCGGGGCCAGCTTCGATGAAGGACTCGAGGAGGTCCTCGACGTGGACCAGTGGCTCCGCTCGCTGGCCTACAGCTGCGCGATCGGGGCCGGGGACTCCTACTTTGCCAACAGCCGGCACAACGGACAGTTCTACCTCCGCCCGGACGGCCGCATGCTTTATTTCACCCACGATGTGGACTTCGCCTTCAGCACCACCCGGAACATTTTCCAGAACTCACAGCTGCAGGAGCTTACTCTCGACCAGTCCCGCAGGCGCACATACCTGGGCCACCTCCACGACATCTGCACCACTACCTACAACCGGGACTGGATCCGGGACTGGACCGATCATCTCGACGAACTCATCCCCGGCGGGGACCAGCTCAACGACGACCTCAGTTACATCAATTCACGCTCCAACTACGTGCTCGACCAGATTGAGAACCAGGTCAGCCCGGTCACCTTCCGGATTAGTACTAATGGTGGTGCTGGATTCTCGACCTCCGTGACCCCGGTCACCCTCGAGGGTCGTGGCTGGGTTAATGTGCGTGAAATCCGGCTGGCCGGCTCGGAGAGCCCTCTCCCCACCACCTGGACCAGCACCGACGACTGGTCTGTCTCCGTCCCTCTCAGTCCCGGGCCGAATGCCCTCAGCCTGGAAGCCGTCAACTTTCGCGGCGAGGTGGTGGGCACGGACTCCATCACCGTCACCAGCACCGCACCCAGCAACCTCCCGGCCACCGACACCCTCGTTGTCTCTGAAATCTACTACAATCCTCCCGGCAGCGACGAGGCGACCGAATACCTCGAACTCCTCAACGTGAGCACCGACACACCTCTCGACCTCACCGGGGTCTCTACCACTGGAATTACCTTCACCTTCCCGGCAGGTGTCACCCTTGCCCCCGGGGGGCGGCTCCTCCTTGTCAGCAACCAGGAGGCCTTCGAGGCCAAATTCGGAACCGGTCTCCCGGTCGCCGGGACCTACAGCGGAAACCTGAGCAACCAGGGCGAGGCCCTTGCTCTCCTCCTTCCCGACGGCTCTCCGGTTCGGTCCTTCGCCTACGACGACAGTAATCCGTGGCCCACGGCTGCCGACGGAGAAGGCGCCTCCCTGGTCCTTCTGGCCCCTCAGTCCGCTCCGGATCACAGCATCGCTGCCAACTGGCGGGCCAGCGCAGTCGCCGGCGGTTCACCAGGCACTACCGACATCATCGACTACGCTTCCTGGAAGGCCGGCTTCGGCAACCCGGGAGACAATGACGACCCCGACAATGATGGCCTCCGCGTCATCGATGAATACTTCCTCGGCGGAAGCCCCCTGATGCCGGACCTTCTTCGCCCCACCCATGACTTTTCCCTCGGGGACACCCTCATAGCCAGCATCCCGCGCCGGGCAGCCGCCGCCTTCGCCGAGGTCGATCTCCAGTCCTCTCCTGATCTCGAGGTCTGGGCTTCAGCAGCAAACGTCACGCTCCTCTCCAACAATCGCATCCCCGGCTCCGACCCCGCAGTCGACATCCTCACCTTCCAAGTCACGCCCCTGGAGGCAGCACCGCATTTCTACCGATTTGTGATTGGGCATGGGAAATAGGCAGCTTGCCCGTTGATTATTTGGAGACCCAAATAAAAAAGTGGTTTCCCCCCGACCCGGAGAACGACGGGGCTGTTGATGCTGACACGGGTTACAACGCCGTCTTCGCAGCAAGTAGTAAGGAAAATTTTGGCTCCCCTGAGGGAGCTTTCAACGTCTTCGACAACCGCATTGGCGGAGGCAACGACAAATGGTGCTGTGGTAATGATCCAAACTCGGCCCAATGGGTCCAGGCCACCTTCGACCAGCCGATGATTCTCAGTGGCTTCACCCTCGCTTCCGGAAATGACACCGAAGGCCGTGATCCAGTCAACTGGCAGATCCAGGGATCCAACGACGGGGTCAACTTCGTGAACATCTTCAGCAACACGGGTAGCAGGGTGTGGACCGCCCGTAACCAGGTCATCTCGTGGTCGGTGGAGGGCGGCGACTTTTCCACTCCGGCCGCCTACACTACCCTTCGCATGAACACGGCCTCCACCGGACTGGGCGGAGGCGCATTCTTCCAGCTCAATGAGATCGAGTTCTTCGGCACCGCCGTACCGGAGCCTTCCGTCTTCAGCCTCTTTGGCCTGGCTGGCTTCGGGCTTTTCCTCAGGCGCCGGCGATAGCTTGCAGGGCGGAAAACCTGCCCGAACACTTCACGACCCCTGGGGATCTTCCCCAAGGGGTCTTTTTTTTTAAGACGCACACATCATACATCATGAAATCTCGCTCGATTATCTCCCTCTGCAGCATTCTCGCCCTGCTTGCAGCCAACCCTCCCACACACGCATCCGAAATCCTCGGAATTGGAACTGGCGCTCTCCTCGGAGGGGACCTTACCGATCCGGAGGACGACGGTTCTCCCGATGCCAACACCAATTACAACGCTGTCTTCGCATCAAGCAGTAAGCAAAATTTTGGCCCTCCTGAGGGAGCTTTCAACGTATTCGATAACCGCATTGGCGGAGGCAACGATAAATGGTGCTGTGGCAATGATCCAAACTCGGCCCAATGGGTCCAGGCCACCTTCGACCAGCCAGTCACCCTGAGTCACTTCACGATCGCCTCCGGAAATGACACCCCCGGCCGTGATCCCGTGGACTGGGAAGTGCAGGGATCCAACGATGGGGTGAACTTCACGACGATCTTCTCCCACGCTGGGAGCAACCTCTGGACTGCCCGCAACCAGGTCATTCGCTGGGACGGCGGAGGCGTCGACTTCGCCACCCCCCCGTCCTACACCACCATCCGCCTTGCCACGACTGCCACGGGACTGGGCGGCGGAGCATTTTCCAGGTCAATGAATTCGAGATTTTCGGCCTCTCCGATCTCACCGACGCCGACAACGACGGCATGCTGGACAGCTGGGAGGAAGACAACGGACTCGACCCTGCTGACCCCGGAGACGCTGCTGCCAACAAAGACGCCGACCAGCTCACCAACCTGGAAGAATTCGGGCTGGGAACCGACCCAATAACGACGACACCGACGACGACGGACTGCAGGACCATGTCGAGGACAATGGAGGCACCTGGGTAAGTGGGACCGAAACGGGAACCAACCCCCTTCTGCCCGACACAGATGGGGACGGCCTCCTCGATGGTGCGGAAGACAACGGTGGAGTGTTCGTGGACGCCAACAGCACAGGCACCGACCCGAACAATGCCGACAGCGACAACGACGGTTTCGACGACGGACGTGAGGTGGACAACGCCAGCAATCCGAACGACCCGGCTGACAAGCCCCCGTTCACCTCCGTGACCAGCCTGGGAACAGGGACGGCAGCCCTCCTCGGCGGAGACCTTACCGACCCCGAGAACGATGGCGTGGAGGGAAACAACCCCGGGGCGGGCAACTGGAATTCCCTCAACTGGAACTGGGTCCACGTGACTGCCAGCAGTGAAGAGTATTTCGGCAACTTCGGAGGTAGCGAGGGAGCCTTTGATGTCTTTGACAACACCGTGGGGGCCGGCCAGACCAAGTGGTGCTGCAATGGACCACCGCAAAACATCACCGTGGAGTTCGCCTCCCCGGTCTCCCTCGAATCCTTCACCGTGACCTCCGGCAACGACGTACCCGATCGTGATCCGCTGACCTGGGGAATATACGGATCAAACGACGGCGTCAGCTTCACGCCTATCTTTGAACAGGACGACGATGTCACCCTCTGGACCCAGCGCCTGGAGGTTCTTCTCTTCACCCTGCCCAAGGTCGCGCCGCCCTATCGTTTCCTGCGCTACGAGGTGACCCGCACAGTGGTGAACCACCAGATCAATGAGATCGAGTTCTTCGGCGCGACCCGTGAATCCCGCCTCGCACTCGATGTCGAGCACTCGCCCGACGTGCCCGGGGCCCTCCGCCTGACCTGGCCCAGTAACCCCGCCAAGCAGTATGATGTTCTCGTCAGTGCCGACCTGTCGTCACCCATTGAAAGCTGGGCCGAACTGGAGGGGAGCCAGAATATCACGGCCGATCCCTCCGGGACCAACACCCTCGACATCGACCGCCCCTTCCCGGGCCTCGGATTCCTGGCCATCCGCGCCAAGGATCCTCCGCCCCTCTTCTCCGAGGACTTCGAAAACGGAGATGGCGGCTGGACCAACGTCACCAACGACCCTGCCGGGAACACCGAGTGGCAGTTCGGGACGCCCAATGGCTCGGGCCCGACCTCCGGGGCAGACGGATCGGCCAATGCGTGGAGTACCAACCTCGGGGATTACGGGCCG
>PBLI01000090.1 GCA_002721695.1 Roseibacillus sp. | reverse complement strand
GCAATTTCAACCTCGACCCAAGTGGGCGCTGGATCATCGCCGCCAACCAAGCGAGCGGAGACCTGCATGTCTTCTCCATTGACCAGGAGACGGGTATTCTTGAGCCCGCCGCCGGCAGGGTCGAAATGCCCGATCCGGTCTGCGTGGTATTTCTGTAGGCCCCCTGCTGCAGTGGGACGGACACAGCCCACCACGGTGGCCGGATGATGTGATACACGGGGACACCCGCCCTCCCGATTGGCGTTGATCCGCCCAACTTTCTCGTCACCATGGAGGCGAAATGAAACCGTTCGCTGTCCCGGTCCTGACCCTGCTTCTCGCCTCCTTAACCTCGGCCAAGCCGCCGAACATTGTCCTCATCATGGCGGATGACATGGGCTACTCGGACATCGGCTGCTATGGGGGAGAGATCAAGACCCCCGTGCTCGACCAGCTTGCCGCAAACGGCCTGCGCTACACCCAGTTTTACAATACGTCCCGCTGCTGCCCGACCCGGGCCGCCCTCATCTCCGGTCTATATTCCCACCAGACCGGGATGGGCCTGATGGAAGGTGACCGGGGCTGGCCCGCCTACCGGGGAGTCATCAACAAGCGCTGCGTGACCATTCCGGAGGCACTCAAGAGCGCGGGCTACCGCAGCTACATGTCGGGCAAGTGGCACCTCACCCGCCACAAGAGCCCGAACGGAGATACCTCCGCCTGGCCCATGCAACGGGGATTCGACCGGTTCTACGGGACCATCACGGGTGCCGGCAGCTTTTATGATCCCGCCACGCTGTGCCGCGGCAACACCTACATCACGCCCGAAAACGACCCCGTGTATCAACCCGAGGCCTTCTATTACACCGACGCGATCAATGACAATGCGGTCGCCTTCATCGCCGATCACTGCGGGGACGATAAGGTGGCAGACAGGCCATTCTTTCTCTACGTCTCCCATACCAGTGCCCACTGGCCCATGCACGCTCCCGAAGCCGACATCGCAAAGTACCGGGGCGTCTACGACAAGGGCTATCCCGCCACCCGTGAGGCTCGCTACCGGAAGGCCATCGAAATGGGTGTCATCGACAAGAAGTGGCCCATGTCAAAGGGGCTCGATTGGGAGAACTTCCAGCACAAGGAATGGGACATCCGCTGCATGGAAGTCTATGCCGCCATGACCGAGGTCATGGACCGGGGCATCGGCCGGATTGTCAATGAGCTGAAGAAGCAGGAGCTCTTCGACAACACCCTGGTGATTTATCTGCAGGACAACGGGGGCTGCGCAGAGGGCTACGGACGGGCCAACAACTCCCACCAGAAGGATCGCTTCAAGTTCAAGCCGCTGGGCAGGGATGGCCTCCAGACCAAGATCTGGCCACCGATGCAAACCCGTGACGGGCGTTTCGTCCGCACGGGACCGGAAACCATGCCGGGAGCAGAGGACACCTTTGTCGCCTATGGCCCCGGATGGGCCAACGCTTCCAATACCCCCTTCCGCGGCTACAAGCACGATCCCTACGAAGGGGGCATCGGCACCCCCTTCATCGTGAGCTGGCCCGAGGGTATCGAAAAGCAGCGCAATGGCTCAATCGTGCATGACGTGTCCCACCTCATTGACCTCATGCCCACCTTCGTGGAACTGGGAGGCGCGACCTACCCGAAGCAATACGATGGCAACAGGATTCAGCCCATGGAGGGCGTCAGCCTCGCTCCAACCCTCTCCGGCAACTCCATCAAGCGGCAGGCCCCGCTCGGCTTCGAGCATCACGGCAACCTTGGACTGCGCGACGGCAAGTGGAAGATTGTCTCCATGTACCGCCGGGACCAGCCACGCAAATGGGAACTCTACGACATGGAGGCCGACCGGACGGAGCTCAATGATCTTTCGCAGAAAATGCCCGAGAAACTCAAGTCCATGGTTGCTGCCTGGCAGGCCTGGGCGGACCGGGTGGGCGTGCAGCCCTGGCCCATCCCCCGCTACACCGGAAAACGCTGAACCCCGCCCGCATTCAGCTGGAACAGTGTCCACAATGCGCAGACCCGGGCAGGCCCGCGCTTCCCTTCATTTGTTACCCGCTGCCTGACAACCTCCCCATGTATCTCTTCCTCATCCTCCTCGTCCCGCTCCTGCTGGTCCCGCTCCCGGCTACCAGCAAGCCTCACGTGCTCTTCATCGCAATCGATGACCTGAACGACTATATCTCGCCCCTGGACAATCATCCCGGGGTCCAGACCCCTCACTTTGAACGTCTCGCCCGGACCTCGGTCAACTTCGCGAATGCCCACTGCGCCGCGCCGGTCTGCCACGCCTCGCGGGTCGCCGTCATGACAGGAGTCCACCCCACCCGCTCGGGAATCTACCGCAACATGTTCGGGGCCCGGGGTCCACGCTGGCGACACGAATCCAAGCTCCTTGAGAAGGCAGTCGTTCTCTCCCAGCACTTCCGCGACCACGGCTACCGGGCGGTCGGTGGTGGCAAGATCTTCCACACCCTCCAGTGGACGCCCCACGATTCACAGAATGACCCGGAGGCCTGGGACGACTACCGGGGCGACCCGAACAACCCGATTGCTCCCGACTGGCCCCGGCCCAGACTGGTGCCCGACGAAAAGGCTGGCCTGACCAAGGGCCGGCCCCTCGGCGGGCACTCCCATCTCTTCGGGGCCGCCCCCTTGAACCTGCCCGACGAGCAAACGGGTGACCACATGGTGGTGGACTGGGCCCTTGAGCAGATGAAGGAGGCGAAAAAGGGCACCCCGCTCTTCCTCGCCGTCGGGCTCTTCCGCCCCCACATTCCCTGGGAGGTTCCCCAGCGGTGGTTTGACCTCTATCCGCTCGCCGGAGTGAACCTGCCCCCCCACCGCGAGGACGACCTCAACGACGCGCACCATCACGGCAGGACTCACTGGCACAAGTGGGTCGTCGAGAACAAGCAGTGGGAGAAATTCATGCAGGGCTACCTGGCAAGCATCTCCTACGTCGACCACCAGCTCGGCCGCCTTCTCGATGGTCTCGAGGCCACTCCGGCCCTCAAGAACAACACGATCATCGTTCTCTGGAGCGACCACGGGTTTCACATCGGCGAAAAGGCCAACTGGGAAAAATTTGCCCTCTGGGACCAGACCACCCGGGTGCCCCTTTTCATCCACGCCCCGGGAGTAAGCCGCGATGGTGCCGAGACCCGTCAGCCGGCCACCCTCACCGACATCTATCCCACCCTGTGTGAACTGGCCGCCATTCCCGTCCCCGAACAATGCGACGGCCTCTCCCTCGTCCCCCAGCTGAAAAGCCCCGAGCGCAAGCGTGGGCGCCTGGCGCTCTGCTCCTTCCAGTTCTGGAACGAAAACCGGCCCTCCCACGCAGTATCTGACGAACGCTACCGCTTCATCCGCTACGGAAACGGCTTCGAGGAACTGTACGACCTGAAGGAAGACCCCCACGAATACGAGAACCTCATCGACGATCCCGGACTCGCGGCCGTCAAGATACGCCTGGCAGCCGGTGTGCCGGAAGATGCTGCCCCCATTGCCACCCTGCCCAAGGACTCACCCCATCACCGCGCCAACCAAGCACGTAAGTGACATGGGCTCCATGCGCCCGGGCGAAAAACCCTGAGGCCGGGAGCGCGCGTCCACGACGTGGGCCGAACATCCGGAACGCTTCCCCGAACATGAGGCTGCCAGTCAACACCCTGTTGCTCCTGTCTCTCCTCACGTCCTTTTCCTCCACGCGGGGCGAGAAGGTCCTTGCTCCGTATGCGGGGCCGTCCCTTCCGGGAATCAACCGGTCCACCCTGAAGGGAAAACTCATGTGCGGCTATCAGGGATGGTTCGCCTGCCCCGGCGATGGCTCGAAGCTGGGCTGGGTGCACTGGGGCCGGGGGGCAAAGAGGACGCCCGGCCCCGGCAATGTCACCGTCGACCTCTGGCCGGACCTTTCGGAATATGGCCCCGGCGAGCGATTCAAAACAGCCTTCCTTCATGCCGATGGGCGACCTGCGGAGGTTTTCAGTTCCTACCGGAAAGAGACCGTCCTGCGCCACTTCCGCTGGATGGCGACCTACGGGATTGACGGGGCTTTCGTGCAACGCTTCGCCAACGGCCTGGCCTCCACCCGCCTCCGCCACCATAAGGATGTCGTCCTCGCCAACTGCCGGGAAGGGGCTCATCGCCACGGTCGGGCATATGCCGTGATGTATGATCTCAGCGGCCTGCGCAGCGGGCAGGTCCAGCGGGTGATCGCTGACTGGAAGATGCTTCGCGCCGCGATGAAGCCTGGTCAGGACGAGGCCTATCTGCATCACCGGGGCAAGCCCCTGGTCGCAGTCTGGGGTATCGGGTTTGGCGATAACCGGGCCTACTCCCTCGCGGAATGCGCCTCCCTGGTCGAGTTCCTGAAGGCGGACGGCTGCAGCGTCATGCTGGGAGTGCCAAGTGGCTGGCGCAAACTCGACCGCGACGCCGCACCCGATCCCGCCCTGCACGAGGTCCTCCGCAATATCGACGTCCTCAGCCCCTGGAATGTTGGCCGCTACAAAAGCTCCCGCGTCCTTTCCGGTCATGTGAAAACAATCTGGAAACCAGACACCGCCTGGTGCGCCAGAAACGGGGTCGACTACCTCCCCACCGTCTTTCCCGGGTTCAGCTGGCACAACCTCCATGGAGGAACGCTGAATCAGATTCCCCGTCGCAGGGGAGCATTCCTGTGGTCACAATTCGCAGCTGTCCGCGAGGTGGGAGCGCAAATGGTCTATGTCGCCATGTTCGACGAGGTTGACGAGGGAACGGCCATCTTCAAGTGCACCAATAATCCACCAGCCGGCGAGGGAGTACGGTTCGCGAGCTACGAAGGACTGCCCAGCGACCACTATCTCTGGCTCTCGGGAATGGGCGCCCGGATGATTCGTGCAGAGCTTCCCTACACGACCACCATGCCTGTCCGCGGGAAGGAGGACACTCCCGGAAACTGAGCGCGGCAAGTTCCCTTCCTGTCCCATCGGTCTCCGGGGTGATGCGCTTCACCGCCGGGAGTCCCCGCATTGACAGCACGCAGGTGGGCATCCATCCTGTGCCATGGCGGCGGCAGCGCGATTCGTGCTTTTTCTCCTGACCACTGCAACCTTTCTGCAGGGAGAGTCGCTGGAACTGGATGGCAGGCTCGTGCGGTTCACCCCTGCACCTACCCCCGGCCAGGTGCGGCCCTACCCTCGCTGCCTTGCCACCTATCTTTACGAGGTAGAGAAGGTGCATCGTGGAGCCTTCAGGGGAAGGCAGATCGTCGTTGCCAAGTGGGCGGTCTGGAATCGGACCGCCCTGCCCGCACTCCCCTCCGAGGTGAATACCATCGAACGACTGAAACTTGACCGCTTCGTCGATCACCCCGGCCTGAAAACCAGCAGGATCGTGGACGGCATTCGTGAACGGGAGCTCGTCCTCTACTACGACCCCTCTTCCCGGCCTCCTCCTGCGGTGGCCCGGGCCCTCACCCCGAAGACCGCGGAGCTGGCGAGCGGTGCGGTCGAGGGAGAGGCTCAAGGCTGGCTTTTCCTCGCGGACGAACTGGAGCATGCCCGCACGGGCCGCTTCTGGGAAAAGCCCTGGAAGGAGAGCTCCTGCGCCGGGGTGAGCCCCCTCCCGGCCCTGCTCGACGTCCAGAAGCGCCTGCGGGCCCTTGATGTCAACCTGCTCGTTGTCCCAGTGCCCACCAAGGTGAGCATCTACCCGGAACGCCTCGCGGAGGGACTGGAACGAAGCGAGGCCCCTACCGAGTACCTTCAGCTCCTCAGACACTCTGGCCTGCGCGTGCTCGACCTGCACCCCCTCTTCCGGGACTACCGTGCCCACCCGGAACACGAGCTGCTCTACTGCGCGCAGGACTCGCACTGGACGCCACAGGCATGCCGGCTCGCGGCACGCGCCATTTATCGAACGCTGGAAGGAGAAGATCCGCCTCTCCTTCAGGAACAGGACCTCCGCCCTGCAACGCGCCACATCCGGGGAGATCTCGCCCGCATGCGCGCAGACCTCGCTCTCCCCCCGGAGCGCCTCTCCCTCGAGGAAGTGCGCTACCCGACCGGCCAGAACAGCCACGGCTATCATCACCCCGGGAGCGACCTCGTCCTCCTCGGGGACAGCAACGTGGCGGTCTTCAGCGACCCCCTGGACGGCTTGCATGGTCCCGCCGCGGGCCTGCCGGACTACCTCAGCGCCTTCCGCGGCCGACCGGTGGACGTCATTGCCTCCTTCGGGGACGGCGTGCACCAGGCCCGCCTGAACCTCTACCGGGGGCGCTCCCGGAGCGAGACTGGCTACTGGAAGAACAAGAGCTGGGTGGTGTGGTGCTTCTCCATGCGGGAGTTCACCCGGGCAGCGCAGTGGAGCACCAAGGTCCCGGTTGCACGAAGAAAACTGATTGAGGGAGCCCCCCGAGGCCGCCCGCCCTCCGACTCACATGGCCCGCAATAGGTTCAATTCCCACATGAATCTCCGCTCAATTACCCGATAACCCATCTCCCCATCATCTGGTTTGGTTTTCAGCACGCCCATCTTCCTCTATGGATTCCTGCCCCTCGTGCTGGTGGTCTACTACCTGACCCCCCGGGCGGCACGCAACGGGTGGCTGGTCGTGGTGAGCTACTTTTTCTACGGCTGGGGCAATCCGCTGTATGTCTTTCTCCTCCTGTTCTCCACCATCCTCGACTACTTCTGTGCGCTGGGAATGCAAAAGGGCGGAGCGAGAGCGCGACGCCTTCTCCTCCTCGCCTCCCTCGCGGGTAACCTGGGGATTCTCGCTTTCTTCAAGTATTCCGGATTTCTCGCCCGCACCGCCCACGAACTGTCCGGCATTCCGGGCGCGGAAACTTTGGCCTGGCTGGGATCGATCGCCCTTCCCCTCGGCATCAGCTTCTACACCTTCCAGTCCCTGAGCTACACCATCGACGTGTATCGGGGGGAGATCGAGCCCACCCGCCGTCTCGTGGACTTTGCCGCTTATGTGGCCCTCTTCCCCCAGCTCGTGGCCGGACCCATCGTCCGCTATGGGCAGCTCGCCAGCGCCCTGCACAGCCGCCGGGAGACACGGCGGCAGTTTACGGACGGCATGGGAATCTTCATCATCGGCCTCGCCAAGAAACTTCTGCTCGCCAACCCCTGCGGAGCAATCGCCGATCGAGCCTTCAGCGCAGCCGAGCTCGATGCCTTCGCGGCGTGGACCGGGCTCTTCGCCTATTCCTTCCAGATCTACTTCGACTTCAGCGGCTACAGCGAAATGGCGATCGGGCTGGGCATGATGTTCGGCTTCAGCCTGCCGGTCAATTTCAGGGCCCCCTACCGTGCGGGATCTCTGCGGGAATTCTGGCGGCGCTGGCACATCACCCTTGGGTCCTGGGTTCGGGACTACCTCTACATCCCGCTCGGCGGAAGCCGGGGCAGCCGCCCACGCGCGCTGGGCAACCTTGTTCTGGTCATGCTCCTGGTCGGCCTCTGGCACGGTGCCGCCTGGCAGTTTCTCGCGTGGGGAGCGATCCACGGAATGCTCCTTGCTCTTGAACGCCTCACGAGGCCCCTGGGACTGGGCCGGCGCCTTCCCCCCCTGCTCCGCGTTGCGCTGACCTTCTCCGCGGTCAGCCTCGCCTGGGTCGTTTTCCGGGCCGACTCACTCTCCGAGGCCGGACAATACTACGCCGCGCTCTTCGGTATTGCCGAGCACGGGGGGCCTGCCTGGTGGGCACGAGAACTCCTGGTCAGCGGGGAGAGTATCCTTGTCCTCCTCGTCGCGGCTCTCGTTACCTGGGCCGGCCGGCCGGCCGCAGGGTTCGTCGAGGGCGCGGGCCGCGCGGGGTGGGCCATCCTCACAATCCTCTTCTGGCTCTCACTCGTCGCCATGGCAGCACAGGACGGAAACCCGTTCCTCTACTACTTCTTCTAGAGCCCCATGCCTGATCAGGAACACAACGAACCCATCAGCCTGTCCAGGATGCCCTGCATTGTGGTCCTGGTCACCCTCGGGGTTCTCTCCACCATTCACCTCGGGACCTTTTTCCCGGATGGGTCGCTCTGGGACTGGGAGGACGGCGCCCTCGATCGCGCCTTCCTCGAGGCAGGAGCCCGGCATGTTCACGACCCGGTCCAGCTGCTGCAGGCAAGGGCAGGATTCGATGCCAACGATGTCGTTGAGCGGACTCACGAACTCTACTACCAACCGGACATCGATCACCTCACCGGCCGGAACTTCCTCAGGCCCCCGGTCGCGCGCTCGCATGTCGTTCTCAGCAGCCCCCCTGACACGGAACGAACATGGGACCCCCTCCCCGCCATCCTCGATTTCCACCAACAGCTGGCCGCAAGGGGAATCCGCCTCGTCGTCCTGCCCGTGCCCTCGAAGGCGGTCTTCGCCGATCCATCCCGCAAGCCCATCCTGAACGAGGGCTACCGGGAGTTTCTCGATCGCCTCCGCGCCTCCGGCGCTGAAATCCACGACCTCGTTCCTCTCTACGAGGAGATGCGCGCAGCCGGGAAGCGCCTTTTCCTGGAGGGCGACAGCCACTGGACACCGGAAGCAATGGCCCGGGCCGCCCGGGCGGTCGCAGCCACCACCTCGGTCCAGCCACCAGACGACCCCTATCCCGTCCTCGAACGCCAGCTCACCGCCTCCGGCGATCTCGCCCAGCTCCTCGGGCGCCCGTGGAAGGAAACCGTCCGCCAGAGAATGCTCCTCAGTCGCAACGATCTGCGCTGGAAGCCGGACCCGGAAGCGCCCTATCTCCTGCTGGGGGACAGCTTCTCAAATATCTATTCCCTCGATGCCATGGGATGGGGCATCGCGGCCGGATTTGCGGAGGCGCTGAGCATAGAGCTGCGGGCCCCGGTTGATCGCATCAGCCGGAATGCGGATGGCGCCTTCGCCAGTCGCGAGGAGCTCCTCCGCAATCCACAGCGCCTCGCCAACAAATCGGTGGTTGTCTGGCAGTTCGCGATGCGGGAGCTCTCCTTCGGCGACTGGAAAGTGCTTCCTCTCAGCTCTCCGGAGCCCAGCTCAGCCAGCCGCCTCACCGACATGCCGGAGGAGCTGGAAGGGACCATCGCCAGGGTTGCGCCCATCCCCTCCCTCACCCGCACCCCCTACCGCCAGGCCATTCGGGAAGTCCTTCTCGAGAACGTTCGCAGTAGTTCGGGACTCGTTCCCGATCGGGTGGTCCTGCTGGGATATGCGGTTCAAAATCACCTGCCCACCGGCATGGCCCAATGGGAGCCGGGAGACCAAGTCCGCCTCCGGGTCATTTCCTGGGAATCCGTCGAACCGAGCAAGGCACGTCTCCACCGCTTCGCCCTGCCCGATGACGAACTGGAGCTTCTTGAGGTTCCGTGGGCCTGGTGGGAGCCCCCCGGGAAATAGCCGCCCCCTGCGGGCCCCCTTGCCACGCCCCCCGCCGGATCACGGATGTATCACGATCAAACCGGCGCCAAAAGCTGCCGCAAGGTCTCCTCGTCGGGCGCAGTGACCTTGTTTGTTCCGGCCAGGAGATCGTCAGCAAGCCTCGACTTGTCTGCCTGCAGTTTCTGGATGCGCTCCTCCACCGTGTTGCTGCAGATGAGCTTGTGCACGAAGACCGGCTTGGTCTGCCCGATGCGGTAGGCCCGGTCGGTAGCTTGCGCCTCGGCCGCGGGGTTCCACCATGGGTCGTAGTGAATCACAGTGTCGGCCGCGGTAAGGTTGAGCCCTGTCCCCCCCGCCTTGAGCGAGATGAGGAAGAGCGGTGTGGTGCCCTCCTGGAACTTCCTGACCAATGCCCCACGGTCGCGCGAGGAGCCCGTGAGCTGCAGGTAGTCAATGCCGAGTTCCTCCAGCTTTCTGCCGATGAGCTGGAGCATGGTCGTGAACTGGGAAAACAAAAGCACCCGTCTTCCCTCCTCCCGCAGGGTGGCGAGCAGTTCCCCCAGATAGTCGAGCTTGGCGGAGGCAAGCCCGTGGGCTTCTTCCATCGCGAGAAGGCGGGGGTCGCAGCAGATCTGACGCAGCTTGAGGAGCGCGTCGAGAAAGACGATCCGGCTCTGCGCCAGGCCCTGGGCCGCAATCGCCTGGCGCACCCGTTTGTCCATGGTGGCGCGGACGGTCTCGTAGAGGTCCTTCTGTTCCACGGTAAGCTCCACCGGGTGGACGAGGATCGTCTTGGGCGGTAATTCCGAGGCCACCTCGTCTTTCGTCCGGCGCAGGATGAGGGGAGCGAGGCGGCGCTTGAGATCCTCCTTGCGGTCTTCGTCCTCCCCCTTCTCGATCGGGGTCTGGAAGCGGGACCGAAAAGCTTCCCGCGAGCCCAGAAAACCCGGCAGGAGGAACCGCATGAGCGACCAGAGCTCTCCCAAATGGTTCTCAATGGGCGTCCCCGACAGGCACAGCCTATGCTTCGCCTTCAATTCGCAGGCCGCCTTGCTCACCTTGGCATCCGGGTTCTTGATGTTCTGGGCTTCGTCGATCACGACCAGGTGGAATTCGCTCTCTTTCAGTGTCTCGATATCGCGCTGCAGCAGGGCGAAGGAGGTCACTACGAGGCTGGCGTAGGGAATGTTCCTGAAGTCCCGCTTCCGCTTCGGGCCCTGCAGGACCAGCACATTCAGGGAGGGGGCGAACTTCACCGCTTCCGCACGCCAATTGGGAACGACGGAGGTGGGCGCCACCACCAGGGCCGGCTTGCCTCCCGAGCGCCCCGAATCCTTCTCGTTGAGAATATGAGTGAGGGTTTGGAGGGTTTTGCCCAGGCCCATGTCATCGGCCAGGATCCCGTTGAGGTCGCAGGTGGCCAGGGACTGCATCCAGCGGAAGCCCTCCAGCTGGTAGTCCCGCAGGGTGGCCTGAATCCCCGGCGGAGGCTCCGCCCTCGCGGGCTTCCGGAGGGCACCCAGCTTCCCGGCCAGCCGGGCGAGGTTGGCCGGAGGATCAATCGCAAGATCGGAGTCAGCTGCCAGGCCGGCGGCGTCCACCGGATGCAGAAAAGGCCGGTCCGGGTCCACCAGGGCCGCCAACTGGCGCAGAATCCGACGCAAGCGATCCACGGGGATGCGCAGCGCACCTCCATCCGGAAGGTAGACCAGGTGGTGGGTCCGGTCCGGCAACTCGGCAAGCATGTCCATCGTTCCGTCCTCGAGCAGTTTCGCAAGGATGGGAAGCAGGTCCAGCCGCTGGCCATCGAGGTCAAAGCCCACCGAAAGTGCGAACCATCCCCCGGGCTGTTCCTCAAGCGAGCTGTGCCAGTCTGCCGGTTCGCAGGGGTGGACCGGGAAGCCTATCTCCTCGTCGATCTCCACCCGCCAGCCCTGCGCCTCCAGCCTGGGCCCGGCCTCGGCCCGGAACCACGGCCAGTAGAGGTCGGGGGTACTCAGGCTGGGCTCGGGAAACCAGGCAAACTCAGCGGAGCTGGTCCGATCCTTGCTGCGCTCCAACCCAAGCAGGAACCGGTAACTGGGCTGGGCGCCGAGGTGTGTCAGTCCCAGCTGGGTCAATTGTCGGGCGGCATTCGTCTCGGCCTGCAAATCCCGCACGATCTCAAGGGAGCCCTGCACGGTCTCGATCACAACCGCGCTGTCGCCACTGGTATGGAGGGGAAGTTCGTGGTCGCCGTACGACACGCTGGGCCGCGCCACCAGCCACTCATCACGGTTGGGAGCCCGCAAGGACTGCAGGAGAAGCTGGACCGGACGGCTGGTGGCGGGCTCGACGAGAACCTCCATGCGAAACTCCGGTGCACACTGCAGCCTACCGGCCGGGGACGAGGTGGAGGGGCGGGACTTTTTCGCAGGCTCCACCCGGAGGCGGGCTCCTCCGCTCTTCAGGAGTCGCTCGAGTATTGTCTTCTTGCCTGCGGCAAACAGGATCGCCGCCGCGTGCTGGCAACAATGCCCATAGGAGCAGCTGCACCCGGCATCGAGTTCCCAGCGCCCCTCCTCCTCCTGCCAGAGCGAGAGCTCTACCTCGTAGCTCTCTTCCTCGAGATCCCGCACCAAGGCGGTGAGGACCCCTCCCCCGTCCTCCTGCGGGCTCCACGCGAGGTCCGTGACCCGCCGCTTGCGCGCCAGCCTGCCCCCATCTTCAAGCACGAAGTCGTCAAAGCGCGCCTGCCAGTCGCTGCCGAGCAGGAACTCACGGACGGTCGAAAAGGCAGGCATGAGCAGGGTCGGGGCGGCTGGCCGCAGCATGCCGTCATGGGCTCCCGGCATCAAGCGCGGGCCCGGGCGTCGGAGAAATCCCCCGCAGGGGGGAGGAGGGGCCTCAATCGTAAATCGGGACGAAGGTGTTGAAGGCCTTCTCCCCGAATTCGCCCGGGTCGTTGAAGCGCCGGTGGCGATCAAGGGCATCGATGCGCGCCATTTCCTCCTCGCTCAAGGCGAAGTCATGAATTGCAAGGTTCTCCTGCAGGTGAGAGCGGCTCTGGGACTTCGGGATGGGTATCGTCCCCCGCTGCACCGCCCACCGCAGAGCCACCTGCGCCACACTCCGCCCGTGCACTGCTGCAACCCCGGCCATTACAGGATCCGCCAGCAGGCGCTCATCGCTCTCCGCCATCCCGAGGGAAAGATAGGAATCAGCGCCCAGGGGGGAAAACGCAGTGACCGCAATATCCTCTGCCTGGCAGTAACGCAGCATGCGCGACTGAGTGAGGTAGGGGTGCAGTTCGATCTGGTGGGCCACCGGCCTGATCGAACAGCTCGCCAGCACCTCGCGCAGGAGGGAAACCGTCAGGTTGCACACTCCGATGCGCTTTACCAAGCCCGCCCGCTGCAGCTCCTCCATCGCTCCCCATGTCTCGGTGTAGGGAACCGCAATCGGCTTCATGGTCGGCTCTCCGGCCGCAGGGTCAAACAGCCATTCCGGAGGATAGCGTTGCTCGAAGGGCACAAAGGCAAGGGCGATCGGAAAATGAACCAGATAGAGGTCCAGCTCGTCCAGGCCGAGGTCCCGCAAGGTCCGTTCACAGGCCGCCCGGACGTGCTCTGGCTCGTGGTAGGTGTTCCAGAGCTTGGACGTGATCCACAAGTCCTCCCGCGTACAGAGCCCGTCCTCCATCGCCCGGCGCAAACCGGCCCCCACCTCCTCCTCGTTCCCGTAGTCGCAGGCACAGTCAAAGTGCCGGTATCCAAGAGCAATCGCAGTGTGCACCACACCCGGCACAATATCCCCGGAAATTTTCCACGTTCCCAGCCCCGGGCTGGGACACCCGCCTCCATCGGCCAGAAGCTGCACACCGGGGTCATCATTCAAATCAGACATGCCGGCGGGAGCATTGGATGGAGGAACGCCGGATTCAAGCAGGACAATAAAGAGAGGGTCCCACCCTGAATCTCCCATTGACCCCCCAATCCGAGGGGCCATCGTGTCCTCCCGTGACCCGCTTTCTCTCCCTGGCTTTTACGCTCTTAGCCGCGCACACTCTCTCCGCCGAGACCAGGGTGGGCACGTGGTCCGAGAAGGCCAACTCCGCCTGGTGGCGGGAACACGAGACGCCTGCAGAATGGGCAGCGGAAGCCAGGTCCATTCATGCACAGCTCCTCGCCATCCAGGACAGGCTTGGGACCGGGCGGGTCCTGGCCAACAACAACTTCACCGGCTGGGTCCGCCATCTCAAGTGGCTCACGCTTTATCCCGGGGACGAGGCGGGGCACCCCTTCTTCAAGGATCCCCGCTCACGCCGGACCTACATCGCCCTCGCACAGAAGCCGGCAATTCGCGACGCCTTCCTCGCGACGCTCTCACCTTACGATGATCACGGGAAGGCCCTTGAGATCTTCTGCAGCATCTTTCGCGACCAGGCCTCTGACGCCTTCCAGTTCTCCAATCTCGCTATCGCCTTCAGCGTCGTCTTCGACCAACCGTTTCCCAGCGGGTGGCCCCACCACTTCGTCGCACCGGAAGCCGTGCCACGGGGCGCGGAATCCCCCGCCCAGCGATTCGCCTGGCTGGTCAAGTCTCACAGGGCCGGCGCTCTTCTCTACGATCCGGGCCGCTTCTCGGTCAGCAACCTGAAATTCCTGGTCGACACCCCCGTCCCTCTCAAGGAGCTCGCCTACGCCCAGCAGGTCAAGATCCGCAGCCCCAAGCACCTCAACGACCTCTTCAAGACGATCAGGTATGACATGCCCCGCCTGCAGGCCAAACGCTATCTCTGGCCACACGGAGCATACGAACTCTTCGCCATCGGCCAGCGGGGGGGGCTCTGCGTGGACCAGGCCTACTTCACCGCCCATACCGCAAAGGCCAGAGGCGTTCCCTGCATCGTCTTCCTCGGACAGGGAAACTCGGGAGAGCACGCCTGGATGGGCTACATGGCCGGCTACGGCCGATGGCTCTTCGACCTCGCCAAGTTCCGCAACGAGGACTACCCGGTGGGGCAGGCCATTGACCCCCAGACCTGGCGGCGGCTCACCGACTCCGAATGCGCCTTCCTCAATTCCCGCTCCGCGGCCGACCCCGACTTCATTCGCGCCCGCGACGCCCTCACCTGGGGCGAACTCAATCCAGGCGCCGACTTTCACATCGCCTGCCTGCAGGAGGCCCGGCACCGGGCCCCGGGCTACCTCTGGGCGTGGGAGAAGGAGGCCGCCCACCTTGAGGTCACGGGTGCCGAACCCGCTGTTCGCGTCCGCTTCTGGAAGGACTGGATCAGCTCCTTCGAAAAGCAGAAGGACCTTCGCTTTCGCGGAGAAAAACGTCTCCTCGCGCTGCTCGAGGAGGCCGGGGAAACCACTGAATACAATCGCCTCCTCCGGCAGATGATCGCCGGCAACCGCAACAAGCGTTTTGACCTCGTGATCGGCGTGGCCGCCGAAAGGGTCTTCGTTCACGTCGAGAACAAACGCTGGGAAGCCGCCCACCAGACCTACCGGGGGGCCATGAGCAAGCTGGCCCACAAGGGCGGGGGACACCTCTTCTATCAACTGGTCCAGCCCTACGTGCAGTCCTGCCTCGAGGAGGGCCAGATCCGCCTGGCCGCCGACGCGATGGATCGCGCCCGCCGCGCCTTCCGCGAGGCGAGGCCGGGATCCATCCTCAAGAAGGATCTCGAGGAGCTTGCCGAGCTCGTGCAGGCGAGGGCGGGCTAGGAAAACTGCCGCGCCTGCCGCACGCCCTCCCCTCTATATGATCGAAAAAGCGGGGAGGGCTGCCGCCCTCCCCGCGAGGTGTATTCCCGAGATGAAAGTGGTCTGCTAGCGGAAGGAGATTCCCCCGATCGAAAAGCTGAAGGACGTTCCGCGGTAGCAACGGCGCGAACTGCTCCGGCTGCTCAGGATCACACGCGGCTGATAAGCCCGGACCGTGCGCCGGATTACTGGACCGTGGCAGTGACTGCGATAGCTGCTGCGCCGGTAGGAAGGAACGTGTCGACACGTTCGCCCGTGCGAAAGGGGAACCCGGCAGTAGCCATAGATGGGACGGCGGCAGGAATCGTAGCCGCGGACATAGCGCCGGGTATATATCGGACAGCCACAGGCGGTCGTTCCACTCCGGTAGGTGACGGACTGATGCAAGGGGCCTGCTTCCGCACGGGGGGCGCAAAAAAGGCCCGGAAGGGCAACGGCAGCGACGAGGAAAAGAGTCTTGAACATGATATAGGGGATCCTGGTTACGTGCCGTTTGACGTGCGCAGGAAAGGCTCTATTCAGGGTAAATCCAGTTTTCTCATGCCCCCGCCCTTCGGCGGGCGATCTCACAAGGCCCCCGGATCCGGGGACCAGAGGCCGTTAGGGCCTGATGCTACTTGAGCTGGTACTGCTTCTCGAGGGCCTGCAGGAGTTCCTCCTTGGACCGGGGCGCCCCGTGCAGGACCTCGTTATCGCCAATCACCATCTTGGGCATGGCGCGAGTGGTCAGGATCATTTGCTTGAAGTCATTGACGTTGGACTTGAGGTGCTCATTGATCCATGGGTCCTCCATTTCCCTGGCGAGTTCGTCATGGCCCACGATCTGGCCCACCGCCGCCTCGGCGATTTCGGGCGGAAGGATCGGACGCGAGAAGAGCTGCTCGTGGACTTCAGGCCAGAGCTCCGGCTTGGCACGCCACGCCGCCAGGCTCAGGCGGGCAAGTTCGCATGCGTGATCGTGGTTGGTCAGGTCGGCCGGGAAGAAGGGATTGCAATCGCGGTGCAACGGCACGGGAAGAAGGATGATGCAAAAGGCCCCCGGGTGCTTTTCGGTGACGAAGTGGAGATCGGCGTGCACGTCCCGGCACGAACCGCAGGTGTAATCAAAGTATTTCACCAGGACGTGCCTGGCATCCGAGGGCCCGAGGTGGGGCATGGTGATGGTGTTATACTCCTTGCGACCCTCGAAGAACTTGACGACCCCTTCCCGGCCCACGCCTGTGCGCCCTCCATCCGTCGCCCCGCTGCTGTCTTCCTTTCCTGACAAATCGCTCACCGTTTCGGTGGTTCTCGCGTGGGTGTCTGGCTTGGGGCCGAGGAGCTGGCCGAGGGTGAGGACCACGAGGGAAGCAAGCGCCGCGAAGGGAGCAAAACGCAGGGTGGTCCCGGAGGGGGGCGCGGCCTTGAGCGAACGCACCAGGAAAATGGAGGTGACGATTCCAATCGTGTGCATGGCGAGGCACCACGGACAGACGGACCTGACGGTAAGATAAAGAAGTCCGATGAACCAGAGGGCCGCCCCGGTCAGGCAGATCGCAAAAGCCAGGTAGAGCGGCCGGGAGGGTCGGAAGGTGGATGCGAAGAGGGCAAGGTAGAGAACTCCGGCGAGGACACTGACGGGGATCCCGAAAAACTGGGACCACTCTGAGCCGAGGACGTTGCTGCAGCCCGATCCGGTCCCACAGCCCACGATGGAGGTTGTCTGCCCGGTCAGCTTGAGGAACCCCAGGTAGGCGCAAATTCCAAAACCCGCGAGGGCGAGCGCGCGCAGTAGAATCGGGCTCTTCATTGTGGAAGGATGAAGCGTGTGCGCTTTCCCTCAAAGTCAAAAGTCTCCCTGCAGAGCCTGCAGGATCCAGGTCACGAGCTCATCGGGCGGATGCAGGCCATGGGGATGATGGCCCTTCCCGGGCTTGCGCCAGACCCGGGCCGGGCCGCCGAGGGACTGGTAATTGCGGGCGAGGAGCTCCCCGTTCTCGGCGACCGGGACGACCTTGTCCGCCAAACCGAGGACCAGGGCGATGGGCACCTTCCGGTCTGCAAGCGGCTTGAGCGTTGCCGGGCTGAGGGGTTGCCGGTGACCTGGCGCGGTCGCCTCGGTAAGGCCGTAGGCCTTGAGGCAGCGCTGCCAGTCGCGCTTGGAGAACTTGCCGTTTTTGCCCCCGGGCCAGGAGTTGAAATTGCAGACCGGGTTATCTCCATACACGGCAGCCACTTTCCCGGGGTTTGCGGAGGCCCAGTTCACGATAATCAGGCCGCCCCTCGACATCCCTTCCAGGACCGGGCGGGCCGAGAGCCCCTGCTTGACCGCAAGGGCATGGAACTTGTCCCATCGCGCCACCGCGGCCGGGGCCCCGAAAAGTCCACCCACCTCGCAGTAGGCAAGGTGGAAGCCCTTCTCCAGGAGCTGGAGATCAAGGGCGGGCTGGTGCCCCCAGAAGCGCGCGCGCCAGATCCAGGGCCTGCCCTCGGCGGCAGTTTTCGGGTTCACCACGATGCAACGGGCCCCCTCTCCGGGGAGGGTGAAGTCGAGGCGCTCATAGCCGTGCCACTTGGAACGCTTGCCTTCGGGCCAGGCGGCGGTTGCGATAGCGGTGAAGGCCAGGAAGAAGAATGCAAGAAGTGCAGGCATGACTTGGACAGATGGGTCGGGCCCGGGTAGCATTTCCCCCATGCTTCGTCCCGTCCTAATTTTTCTTGCCCTCGCCCTGGGCCCGCTCCTTCCGGCCGCAGAACTCACGGTGGCTTCCTTCAACATTCGCATGGCGTCCCGGGGCGATCTCGGCACGCGGAGCTGGAACGCACGCAGGGGCCTGGTGGTGGAGACCATTCGCAAGATGAATCCTGATCTCTTCGGCGTGCAGGAGGCGCTTCCGAAGCAGATGNCGTATCTNGCCGAAAAACTTCCCGATTATCAATGGTTCGGGGTGGGGCGTGATGACGGACAGGACAAGGGAGAGTATTCCGCGCTGTTCATCCGCACGAAACGTCTGGAACGCGATCCCGCGGAAGGGGGAACGTTCTGGCTCAGCGACACGCCAGAGAAGGCCGGGTCCAGGAGCTGGGGTAACCAAGTGACCAGGATCTGCACCTGGGCGCGGCTGACGGACAGGANGACCGGCAAGGCCTTCTATTTCTACAACACGCACTGGGATCACCAGAACCAGCCCTCCCGCGAAAAGGCGGGCCGCCTGATGGCCCGGCACATCGAGGGCAGGAAGCATAAGGGGGAGCCGGTGGTGGTGACCGGGGACTTCAATGCCACCGAGACTAACCCGGGGGTGGCCTACCTCCTGGGCAGGAAAGTCGNGCTGGCGGGAGGCAAGACGCCGGAACAGTGGAAGAGCCCCCTGCGGGCAACCTTCCTGGAGCTCCATCCCGGGGTCAGGGATCGCAACACCTTCAACCGTTGGCAGGGGTTCATCCCGGGGTCCCGCATGATTGACCATGTGCTGGTCTCCTCCGGTTGGAAAATCAGGAAAGCCTGGATCGAGTACCACATGAAGGAGAAGNTGGTGCCTTCCGATCACTGGCCGGTGGCCGCNGTCNTCAAGCTGGCCGATCCAGCTTCAGAGGAGCCACTTACGACGAAACCACGCGGCGGNCAACGGTGAAATATTGATGGCGACCCGCTTAAGCTAATCGTATTAATAGGTTTCGAATGGGACCGCTTCTGATCATCGTGGGCATCACGCTGGGGATNACCCTCCTTCTCCTGGCCCTCATGTACAANGGCTTCGTGAGCCGGCGCAACCGGATGCGCAACGCCTTCGCCTCCATCGACGTTCAGCTCAAGAAGCGCTGGGATCTCGTNCCTCAAGTGGTTGAGGCCGTGCGGGCTTACGCCTCTCACGAGAAAGGGGTGTTTGAGAACGTGACGCGCGCCCGGCGCGGCATCGAGGCNGTGGAGGCGGACAGCCCGGAACGCTTCGACTACGAGCAGGATCTCGGGGCTGGACTATCGCGCGTGATGTTGCTGGCNGAAGATTATCCCGATTTGAAGGCGGGGGAGCAGTTCCTCAACCTGCAGCGGAACCTGACCGAAGTGGAATCGCAGATCGCGGCGGCGCGACGGGCCTTTAATGCGACGGTCACGGCATGGAACGAGGGGGTCGAAATGTTCCCGGGAAGCNTGATGGCGGGAATCTGCGGGTTCCAGGTGCAGAGCTGGTTTGAAACCCCCGAGAGCCAACGCAAGGTGACGGATGTCCAGGTCTGACGAGGCCGAGGGGATGAGCCTCGCGCCGAGGCAGCACATCCTGGTGGAACTNTCTGACGAGTTCCGCGNNCTGGAGGCCCTGCGGCAACAGGCCCTGGCCAAGCGCAGGACAGGGATACTGCTCCTGGTTATCGCGGGATGCCTCAGCGCGGCGCTTCAGGTGTTCCTGATCTCTGTGAACGCATCCATCTACTGGCAGGCACCCCTCGTGCTTGCCGGCTGGTACATCTATCGGGAGTNTCTCAGCAAGCCCTCCACCGGGTATCAGGAAGAGTTCAAGAGGCAGGTGGTNCCCGCGCTGACTCGAAGCCTCCAGCCGGAAATGAACTATCGCTGGGGTCGTGGCATTGAGGAGTGGGAGTTTCGCTCATCCGACCTCTACTCAAACGATATTGCCCGCTACCATACCGAGGACCTCTTGATGGGACACATTGGCAGGACGGAGCTGCGGCTGGCCGAGATTCATGCCGAGGAACTGGTGACCTCCACGGATTCCGAAGGAAGAACCCAAACCCACTATGAAACCATCTTCCGCGGTCTGTTTGTCGTGGCCGATTTTAACAAGCACTTCCAGACGGAGGTCTTTGTGATGCCGGATTTCGCAGAAAAGTATTTCGGGTGGTTGGGACGGGTCTTCCAGAAACTTGGCGGGGACATCGAACGGCTCGAGAATCCGGAATTCGAGAAGGCGTTCGTGGTGCGCGCCACGGATCCGGTTGAGGCCCGCTATATCCTGACCCCGGACATGCAGACGCGAATGCTGGCCCTGCGGACCCGNCTCGGGAAGGACCTGCGATTCGCGTTCAAGGACTCGGAGGTCTTTATCGCAATCCCAAGCACGAAGGACTGGTTCGAACCAAAGCTCTCGCAAATGGCCTCCTCNCCCAGCCAGGTCCGTGGTCTGCTCGGGCAGTTATCGGCCTGTTTCAAGATCGTGGAGGACCTGGACCTGAACACCCGGATCTGGACAAAGGGGTAGCCTGAAGAAGGAGGTTTCCAGGTAGCGCAGAGTCCTGAAAGCAAGGCTTTACGGGGGGTGTATTATAGGGCATCGGAAGATCTATTACCAGATGCGCGGCAGTCATCGGGAGCCTTCTGCCCCTCGTTTCAATAGCNGGTCCCGGGACGGCAGACCNGGAAGAGCAGGGCCATTGGGCCTGGAGCAAACTGGTGCAGCCCGCCCTGCCTGGGGCGGACGTTGGGCGAACGCGCACAGCCGTGGATCATTTCACTTTCGCGCGAATGGCGGAGAAAGGTGTCCAGCCCGCGCAGGAGGCCGATCCGAGGANGCTTCTGCGCAGGATCCACCTCGACCTGACTGGCCTGCCCCCCTCTCCCGCGGAGATCGAGGCGTTCCTCCGTGACCCCGGGGATGCAGCCTACGCCCGGGTGGTGGATGACCTCCTCGCCCGCCCGCAGTATGGCGAACGCTGGGGCAGGCANTGGCTCGACGTGGTGCGATACGCCGAGACCAAAGGATACGAGCGCGACGAGTATAAGAAGTTCGTCTGGCGCTACCGGGACTACGTCATCGATTCCTTCAACAAGGACAAGCCCTACGACCAGTTTATTCATGAGCAACTTGCGGGCGATGAACTGGACNAGATTACGCTGGAGTCNCAGCTGGCNACCACCTTCCTGGCCCTCGGGACCTTTGATACCATCGCGGCCGACCGGGAGGTTGCTGTCTACGACACCCTCGACGACATCGTGGCCACGACCTCCATGGCCTTCCTCGGCCAGACGCTGCAGTGCGCCCGCTGCCACGACCACAAGTTTGAGCCCTTCAGCCAGGAGGATTATTACCGNGTNNTGGCCGCCTTTGAGCCGTTNANNGTNACNGGCCGGGANCGGNAGGTNGGGACNACGNAGGANCGGGAGCNNCATCNGCAGGCGGNNGNNAANTANCTNCNGGANATCCTNGNGCCNCNNCGCNGGGCNGANGAGCNNTTCTGGTTGCCNATTNTNCAGCGNTGGTCNCGGGANGGNCTNCCAAANGNCCGNAAGGCCCNGCTNNACGNAAAGCAGCTCAAGCTCACGATCGAGGCCATTCCGCTNGCCCCGGACAAGCGCTCCCNGGAGCAGCGCCACATGCTGGAAAAGGAGCGTAACCGCGTGCGGGCTGCAGTTCGTGAANTCGCTACGGAGGACGAGCGTCGCAAGATCGCCGCCCACGAACAGGAACTGAAAAACGCGGAGAAGGAAAAACCCCAGCCCATGATGGGCTGGGTCTATCCCGGCACCGCCCAGCCGAAGCCGACCCTCCTGCGCATCCGCGGGGACGTCCACCAGAGGGGAAAGGAAATCCCTTTCGGAATACCTGTCGTCCTGGATACGGGCGACTTGCCGGAACCGCGGCCGACCGCGCAATCCTCGGGCCGCCGGCGGGCCCTTGCCGAATGGATCACGGGGCCGCAGGGCCCGCTTGCGGCCCGGGTCATGGCCAACCGGGTGTGGCAGTATCACTTCGGCCGGGGCCTCGTGGATGATGGCAACAATCTGGGGGTCGAGGGGGGGGCGCCCACGCACCCAGCGCTGCTGGACTGGCTGGCAGATTCCCTCGTCCGGGGCGGGTGGAAGCTGAAACCCCTCCACCGCCAGATCGTGCTTTCTTCCACCTATCGCCTTTCGGCCATGCATCCGGAGCCGGCGAAGGATCCTGACAACGAGCTCTATTCCCGGTGGCCTCTTCACCGGTTGGAGGCCGAGGCTATCGGGGACTCCGTGCTGGCAGCCAGTGGCAGACTCAATCTTGAGATGAAGGGCCCCCCCATCTACCCGCCCTTTGCGGACAAGGTTGTTGGCGCGTCCTCGGGAGCAGACTGGAAGAATTCCACCGAGGAGGAGGCCTCGCGGCGCAGTGTCTACGTCTTCGCGAAGCGCGCCATCCCATTGCCGGAACTGGCCGTCCTCGACAACCCGGACTCCTCCGGCAGCTGCGCCAAGCGCTCCGTGTCCACTACCGCGGTGCAGTCCCTGCTCATGATGAACGGGCGTTTCATCAATGAGCAGACCGTCCACCTGGCAAAACGCCTGCGGGAGCTCGAGGGAGAAGAGAACCAGGTCCGGGCCGCTTTTGACCTCATCCTCTGCCGACCCCCGACCACCCGGGAAGTGGAGCAGGCCCGCACCTTCCTCGTGAAGGCCACCCGCGAGCAGAATATCGACCCGCTCGCCTCGCTGGCCCTCGTGCTCTTCAATACCAACGAGTTCAGCTACCGCTAGAAACGATGCAGCACTCTTCCGGCCCCTTCGACTTTCCCTGCGGACGAACCCGCCGGGAGTTCCTGTGGCAGGCCGGCAATGGTTTCTTCGGGACGGCCATGGCATGGATGCTGGCACGCGATGGCGTGCGGGCCGGGGCCGTGACGCCCTCCACTCATTTCCCCGCCCGGGCCAAGCACTGTATATTTCTCTTCATGGTGGGGGGACCAAGCCACATGGACACCTTCGACCCCAAGCCCGTGCTCAGTAAGCGGCACGGGGAAGAATATGATTTCAAGCCCGCCAAGGGAGTGAGCCAGAAAGGGAAGGGCAAGCTCAAGGGATCGCCCTTCAAGTTCAAGGCCTGCGGGCAGTCCGGGATCGAGGTTTCGGAGCTCTTTCCACACCTGCGCGAGCACGTGGACGAGTTGGCGGTTATCCGGGCCAGCAAGGCCGATAGCGCCGCCCACGGGGCGGCTTCCATCCAGATGAACACCGGCTTTGTCCGGCAGGGTCACCCGTGCCTCGGTTCGTGGGCGAATTACGGGCTCGGGTCTCCCAACAACAATATGCCGGGATTCGTCGTCCTGGTGGACGGCGCACCCTACTCCGGGGCCCAGAACTGGAGCGCCGGGTTCATGCCCTCTGGCTATCAGGGAACAGTCTTCAAGACTTCGGGGACGCCCGTCCCCAACCTCTCCCCACCCATGAACCGCTCGCAGGAAACCCAGCGGGACCAGCTGGACCTCCTGGCTGAATGGAACCGCGACTACCAGAGCCACCTGCCCGTGAACACTGAACTCGCGGCCCGGATCGAGGCCTATGAACTCGCCTACCGGATGCAGGCCCACGCCCCGGAGGCCGTGGACCTGTCGCAGGAGAACGAGGCCACCCGGAAACTCTATGGCATCGGGGAGGGTGAGGCCGACCGCTTCGGAAAGAGCTGCCTCATGGCCCGCCGACTCGTGGAGCGGGGAACACGCTTCGTGCAGTTGTATCATTCCAACTGGGACACCCACGGCGACAACGACAAGAGGCACCAGAAACTCTGCGGCCAGACCGACAAGCCCATCGCAGGTCTCCTCGCGGACCTGAAGGCCCGGGGCCTGCTGGACGAGACCCTCATCGTGTGGGCGGGGGAGTTCGGGCGCACGCCGGTGGGAACAGGGGGACGGGATCACCACGCCGCCGGGTTCTCGACCTGGATGGCCGGGGGCGGAATCAAGGGAGGCACGGTTCTGGGGGCCACCGACGAATTTGGATTTCACGCCATGGAGGGCGAGGCCCATGTCCATGACCTGCACGCTACCATCCTTCACCTCATGGGGCTGGATCACAAGGAGCTCACCTACTTCCACTCCGGGCGTGATTTCCGGCTCACCGATGTCTTCGGGAAGGTCCTGACGGACATTGTGGCCTGATCGATCTGAGCAGGAGGGGCTCTTGGCCGGGCTCCTCCCGGTATTGCTGGTGGAGCTTCGCCTGATGGGCGAAGGAGCAGGCTGGCGGGCAAGGCCCCTCAAGGGAGGGGAAGTGCCAGGAGGCCGCGGCAAAGTCGGACAGGCTACCGTTGCTTCCTTTCGGACCTGGCGGGTTTCACCAGCCGCCCCTCCACGGCCCCTGGCGAGGGCACTCTAGGGGCGAGCGCTCCTGATGCAAGAGCGAGTTTAGGGGGCTACCTGCTGGTTTTCAGACCCTCCCGGAAAGAATCCGCCATCCTCTCCCATCGTTTTTCAAGGGCCTTCACCCGTTCCGGATGACGAGCAGCGAGGTCCTGGGTTTCCGTCCGGTCCGTGGCGAGATTGTAGAGCTCCCATGGGTCTCCCTTGGCCGCCACCAGCTTCCAGTCCCCCTGCCGCAGGGCCCGGTGACCCTCATGAAGCCACCAGAGCGCCTCGTGCAGGGTCTTCCCATCTTCGGCGAAGGTAGGGATGAGAGTGCGCCCGGGCGAGGGAACCTCGCCGCGGGGCTCGAGTCCGGCCAGTTGGAGAAGGGTTGGAGCGACATCGATTACGTGCGCCGGCGTGCGCCGAAGGGTGTTGGCGTCCAGGATGCCCTTCGGCCAGTGGACGATGAACGGGGTGGCACAGCCCCCCTCATGGACCCAGGTCTTGTGACGGCGAAACGGGGTGTTGCAGGCCGTGGACCATCCGGGCCCAAGGCAGAGATAGGTCGCTGCGGAACCCGCCGCGGCCGCGGGATCGTGTCCGTCCGCCCGCACCATGATCTCGGCACTAGCGCCATTGTCAGAAAGAAACAGGATGAGGGTATTGTCCCACGCCTTCATCTCGCGCAACTGGTCGAAGACGCGCCCGAGCTCACGGTCCATGCGTTCGATCATGGCCGCGTGGATGGCCATTTTGGCCTGCTGGAAGGCCTGCTGCTGCGCGGTGAGCGTGTCCCATGCCAGGGGCCGGTTGACCTCGCCCGGACCCAGGATCCTGAGATGGTCAGGGAAGTGGTAGGGCGGCCCAATCCCGCGCTCCACCGCGGGGAGCTGCCCTTTCACGATTCCAAGTTCCTGGATGCGGTCCCAGCGCTGCGCCCGGATCCGGTCCCAGCCCACGGCGTAGCGTTGCTTGCACCGGGCAATATCCCCGGGCAGGGCGTGGAGCGGGAAGTGGGGGGCCGCGAACGCCAGGTAGTGGAAAAAAGGTTTCCCGGCGTGGTTCTCGGAGTGCTCCCTGAGGTGGTTGATGGCCGCCTCGGCAACCGCGACCGTTCCGTAATAGCCGGTGTCCCTCTTGACGGGCGGGAGCCTGACGTCATCCTTCCAGTGCACCTGCGGGCTGAAGAAGCGGCCCTGGTCCTTGAGGTAGTAGGAACGGTCGAAACCGTTCTTGAGGGGCATTCCGTCAATATGCCATTTGCCCGAGTGATAACAACGGTACCCAGCCCGCTTGAGATCCGCTGAAACAAGGGGGGCCCAACGAGGCCGGGCTCCGCGCTTCTTGCCGCCGGGTAGTTTGTCGCGGCCGACCTGCTGGGCGTAGTAGCCGGTCAGGAGGGCGGCGCGGGTCGGCCAGCAACGGGCTGTATTGTAAAACTGAGTGTAACGCAGGCCGCCCCTCGCCAGGCTGTCGAGATGAGGGGTGTGGATTTCTCCCCCATAGCAGCCAAGATCGGAGTAGCCGAGGTCATCCGCCATGATGAGCAGCACGTTGGGCTGCGGATTCGCCGGAGCCAGCCCCTTAAGAACGACCAATAAAACAGCTACCGCGGGAACAAGCCTGACCATGACGCACCGCAATCCTAGCCGGGAGGCCTCCCACATCGAGAGCAAACCACCAGGAGGCTGGTCCCCGACGAGCGCGCTTCCGAAAGACAGTATCGCATCCTCCCTTCCGGTGCTACGCTGTGACATGCGCCTGCCGGCAAGATGGAAAACCGCCCTCCCTGCAGTGATGCTTGCCGGATTAAGCCCCACGCAGGCCGGGGAGATCCTTAGCCTGCGCATCACCAAGCAAGGGCAGGTGGAACTCACCTTCGAAAGCGACCGGGGCACGACCTACGAGGTCCAAGGCAGCGAGGACCTGCAGTCCTTCTCCCTGCTGACCCGTCTGCAGGGCGCTGAGGGGCGAACCCGGGTCCTGGTCGACAATCCGACCGGGGGTGTCCCCGACCGCCGTTTTTTCAAGGTCCGGCCCCGGGAGCTGCCCCCGGCTCCCACCTGGTTCCGCTCATACGGAGGATCGAGGGAGGAGTCGCACGGTCATTACATTCTCGCGTGCGAGGACGGGGGATACCTGCAGGTCGGCGAGACGGGGTTCCTGCCCGACACTCGAATCCTGGCCGTCAAGATTGATGCCTCCGGAAACCTCGCCTGGCGACAGGAGTATTCCAACCGGACCACCGGGGCATCCGGTCACGGAACCTACAACCTGGGAAATTCGGTCGTCGAGATTACGGACGGGTATCTCATCGTGGGAGCAATCAACCGGAACAGTGCGGTTCTCAAAGTGGATAAGCGCACGGGCGTAGCCAGGTTTGTCCGGACCCATAGCAACGGAGGTTATGATGCCTATGAGCACTTGGTTGTGACCGATGACGGGATGGTGGCGGTCGGCTACACGAATGCAGAGGACCGGGAGAACACCTTCTTCGCCGAGGGTCGTGGCTATCTCGCCTTCCTGGATCCGGACGGTAACAAGGCGGAAGGACGCAGCCTGCGGGACGACCTGGCCCAGGCCTATCGGATCGCCAGCCATGGGGATGCCCTCATCGTTTCAGGCCTTGCCTGGAACGAGGATGACAATCTCGATTTCCGTGTTCTCAAGCTGGATGCCGGGGGCGCCCCGGCCTGGAGCCGGCGCTACGGAGGAGACCGTGATGACCACTGTTTCGGCATGGACCTTGCATCCGATGGCGCAATCTTCCTTACGGGCCACACCCTTTCCGGCACGCAGAACTGGCAGACCTACACCATGAAGCTCGACCAGCAGGGAGTCGTGCAATGGGAGCGCAAGCGAGGCAATCCCCGCGGGTTCGACCCGCGCTTCATTCATGACGAGGCCTGGGGCGTCCGAGCCACCCCGGACGGCGGGTGCATCCTGACCGCCGGGACCGGGGACGAATACCGGAGCTACTCCGAAACGATCGGATCGGATCAGTCCGACCAGTGGGAGGTCTATGTCATCAAATACGGGCCCGCCGGGGAGCTGGAATGGGAGGCCACCTACGAGGCCGAAGAGGGAGACTGGGCAGGAGAGGACCTCGCCCTGACGCAGGACGGGGGGGTGATCATTGCGGTGGACGATTCACAGTTCGGATTCCTCAAGCTGCCCTCCTGGTAGGCCAAAAGCAGTCCATCCTCGCAAACGGGGCGCTGCCGGGTTTCAAAAAGCAGGCGAAAACCTGCCTTGGCGTGCTTTCCCCTTTACATCCCGGGCGATATTCCTGACCACCCGGCCCTTGTGAAAACGCTCTCTTCCATTCTCCTTACGGCCCTTCTCGGCGCTGGTTCCGCCCGCGCCGAGATCGGCAACAATGCTGCCCCTGGCGATCTCCATGTTAAATTCGGCCTGATCCACGGGGTGGGAGAGGCGGTGGGAACCGGATTTGCCGCCGACGGGGAAGGCTTCATGGCGGGCCTTGAGTACCAGTGGACTGATCAGCTCGGCCTGAATGGGCGTTATGAGGTGGCAGACTTTGACATTTACCAGAATTTCCGCCTGACGCTCGATGGGAAGCTCGACCTCACCGATGAGTTCTCGCTGCACCTTGCCGGGGGCTACCAGTGGCAGAACGTCCTCGATCGCCTCTCGGAAACTCATGGCATCCTGACGAATGTGGGATTGTCGTGGGAACGGGGCAAATGGTTCGCCGGGGCCAACTACTCACACGTGTTCGCTGTCGACACCGGCACCAATTTCAGCGCCGGAGGGGTTGCCTTCGACCTGCCGGAGGAGGATTCCACCCTGGCCGAGCTCGTCATCGGTTACCGCTTCAGTGACAACCTGGCCGTCACGCTCAGTTACGAGAAGCAGTTGGGAGGCGACACCGTGATCGACATGAAGCGGCACATGATTCTCGCGGTAAGGCTGAAACTTTGAAAGGGCGATAGCCGCCACAGGCGGCGCTCATTGCCGTAGGCGCCTGAGAGCGGCTTCGAGGACACTGTCGGACCGACCCATCCGGTCCGCCGGGGTGGCTTCCATGCCCACGTCCGGGGGCACCCCCAATCCATCGTAGGGCTCACCCGTGGGACGGAACTTGGCGGTCTGGCAAAGAATGATCTCCAGCTCCGTGTTGGGCAGGGTATAGCGGTCCATCCACCCGTTTCCTCCTCCGCTGGCAGTTCCCATCAGGGTGGTGTTCGGGAGGCCCTTGAAGCCACCCAGGAAAATGTCGCTCGCACTGAAGGAGCCACTGTCCTGCAGGATGATGAGGGGCTTGTCATAGTAATAAGCCTCCGGATTCATGGTGGAGTCGAAGGCGAGGACATAAAGATCGCTGAATTTCCCTGCGGGGAGGGGCCAGGTCGGCTTGAATTTACGGATGGCCTCGCCGATGAACTTTCGCTGGGCGTCTGTCTTCCAGTGGGAAGAGGTGACTGGCTGGGCCGACATGGAGGACATGTTGAAGCCATCCGGCATCGGCCTCGGGAGCTCCATGGGCTTGCGGTAGGCCGAGAATTCGATGATGCGCATGGGGTCCCCGGGCTTGAGGAAGTAAGGCATGAGGGTCAGGAGGATGTTCTTCGACCCTCCCGGGTTGCCCCGGACGTCAATGACGAGGCCCTTGGTGTCCCGGAACCTCCCCATCCACTGGTTCAGCTCAGCGAGGAACCGCGCGCTCCCCGTCATCTGGGGGAGCCTGATATAGCCGACCTCCCCGATCCGGCGGCTGTCTCCATCCGGAAACTCCGCTCCCCTTTTCGGGCGCCGGTTAATGTCCACCTCCATCTTGCGGGTGCTTTTCCGGTCCTCTGATTCGAGCTCGAGGGCGATGGTCTCCTTGCGCGGGAGCCCGAGCTCGGCCCGGATGTAGTTCACGTAGGCCAGCATCTTGAGGGACTGGCGCAGCCTCCACTGGGGAGACTCCTTGACCACGATATAGGAAGCCACTTCCATCCACTCCGCGAGCGGGCGCCCGTCGATGGCCTTCACGTAGGGGTGCTTCTGGTCCAGGAACTCCTCGCCGTCGGAGAGGTAGACCCGCCCCTTGTAACTTCCCGCCACGTATGGCGCATAGCCCCGGGGCATATATTCAGCGTGGGAAGTCGCGAGCCGGGCATGCCCGTCGCAGAAAAGGCTGATCAACTTGGCCAGCTGCAGGCGGAACTGGTTGAGGGAGGTCTCCTCCGCCAGTGATCCCCGGATGGCATCGAGGGCCCCACGATAGTCGACCGGGCGAAGCTCAAGGTAGGAAAAGCAATTCACGAGGACGTGCTCGAGGTAGTCGAGGTCCGCCTCCAGCTCCTTGCGGGGGATGAGCTCCGAGTCCCTCAATTCCGGCCTGGTGACGAGGAACTTGTGCTCGGCGGCCACCTCCCTGTTGCGCTCCCGGACGAGGGCTGCGGGGTCGAAGAGCACCCCCGAGAGCACGTGGGTCTTGATGTAGGCGCGCACGACCTGCCGGTCGGTGGGGGCTGCCGCGTACGCTTTCTTCACGAAGGGCAATCCGCGACTGGCTTCCCCCAGCCCCTCGGCGAAGACCTGCCATCCCAGCATGGCCATGGTCCGCGCATACGCGGGGTGCTTCGGGTCCATCTGGGACAGCAGACGGGCGCCCTCCTCGGCATCGCCCCGCCGCAAGGCCCGCATTCCCTCCCGGTAGGGATCGGCGGCTGGCTCCTCGCCCTCAGCGAGCCCGGAGAGCTTGAGGTCGAGATGGAGATCACTGCTGGAGGGGCCCGACTGGTGCACCTCCACCGCGATCGTATTCAAGGCCCCGTAGTTGAGACTGGCAGCCGGGATACTGATGGCCAGCTCGCTGCTTTCCCGGATGGCGCGACTGGCACGCGTGCGCGGCGTCAACTCCCCGGAAGGAAGATTTGCCCGGGCCACTTCCTTTCCGTTGAGGTAAATAGCAACCCCGTCGTCGTAGGTGGCAAGGAGCCCCAGTTTTGCGAATTCCTTATTCCCCCGGTCGGGGGCACGGAAGGTCGCGCGGAAATAGGCGGTGAGGGGCTTGGCCCCCGGGTCGGCCCCGAACTGGAGAGTCGTTGCCAGCCCGTCCTTGCCGTAGCCGAGGGGGGCCCGGCCCCTTTTCCATTCTGAGTCGTCAAACCCCGGCTCACGCCATCCAGCCCCCGGAGCAGCCTTGCCGTCCAGATAACTCCACTCCGTCTTTTCGCCCGCAGCGATGAGAATTTCCCCTGCCCGGATTGAATCAACGGGGAGAACCAGGCATGCCAGGGTGCAGAGAAAAACTCTCATGATGGGGGAACGCTAGAACATGCCCCCGTGCGCGAACAGGTGAAACTGGCCCGTGGCCACGACCGCACCCGAAGGCCTTTCCTTTCTTTCCCTGCGGGCGGATGCGGCCGCGGGGCTATCGCCCCATGGGCGACAACTCCTTACCGGTCTGCGGCAACGACCCGGTAAAAAGTCCTTGCCGCCGCAGGTCTCGCGATGCTGAAGGTGTACTCGCTTTCCTCTCCTCCCAGGGAGCGGAAGGAGGTCCAGCTTTGCAGGTCGCTACTCACTTCGATTTCGTAGGCCCTGCCAATGGCCAGGGAATATATTTCAAACACGAGACCGTCCGGGGACGATGAAATCGCCAGCCGCGGGGGGGCCGGGGGCGGGGCGGAAATGCCAACGGTAAACCCATTCCAATCGGCACCCGCGCCCCCAAAAGAGGCCGCATACTGAGGTTGGACAGAAGCGGCTCGTTCCAGCCCCGGAAGGCTGGGTTCACCGCCCCAGAATCCGAATGGAAGCCGTCCGACCGAGGGAGCGGACCCCAGGAAGTTCACAACGGTGAGAGCGCGGCAGTCCATGAACGCGAAATCTCCGAGCGAGGTAATACTCTCGGGAAGATCCACCCTCTCGAGGGCAAAACACCCAAGAAACATTCCAAACCCAAGCGACGTGATGCCTTCGGATATATGGAGATCGGTGAGTGCGATACAGCGCGCAAACGCCTGATCCCCGAGCGAGGATACAGTTGCTGGAATCGTCACGCTGACAAGGCTCCTGCAGTTGTAGAAGGCGGAACTGCCAATCGACGTCACACTGGCAGGGATGGTCAGGCTCTCCATGCTGATGCAGAAATCGAACGCGCCACTGCCGATTGTAGTCAGCCCTTCCGGAAGGTCGATGCTGATGAGACCGCTGCACTGGTAAAAGGCCCTTCGTCCAATCGAGGTAACATTCTGCCCCAAGCTCACGGTGGTAAGGCCGGAGCACCCTGCAAAGACAGAGTCCTCAATTAACGTCACTCCCTCAGGGACAACCACGCGGGTAAGTTTGATGCATCCGCCAAACGCTAACGTCCCAATCCGGTTCACGCCATCTGGTATCGTTACGCTGGTGAGGCTGGAGCATCCATTGAAGAGTAATTGCGCAATAGATGTGACCCTGGCAGGAATAATCACCCTGGACAGTTCCCGGCAGTCCCAAAAAGCACCAGCTCCCATGGACGTGACACTGTCCGGGATGCGCACATTGGTAAGGCGACTGCAGGAACGGAATGCCTCTTCCCCAAGGGAGGTGACCCCGCCGGGGATATCCACACGGACCAGCTGATTACATCCCCAGAAAGCGTTGGCCCCGATCGAGGTCACCGGCAATCCCCCGACGGTAGCGGGAATGACAAGCGCCCCGGACACGGTCTGGTTGCAATCCTGGATGGTGACCTGGCCCCCTGTAATCGAGTAGGTCAGCGTCGCATTCACATCCCCGGTGGTTTCGACCACTATTTCGGCCCGGGCGAAGGTGGCCCCCACCGTGCGGTCTCCGTTCATCACGAGAGTGAAAGGGTTGTCGTTACCTGAAGCGTCCCCGCTCCAGCCAGTGAACACATACCCGGGATTCGGGAGAGCCTCCAGGGTGGCGGTGGCGCCCGCTCGATAGGTCCCTCCGCCGCTGACCGTCCCGTTGCTGAGGGCCGCAATCTCAAGGGTATGGGACTCGCCTCCGACTCCGATTTCGAAGGAGAACCACGCCACTCCGCCAGCCGCATCCGCGCCGTCAAGGGGAGCAGCCCCTACCCCGGCGACATCACTGAGACCATCAGAGTAGTTGAGAACGATCCCTCCGGATACGCCCCCACCGGAAACAGCAAAATCAGCAGGACCGAAGGTCGTGTCGTAGGCGCTGACGGCCGCGTAGTAGGTCCCTTCGGTCAGGTTCTGAACAACCACTCGACTCTGATATTTCCCAGCCCCTCCCCCCCCACTATCATCGTTTTGATCAAGGAGGTTGCCTGCGGCATCATAGATCCCCAGTTCCGTGTCCTCCACAGCTGAGCCGATCGTGTCAAGGGTGAGGACACTGATCTCGTCCCCGAGAATCCCAAGATCAATCGCAGCCGGCGGGACCAAGACGTCCTGGGCGAGTCCTGCCACTGAGCCAGCAAAGAGAAACAAAAAGACGATTAGTTTTTTCATGAACAGGCGTTCGACGTCATTGGCCGTCGATTGTCTGAACATTTTGGGTTTTCATATTCAAGCGCTAAGAACCCTTGACCACAGGGCGCCTCCCTGTGAGCGCAAGTCTCAGCCCGGTATTTCCACGGCCCTGTCTATAAGATCAGCATGAAAAGGATGGCGAGGTCCGCGGTCGCTCCAAAGTTGCCATCGGTATCGAAGATGAGCTTTCGTGGGATTCGCATAACGACCAGAAGAGAACTTGTGTCCGAGCGGGAGGAGAGGCCTTATCGGGGAAAACGGATAAAAGAAAAAATTAGTCTGCGGCGTCACGGTAGGGAGAGTAACAGGCAGTCAATCGACGGAGTGAGATCCAAGGTCCTGCATAAAAACAAAACTTAGAACCTAGGCCTCTGCGATCTCACTCCTTGAGAAGACTGCCTCTTTTTTTGTACCCGCCGGCGCACTCAAGAGGCAGTTGCCGGAAAGCGAGGGTTCGCCTCAGGCG
>PBLI01000053.1 GCA_002721695.1 Roseibacillus sp. | reverse complement strand
TGCGCAGCGCCTGGGCCTGGTACCAGGCCCATCCCGATGGTTACCAAGATTGATTGTCAGCGGTCGAAATCTGGGACAAGCTGCGGGAGTCAGGGGTAACCCTGAACCATCCAATACTATGAAAGCTCTCCTCGCCGCCCTCCCCGTATCTGCCGTTGTTTCGCTGAGTCTCCTCGCCGGGAACCCTGAGGGCGGGGAGCAGAAGTCCGTCCCGGAGAAGTCGGCCGACGGGAAGACGCTGAAGTGCCTGCTGGTCACCGGGGGCTGTTGCCACGACTACAATTTCCAGTCGAAGGCACTTACCCTGTCCTCCTCGGCAAAGGCGGATATCGACTGGACGGTGGTAAACAAGGGGGGAAGGGGAACCAAGGCCCAGATCGACCTCTATGATGACCCGAAATGGGCAGAGCAGTTTGATGTGGTGGTGCACAATGAGTGCTTTGCCAATACCAAGAACCCCGATTACATCAGGAAGATTGTCGACGGCCACCGGGGGGGCACCCCTGCAGTGGTCATTCATTGTGCGATGCACACCTACCGCGCTGCTGAAATCGATGACTGGCGCAGGTTTCTGGGAGTGACGAGCAGGAGGCATGAGCACCAGGCGCGCTACCCGGTCAAGACCGAGAAGGCAGACCATCCCATCATGAAGGGAGTGCCGGCGGACTGGGTGACTCCCAAGGACGAACTCTATATCATCGAGAAGACGTGGCCCAATACAACTGTGCTGGCCACTTCGAAGAGCGAGAAGAACCAGAAGTCTCACCCGGTATTCTGGGTGAACGAATTTGAGGGGGCCCGGGTATTCGGGACGACCTATGGGCACACCAATGACACCTTTTCCGACCCGGTGTTTCTCGACCTCCTGACCCGGGGAATCCTCTGGTCCGCTGGAAAGCTGTAGGAGTTGGAGTCAGGGGAAGTGCTCCGTCATCTTGCGGCGCAGAAAGGCGGCGGAACGCCGGAGCTGTTCCGGTCCGTCCACTCCATCCTCGATGGAGATCCAGCCGTCAAATCCTGCTGAATTCAGGGTGGAGAAGATTGCGTCGTAGTCGTTGAGACCCTGCCCGATCTCCCCGTGTGCTAGTCGCTCGGCGTAGCCGGTGACGCCCTCTTCCCGGGCCAGGTCTTCCAGGGTTCCGTGTTTCAGGTAGCGGTCGCTGGCGTGCATGGTCACCACCCGGTGCTTGATCCGGTTGAGTAGTTCGAGGGGATCCTCGCCCGCCAGAATGGTGTTGCTTGGGTCGTAGTTGACCCCGAAGTTGTGATGCTCGCCCACTGCCTCCACGAGGTCGCAGAAGATGTCCATGGACTGGGCGAATTCGGGGAACTCCCAGAAGCCGTCCTTGTAGTGGTTCTCGATGGCGAGGGTCACTCCGTGATCGGCGGCGAAGGGGAGGCAGGCCTGGATGGCGCNGGCTGCCAGNTCGATCCCCTCCTCGCGGGAGAGTCCCGGTCGGCGCTGTCCGCTCAGGACNCGGCAGAAGCGGGCNCCAAGCAGGCTGGACATCTCGATCCAGCGTTTCTCCTTNGCGATTTCCTGCGCCCGGAAGGCCGGATCGGGGTGGGTGAAGTCGGGGGAGCAGCAGAGCATGGGGATCTCCAGGNCCAGCGATTCGCACTCGGAACGAACCGCGCTCCAGCTTGCCGGGTTTTCAAGATCTACGATGAGCGGATAGAGCTCAACGCCGTCAACCCCNAGGGTGGCAGCGAATTCGAGGTAATCGGAGAGCCTCAGCGTCCCATCGACGAGGGTTTCCAGTTCGGCTTTGGGAAAGGCGGCGAGCTTGGGCATCTGGAGTTGTGTGCTTTGTTTTCCGGAGGCAAGTCAAAGCCCGATCTTGTCCGGGTTTCTCCCGTGTGCCGGATACTGCTCNAGCTCCACCACGCAGCCGCTGACCGGACCGGTGGAGTCGTCGAGCCAGTAGACTGCGCCCGCTGCGATTTCTTCCGGCATCAGGATGCGCCCGGAGGGGGCGTAGACCTTTGGGAGTTTCGTGAACCAGTCTCCATCCAGTCCGTCTTCCTGTTTGCGCGCCGATTCGTTCTCGGTAAGCACCCATCCTGGATTGATCTGGTTGACGACGATGCCGTGATCACGGTGAAGAGTGTCGCCCAGGTTGCGGGTGAGGGCCATGAGGGCGCCCTTGGAACTGGCGTATGCGGCAAAGTAGGATTCCCCTCCATGGGCGTTGACCGAACCGATGTTGACAACCCGTCCCTTGTTGCGGGCGAGTTCCCCGAGGGCTGCCTGGATGAGCAGGAAGGGTGCCCGCACGTTGATGGCGTAGGTCCAGTCCCAGAGCTCCAGGGTCATCNCGGCGGGCTGGCGACGGGTGACGACCCCGGCGTTATTGACGAGNCCGTCGAGTCCTCCAAGTTCCTTGATGCTCTCTCCAATGAGTTGAGCGGGAACGGCAGGATCGGAGAGGTCCGAAACCTGGTAGGGTGCGTTGCCGAGTTCGGCGGAGGCTTCTTGGGCAAGATCCTCCTCCAGTCCGTGAACGAAGACTCGGGCGCCTTCCTTTACACACTGCTTGGCGATGGCCCTGCCGATCCCGGTGGTAGATCCGGTGATCAGGATTCGTTTGGCCTTCAGTCGCATGGTTGAAAAGAGCGGGCAGGAGAGTAGGCGGTCAGGTGGATTGATGAACCCGCTCGCAGATCATCCTGAGTGAGGATTCGAGGTCTCCACCGGCGGTCTGGAAGGAGTCCGCATCGATGGTGAGGGGCGCTCCGAGGACTACCAGAGGAGCGCCGTAGGACGGGCAGGCGAGAGCCTGTTCTATCGAGAGTCCTCCCACTGCCTGAACCGGGACGGAGACGGCCTCGACGACNTCCCGCAGNTCGTCCAGCGGGCTGGGCATGCGGTTGCCGGCGGCTGCGATGCCGCGGCGTTCGTCATATCCGATGTGATGCACGATGTAGCCGCATCCGAGATCCTCCAGAAACCGGGCGCCGTGCACCATGTCGGGGCAGCCGAGGTTGTCGCCCATCACTCCGACCCCGTAGTCTTTCCCACACTGCACGACACACTTGATCGTTTCCTCGTGGGCGCGGGCCATGACCACCACATGAGTAGCACCCGCCNTGGCCATCATCTCGGCTTCGAGGTAACCGCCATCCATGGTCTTGAGGTCCGCTACGATGGGGGTATCCGGGAAGTTCTCACGCAGGGCTTTGACCGAGTGCAATCCATGGGCGAGGAGGAGTGGAGTTCCTGCCTCGAGCCAGTCGACCCCCGCCCGCAGGGCCATGGCCGCGGTTTCGATGGCCTCCTTGAGGTCGATCAGGTCGAGGGAGATCTGGACGGTTGGTTTGTGCATCGGGCAGGAAGCAGGTGGGAAAGNNAGCGNANGGTGGTCAGGGGACCAGGANCGACTTGACTACGGCCCCGCTGTGCATGGTCTTGAANGCTTCCTCCCAGTCGGGAAGNGATCCGGTAAAACCCATGATCGGNTCCAGGTCCAGAGTATTGGAAGAGAGGAGTGCGAGGACCCGTTCCCAGATTGGGTGGTAGTGGGAGAAGCTNCCTTGCAGGGTGACGTTCTTCTGCACGAGGGGGTCGAGCGAAAAACCCACCGGGTCCTTGCCCCACCCGACCTTGCTGATCCAGCCCGCGGGGCGCACGACATCGAGGGCGATACGGAGGGTAGCGGAAACGCCAGCGGCATCGATGACTCCGTCGGCACCGAGACCGTCACGGGCCCGGGCCCACTCGGCAGGGTCTCCTGTCACGATGTCGCAGCCATACCGGGCCGCGATCCCAAGACGGGTCTCGTCGGCGGGGAGTCCCACCACGGCCACTTCCGCCCCGGCAATCCGGGCGATTGCGGCGCACAGTATTCCGATCGTACCGGGGCCCAGCACTACCACCCGGTCACCCGGGCGCAGCGAGGTGTTCATGACGGTTGCATTGTAGGCTACCGAACAGGGTTCCGTGAGGGCGGCTTTTTCGAGGGGTAGTTCGTCCGGGACGCGGTGAAGGCACCGGGCAGGGACGGATACAAAACGGGTCATGGCGCCGTGCACACCGTATCCGAAGCCCTTGCGCGTGGGGTCGAGGTTGTAGAGGCCCCGGCGAGCCATGGGGTTGTCGGGGTCGATGACGGCGGCGGTTTCACTGACCACCCGGTCGCCTTCGGACCATCCTTCCACCCGTGTTCCCAAGGCCGCAATGGTTCCTCCGAACTCGTGGCCCAGGACCACGGGGTAGTTGACCGGCCAGGAGTGGTCGGCGGTCCACTGGTGCAGGTCGGATCCGCACACTCCCACTGCGGCCACCTCCAGGAGAACATCGGTTTCAGCAATCTCCGGTTCGGGAAGATCACGCAGTTCAACTGCTCCGGGTGCGTTGGCGTAGTTGACGACGGCCTGCATCAAGGGTGCCGGTCTTAACGATCACCCGAGGGAAAGTCAAAGGCCCTTCCCGGAGAGGTGCGCGGGATCAGGGCTCGATCACGCGGACGAGGAGTTTCCGGGTGGTTTCGAGATTGATCGTGATTGCCGCGGGCGAGGCCTGGCCGGTAAGGACGGTGGTGAAGGTCACCCCATCGATGGATGTCTGGATGTCGTTACTGCCGTCCCCCCCCGTCCAGCTGATCTCGAGGCTGGTGGGACCGGTCTGGTTCACGGTGGTGAGGCTGAGCTCAGGCGGGGCGGGTGAGGGATTGACGTCGGTCTGGAAGGGAGTGCCCTGCCAGATGAGGGTGCCGGCCGTGTAGGAAGTGTCGAGATCGGCTCTGGCGGGGAACGGAGGCACGGGATCGGGGTCGATCGGAGCGGGCATGATCCAGCCTGCATCTCCTGAGCTCACCGTATTCATCAGAGTGGAGCCGGCCCGGGTCGTTCCGTTGAAGAAACGGACCCCCACGCGGACATCGGAAGCGGGGACCTCGGGTTGGAGATTGGTATCGAGAGGAACGATGGCCTCGAAGTAGCCCGCTACCACGCTGCCGACCACGGTGGAATAATTTGCGGGGTCGGCAGCCGCATTGGTCGAACCATCCCCGGAGAGTGCAGTAAAGCTGGCCCAGTCCTGGGCGCTGTAGGTGGCGGGATCTTTGGCCGGATCGACTCCCTGGAAGTAGCCCATTTGAAGAACGGCGTTGGCGAGGGGTGTGCCGTTGTTGTCAGTGAGCGGGTTGAGTGGATTGTTGCTGAAAAAGAGATCGCTCCAGAATCCGTCGACCTGCGTGAAGTCGGCGGCGACCGGGGTGAGCGGCAGCGTGGAGAAAAGAATCAGGAGGGGCTTTAGGGGGAACATGGGACTTTCTGAGGGGGGAGAAAACACATACCGGGATAGGGGGGAAGCAGGTGCTCGTCAAGTTGTTCGGGACGAACGCAACAAACGCCCCATACGTTGGCGGAAAGGTTGAATCGATGATGGGAGCTGCAGGTCCAAGGGCAAAGTCCGATAATCGTCGTCAAGGCGCGCATTTCGTGCTCCCCTTCGGCCACCCTGAGAAAGGGATTCCGAGATGGTCACGAAAGCCTGTTCCTGGTTCGTCCTGGTTGTGGTTCTCGCGTGCGGAACGGGCAGGGCTGACGAACCGGAGCCTGATCCCGCCGAGCTTCCACGCATCCCGCCGAGGGAGCCTGCTGCTGCGGAGGCGTCCTTCCAGCTGGCGCCCGGTTACCGGATCGAGCTCGTCGCGTGCGAGCCACACGTGGTCGATCCGGTTGCGATTGCCTTTGATGAAGATGGTCGGCTCTTCGTGGCCGAGATGCGGGGTTACCCCGAGCGCCGGGCCGAGGCCCTGGGCCGCATCCGGCGGCTGGAGGATCGTGACGGGGATGGTCGCTACGAAACGTCGACCGTTTTCGCTGATGGGCTCAGGTGGCCTACCGGGGTGGTTTGCTGGAAGGGGGGAGTCTTCGTGTGCGCCTCACCCGAGATCCTCTATCTCGGAGATCGCAACGGGGATGGGATCGCGGAGCAGCGCCGGGTGATCTTCACCGGATTCGGGGAGGGGCTGAGCCGGTTGAACATGCAGGCCCTGGTCAATAACCTGCAGTGGGGTCCAGAGGGGCGCATCTATGGGTCCACTGCCTCGAACGGAGGGGTTGTCAGGTTGGCGGGAAAAGGAGGAACAGGACTGAATCTGCGCGGGTCCGATTTCTCATTCGACCCGGCGGAGCTGGATTTGCGTGCTGAGTCGGGAACGGCGCAGTATGGATTGACCTTTGACGACTTCGGACGGCGCTACCTGTGCAGCAACAGCCGGCATCTCATGGCAGTGATGTATTCGTGGCCCTGGAACCGAAGTGGTGGCTTGCCTCACCCGCTCGTGAACATTCCGGTGGACGGAGGAGCCGCGGAGGTCTTCCGGACAAGTGGAGTGGAACCCTGGCGGGTTGTGCGGACCCGCTGGCGCGTGCAGGGCAGGGTGCGGGGGCCGGTGGAGGGTGGTGGCCGGGCCGCGGGCTACTTCACTTCGGCGAGCGGTCTCACGGTTTACCGGGGCGAGGCCCTCGGGGAAAGTGCGCGGGGCACGGTCTTCGTCGGGGACGTGGGGAGCAACCTGGTACACCAGAAAAGCATCGATTTCCCGTCCGGGCGCGTGCAGCCGGTAGCCAGCCGGCCGGAGGGCCTGTCGGAAATTGAATTCCTGACGTCGACCGATAACTGGTTCCGCCCGGTGCAGTGTGCCAACGGCCCGGATGGGGCGCTTTATATCGTGGATATGTACCGGGAGACCATTGAGCATCCCTGGTCCATACCCGATTCGATCAAGAAGCACCTCGACCTGTACAGTGGCAGCGACCGGGGCCGTATCTGGCGGGTGGTAAGGCAGGGCTTCAGAGCGAGGCCGGGGGAGCCGAGCTCCGGGTCGAGCCTGGAGAGCCTGGTGAAGAGGTTGCAGAGTGGCAACGGCTGGCAACGGGATACCGCGATGCGCCTCCTGCTCGAGCGCAGGGAGAAAGGAACGGGTGACCTGGTGGCCGGGGTCGCGCTGGGGGAGCATTTTCCGGTGCGGACCCGTGCCCAGGCGCTGCGGCTCCTCGCGCGTTTCCGGCCCCTCACGGGAAAGGAACTGGACACGCTGAGCGTGGATCCCAGTCCGCAACTCCGGCGGGAGGTGGTTCGCCTGTGGCCGGCAGTGGATGCCAGGCGGCTGGTCGTATGGTCACGGGACAGGGATGCGGGAGTGCGCTTTGCGGGTGTGCTGCGTTCCTTGGACCCCGCGGTGGAGGTGACCGCGGAAACGCTGGGTCTCTTCCTCTCGAAACCCGGGACGGATCCCTGGATCCGGAGTGTGGTGGTTGCGGCGGCCCGGGCTCATGGGGTTCTGCCTGCCCTCGTCCGGCGGGAGAGAGATCTGGCCCAGGCGAGATGGTTGGTGCAGGAGGCGGGGCTGGCTGCTCATCATCCGGTGGTCGAGGAGCTTGTGGTCCGGGCACGCGAAGCCCTGGTTCAGGACAGCGTGTCGAAGGAGGTGGAGGAGGCGGCGCGCTGGTTCGTGGCGAATGACTCCCTGAGTGGAGTGGAGGAGCTGCTGGCCTGGCTGGTGGAGGGAACGGCGGTGGATGTGGCTCTGGCGGCCCTGCTGCGGCGACCGGTGGGAGAGTGGGAGCAGGCGGCGCTCGCGAAGTGGCAGCAGATTCCAGTCCGGGCGCGGGCCAAGCTGCTTTCGAGGATGTCAGCCACCACTGTCCTCGGTGCGATCGATGACAAGCGATTGGCTCCCAGCGAAGTTGGCTTTACACAGCAGCGGGCTTTGCGTCTCGATGACGAGACGACCGTTCGCCGGAGAGCGGAGAAGTTGTTCGGCAAGGAGAGGGAGCTGACCCGTCATGAGGCGGCTGAACACTACCGGCCTGCTCTCCGGATGAAGGGCAGGCACGAGGCAGGCGAGGTAATCTTCGGACAGCGGTGTGCAATCTGCCATAAGAGCGGTGAGGGGGGTGCCGGCCCCGACCTCGCGACCCTGCGCAACAAGGGAGCGCCGATGTTGCTGGAAAACCTCCTTGTGCCGGACCGGGAAGTGGCCCCGCAGTATTCGATCTGGCAGATCACCCTCCGGGATGGCTCCAGCCTCGGAGGAGTGATTGCGGAGGAGCGTGCCGGCGAGCTCACGCTCTGGTTTGCGGATGGATCGTCCCGCAAGGTTGCGCGCGGGGATATCGTGAAGCTGGTGAACCTGAACCGCTCTCTCATGCCCACCGGCCTCGAGGCGGGCCTGAGCCTGCAGGAAATGGCGGACCTGCTGGCCTTTCTTGCCGGCCGGAAGAATTGAGGATTCACACGGGGTTTGGTTCCGGGATGAGGATTGGGAAATCCTCCGTCCATGTGTGGTCCGGGAAGGAGGCCTGTCGGTCCGATGGAATGAGACCCGGGACGGGTGGAGGGGCCTCCGGCGGCGGGGAGGAGCTACCCCACGGGAGGCATCGGGTTGAATGCCCGGGGACGTCGCGGGACGGAGCGATGGCCTTATCCGGCGACGATCAGCCGGGAAAGCCGGGTGGCAGGGTGGGGGCATCGGTATTCCGGGAGATCTATCCTTGCCGCTACAGGCGCCCGATCTCAGACTTCAAGCACCTACCCCGCACCAGCTATGGCCCAGGCAATCATGGATCCGGACGAAGTCCGGCGGTTCGCGAAAGAACTGAAACGATTTAACGATGAGCTCCAGGTAAAGTCTTCTTCGCTGCAGTCGCGCTTCACTGCGCTGGGCGATTCCTGGAAGGATCAGGAGAACCAGAAATTCGCGGAAGAGTTTGTGGGTACGATGAAGGCGCTCAGGAAATTCATCGAGGTCTCCGAGAAGCACACGCCCTTCCTCCTGCGCAAGGCACAACGAATCGAGGAGTATCTCGATCAACGATAACGGTTCCGGATGGATCGCCAGGCCAAGGTCACTTCGGTTGACGCGCTCACTGCCTTTCGGTCGAGCCTGGTCATATACATGAGCTCGGTGGGCAATGCCCTGGATGAGGTCCGTGATGAGGTCCGTCGCATGCGCACCTGGCTGCAGGTGGACCAGAAATCGTACTGGGGTGGCCAGCTCAAGCGATTGCGCAAACAGCTGGAGCAGGCCGAGGCCGAGCTTTTCACCTCCCGGCTCAGTGCCATGACCAGCCACAGTGCCGCCAGGCAGATGGCAGTCACTCGCCTGCGGCGCAAGGTCAGGGAGAGTGAGGAGCGGGCCAAGGTGCTGCAGAAGTGGATCCGGAATTACGACAGCCTGGTCGAGCCGCTTCTCAAGAAGCTGGATGGTATGCAGCACTTTGCGGCGCACGATCTGCCCAAGGCGGTCGCGGTCCTGGCACAGGCCGAGCGGACCCTGGATGATTATAGGCGCACTGCCCCGGAAGCAGGAGGCAGTGGAGATCCCGGTGAGGGTGGGAGAGTGGAAGGTGGCGTGAGTGTGGACGCCAGGGAGGAAGGGGAGATGGCATGAGTGCGAGAGCAAGTGCGGTCAAGCTCACGAAGTCGACGAAGACCTTGCTGCAGAGCTGGGACCAGGTGAAGACCAGCTGGCGCGACAGCCGGCAGCGCGAATTCGAGAAGGACTACATGGAGACCTTGCCGGACGATATCTCGTCAGCCATCCGGGTAATCGAGGAACTGGATAAAATCATAACCAAAGCCCGTCGCGATTGTGAGGACTAGAGTGGGAGTCAGGAGAGGATTGGAGCTTGCCCGGGGGCTGGTGCGTGCGGTGGAGAGTTTTTCCGCGCGTGGGGAAGCCCTTGCCAAGGAGCGGAGAACGGAGAGTTTTGCGGCCAAGCGGGCCCTTGACCAGGGAAGGGAAAGGGAAGAGAAGCTGCTGGCGGAAGCCATTTCGGCGGCGGAGGCGAAGTCGGTGGGTGAGAAGGAGCACACGGAGAATCGTCATGCGAGGAGGGCGGAGTGGATCGAGCGGGCACTTCCCTCCAGCAAGCGACTCCTCTCCAAGCGGGCCGAGGAGTTGAAAGGCAGGACGGCTTCTGAATTGCAGGTGCAGGCGGTAACCGACAAGGCCAACCGACAGCGGTCACTGGAGCGCCTGACGACGACTTACCAGGGACTGCAGGCCGAGCTCGCGCAGGAGGGGGAGAAGCTCCGGCTCCTGCAGAGGAAATGCAGTGCGGCCATGCGGGGCTACCTGCGGTTTCAGAAGAAACTCAAGCCGCCCCATGGGGCCTCCCTCGACGTGGGAGAAGCCGATACTTCCGGCGGCACGCGTGATTTCCTTGACCGCGTAAGGGAGGGACTGGTGGAGGGAGAGAAGAGGCTGGCGCTCTTCAAGCAGAAAGGGCTGGCGCGCCTGCTGAGCTTTTTCCCCTGGTGGCTCCTGTTTGCGCTGGGACTGGGGGGTGCGCTCTATGTGTCCAATCTCTGGGGAGAAGGGGAAGCAGCCTGGGGTCCGGCAGGTGGAGTGGTGGGAGGTGTGGCCCTCCTCATCCTGATCCTGCAGTTAGCGACCGGTGGCTCGGCCGAGCCTGCGGCCCGGGCGGTGGCGGAGCAAATTGAGAAGACGCGAAGGGCGCGAGCTGCCTGTGAGATCCGCATCTCGGAACGCTTCCAGCAGGAACAGGAAGACCTGGCCGCCGCGGAGGCCGAAGGAGACAATCGCTGGGTGCATGCCGACGAGGCCGCTCGCAGGATGCGGGAGGAGGGTGGTCGCAGGATCGAGGAGAAGTTCCAGCGGGCGAAGGACAGGAACGAGGAGATGCGGGACCGGGTCCTTGGCCCCTTCAACTCGCTTCACGAGGCGCGTCTTGCGGAACTCAGGCAGGGCGCGGCGGACCGCATTGCGGCCCTGGAGGCGGAGCACGCTTCCCGTTCGGACGAAGTGGAGGACCGCTTCGAAGCTGGGATGGCGGAAATGGAGGCAGAGTGGACCGCTGCGGTGCAGGCGATCTACGGAGAGGTCGGCGCGATGGAGGAATTTCTCAAGCCGCTCTCCCCGCGCTGGGAGCGGAGCTATCTAGAGAGCTGGGAGCCTTCCTCCAAGCTGCACGATGCGGCCCGCTTCGGACGTGTTTCGGTGGCGGGCGATACGTTGGCGAAGGAAGCGGGGCTCCACCTTCCGGATGCGCGTGCGATCGAGGTGCCGATGGCCCTGCAGCTTCCCCATGACGGATCAGTCCTCCTCGAGACAGATGGCTCAGGCCGCGACGCCGTGATCGGTGCGCTCAATAACATCATGCTCCGGCTCCTGGCCACTACTCCCCCCGGCAAGCTCAGCTTCACGATCATTGACCCGGTGGGTCTGGGGGAAAACTTCGCGGGAATCATGCACCTCGCCGATTTCGAAGACAGTGTCATCAATGGGCGGATCTGGACCCAGCGGGGGCAGATTGAGGAAAAACTCGGTGAACTCAATGAGCACATTGAGAAGGTAATCCAGATGTATCTCCGCAACGAGTACGAGACCATCACGGACTATAACGAGCAGGCCGGCAACATCGCCGAGAAATATCACTTCCTTGTCATCGCAGACTTCCCGGCAAGTTTCAGTGAGACCGCGGTGAAACGCCTCCAGAGCATCGCGATGAGCGGACCGCGCTGCGGGATCTACTCCCTGATACACTGGGATCACCAGCAGATGGGTGGCCCAACCGAGTTCATGCCGGAGGTGCTGCGGGAGAACAGTATCCGGATCCGCTGCGAGGGTGATCGCTTCCTGGCGGGCAAGGGCGACCAGGATGCCATGCCGTTGGAATTCGATCCTGCTCCGGATCCCGGGATCGCGATCGAGTTCATCCAGAAGATCGGAGCGAGCAGTACCGATGCGAACAGGGTGGAAGTGCCCTTCGAGCACGTCATTCCCGGTGAGGGTGATTTCTGGAGCAGCGAGACCACGGAAGAGTTGAAGGTGCCCATCGGACGGACGGGGGCGACCAAGCTCCAGTATCTCGCGATTGGAAAAGGCACGCGGCAGCATGCACTCTTCGCGGGGAAGACGGGTTCCGGTAAGTCGACCCTCTTCCACGTCATCATCTCGAATCTGGCCCTTTGGTGTAGTCCGGATGAGGTCGAATTCTACCTGGTAGACTTCAAGAAGGGAGTGGAATTCAAATGTTATGCGACCTCCCGGCTGCCACATGCGCGGGTGGTGGCGATTGAGAGTGACCGGGAGTTCGGCCTGAGTGTGCTCAGGCGGGTGGATGAGGAATTGAAGCGGAGGGGAGACATGTTCCGGAAACTGGGGGTCCAGGATGTGGCGGGCTACAAGCGGGCGGGAGGAGAGGAGGCCGTTCCCCGGTCCCTTCTGGTCATTGACGAGTTCCAGGAGCTCTTCGTGGAGGACGATCGCATTGCGCAGGACGCCTCGGTTCTTCTCGACCGTATCGTACGCCAGGGCCGGGCTTTCGGGATCCATGTTCTGCTTGGATCTCAGACACTGGGCGGCGCCTACAGCATGGCGCGCACGACGATGGGCCAGATGGTGATCCGGGTGGCCCTGCAGTGCAACGAATCGGATGCCTATCTCATCATGGACGACACCAATCCCGCGCCGCGCATGCTGACCCGGCCAGGGGAGGGGATTTACAACGACAGTGCGGGGGCCCTCGAGGCGAACAGTCCGTTCCAGGTGGTGTGGCTGCCGGATGACGAGCGGGACGCCTGCCTTGCAAAGGTGAGCGAGATTGCAGCTGGGAAGGGCTACCAGTGCGCGGCACCGATCGTGTTCGAGGGCAATGCGCCCGCCGACGTTCGCGAGAACAGCCTGCTGCATGGTCTTCTGCGGAGGGAATCGATCGAGCCGGTCCGCTCGAAGCGCTGCTGGCTGGGCGCTCCCAACTCGATCAAGGGGCCGACCGAAGCGGTTTTCCACAGGCAGAGCGGGAACAACCTGATTGTGATCGGGCAGCGGGAGGAGGCCGCCCTGGCCATGCTGGCGGTCTCGCTGGTCTCTCTCTCGGCGCAGTCCCCGAAGGACGGGATCAGGTTCCGGGTCTGTGATGGCACGACGCCGGGCTCCGCCGAGGAAGCCTTCCTGAAGCTGGTGGTCGGGGTCGTGCCCCATGAGGTCGAGCTGGTCAAGAACAGTGAATTGCCGCGGGTGATGGGGGAACTCGGGGAGGAAATGAAACGGAGATCGTCAGATGAAGAGGTCTCCGCCACTGCCGCGCCAGTCTTTCTGCTTATCCACAACCTTCAGAAATTCAAAAAGCTCAAGCACGAGGATGATTTTGATTTCTCGTTCGATAGTGACGACACGGGACCGAGCCCAGGGGCGCAGCTGAACGAGATCGTGACCGAGGGAACGAGCCATGGACTGCACGTGATTGCGACCGTGGACACCTACAACAATGTAAACCGCTTCCTGAGCAGGAAATCGCTCAGTGAGTTCGAGATGCGGGTCATCTTCCAGATGAGCCAGAATGATTCCGCCGCTTTGGTGGACAGCCCAGCCGCAGGCAATCTCGGACTTCACCGCGCGTTGTTTTACAACGAGCAGGAGGGATCCCTGGAAACCTTTCGTCCCTATGCCCTGCCGTCCAATGAGTGGGTGGAAGAAGCCGGGAAGGCTCTCTCCGAAATGGGCGGGTGATTAATTTGCCCGGGGTGGGCTATTTCTCCAATCCGCGAGGGGAATGCTTGATCAGGGCCGTGGGCGGGGGGGTATGATAGCACCATGAAGTTGGTTCCGGTCCTTTTGGTTCACCTTGTTGGATGTCTTGGCTCGATCGCGCCTGTCGGAGCGGAAGAAACCTGGCCGTCCTGGCGGGGTCCGCGGGGTGATGGGTCCAGCCCGGATCAGACGGTTCCCCTCAGGTGGAATGTCGGGAGCGACACGGTCTGGAAGGTTCCGCTGCCGGGAAAGGGGCACGCCTCCCCTGTTGTCTGGCACGACCACGTCTTCGTGGTGAGTGCCGTGGAGAACCGGAGGGAGCTGATCTGCCTGGACCGGGCAAGCGGGAACCGGAAGTGGGCGGCCACCGTGCTGACTTCCCCGAGGGAGCGCGTTCACCGTCGTAACAGCCTCGCCTCCTCCACCCCGGTGACTGATGGCGAACACGTCTTCGTCAGTTTCCTTGATGGAGAGAAGATGTACGTGGCGGCGTATGATTTCGAGGGAAAGAAGAAGTGGGAAAAGAGACCCGGGGTGTTTTCCAGCATACATGGGTATTGTTCGAGCCCGATCCTCTGGAAAGACAAGGTGATCATCAACGGGGATCACGATGGAGATTCCTACATTGTGGCCCTTGAGAAGAAGACTGGGGCGGAGGTCTGGAAGACGATGCGGTCCAACCGGACCCGCAGTTACTGTACGCCGGTAATCTGGACGATTGAGGGGCGTAACCAGATGGTTCTCTCCGGCGACAAGACGATCGCGAGCTATGATCCCGATACGGGGAAGCGGCACTGGTTCATCGACGGACCGACCGATCAGTTCGTGGCCTCCCTTGTCTTCAACGGGGACCTGCTCTTCATGACCTGCGGGTTCCCACAACGGCACATGCTGGCCATTGATCCGCGGGGATCAGGCGATGTCACAAAGTCCCATGTCAGGTGGCGGACCCGGAAGGATCCCTCCTACGTTCCCAGCCCGGTCAGCCTCGGGAAATACTTCCTGGTGGTCTCCGACAGTGGCCGGGCAAGTTGTCTGGAGGCAAAGACCGGCAGGCTTGCCTGGAACGAACGGATCGGCCGGGAGCACGGTGCCTCGGCGGTCACGGTGCAGGGCCATGTCTGCTTTGTCTCGGAAGGCGGGATCATGACCGTGATCAAGCCCGGGGAGCAATACGTGGAGGTGGCCCGGAACGAGCTTGGAGAGGAAATGCACGCTTCACCGGTTATCACCCGCGGACAGTGGATTCTGCGGGGTTCGGAGCATCTCTTCTGTATCGGCAGGAAGTAGTCCCGGCCGGATGGGCAAGACGCTGGCCCTTTCCTGGCCCCGGGCGACAGGAGATGCCCGGAAACAGGGATGACCGGGAGGGATCTCCTACAGGATTCCGCGGGCCTTCAGGTTATTGAGGCGGTGTGCAACATCGGCCAGTCCGTCGGCAGTGCACTCGTTGTAATCACGTCCGTCGGTGGTGTCGATCCCGTGGCCTGGATCAAGGTCACGGAGGGCCTGGAGAGCCGCATCATCGTGGCGGAAGAGTTCGACGAAGACGTGCTCGAGGGTTCCGGTCCGGGCCACCGCGGTGAGGAGGGATCCGATCCATCCGTCATCGGTGGAGAGGCATCCGCGGGTGGTCATGGCGGAAGCATGGAAGCATCCCAGTTCCCCCGAGGCACCCATCTGGGCGATGAGGTCCTCGTTTTCCGGAATGCTGAGATCCGAGTCCCCGCAGTGGGCGGCATCGGTGAGGGACTTGAAGAACTTGCTGTCGCCACCGACCAGGGAGTTGGCAGCCTGGAGGAACTTCCAGAGACGTCCGATATCGGTGAAGGTGGTAAACTCGCCGGGGCGCAGGAACTCGACATGCCACGAATCGACGCAGGAGTCAGCCAGCCCGGCCTCGGTGTAGCAGCGATGGTGGAGCTTGGCGTTCTGTTCCACGGCGGCTTCAAACTCGGCGCCGTCCTTGCGTGGGGATCCGCTCATCCACTCTTCAATGGAGGTCGAGGAAACAATGGTGACTCCGTGGTTCTTGGCGGCCTCCAGTCCGGTGAGGAGCTGGTCGGCGACCGCTGACTCGTCTTCGGGGTTCATGGGGTCAGCACCACCGACCATCAGGACAAAGTAGAGCTTGAGGCCGAGATCCTTCATGCCGTTACAGATCTCGTTGAAGTCCTCACTCCGGGTGCCGGGGATGACTGGAATCTGTACACCGTCCAGTTGCACCCGGCTGAGGGCCTGCAGCTTCTTCATCTCGGCCAGGACAACCAGTTCGCCCTCGCTGGTGCGGGGGGCATTCCCATCGTCATCGGGGACGATGCCGCCAACCCATCCGGAGTGGGTGGCCACGACGCCCAGTTCAATGTCAGTCTTGTTTGTAATCTCGGACATGGTGGTGAAAAACTTAAGGCGAGTGTCCAAAGTGGGCGGGTTTGGTCAAGGGCCGGGATACAGTATTCAGTATGCAGTATTCAGTATTCAGAGGGAGTAAGAGAATGTTGTTGTGAGAGGGAAGGGAGCGTTGCTGTAGTAAGAACCATGAGAGCGCTTCTGTTTCTGTCATGGTGGGCCCTTGGATCGGGATTGGCCGGGGCCGAGAACTGGCCCGGCTGGAGGGGGCCGGGAGGGCAGGGGGTGGTACCGGGTCGCGAGGGTCCGGCCTCGTTTTCCGAGGAGCGTATGTGGAAGACGGAACTCGGTGGGCGTGCATGCTCGACGCCGGTCGTCTGGAAGGGGAGCGTGTTCGTGACCGGACTGGCAGGGGACAGGGACTCGGTGCAGGCCTTCGAGCTCAAAACCGGCAGGGAACTTTGGCGAAAGGAAATTGGCCCGGCCCGGTTGGGGCGGACGCAGCGAATCGGGAGCAGCGCCAATTCGTCCCCGCTCACAGACGGGAAAAACCTTTTTGTCTATTTCAAGTCCGGCACGGTGGCCTCGCTGACCCTCGAGGGCGAGGTGGTTTGGAAGATCAATCTCGATGAGATCAGTTTCCCTGACAAGATCCTGTGGGATCGGGGGACTTCCCCTGTATTTGCAGGCGGACGTCTCGTCATTGCTGTGATGCAGCAGGCCGGGAAATCGTTTCTGATCGGCCTGAACAAGGACACGGGACGGAAGGAGTGGCTGACCGAGCGAGCCTTCAAGACGGTGGGGGAGAACGGGGATAGTTACTCTTCCCCCTTTGTCGCAACCGTGGACGGGGTGGAGACGATCGTCACGTGGGGCGGTGACCACCTGACCGGGCACGACGCCAAGAGTGGGAAGCAAATCTGGTATTGCGGGGGTTTCAACCCCCGTCCACATCCGGTTTGGCGGACGATCGCCTCGCCGGCCCAAACGGACGGGGTGGCGATCGTGCCCTACGGGCGCGAAGAGCACATTGCAGGCATCAGGCTCGGGGGGAAGGGGGACGTTACCAGGACAGCCTGGCTCTGGAAGGAAAAAGGCTGGGGCTCGGATACGGCCACCCCCGCTGCTTCCCGGAAGCGCGCGCTCATGCTGACGGATACAGGTAAGGAGCGGGGAACGCTTACATTCGTGGACATCATGAGCGGAAGAAAGTTGTGGCAGGCAAAACTCCCCAAATCGGTGCATACCTTTTGCGCCTCTCCGGTGGTGACCGGCGATCAACTCTACCTGGTCCGGCGCGATGGAACGGTTTTTACTGCCCGACTGGGGAAGGAGGGAATCAGTGGCCTTGAGGAGATCTCCCTTGGGGAGGGCGTGATTGCAACGCCGGCCGTGGTGGAGGGGCGGGTGCTGATCAGGGGTGACAGGCACCTCGTGTGTCTCTGGTGATGGGAGGCACCTCAGATCCATCCAACCCTACTGGCCACCGTGATGAGAGCCACTGACACGATGGCAATGCAGCTCAGTACGAAGGCGAACTTGTAGAAGGGGCTTGCCCCAAGTTCGCGGGGTGCCCACTTCAGGCGCATTACGATGGCCGCGAAGACAACGATGAGCAGGATGAAGGCACTGGCTACCCCGCCAATCAGTACCATCATGCCGGGGGCCTCGAACTTGAGGTAGAGAATGGCCCATATGGCAGGGAAGATGAAGGCGCAGGCGCTCACGAACCTGCGCCGGCTGACAGGATCCTGAAAGTCTCCCCAGCCGAGCTGACTGAACGCGTCACTGAAGAGGCGGGCCCAGGCGGCGAGGGCGGCGAGAAGGGTTGAGAACAGCACGACGAGCGCGCCGGCAAGGAAGATGCCAAAGGCCCAGCCACCGAGGGACTGGGTGTACATGGTACCGAGGCTGGATATCAGCTCGCCCTTCTCGGGGATCAACCCGTTGCGGTGGAGGATGGCAGCCCCGAGGATATAGAAGAGGACGGTGACGAGGGTATAACAGACCATTGCGGCGATGGCGTCCGTCGTCATGACCCTGATCCATCCGCGGGCGCGCCTGAGCCAGGCATCGTGGGACTCTCCACTGTGCGGCGCAGGGCGCGGGCCGGTGTGGGCAGCGTAGCCCTTCTCCAGGAGCCAGTAGTTGTAGGCCATGATTTCGTCCCCACCCACCCCTGTGATGCCGAAGGCGCCCACGGCAACAAGGATGATGGCCGCGCTTGGTAGCTGGAAGCTCAGGCCGGAGAGTAGTTCGCCGCCGCTTACGGCATTCGGCGTCCACTGCAGGGCGATCACCGAAATCAGGGTGAAGAGGGTGAAGAGCGCGATCATGATGAGCGAGATCTTCTCCAGCAGGCCGTAGCGGCCTACAGAGACAATGACGGCCACCACAAGCGCCGTGAAGAGGGTCCACCAGATCTTGCCGTATTGCGCGAGGGCCGGGATTTCCAGAAAGACGAGGGCCACCCCGCCCACGATTCCACCTACCTGGAGGAACTTGAAAGACATGATCGCGAGCCACGCCCAGATGGAGAAGTGCCCTTTGCCAATTCGTGGTCCGGGAAGCTCATTGAGCGCCTGCATGGTGGTCTTGCCGGTGTAGATGGCATGTTTCCCGAACTCAAGTTGGATGGCGACCTTGACAAGGCAGGAGAAAATAATGACCCAGAGGCATATGAAGCCAGCCTTCGCTCCCAGCAGGGTGGTGGCAATAAGTTCCCCGGAGCCCACGATGGAGGCTGAGAGAATGAAACCCGGCCCCAGGTAGCGGAGCTTGCCAGAAAAGGTGGTGGGTGGTTCAAGGACCGTATCCTCGCTGAGGAGATAGGGGTTTTCAGACATGGGAGGCAATAGTTTGTGCAGATCAGGGATCTTTCTGAAGCTTGAAATTGGTGTTTCGTTTCGAGGGATGTGAAGACAAGGAGTCGTAGCAGGGCTCCCGGGGCCTGGGGGTTTCAGGCCGTATTGGAACTCATGATCGACAACGAGGCAGAGGGAAAGCTCGCGGGAGAGCAGGAGGCTTCCGAAGGAGCCGTGGTCAAGGGTGTCCTCGGGAAGATGGCCCCGCACGGTCCCTGCTGATTCCCGGAGGGTGCCGGGGAAGGATGAGGGTATTTGGCAGACTACGGCCCGGGTTGATTCGCGGGGACGGTTGGGGCGGGGATAAAATCTACGATGATTCTCTTATTTTGTTGAATAGAGGGGGGGCAGAAAGGCGTCGAATGGGCCGCATCCGCATTTTTCTCATGAAAGCCTTCTTTTTCCTGCCCCTGTCCGTTTTTTCCGTATGTGCCCTTCCCGCCTGTGACCAAGGGCCGCAGGTGGGGGTGGAGGAAGGCGAGGCTCCACTCTTTGAGGAAAGCGTCGCCCAGTTGGAAGAAGAGCGCCGGGACCTTGCCGCGGTGCGGGATGAGGCCTTCGACAGGGAGTTGGCAGAGGCGCGGAGGCAGTTGCAGATTGCCCTCGCGGCCCTGGAGGAGCAGGCCTTGGAAGGCGAAGACGAGGATCCGGGAGACGATACAGGTTCCATTGATGCAGCGGAGGCCGGGGTGGAGGATGTGGCGGAGGATGAAGACCCTGCTGTGGTGCCCGGGGCTGCCAAGGCCATCGTGGTGGAAGAACATCTGCCGGTGAGCGGAAATGAGGTCGCTCTGCAGAATGCGGTTCCGGTTGCACTGCTGGATGCCGGAGACCACCAGATCTTTTTCGTGGAGCTCTCGAGATTCGGAGAATGGTTCGAGACCGCCGAATATGGATATGTATGGCAACCGGCAGACTTACGGACCGATCCTGCATGGAGACCCTACACGCTGGGTCGCTGGGTGCATTCCGACCAGGGCTGGACCTGGCTCTCGGATGAGCCCTTCGGCTGGGCGGTCTACCACTACGGGCGCTGGGTGCTCCTGGCCGACCACGGCTGGATATGGGTGCCGGGAGATGATTGGGCTCCCGCGTGGGTATCCTGGCGTCAGAATGACGATTACCTTGGCTGGGCGCCTCTGCCACCCGAGACGCTGTATGACGACATCTACGAATACGACCCGGGTATCGATCTGGCTTACGATGTGGCGCCGGACTACTACAACTTTGTTCCGGTCGATTATTTTTATGAGCCGGTGCGGCCCTACTGTGTTCCGCGCGTACGCGTGACGACCATTATCATCAACACGCGCAATGTGACCCGGTTTTCAATGCACGAGCGCAGGGTGCACTGCGGAGGCCCTGACTTCGCATGGGTGAATCGCCAGTGTCGACGCCCGGCGCGCCCCTGCCGACTGCATTTCGGCACAAGGCATGAGCACTTTGCCCATCGGCACCGCCACCGGCTGCACGATGATTCCCTGCACGTTTTCGCTCCGCGGGTGAACGCCCCCTGGAACGCCGCAGTCTGTCCGGGTCGGGTAGCGGGAAATCTCGGTCGTGTGGATGTGGTGCGGGCAGGTAAAGGCCAGGTGAAGCGCGATCTTGTTGTGCGCCACCAGCGGGCGGCGCTGCGTCGTCATGAGGCGGCACGGGAAGCGGTGGCCACTGCGGAGTGTCAGGTGGCCTTGCGTCAGAATCTACGCCGGCAGCGGGCCGAGCGGGAAGGACTGCTGGCGGAGCGCTCCCTCGACGAGCGCCAGCGGCGCCGGGCTGAGGCGGAGAACGGGCTGCGGGCTGCAAGCGCGGCAGTTGCTGCCGCGGAGCGTCGAGTGAACGAGGGTCAGCTGGACCCCCGGAAGCGTGCGGAGGCGAAGCAGTCCATCCAAAAGGTCCAGAGAGAACTGGCTCAGGCACGCGAGGCGCTGGATGCGCGGATGCCAGGTCGCGCTGGTTTGTCCGCCAAGGCGCAGGCGGTGAAGCCCCGTCCGCTTGAGCAGGGACCGCGTGTGTCGGAGAAGCCGGGCCGGACGGGCGTGGACTTGCTTGGACCAGCCCGGGTGGCTGGGCCGGACAAAGGGCAGGTTGAGGTTGCCGATGCGTTGAGTGCCCGGCAACGGGCGGTTGCCCAGCGGGCAGCGCAGCAGGCGGAAGAGCGGCGCCAGATGGCCGGGAAGAAGGCTGCGGGGGAGGCTCGCGAGGGTAAAGAGAATGAGCAGCGAGAACGTCTCGCGATGGAGAAGGGGCAGGTTGCGGAGGTGGGTGATCAACGGGTCTTGGAGGCCAAGAGGCCGGCAGCAGAAGAAGTGGTGCGCGGGGGCCAGGCGGAGAAGAAAGAGAAAGAACTGCGCCATCGCGAAATACCCCAGCCGAAAGCGGATAAACAGGCCCTCGCCCAGCGGAAAGTGGAGGAAGCGAAGCGTCGGGCCCTGGCCCAGCAGCAGGAGGAGGCAGATGAAAGAAAACGAGAGGCCCTGATTCGTGAGAAGGCGGAAGAGGCCAAGCGGCAGGCTCTCGCCCAGCGAAAAGCGGAAGAGTCCAGGCGGGAGCTGGCGGCACAGAAGAAGGCTGCGGAGGCCCGGCAACAGGAACTTGCACGCGAGAAGATGGAGGAGGCGAGGCAGCGGGCTCTCGCTCAGCAGAAAGCGGAAGAGTCCAGGCGGGAGCTGGCAGCACAAAAGAAGGCTGCGGAGGCCCGGCAACAGGAGCTTGCACGCGAGAAGATGGAGGAAGCGAAGCGCCGGGCCCTGGCCAAGCAGCAGGAAGAGGCAGATGAAAAAAAACGACAGGTCCTGATTCGTGAGAAGGCGGAAGAGGCCGAGCGCCAGGCTCTCGCCCAGCNNAAAGCGGAAGAGTCCAGGCGGGAGCTGGCNGCACAGAAGAAGGCTGCGGAGGCCCGGCAACAGGCGCTTGCACGCGAGAAGATGGAGGAGGCGAGGCAGCGGGCTCTTGCTCAGCAAAAAGCGGAAGAGTCCAGGCGGGAGTTGATGGCGCGACAAAAGGCTGCGGAGGCCCGGCAACAGGCTGCCGCCCAGCAGAAAGCGGANGAGGCGCGGAGGCAGGCCCTCCTGCGGCAGCGAGCCGAAGAGGCGAAGAGACGGGCGCTTGCGCAGCAACGGGCGGAGGAGGCCAAGAAGCGGGCGCTCGCTCAGCAGAAAGCGGAGGAGACCAAGCAAAGATTGATCCAGCAGCAGAAAGCGGCGGACGCTCGCAAGCGGGCGGAGTATGAATCGCGNCGGCGCGCCCAGGCGGAAGCGCAACGTCGGGCTGCGGCAGAACAGGCCAAGGTCCGGGCTGAAATGCAGCGTCGTGCTGAATCAGAGGCGCGCCGCCGGGCCGCTGCGGAGCAGGCCCGGCGCCAGGCCCAGCTCGCGCGAGCTGCTGCCGAATCGAAGGCGCGGGCTGCGAGCAAGGCGAAAGCGGAAGCGATTCGCCGACAGGCTGAAGCTGTCAAGCAGCGNAGCACCAAGCGCAGGTAAGNTGTCCCTGATTCAGGAATACTTCCGTGGGGCCAGNTCTCTGGTCTTCACCTGCTTCCCAACAGATCTACGTAGGCCCCNGGGACAAGTTGGGAAACGCTGACCCCGAGCTGTCTCATGAGGGAGTGGGCCTCGGCTTCGCCACCCTTGAAGGACTCCTCCACGTCGAGGACGACTTCAATTTCAAGAAAGCTCCCTAGCGCTTCGACCTGATCTATGTGAATGCGGGCGCGGCCCGCGAGGTAGAGCGCACGCACTTTTTTTACCGTGGCCTGTTCGCCGTAGGCGGTAGCGAGGACATCGCGCATCTGGGCCGGATCGGAAGTGGGGGCAATAAAGTAGTGGGAGGTCTTGGGCCCCTCCAAGTCCGGTCGCTGGTAGAAAATCAGTTCACCTTGCGCCGGGCCGAGGATCCGGAGCTTGAGCCGGCCGGAGGGGCAGGTGAAGAAGACATCTTCCTGTTTGATGATCTCTACCGGGCTGTCCGAGAGCGACTCCGCCCGCCGGACCGTTCCCTCGTAGTCACTGAGCCTGGCCTTGATCTCGACATTGCGGGCCATCAGAGAAGAGGGGAGAGGGCTTGGAGAGAGGCTGTCGCAGCTCCCCTGCAATGGTCAATCCTGCAGGGAACAGAGCGACTATCTCTTCAGTTTCCGGTCGTGGTAAGGGTCGCCAGCCGGGGGACGAAGGGGCATGAGGAGTCCGCCGGACTCACCGAGTTCCTTGAAGAGCTGGTTGCGGAGGGAGTCGGCTTTTTCGCGGAAGGCAGGGACCCTGATGAGGTTGTGGCGTTCGTGGGGATCGGTCTCGAGGTCGTAGAGGCCATTGATGTCCCAGTGGCCATGGGTGTAGACGTACTTCCAGCGGTTGGTGCGAATGGCAAGGGTGGTGGGCTGGGCGGGAAAGTTCCATTCCCAGTGGTATTCGTAGAGAATGTGGTCGCGCCATGGGGTGGGAGGCTTGAGTCCCTTGAGGAGGGAGAGGAAGGAGCGTCCGTCGAACCTGGGGGCATTGGCAGGAGCCCTGGTTCCGGCAGCCTCCAGGAGGGGGGGAGCAATATCAATGTTCTGGACCATTTCCTCGATCACGGTGCCTGGCTTGATGCCCGGTCCCCGGGCGAGAAGAGGAACCCGGATGCTTTCCTCGAAGGCATCGCGCTTGTCGTAGAAGCCGTGTTCGCCGAGGGCGAACCCGTTGTCTCCCATGTAGACCACGAGGGTGTCCTTGGTGAGTTCGCTCTGGTCGAGGTGGGTGAGGAGGCGCCCGATGTTTTCGTCGAGGCTGTGGATGGTTTCGCAGAAGTTGTAGTAGAGTTCGTCGAAGTCCGGGACCGGGTCGTGGTCGAGGGGGCCGGTCTGCATGTGGTCGATCCCGTGGATGCCGAAACGGCGTTCGCGGACCCAGCGGGGCTGGGTGGCGTAGTTCTCCTCGGTATTTGCCATGGTAGCAGGGTAGGGGATTTTCTTGCCCTCGTAACGGGTGGCATGGCGGGGGGCAGGGGTGAAGGGGTAGTGGACAGCCTTGTAGCCGAGGTAGAGGAGGAAGGGTTGGTCGGCGGGTCGTTCCTTGAGCCACTTGATGGCCTGGTCGGTCAGGATGTCTGCATTGTAGCCCTTGAAGGACTGACGCCTCCCGTTGATGTTGAGCTCTGGATCGAAGTAGGTGCCCTGGCCCTTGAAGCTGACCCAGTGGTGAAAGCCGGGGCGCGGTTCGTCGTTGTCGTGGCCCATGTGCCACTTGCCCACGTAGGCGGTGCGGTAACCGGCCTTCTGGAGATACTGCGGGAAGAAGACGGTTCCCTTGGGGACGGGGCGCTGGTTGTCGACCACCCGGTGGTGGTGCATGTACTGGCCGGTCAGGACAGAGGCCCGGCTGGGGGAACAGAGGGACGTGCTGACGAAGGCGTTGGCGAGGTGAGCTCCTTCCCTGGCGAGTCGGTCGAGGGCGGGGGTTTCCAGCCACTCGGGGGCATCGGGGTGGAAGCCCATGAGGTCGTAGCGATGGTCGTCGCTGAGAATGAAGATGATGTTGGGCCGCTCGGCGGCCGGGAGAGCACAGGCGATGCAGAGCGAGAGGGAGGAAATCAGCAGGGAGCGCATTTCTTTTTCCGGGAAGATGGTAAGTTGTGCCCCGGGGTGCAAGGCTGCAGGCAATTACCCGCTTAGGGTAAAGGTTCGGGATCCGCTCGGCCGAATGGGTTGCTTTGCATGCGGGTCAGGGCTGGAAACCGATGGAATTGTTTCGATGGCATGTCGGGGATGTGGTTTCCTTGGGATCGATCGATGCTTAAACCCCTGATAATCATCCTCCTCTGGCTGGGGTCCGCCTGCGCTGTGCTGGGTGTGCCGCGGATCGTGATCAATGAGATCTATTATGATCCCGAACCCAAGACGGACCCGGTTGAGTTCATCGAGCTCTACAATGCGGGCACCACCTCCGCCAACATGGAGGGCTGGCGTTTTACTTCCGGTGTGGATTATACCTTTCCGGCTGGAACGTTTCTTGAGGCGGGGCAATACCTCGTCATTGCAGCCGCCCCGGCTGCGATAAATACCAGGTTCGGCTTTGTTCCACTGGGTCCGTGGAGTGGATCGCTGAGTAATGACGGGGAACGAATCCGCCTCGTCAATGCCGCGAACCTGGTGGAAGACGAGGTGGATTATGGCGTGGGGTTTCCCTGGCCTACTGGTTCCCTGGATAGCGGGAAGTCCATTGAGCTGGTTAACCCCGCCCTCGACAACGACCTGGGCGGGCACTGGCGCGCAGGAGGGGATACGGCAGGCACGGGCAATACGTTGATTGGGATCGAGAGCGACTGGAAGTACTTCAAGGGAACCTCGGAGCCCTCGGCGGGGGCCGGGCAGTGGCGAGAGAATTCGTTTTCGGATGCCGGGTGGTCGATCGGCCGGGGAACAATCGGCTATGGTGAGGGCTTTCTCAATGAGGTGTTGACCGACATGCGGGGAAACTATTCCACGGTCTACCTGCGGAGAAGTTTCAATATAACTAATCCGGCCACCGTCTCGGGCCTGGTGCTCAAGGCGCGCTACGATGATGGCTTCAACGCCTGGATCAATGGGACGAGGGTGGAGTGGGACAACGTGAGTGGAGAGAACCTGTCGAACTCGGCCACCGCCCAGAGCGCGGACGAGGATACCTCTTACCGCGTAATGAGTCTCCCGGCGCCCCAGGAATACCTGGTGGAGGGAACGAATGTGCTGGCGGTCCAGCTTCTCAACGCATCCCTGAACGGGAGCTCGGATGCCTTCTGGGATGCGGAGTTGGAGATTTCCACGGGTTCCAGTGGTGTAAGTCCGGGCCAGGTCAATGGCAGTTTTGCGGACGATGTGCCTCCTGCGATCCGCCAGGTGAACCATACCCCCAGGTCGCCGGGCAGCGCGGACGATGTTGTAATCACGGCCAAGGTCACCGATCCGGATGGAGTGCGGGGAGTGAGCCTGGAGTATCAGGTTGTCCTCCCGGGTAGTTACATTCGCCTCAGTGATGCGGCGTATGAGGACCCGGCCAACTGGACCTCCTTACCCATGGTGGATGACGGGACTGGGAGCGATCTCCTTGGGGGCGATGACACTTTCACGGTGACCATTCCTGCGGCCACCCAATCCCACCGTCGGTTGATCCGTTATCGCATCATGGTCACGGACGAGAACGGTCATTCCGTCCTCGTGCCCTACAGGGATGATCCGCAGCCGAATTTCGCCTACTTTGTCTACGACGGTAATCCGGGTTGGTCGGGCCAGCGTCAGGCGGGTGGCGGCCGGCGGGTGAACTTCAGCCCGGAGCTTCTCGATTCGGTGGCCACCTACCACCTGATCACGCGGCAGGTTGACCATGAAGCGGCGCAGTATCCCCCCGCCACCGGTGCGGGCAGGTACCCCGGAAGCGACTACCTCTGGCTGGGGACGCTGGTATACGATGGCGAGGTCTATGATCATATTCGCTACCGTGCCCGCGGCGGGGTGTGGCGTTACTCGATGGGGAAGAACATGTGGAAGTTCAAATTCCACAACGGTCATGGTTTTGAGGCGCGCGACGATTACGGGAAGAAATACCCCGAGCCGTGGCGGCGCTTGAATTTTTCCGCGCTCATTCAGCAGGGAAACTTCCTGCATCGTGGGGAGCAAGGCCTCTTCGAGGGGGTTGGATTCCGTCTCTTCAATCTGGCCGGAGTGGAAGGCCCGTATACTCACTACGTGCATTTCCGTATCATCGAGAGTGCCTCGGAATCCGGTCCAGATCAGTACAGCGGCGACTTCCAGGGGCTCTACCTCGCAATTGAGCAGCCGGACGGGCGCTTCCTCAAGGCTCACGGCATGGAGGAATCCAACATCTACAAGATGGAAAACAACACGGGGGAGGGTAACGTTGGCGGAGAGCTGAAGTACCAGGCCGGCCCGGCTTTGCCCTCGGACTCCTCGGACCTCGCCAGTTTCAAGAGTGCCTATGAAGGCAGAACACGGTCGGACCAGTGGTGGCGGGACAATCTCGACCTCGACCGCTACTATTCCTATCGAACGATAGTGGATGGAATTCACCACTACGACATCGCCGGAGGGAAGAATTACTACTACTTCCACAATGCGGTGACGGGGAAATGGGAGGTGCATCCGTGGGACCTAGACCTTACGTGGGCCAACAACATGTACGGGAGTGGGAACGAGCCCTTCAAGTCGCGTGTGCTGAGCAAGGCGGCTTTTGATCTCGAGCATGAGAACCGGGCGCGGGAACTTCTCGATCTGCTCTTCAATACTGATCAGGCTTACAGGCTGATCGAGGAACAAATGAGCCATGTATATACTGCGGGACAGCTTTCCCTTGTAGATGCAGATTGCTACATGTGGGACTACAACCCGATCCTGAGTTCGGGATATGTGAACTCTTCCAAGGCGGGGCACGGGCGGTTTTACCAGAGTGCGGTAGGCCCCGGCGGGTTCCCCGGGATGGCTCAGAAGATGAAGAATTACGTGGTGGAGCGGGGGAACTGGCTGCGCAACAATACCCTGGACCTGACGCCTCCGGACAAGCCGTCGATCAGTTACATCGGGGCGTCGGGGTATCCCGTGACGGAATTGAGTTTCCGGTCCTCCTCCTTTGCCGGGGGGGGAATGTCTGCTGCCGAGATCGCGTGGCGGATCGGAGAGGTTAACGATCCAGTCAATACCCCGGCGGACTACCTGCCCGGGACGCGTTACAAGTATGAGATCGAGTCTGCCTGGGAAGCGGGCCCTGCCACCTGGAACGGGGTTTCGGTCAGCAGGGATGTCCCCGTCAATGCCCTGGTGCCGGGGCGGACCTACCGGGCGCGGGTGCGGCACAAGGCCACGAATGGCCGCTGGAGTTCCTGGTCCGACGCGCTGCAATTCAAGGCTGCTCCGGCCGACGTTTCCGCTTATCAGGCCAGCCTGGTGGTGAGTGAGCTGATGTATCACCCCAGGGACGCCAGAGGAGCCGAGATCGGAGCTGGATATGAGAACTCCGACTTCGAATATATCGAACTTTACAATGCGGGTGTCGCCTCCCTGGACCTGAGTGACGTCCAGTTTACGGACGGAATCACCTTCTCTTTTGCGGGAGCCTCGATCAAATCGATCGCGCCGGGGGAACGTGTGCTGGTGGTGCGGAACGAGACGGCCTTTGAGATGCGCTACGGGCCCGGTCTGCCGGTGGCGGGTGAGTATTCCGACAGCACCTTTTCGAATGATGGTGAGCGCGTGGAGCTCAGTATCGGGCTGGGCTCACCAATTATCTCGTTTACCTTTAACGACCAGCTGCCATGGGCCACCGGGGCGGATGACGGGGTCAACGGTTTCCCGCTCATTCTGATCGACCCTGACAGTGTGCCCGATCACGCGAATCCGGCGAGCTGGACATCGGGCTCGGTAGCCGGGGGGAGCCCGGGCGAGCCTGATCTGAGTGGCTTCGCGCTCTGGGCCGCGGGCTTCGGGCTGGGAAGCAATCCCGGTAGCGATGCTGATGGAGACGGCATCAAACTGCTGCTCGAGTACGCCTTTGCGGGAGGCACTCCGCTCGTGGCCAACACCACCGTTTTGCCCGAGATCCGAATGGAGAAGCTCGATGTGGGAGCTGGGTTGCAGGATTACGCGGTCTACCAGCTGGTCCTCCGAGCTGGTCTTCCGGATGTCACGGTTGTGGTGGAGACGAGTGCGGACCTTGTCAACTGGATGAGTCCGGGAGAGCTCGTGCTGTTCGAACAGGGCGACAACGGGGACGGGACATTGACCCTACGCTATCGCAGCGCTGATGCCCATTCCGCCGCGAGGATGCGTTTGTTTGCCCGGGTCAGGGTGGAGTTGGGAGCTCCGTGAGGGCATCGTGCCATTCGAGTCAGTCCCTGGTTGCCCTGCTTCCCCACCAGGTGGGATTAGGCTGAAAATTGGGATCGAGGAACCTGGCGTGCTGGGCTTCGAGGCGGGGGAGGCGCTGATTTTTGATGGCGGCATCCTGCTGTTTGCGTCTCTCGGCGTTGAAGCGGGCATCGGGCTTGGGAATACGGGCTCCGGTTTCCTTGATCCAGGCGTCGAGTGCCATGCGGAGGACTCTCGCCCGGGGAGGGTGCCGGGCTGCGAGGTCGTCTTGTTCTCCCGGGTCCTTGACGAGGTTGTAGAGCTCATCGCGCCCATCCTCGTAGTAGTGGATGAGTTTCCAGTCTCCGCGGCGGATCATGGCGACCGGTTCCCCACCTTGATTCCCGTAGTGTGGATAGTGCCAGAAAAGATCTCGCTGCGGAATGGTGCTGCCGCGCAGGAGGGAGACGAGGCTCACACCGTCGACGTGCTGGGCGGGGAGGGGGTCAAGGCCTGCCAGTTCGAGGAGGGTGGGATAGAAATCCGTCCCGGTCACCGGGGTCTCGCATGTTGTGCCGGGGCGGGCGACCCCCGGGGCCTTGATGTAGTAGGGTTCGCGGATCCC
>PBLI01000052.1 GCA_002721695.1 Roseibacillus sp. | reverse complement strand
GCCTGAGCCTGAGCCTGAGCCTGAGCCTGAGCCTGAGCCTGAGCCTGAGCCTGAGCCTGAGCCTGAGCCCGAGCCTGAGCCCGAGCCGGACCCTACGCCGTCACCCGGTCCCGTGGCCTCACCAGAAACGGATGATGGTCCCGGGGTCGTCCTGAAGGAAGGAGCCGACCTGAAGGAGGAGCCTCCGCTCGAGGGGGCGGCCGGAGAGAGTGCGGCGTCCACGGCTTCCGCTGATTTCGAGATAGTGATGCCTGAGGAGGTCAAGGCCCCTGCCGAAACCGTGCCCGAGAAGAAGCGTCGGGTCCGCAAGCCGCGTCTGAAGGTCAAGAAGATGAAGCCCGCAGAGGATGAAGACGATGAAGCGGTGAATCTGACACCAGTCTCACCCGACATGGTTCCCAGCATAAGCGCTCCCGTCAAGCTGTCACCACGATCGGATCTGTCACCTGATGATGACGTTTTTGAATCCTCCGAGGATTTCGATATCGACGAGGATCTTGAGGTGGAGGATCCTCCCGCCCCGCCGGTTCAGATCGAGGCCGTCGCGAGCCGGTCGAAGAGTGGTGAGTCCCTTCACCTCGGAGCGGATGACGAAGGAGTTGGGGCCTTCGAGGAGGTGGAGCCCGCAGAGGGTCCGGCGCCCATCCAGTCCGAGTCGCTGGAGGAAATCCAGGCATCTGCGCAAAAGAAACGCCCGCAGGGTGAACTGGCTCTCGATGGTGGACCGAAGGGCCGTTTCGAAGGCGAGGATCCCAACCTGCTTGAGGGTGAGGATCTGGATATCCCTCCTTTCCTGCGCAACAAGAAGTAAGGAGGTTTGCCTGATGTCGGGTTCCGGGAATGAAGCCGGATGGCACCGTGGCAGGGGTGTCACTTCCGAGGTAATTACGCCTACTCGCCCGCCTGGGCTACGATCGTCCCGTCGATGATGTGCCAGGGGAGTCCGCGGCGGGAAACGCGGGCCAGCATGGGGGCGGTGGGAAGATCCTCCGGAACCCATACTCCCGGCTTGTTCCAGTCGGTGCACGGAGCGAGGAGGAGCTCGGCCGCAACAGCTGCAGGCACCCCCGCGGTGTAGCTGATCGCCTGCGATCCGGTCTCGGCGAAAGCCTTTTCGTGATCGCAGACGTTGTAGAGATAGAGGGTAGCCGGTTCGCCATTCTGGAGGCCCCGGGCGAGGCACCCGATGTTTGTCTGGCCGGTGTAGCAGGCGCCGAGTCCAGCGGGGTCTGGCAGAGTATGGCGGAGCAACTCTAGCGGACTCACTGCCGTCCCATGATGGGAGATGGGCCTCATCTCGAGCAGACCGATCTTGCGCAGCACATTGATGTGCCTGAGATAGTCGTCTGACAAGCCCATCCAGAACTGTGCCCGCCGCAGGCCAGGGAGCCTCGCCACGATCGTTTCCAATTCTTCGTGGTAGATCCGGGTGAGCCTGTGTCTTCCCAGCTCGGGAAGATCAAAGGAGGCCTGAGTATGGAATGAGGGTTCCTGCCGCCAGCGACCATTCTCCCACCAGACGGCAGGCTGGGTGATCTCCTGAATGTTGGTGACCGGGTTGAAGTTGGTGGCGAAGGGGTGACCGTGGACCCCCGCATTACAATCGAGGATGTCGAGGGTTTCCAGCTCGTCGAGACGCTCCGCGAGATGGGCTGCAAAGACATTGGTCATTCCCGGATCGAATCCGATAGAGAGCAGGGCGGTCAGGCCCGCGTCCTTGAATCGCTCGTGGTAGGACAGTTGCCACTTGTAGGAGAACATCTCGTATTTCCCCGGAACAGGTTCCGGCGCGGAGGTGTCGATGTAGTGCGCGCCAGCCTCGAGGCAGCCATCCATGATGGGCAGGTTCTGCTCAGGGAGAGCGGCATTGAGGACGATCCGGGCCTGTTCCTGCCGGATGAGGGCTGCAACCGCGGCAGGCTCACCGGCGTCCACGCCGGCCGTGGACACTGGAAGAGCGCCTGCGATCCGGTCTGCGATAACCTGGCATCTTTCGCGTGTCCGGCTTGCGATACAGAGGGAGGAGAACACCTCGGGGACCTGCGCGACCTTCATTGCGATGACGTTGGCAACGCCGCCGGCGCCCAGGAGGAGGATGCGAGCCATGCGGCAGACTCGGCGCAGTGGTTTTTCAGGCAAGGATGAACTAAGGCACCCTCTCTACGGGTGGAGAGGGGCGTGNCGGNCCTGCCTCCGGGGCGAAGAGCATCCGTTTCGCATCCCCGCGCTTGCATTTGGGCTCAAAATCCGGAGTGTCCCCGTCCGCGTCGCGCCGGAGCGAGCTCCCACCCCATGACGGATCACATTCGGAATATCGCAATCATTGCACACGTTGACCATGGCAAGACCACCCTGGTGGACGAGTTGCTCAAGGCCGGCGGAGCCGTTGAGGCCCACCAGCAACTGGCGGATCGTGCGATGGACTCGATGGATCTTGAGCGTGAGAAGGGGATCACCATCAAGTCCAAGAATACCGCGGTAAAATGGCGGGGCTACACCATCAACATTGTGGATACCCCTGGTCACGCCGATTTCGGAGGAGAGGTGGAGCGGGTCATGCGCATGGTGGACGGAGTCCTGCTGGTGGTTGATGCTTTCGAAGGCCCCCAGGCCCAGACCCGCTTCGTGCTGCGCAAGGCCCTGGAGGGAGGGTTGCTTCCCATTCTGGTGGTCAACAAGATCGATCGCGAAGCTGCTGATCCTGGGGGGGTGCAGGACCGGGTGCTTGAGCTGCTCCTCGAGCTGGGCGCAAGCGAGGAGCAATTTGAGGCTCCCGTGGTGTACGGTAGCGCGAAAGAGGGTTTTTTCATTACCGATCTGGAGGACCAGAAGCGCGACACGGTGGAACCATTGATTGAGACGATTCTTTCCCGCGTTCCTCCTCCGAGGGTGGAGGGTGATGCCCCCTTCAGGATGCTGGTAAGTAATATCGACTGGGATGACTACGTGGGGCGGATNGCTCTCGGCCGGGTCGAGTCCGGGGAGGTCAGGAAAGGGGATTCCCTCTGGCTGCTGCGCAAGGACGGCAGCNGAGTACGGAGCACCATCACGAAGGTTTTCGAGTATGCCAAACTGGGTACGCAGGACGCAGCTGCGGGAGAGGCTGGGAACATTGTCGGNCTGGCCGGTTTTGAAGATGTCGATATCGGGGAAACCCTGGCGGCAACGGAAGACGCGGAGGCCCTTCCCTTCGTGGCCATAGATCCGCCCACCGTGCAGATGCAGTTCGCCGTGAACGACGGCCCCTTTGCCGGCCGCGACGGCAAGAACGTGACGTCACGGGCAATCTGGGACCGGCTGCAGCGGGAAGTGAAGACCAATGTCTCGATTGAGGTCAGCGAGTCCGAGCAGGCCGGTGTGTTCAANGTNTCAGCCCGGGGCGCGATGCAGATCGCGGTTCTGGTGGAGACCATGCGGAGGGAGAATTACGAGGTGCTGGTCTCGCGCCCCACCGTGATTACCCATAAGGAGGGAGGAGTGGAAAAGGAACCGTTTGANACACTGTATCTCGAGTTGCCGGCGGACATGACCGGGGGAGTCATCCAGGCCCTTGCCAATCGCAAGGGAGTTGTCGAAGTAATGGAGTCGCGGGGTTCGATGAACTACCTGGAAGCAAGCATTCCCACCCGCGGCCTCATCGGNTTCGAGTTCGAGCTCATGAACCTGACCAGTGGCCATGGGGTGATGTCTCACCTGTTCAGGGAATACCGCCCCGTAATTGGCAAGATCCGGACCCGGGAGCAGGGGAGCCTTGTCTCGATGTCGACCGGCACCGCGATGGCCTATTCCCTGGAGGGGCTGGAGGAGCGGGGACGATTGTTCGTGGAGCCCTCGGACGAAGTCTACGAAGGCCAGATCGTCGGGGAGAATGCNCGCGCTGGTGACCTCCCGGTCAATCCCACCAAGGCCAAGAACCTGACCAATCACCGCTCCGCGACCAAGAGCATCGATGAGGGGTTGCGGCCGGCGGTTAAAATGAGCCTTGAGCGAGCCATTGAATACATTGAGCCGGACGAGTTCGTGGAAGCTACTCCGAATCTCATTCGCCTCCGGAAGCGCATTCTTTGTCCCCACGAGCGTAAACGCAGCCAGAAGGCGNCGGGCTGATTTCTCGTGACCGGAAACGAGGGATAATGTTGTGGAAAATCACAGGAATCCGCAAATCGCGTTCCTTGATNCGGTGTGTCGAGTATGACNTTCCCCTGATCCGCAACTTTCCTCGTTCNTNAAATCGATTTCCGTTCTGCCCTGCCTTCTNCTTCTATCCGTTGGCATCTNCCNTCTCAGGGCCCAGGAGTTCCCTTCCCCGAGGCCGGGTGCGGCGCACAAGCTGTTTGCCCGGGACGCAGNNACGTNGGACGCCCAGATCAGTCTCNATGTAACGCCGGGTGCTCCTCCGCNTCAAAGCANGGCGGTGGAAGTTAATACCCTCATCTGNGGCGGGCTCTACCTCCAGCAACACTTGAAGGGNAAGATGGGGGATGCCGACTTCGAGGGACATGGCCCTGATGGGTTATGACCCAGCCCGGAACCAATACACCGGGACCTGGATGGATTCGTTCAGGGGTTTTNCGATCACGGTCGCANGCAGANNTGATCCCGGTAAAAAGGCGGTCGTCCGGGATTCTGATATCGATGCTGGCGGCGGCAACATGGTCAAGATCCGGCAGGTGCAGACCTATCCTGGAGGAGGAAAGCGCAAGTTGGAGTAATTCCTCCTGCTGGAAGGAAATCCGGTCAAGNCCATGGAGATTTTCTATCTCAGGAGGATCCAGAAGGAGGAGGATTAGCCGGCTCCTCCGGGCGATAGCCGAGCCACGGGCCCAGCCACTTCTCGCACTCTCCAACAGTTAATCCCTTNCGGGTGGCGTAATCCTGCACCTGATCCCGCTGCAGCCCGCTGATTGCAAAATAGCGGCTTTCNGGGTGGGAGAAATAGATTCCGCACACCGCGGCACCCGGGTGCATGGCCTGGGACTCGGTCAGGGTGACCCCGGTGGTGGGACTTGCGTCGAGCAGTTCGAAAAGAAGGGGCTTTTCGGTGTGGTCCGGTTGNGCGGGATAGCCGGGCGCGGGGCGAATTCCCTGGTAGTTTTCGTGAATGAGCTCCTGGTTGGAGAACTCGTTGGGGCGNTCAATTCCCCAGGCAACCCGGGCCCGGTGGTGGAGAAGTTCCGCGAAGGCCTCGGCACAACGATCAGCGAGGGCCTTCACGAGGATCGNCTTGTAGGGGTCGTGTTCTTTTTCCTCCAGTTCACGGGCCCATTCATCGGCCCCATGGATTCCGACCACGAAGGCGCCAAGGTAGTCAGGCGTGTTGGAACCGCACGGGGAGAGGAAGTCACTGAGCGCGTAGTGTGGTTTTCCACTATCCTTGGCCAGCTGCTGGCGCAGGGTGTGGAGGCGGAGTCTCTCCCTGTGGCGNGACTCGTCTTCCCAGAGAATGAGGTCATCCCCGGAGGAGTTCGCCGGGAAGAAGCCGAAGATGCCGCGGGCGGTCAAGCGGTCCCCGGCGATGATCTCCTCGAGGAGCTCGCGAGCTTCCTNGTAGAGGTCTGCAGCNTGNCTGGCTCCCTCTTCGTTGCGAGTACGNAGNGNCTCGCGTTCGGAGTCCCACACCCCCCGGAGCTCCCAGGCGTGGAAGAAGGGGGACCAGTCAATGTAGNCGATGAGCTCGCGGAGGGACTGCTGTTCGATTGTCCGGGTTCCAAGGAATTCAGGGCAGGGAGGNCGATAGTTCTCCCAGTTTTCCCGGAATCCTCGNTTGCGGGCTTCCGCAAGAGGNATCGTGGGCTTGCGGTCGCCGTGTGCAAAACGCTCCCGGTGATCCTCCTGCAGAGANTCGTTGCGGGATACGAAATCGGTCCGCTGCTCCTTGCTGAGCAGNGCGGTGGTAACCGGCACGGAGCGGGAGGCGTCGAGAACATGGACAACGGGGCCGGAATAGCTAGGTGCGATCTTGATCGCCGTATGAGCGGCTGAGGTCGTGGCNCCGCCGATGAGGAGNGGAAGGGTAAANTCTTCCCGTTCCAGTTCGCGAGCGACGTGCATCATCTCGTCGAGGGAGGGAGTGATCAGCCCCGAGAGCCCGATGATATCGGCCTGCTGCTCCCTCGCAGCAGCGAGGATCTTTTCGCAGGGGACCATCACTCCAAGGTCGGTGACCTCGAATCCGTTGCAGGCCAGGACCACTCCCACGATGTTCTTTCCGATATCGTGNACGTCTCCCTTCACCGTGGCCATGACGACCCNGCCGGCCGACCGCTGATCCGGATTCGCGGCTTTCTCCTCCTCCATGAAAGGTGTGAGCCACGCCACTGCCTTCTTCATAACCCGGGCGGACTTTACCACCTGCGGGAGAAACATTTTCCCGGCTCCGAAGAGGTCCCCCACGATGGACATTCCATCCATCAGAGGCCCCTCAATGACTTTGAGGGGACGTTCATACCTCAGCCGNGCTTCCTCGGTATCCTCGTCAATAAATTCGGTGATTCCACGAAGAAGAGCATGTTCAAGGCGCTTCTCNACACTGNCCTCGCGCCAGCTGAGATCGACTTCCTGCTTCTTGCCGCCCTGTCCCCTGAATTGTTCGGCGAGGNCNAGAAGGCGTTCGGTGGCATCCTCCCGGCGATTGAGGATCACGTCCTCCACGCCGGTGAGNAGANCNTCGGGGATCTCGTCGTAGACCTCGAGCATGCCGGCGTTCACGATGCCCATGTCCATGCCGGCCCGGGTGGCATGGTAGAGGAAGACNGAATGCATGGCCTCCCGCACGATATTGTTTCCGCGAAAGGAAAAAGAGATATTGGACACTCCNCCGGAAACCTTGGCGTGCGGTAGGTTTCCCTTGATCCANCTGGTGGCTTCAATGAAATCGACTGCGTAGTTNTCATGTTCCTCAATCCCGGTAGCCACTGTGAGGATATTNGGGTCGAAGATGATGTCCTCCGCGGGGAAGCCCACCTCGTCGGTGAGGATGNGGTAGGCCCTTTCGCAAATGCGGATCTTGTCCTCGTAAGTGGCGGCCTGGCCNTTCTCATCGAAAGCCATGACAACCACCGCTGCCCCGTAGCGACGGATGGTGCGGGCCTGCCTGATGAATGGTTCGGGACCCTCCTTGAGGGAGATGGAGTTCACGATGCCCTTGCCCTGGAGGCACTTGAGCCCGGTCTCGAGAATTTCCCACTTCGAAGAGTCGACCATGAAGGGGACGCGTGCCACGTCTGGTTCACCCTGAAGCAGCTGCAGGTACTTCGTCATCATGGCGACCCCGTCGATCAGCCCCTCGTCGAAGCAGATGTCGATCACGTTGGCACCGTTGGCAACCTGCTGGCGGGCTACTTCGACCGCGTCCTCAAGGCGGTTTTCCTTGATCAGTTTCCGGAAGCGGGGAGAGCCAGCCACGTTGGTGCGTTCCCCGATCATCAGGAAGGTCGAGTCGACACCATGGATATAGGCATCAGTACCGCTCAGGCGGAGAGGACGTGGATCCGGAGCAGTCATGTCCTGGGAGTGGTGGAAGAGAGGAGCATCAGGAAGACCGGNCGGTAGAGGTGATNTTGAGGGGAGGAGGGGAGGAGGGGAGGNTTCGGGAGGCGGTCCGGGTCATCTTCTATGGTTNTCTCGCCTCTCTGGCCGGGGAGCTGGCAATCAGGCGGCGAGAATGTGGGGCTGGCGNGGNGGGTGCTTCTTCATNTCCTCGGCGATGGCGGCGATNTGCTCCGGCGTATTNCCGCAGCAGCCACCGGCGAGATTGAGNAATNGGGACGCGGCAAACTCGCCGAGGTAGCCCGCCATGTCCTCCGGACCGAGGTCGAAGCCCGTNGGGGCGAGTGGATTAGGCAACCCGGCGTTGGGGTAGCAGGAGGTGAAGCTGTCGGTGATCCCNGAGAGCTCCGCGACGAAGGGGCGNAGGACTTCGGGGCCTTCGCAGCAGTTCATGCCCACCGCGAGAGGTCTGACGTGCTGCACTGCAATCCAGAAGGCGGCGAGGCGCTGGGCGGAAATCAGGGTTGCGCCCCCGCTTCCAATGGCGGCCGACACGATTATGGGAAGGGAGGCTCCCTCCGTCTCAAAAAATTCCTGAATGGCGACGAGGGCGGCCTTGGCATTGAGAGAATCGAAGACCGTCTCGACGAGCAGAAGATCGCAGCCCCCTTCAACAAGGGCGCCNATCTGATGAAGGTANCTCTCGCGGACCTGGTCGAAGGTGACGGGCCGGAAGGAGGGATCGTCGTGGTCGGGAGCGTTGGTGAGAGAGAGNGTCAGGGGGCCGATGGCCCCAGCGACGTAGCGCTTGACGCCACTCTGCTCGGAAATNCGGTCTGCCTCCAGGCGGGCAAGGCGGGCGCTTTCCAGGTTCAGGTCCTCGGTGATGGTGCGGATCGACTCATTCTCAAGGATTCCCTGAAAGAACCCGGGGTCCTTTCGTCCGCCCCGCTCCCGGGGGTCCTCCACGAAAAACTCGGACTGCGAAAGAGTGGTGGCCGAAAAGGTATTGGTTTCAATGATATCGGAACCCGCCTCGAGNAAGCGCCGGTGAATATCTGCGATCGTCTCCGGCTGGGTCAGGGAGAGGATGTCACCGTTGTTGAGAAGGTCCTTGGGGGCTTCGGCNAAACGAGNCCCACGTGCGCCGNCCTCGTCGAGNCCGTAGCCGCGGATGGTTGTGCCCATTGCGCCGTCCAGCAGGGCAATGCGATTGGCAAGGAGGTTTCTAAGCTCGGGAGTGGCGTCCGGCCGCATGCTGTAAAGACGCTACGGTAGTGGCCGAGCNCCCGCAATAAACAAATCAACAAATCGATATATGTTGATGCGTTTTAACAATTCTCCCAAGTTCCTGTTTTTTGGCGGGNTTGACTGTAAAATGGGCTCTGCTCGCAGGTGAGAATGAGGCAATCCCGCGGCCGCACATGCGAGCAGTTGGATGAGCGGCGAAGGTCAGAAAACTTCACGTTCGTAACGTTCCAGGAATGGGGTGAGGAGCGTAGCGATTTCGTCGGGGTCCTCGATTCCCCAATTCCCGGTGTGCAGGAAGAAGACCTTGGTGCCCTTCCGGGTAACGAAGAGGGTGCCGTAACGTTGCCCGGCCTCCCGCAGGTAAGCGAAGCGGGAGGAATCACCCCAGCGAAAGACGCTGTTGTCTTCCTCGATTGAGTCTCCCCCGCTGTAGGCGAGGGTGGCCCCCTGCCAGTAGCTTTCCTTGATGATCTTCGCTTCGAGGATGGAGGGTTGAATGGACAAACTGCAATTGATCCAGACCGCGTGATCAGGGGGATCGTAGATGTAGTCGACCTCAACGGCGCCGTCGAGGTAACGCCGGGCGTCCCAGGTGCCAGCCTCTGGGGTGAATTCGATATCGTAGTGTTCGACCAGGGTCTCCGCTGTCAAGAGGCATGCTTTTTGCGACTCAGTGAGTTGGTAGTCGCGGGGGTAGAAAACAAAGAAGGCCACGAAGGCAACAAGGGTGAGAAGGCCAATCAGGCCCATGGTGATGACCATGCCGAGCGGCCGGGAGATCCACCCGAGGAAGCCGGTCCGCGGAGGGGGTGGGGGATGGATGTGCAGTGATGGGGGCGGCGGGTTGGTCGGAGGGGAGGGGGACATTGGCACCCGGAGCATGGCTGGGTTCCTGGAGAGGTCAATCTCCCGGAACCAGGTGGCCGCGGGCAGGAGGGGGGTGGCTCAGGGATGCCGGTGGGCGTTTGGACGGTGAGGAGAGAGATTGCGTGAGTGCAGTCCGCGGGCTCACTTGGCTGGGACGGCCCGGACGGCGCCCACGGAGATTCCCCCGTCGACCAGAATGGTCTGGCCGGTTACGTAGGCACTGGCGTCGGAGGCGAGCCAGACGAGGGTTCCGTCGAGATCACCAGGGGCACCGGGGCGGTCGAGCGGAATCCGCTCCCGGAGGTAATCGACCCAACTCTGGTCCTCATACATGACCTTGTTCTGCTCGGTGCGGAACCAGCCAGGCGCAAGGCAGTTGACTGTGATGCCGTGCGGGCCCCAGTCATGGGCCAGGCTCATGGTGAGCTGTTTGACGCCCCCGCGGCTGGCTCCATAGGGAGCAAGGCCTGCGTAACCGGCTACGCAGGTCACCGAACCCATGTTGATGATACGCCCGTAGTTGCGGTCGACCATCCGCCGGGCATGGGCCTGGGCCAGGAAGAACAGGCCGCGGAGATTGGTTTCGAGCACAAGGTTCCAGTCCTCCCAGGTCACGTCGAGGGCTGGCTTGCGCACGTTGCATCCGGCGTTGTTCATGAGAATATCGATCTTCCCGGCTACTTCCCAGGCCCGCGCGGTTGCTTCTTCTATGCTACCCTGCTCTCTGACATCGAGGGGCAGGATCCAGGCTTGCCGGCCCAGTTTCTCAATCTCCGACCGGGTCTGGTCGAGTGGATCGTCGGCCCGTCGGCTCGTGATGACCAGGTCGGCCCCGGCCCGGGCGAGGGCGAGGGCGAAGCCTTTCCCCAGCCCCCGGCTGGCTCCGCTGACGAAGGCGGTCTTTCCTGTAAGATCGAAGTCTCTCATGATGTCGAAAGGCGGAAGTAAGGGGTATCAATCTGGTTGCAGGATGACCTTGAGGAGGGGTTCCCGCCCATCGTGCAGGCGAGCGAACCAGGATGCGCCTTCCGAGAGGGGCGCGACCCGGGATGTGAGGGCTCGGACGTTGATTTCCCCGGCGGCGATAGCCTCGAGCGCCTCCGGATACTCTCCGTTGATCGCACAGGAGCCAACGACGTCGAGCTCCCGGGTGACCACGGACTGGAGGGGGAAATCGATGTTGGGCGCGAGGTTGCCGACCAGGCACACGCGGCCGCCCTTTCGGGCGGCCTCGATGGCGATTTGGACGGTGGGGCTAACTCCAACTACCTCCATGACGACATCGGCCCCCTGTCCATAGGTCAGGCGCCGGATTTCATCCAGAAGATCCTCGCGGTCTGAGCGCAAGGCGTTACTGGCTCCAAGCTCCAGCGCGAGCTCAAGGCGGTCGTCAGCGAGATCGATCGCGATGATGTTGTCGCAGCACTCGCGTTTGAGGGCCTGAATCACGAGGAGGCCGATCAGGCCTGCGCCTACCACCACGGCACAGTCCCCCGACTGGATATCGACCCGGTTGACGGCATGCAGTGCGACTGAGACCGGTTCCGCGAAAGCGGCCTCCTCGAAGGGGACGGCGTCCGGCACACGGTGACAGATGCGAGCGGGCACGACTACGTATTCGGCGAAGGCGCCCGGACGGGAAAAGTCCGGGGTGGAGACACCGAGGACTTCGCGATTCTCGCAGAGATTGACGTGGCCGGACCTGCAGTAGTCGCACACGCCGCAGTAGATTGTGCTGTCGAAGGTTGCGCGGTCGCCCTCGCCCCAGTCGGTGACGTCAGCTCCACATTGAGCAACGACTCCGCTTGCTTCGTGGCCCATGATGATGGGGGGAATGCGCCGACCGCTGCTTCCGTCCATGCCGTGGATGTCACTCCCGCAGATCCCGCAGGCCTTCACCGCAATCAGGAGATCGTCCGGTCCGGGTTCGGGTACGGGCCTGTCGACCAGTTCGAAGGCGGAGGCGTCAGTGAGTTCCAGGGCTTTCATGGATGGAAGGGGGAGGTGGTAGCGTCCGGGCCGCTGCTTGGAAAGGGCGGGGAGCATTACTCGCCCCGGAAATCGTAACAGATGATCCGTGGCGGCTGGCGGGTAAGGAAATCGCCCTCGTTCTGGGAGACGTAGAGCAGCCCCTGCGACAGGGTGGGGAGGGTCCAGCTTGAGCGAGCGGCGAAGAGACGGGCTCTCTGAACGATTTCCGCGCCCTCGGGACTGATCTTCAGTTCGGCAAGCACGCCGTCCTCGCCGAGGCAGAAGATCCGGCCGTCGGCCTGAAGAAGGCTTCCGCGGAAGAGGCCGTGAATGCGGCCCCCGTCCCGCCACTGCATGTCCTCTTCCCAGAGGATCCTGCCTGTGTCGGCATGCGCACACTTGAACTGGGTGTCGGGAATGTTGCGGCCCGCGAAGCCGTAGAGGTGTCCGTCGATATGGAGAGGCATCATCCAGTGCATCCCGAACCAGCGCTCTTTCCAGACCACCCTGGACTTGAGTTTTTTGTCAAACTCAAGGACCACCCCGCCGACCCCGTAGCAGTCACCGAGGTAGACTCGTTTGTCGCTAAGGATGAGTGGAGAGGAAGCCAGGACCGATTCGTATTTGTCGGCCCGCCAGGGAAAGCGGTCGTAAACTTCACCCGATTTCACATCGATGACAAGGAGGCCGCCATGCGGAGGGCGGCTCTCGCCGGCTGCCGCGACCACCGCGCAGGGAACGCCCTGCAGGGTGGCTATCGTAGGCGAGGCGTAACTGGCTCCCCATGTGTCTTTCACTTCCCAGATGGTCTTGCCGTCCTTGATGGAAAGGGCTGCGACGCAGACCCCATCGCCCTCGCGGGCAGCCTTGCCCCCGATGTTCAGGATGATGCGGTCCTTCCAGACCGAGCTCGGGTTTGGGCCATAGCCGAAGAAGTAGGTGGGGATATTGTAATCCTTGCGCAGGTCGCGCTTCCAGATGATGTCGCCGGACTTGAGATCAAGGCAGTGCATCATACCTGTGACTCCGGTCACGTAGAGGCGGTCCTCGTGCACGACCGGGCTGGAGCGGGGCCCGGGACTGAAGCCGTAGCGGTCGACGTAACTGACGGGATACTTAACCCTCCACTGCCGCTTTCCAGTGTTGGGATCAAGGCAGTCGATGGCTTCCTCCCCGGTGCCGGTGACGTTGGCATGATTCAGGCGATGGAAGTAGAGGAGCTTCCCGTCGACCACGATTGGACTCGAGTATCCCTCCCCGGTTTCCAGTTCCCACACCTTCCGAGGGCCGCCCACGGGCCATTTCCCGAGGAGCTTGGTCTCCCTCGAGGTGGCATTGTCCCGGGCGCCCAGGAAGCGTGGCCAGTCTTCTACCACGGCTCCCTCGGGGAGGGGCTTGGGAGCAGCGTGGAAGGTGAGCTTGAGATCCTGGCCGGAAGCGAGGACAGGCAAGCACAGCAGGGCGAGAGAGATGCTGAGAGGAGCCGGGTTCATGGGCGATGCGGGTTCAGCACGAGAGTCCCACGCAAAAAATCCAGCGTCCAGACGCAATGAAAGGGAGAGGGAGTGCGATTCCTGTGAGGAATCGCTTGATTTTCCCCGGCCTCGCCCCTAAGCCTCCGCGCACTGCAAAGGAAACCTCCTCATGCTCGGGTGGCGGAATTGGTAGACGCGCTAGATTAAGGATCTAGTGGGGTAAAACCCGTGGGGGTTCGAGTCCCCCCTCGAGCACTTTCCTGTCATTGATCTGCAGGAAGAAAGGGCGCAGTTGCNCNGTCCGGGCAACACTTTCCTGCGCGTCATGGCAAGCCCGCCAAAATTGGTATGGGCCTCGGTTCCGAAACAGGGATTGTTCCAAACGAGTGACAGGGGAACATGAGGTGTTCATTGNACGAGTGTCGACCTGGAATCTCGAGCTGCTCCCGGAGAGAAGAGCGTTATGAAGGAAGGGTTGTGGAGGNGGGATGTGGTGGATTTATTCTGGGTTNTCGCCANCGCCTGTAGCAGACTGCAGTCATGAAGATCCTCCTCTTTCTGGCGATCATTGTTCTCCCTTCTNTCTCNTTCGCCGGTGGCTCGGTCACGTGGAAAGAGGTTCAGGANGTTCTCGCCAAGAAGCCGNANCTTAAGNANCNGATAGAGGCNACCTTCGAAATCGAGAAAGATGGGGANGCCATCCGCCTTGGTCGACAGTTCGAGAACCTCGGCGGCCTCCGNATNGCTCCATACCGNTTCAAGGCGACTGCGAAGGATGGTTCGGTGTTCCTTCTCACCATCAATAGCGAAAAGACCTTCGTGCTCGGGGATGGAACCGCACTGGATACGGGAGACGAACGCATGTTCAAGGCGGACAAGCTGATCGAGGTTCCCACCGGCTTCTCAGTCGAGATCGAGCTCCCCGTCGCCGAGTAGGGAGCGCTCCCTGCCTGACGGTCTCCCTGAGGAAGTCATCTTGTGGCGTAGCGCTTGTGTCTTGCTGTTGTTCCGAGACCTTGGTTTCCCTCATTCAGAATGCTTTCAGCACCAGTAATGATAGCAGGCAGGTATTCTGCGGGCGTGGCAGATGAATCATGAGGCTGTCTGAAAAGGAATGCCGGAATGGGGTCGTGACACGAAGGGTCTAGAGAAGCCGGTCAGCGGAATAATTCGGTTTGAAGGAGAACCGGGGGGATGCTGGAAACGAGNNNCCCCGGGTCTCCTGAATTTCAAAAGAGCCCCTGCTNCGGGGGCTCCATGGAATNCCTCCTGGATTTGTCCGAGCCTNGAGGGAGNCCTTGTGGGAATGGTCCCGGGAGGATTCGGGGTGCTAGGNCCGAAGCGGGGTTGACCGGTCTGGGATTTTCCCGGCAAGGTAGTTTCGCCATGGAAGTCAGTCCCCGGATCCCCGGCATGTGGGCACGGATAGTTGCAGCCGTGATCGCGGGGCTGGTATTGAGTGGGTGCCAGGAGCAAGGGGAGGAGTCTGCTCAGAGCGCGGCGGACAAAAGTGCCAATCCTGCTGTTCTCGTCCGGGACGGCNTGGCGGTCGTGCCCGGACGACAGGCGGGGTGGAGAAACTTGGACGATCCAGGTGCGGACGGATGGGAGACGGAGGTTATTCACGATCTCCTGAAGAAGCAGCTCGGAAAGCTGGCCGAGCTGATTGTGGCGGAGGAGTTCTCCGCGGAGCTGCAGGCACCCCTTGTAGCNGAGGAAATCGAGAGCTCGGCCCTGGTGCCGCCCGACCTTGAGACGACCTNGAACTCAAGTGGAGTGATGGTCCGCCGGGGGAAGGCAGCCGTCGAGATGGAGCTGAAGGGACCGCGCGCTTTCGCCTCCGCCCTGCAGGTGATGCGGGAAGCGCTGGGCGGGAAGTCGCAGGCTCGCCGCTGCGCGTTCAAGGTGGTCACGATCGAGCGGGAAGGGACCCGCGTTGCGGCCGGGCTGGTGGNGGAAAGTGCGCGGAGCGATGAAACCAAGGTGGTTGAGCAGCACGCTGAGTGGTCGACCAGCTGGCGGCTTCATGCTGATGGCGGGGATATCGAGCTGATGACCGTGCTGGTCGGGCGGTTTGAGCAGAGTGAGGCGCGGCGGACGTTGTTCAGCGAGTGCAGCGAGTCGATCCTCGGAGGGAATGAAAGTTATCGAANGCAGGTGATCCGGGGTTATCCGCACTGGTTGGAGCGTATTCAGGACACGCGGCAGATGACCCTTCTGGGTACACCGGGCGTCGCCCTTGGCGATGTCAATGGGGATGGGTTGGATGATCTCTACCTCTGCCAGCCAGGCGGGCTGCCGAACCGGCTCTATCTGCAACAGGCGGACGGGAGCCTGCGGGACACCACCGAGGAGTCAGGCACAGGGTGGGTGGAATCGTCGCGCAGCGCCCTCCTGGTAGATCTCGACAACGACGGNGACCAGGACCTGGCCGTGGCGACCTATGCGCGTTTGGTATTGGCCCGCAACGATGGGAGGGGCAGGTTTGAAGTGGCTGCCGTGCTCGAGATCGGAATCGGGGCGATGGGGATCTCGGCTGTGGACTTCGACGACGACCGCGATCTCGATCTCTACGTATGCCACTACAGCCGGGGCGATCTCGACCTCGAGGCCGGGGCCACGGTGATTGGGTCGGGTGGGCAGTTTGTCTATCACGACGCCAACAACGCGGGACGCAACTATTTCTTCCGGAATGAGACAGGGGGAGCAGAGTGGAATTTTCGCGATGTCACCGAGGAGTGTGGTCTCGACGTCAACAACCGCCGCTTCAGCCTGGCAGCGGCGTGGGAAGACTACGACAACGACGGTGACCAGGATCTCTATGTGGCCAATGATTTCGGTCGCAACAACCTCTATCGTAATGAGGGCGGCAGCTTCACTGATATCGCGGCGGAAGTGCAGGGAGAAGATCGCGCATCCGGTATGTCGGTTTCCTGGGGGGACATCAATCGCGACGGCCTGATGGACCTCTATGTGGCCAATATGTTCTCGGCGGCGGGGAACCGGATCGCGCCGCAGACCGGCTTCAGCCCGGGATCANCTGAGGAGGTGCGGGATGCCCTCCTGCGTTTCGCGCGGGGCAACACGCTGCTTGTGCAGGAGAAGGGGCGGTTTGCGGATGTGAGTGAACCACTTGGAGTTACGATGGGTCGCTGGGCGTGGAGCTCGATGTTCGCCGATCTGAATAACGACGGCTGGGATGATCTCCTCGTGGCCAACGGATACATCACCACCCCGGACACCGGGGACTTGTGAAGTTTCTTCTGGCGACAGGTCGTGTCGCGCTCGCACGAGGCCACTCCGGGTTCGCCCTCGCAGGCACACGTCGATCTTTCCCAGATGATGAAGCGAGGGAGGTCNTGGAGTGGCCGGGAGAGGCACTGCGCGTATCTCAACCTNGGCAGGCAGNAAGATGGAAGGATGGCTCGTTTTGCCAATGTTTCTGCCGTGAGCGGAATCGATTTTCCGGAGGACGGGCGTGCCCTCTGCCTCGTTGACTGGGATCACGATGGCGACCTCGACTTCTGGCTTTCCAACAGAACTGCGCCCCAGCTGCGTTTTTTACGGAATGAGAATGCCGGGGGTAACCACTACCTCGGGTTGCGACTGCGGGGTAAGACGGGTAATCGGGATGCNATTGGTGCGCGGGTGGAGGTGTCCGTGCCGGGGCGCGACGTTCCCGTTCTCAGAACCGTGCGGGCGGGTGACGGATATCTGGCCCAGTCGAGTAAGGATGTTCTGATCGGGCTGGGCGAATCCGAAGCGGCAGTGCGAGTGACAATTCGCTGGCCGGGCGGNGTGGTGCAGGAGATNCCGGATNTCTCGGTGGACGCGCACTATGTAGTGAGCGAGGGAGAGGCTCCAGTAGAGTGGACCCGNCCTGATGGCGAGCTGGTGCTGAGGCCATCCCGGCCGGAGGCGGCCCCTGATGCCTCCAACGTGCGCATACCGATGGTCACCCTCCTGAAGGTCCCGGAGATGAAGTACCGGAAGACCGACGGTGGGGCAGGGATCGTGCCGGTGAGGGGCCGGGCAACATTACTCAACCTGTGGGCGAGTTGGTGTGCGCCGTGCCTGACGGAATTGGAAGAATTCAGGGAGCGGCACGAGGCGCTCCGCAAGGCCGGGGTCGAGGTCGTCGCCCTGGCGGTGGACGGGGTGGGGGAAGGCCCGGGGGAATGGGGGGACGTGCAGCGGGNGGCCGCGCGGGCCAGATTTCCCTTCGCTGTGGGTGGAGCCAATGAACACATTCTCACGATCCTGGAGAGGCTCCACGTGCGGCTCACCCCGATGGAGTTGAAGCTCGTCATTCCCATCAGTCTCCTGATCGATGAGCAGGGCCGCCTGGCGGTAGTTTACAAGGGAACTCCCGGTGTGGACCGGATCCTTGCTGATCTGGCCCACTCGTCTCGGCCCCGGGCGGAGCGGTTGCGCACTTCGCTGGGTCTGGGCGGCATCTCGCTTGCATCTTCGCATGCCAGTGTCGCGGAAGCGTCCGACCAGCTGGAGATCACGCAANGATTNCAGTTTGCCCAGGACCTGTGGCATGGTGGCTATCTTGAGAGCGCGGCATTGCACTATGCGGAAACGCTGAAACTCAGTCCTGATTTCGTGGAGGCGATCAACAACCTGGGACTTGTCTACGCNCGCTTGGGGGATCACTCAAGGGCGGTGGCTACCTATCGCCGGGCTCTTGAGGTGCGGGAGGACTACGCGGTTGCCTACCTCAACCTGGGTCTNTCGCTCGATGCGCAGGAGNGGGANATTGAAGCACGATCAAACTTCCTCAAGGCGTTGCAGCTGGATCCCGAACTGCCCACGGTCAACGATGCGTTAGGACTTTTGCACGCCAGAAAGGGGGAGCTGGCACTGGCCCGGGACTACTTCCGGGCCGAGACCGTGGTCAATCCAGACTTTGCGGAGGGATTCAATCACCTCGGACTAATTCATCTCTCGCTCAACGAAGCGCAGGGCGCGGTGGGGCCCCTGCAACGGGCGGTTGCGTTGGAGCCCACGAATGCGGATGCCTACAACAACCTGGGATTGGCCTACAAGCGCCTGGGGAAACCGGGCGAGGCAGGCGAGGCTTTCCGGATGGCGGTGAAGGCAGCGCCCCGCTTCGTGCCGGCCCTCATCAACCTCGGGATTCATTTGACCGACCAGGGTGACCTGGAAGAGGCCGAGCAGCGCTTCNTGGACGCCCTGAAGGAGAGCCCCGGCTCCACGATGGCGCAGCGCCAGCTGGCCCGCGTGCGGCAGCTCCGGAGGCAGGGCCGCTAGGGCTTCTCGATGAGGAACCTGCGCTCGCCACTCGTGGCGGAAGCGACGGACTCCGAGCCGTCCGGCCAGCGTACGGNGATAGACACCGGGGTGATTTTGTCGTCTGCAGTGGTAAAGGTGAAGAGAGCGGGCGACTGCGAGAGATAGCCAGATCCGGCCCGGATCTCGCCGGTTTGCCGGGAGCCGTCGCTCAGCGTGATTGAGAGTCGGGCTCCGATAGCGCGCGAATTGCCCTTCTTTCCGCGCAGCGTGACAGTGAAGGGAGCACTTCCGCCGCTACGGATGAAGGTGCGCATCGGGCCGTCATTGACTGCCACCGCGAGATCGAGGAGCTGGTCGCCATCGAGGTCGGTGACCGCGACGCTCTTGGCGTCCTCGGGAATCAGGATGCCGCTTTGAGCCGGCCAGAGAGGAGCGAAGGCTCCCTTGCCATCGCCTGCCAGGAGCACCCCCAGGCCATTGTTCATCGGGCGGGTTTCGATCTGGGGACCAAAGAAATTCTGGGCCAGAAAGAGGTCAGGATTCCCGTCGCCGGTGGCGTCGAAAATGGTGGAGCCAAAGGAAGGAGAGGACTGAGCGAGGCCGGGCAGGGGCCGGAAGGTAAAGCGGGCCTTGCCGTCATTGAAAAAGATGCCGCTAGCGAGGGTGTTGGCCTGGAGCTGCAGGGAGTTCTCCAGCTTGTTCGTAGGGTATATTTCGGGAAGAGTCGACTTGGCGAAAGCGTGGAAGCTCTTGAGCTTCTGCCCCACGAANGGCATGGCGTTGCGCGAGCAGCTGAAGCCGCGGTGCGGGTAGCACACGCCGTCTTCGAAGCCTGCTTCCACGATGCGGTTGCGGCCGGTTCCTTCGAAATCCCCGTAGAAGAGAATCTCGGGAGCCTTGGGGCTGGCCTTGTACTTGGTGTTCAGACCGAAGTTGGTGGCGAGGTAGTCGAGGTCGCCGTCGTTGTCCACGTCGGCGGCATTTATTCCAGTCCACCAGCCCAGCACTTCTGCCAGGCCGGCCGCCTCGGTCTGGTCGACGAGTTTCCCCTTTTCATTGCGGAAGAAGCGGACGGGACCCCACTCGGTGCTGACGAGCAGGTCGATCCAGCCGTCGTTATCGGCATCTGACCAGACTGCGCCGGTCACAAGGTGGCGCTGGAGAAGGGCAGGGGACTTGAAGGCCACGTCGCTGAAGCTGCCTGTGCGGTTCTCGAGGAGCTTGCTACGGGAGGCGTTGGGATAGGCTCCGGGTAGCACGCGCCCACCCACGAAAAGATCGAGGTCCCCATCNCGGTCATAGTCGGCGGCGGCCACNACGCTTCCACTTTGCGGATCGAGGGGCACGGCGCCGAACCTGGCTGGAGCGAAGTTCCCCGAGCCATCATTGAGATACAGGCGATCGGTATAGGCCCCGTTGGTGGGCGGCTGTTCCACGCTTCCACTGACCACGAAGAGGTCGAGGTCGNCGTCACCATCAANGTCGAAGAAGAGGGCGCCCTGGTCTTCACTGAGCTTGTGGCCCTCCGCGGCGGTGAACGGGCTGGCCCTGAATTTCCCCCGACCTTCATTAACGATCAGGGTGCCCACGTATCCCGAGCAGCCACCAAGGTAGAAGTCATTGTCTCCGTCCCCATCGATATCCCCACAGGCCAATCCGGGACCCCACTGGGACTGTCGATTCGGCAGAAGCGGCTGCAGGTTGAAGTCGTCGAAGGGCATTTCCCAGTGGCGGGCCGCGGCCAGCGCGTTGCTGGAGCGGAAGAGAGGCGGTGGTTGGTTCTTGAGCTCCGGCCGGGAGGGCGTGGCCTCACCCTGGGAGAACGTGTAGGTCCGGTTGACGGCAAGATTTTCGTAGCGGGATACGAGTCCCCCCGGCCAGTTGATGATGAGCTNCTCGATGAGGTTGCTATTGCCGAGGCCAAAGTGAATGAGGCCCTCGTCGCAGGAACAGTAGCCGCGCATGGGATTGAACTGGCGGATTTGTTCGCCCGCCGCNGTACGCACCTTGAGCGAGGCNCCGATTGCACTTTGATTGCCTCCAGAGCCCCGGAGTCGGATCACCANGCGGTTGCCATCCTGCAGATCGTTACGGAAAATCCCGGGTGCTTCGTCGAGGTTGGCCACGGCGAGGTCGAGATCCCCATCGCCCTCAAGATCGAACCAGGCTGCGCCGTAGCTGATGCCCAGCATGCCCAGGCCCCAGGAATCACCGGCATTTTCGAACTTGAGACCACCCAGATTGCGGAAAGCCAGGTTTTTCTCGGGACGGGCAGGCGTGTCCTCGTAGAGGTCCCACTCGGTGTTGCCGTGAAGTTTCTTCAGATCGAGGGGCTTGTCGGAGTTGTTGAAGCTGCGGGTGATGCCATTGGTGAGGAAGACATCGAGGCGACCGTCACAGTCGAGATCCCCGGCTTTCACGGCCCAGGTCCAGTCCGAGTAGGCCAGTCCGGAGGAGAAGGCGGTTTCCAGGAAACGACCCCTGCCGGTGTTTACATAGAAGCAGTTCCGCATGTATTGAGGAGGNTCTGCGGTCTGCATGAACCAGTTGTTCACTCCCATGTTCCCCATCGTGGTCTTGGACTTGTAGTGGGTGGTCCCGGCCATGTCGGCTACCAGAAGGTCAATACGCCCGTCATTATTGAAGTCGCCACAGTCCGCTCCCATCGTGAACCAGGCAGTATGGGGAAGNTGTTGACGGGCTACCTCCGTGAAGCNCCCGTTGCCATTGTTGCGGTAGAGGAGATCAGGGTCCTGGAAGTCATTNCCCACGTAGAGATCCGGTAGACCGTCGTGATTAAAGTCCCACCAGGTGGCGGAGTTTCCGTGGAATCGANCGTCCGAGATNCCTGCCCGGTGAGTGACATCCACGAAGCGTCCGCCNTCATTTCGGAGCAGCATGTCCTTTGCACCAACGTTGTTGACCTGCTTGTTGTTCCCTTGCACGGTCACGCCGTAGTAGTCTGCGAACTCGGGGAGAACCTGGAGCCTGCCATTCTTGAAGACAGTGATCGGGCGCTTGGGCCGTCCGCCCGCGCGGTAGAAACGCTGAGCAAGAAGGTAGACATCGAGGTCGCCGTCCAGGTCGTAGTCCGCGAAGGCAGGCATGAGGTAGGCTCCCTGATGGTCGAGTCCGAAACGGGCGGCCGATTCCGTGAAGCGACCCTGACCGTCGTTGAGAAAGAGCTGGTTGGGGGCGCTGTAGTTGCAGACGTAGAGGTCGAGGTCACCGTCGGNATCCANGTCAACAGCGGCCACGCCGGCGCCCCATGAGTCGCCGCCTCCGACGCCGGCACGCGCCGTAATGTCCTCGAATTTTCCCGCTCCCATGTTGCGGTAGAGCCGGTTCGAGCGCGGTCCCGAGACGAAGTAGAGATCGCAGCGGCCGTCGCTGTCGAAGTCGCCCGCGGCCAATCCGCCTCCCGCGAAGGCCGATGTGTAGAGACGCTTGAGAGGATGGCTGACATCGATGGGATTGACCGAAGAGATTCCGGTCAGAGTCGCGGGCAGGGGCACAAACAACTTATTGGGATTACCTGACTTTGAACGGTCAGCGAGTTTCTGCGAAGCCGGTGCGGCCCAGCCCCCGGTCCAGAACAGCGAGCCCGCCAGGATAAGAAAGCGAGCCGGAGATCCATGGGAAATGCGCATTTTTCTAAGTATTTCGGGGGCCCAGGTCATCGCCCTCACTGGCGATGGCAAGTCACGCATCATCATCTCGTTATGCAGCTCTGTCAGCCGCTAAAATGGTCATCCAGATGTGTCATCTTCATCATGTCGAAAATACTTGCCAGATGCCGGGGGGTGCTTCGTAGTGAGCGGGCTCATGAAGACTCAAACCCATTTTATCACACTCGCTGGAATTTCCATGGCGTTTTCCGGTGCGCTCACCGCAGCAGTCGTCGTGGACGTTGATGCGACAGGGATCGCNGCCGGTGGCGTTGGNTCGCTGAACAACGCAGGGACTGCCGGGAACTTCACCGCCCTGATCGGTAACGCCAGCACCACGACTCACCCGAGGAATGACGGGACTGGCTCCGTGCAGGGGATTGCGTTCTCGAACAATAAATTCAAATCCGCCAACAGCATGGCTGCATCCGGGATTNCGGGCNANCAGGCGCACACTGTGGCAGCCTGGGTCTGGAACCCGGCCATTGGCANCGAAGAGGCAATCATTTCCTGGGGCCACCGGGGAGGTCCGGATGGTNCGAACATGGGGCTTCACCANGGGACCCACCCGAGTTTCGGCGCGGTGGGCCATTGGGGTTCCCCGGACATAGGCTTTGGAAACGGCGGTGCCGACATCAATGACACGATCGGGCGCTGGGCCCACCTCGCTTATGTCTATGACGGGGCCGGAAGCCAGAGAGTCTTCATCGACGGGGTTCTCAGNAACACGGAAAGCGGGATCAGCCTGGACCCGCACCAGACGTTCAATGATGGCTCCGCGACCCACATCTACCTTGGTTCGGAGAGTGACGCAGGGAATGACAACAACACCCCCATTCCCTTCAGTGGGACCATTGCCCGCTGGTATGTCACGGATACAGCCCTCAGCGATACGGACGTAGCGGGCTTATTCGGCGCGCAGGCGTCCCAGTTTGTTCCGGAGCCGAGCAGTGCCGTTCTGGGAATGTTCGGGTTGNTGACCCTTCTCGGGCTTCGCCGCCGCCGCTAGAACGCGGCAGGTTTGTTTCTTGATCAAGGGGCGGCATTGTTTGCCGCCCTTTTTTGTTCGAGGGGACAGGGCTGAAGAGACGATCCCCGTGGATCTCCCTGCTCCCTCATCCAGCCACCTTCCGATACTCCAAGAATTATGATGAAAACTCGATCAATCCTCTCCCTCTGTGCGCTGCTGACCCTGACCATCAGCACGTTCCGATCACCGGCAGCAGTGGTGGTCGACGTAGACGCCACCGGCCTTGGCCTCGTGGACGGAACTGCCGTCGACACCCTGGCGAATACCGGCACCGCTGGTGACTTCACCGCCTTGGTTGGTATTCCGGTCACGGCCAGCCAGCCCTCTAACAACGATCCCGGTGTGCAGGTTCAGGGNCTGGAATTCTCCGGGCAGAAGATGAAATCGGCGGTCGACATGGTGACCGCGGGGATTTCTGGAAACCAGGCCTACACGGTCCAGGCGTGGGTCTGGAATCCGGCCATCGCCAATGAGGAGGCGATCATATCATGGGGCCATCGTGGAGGTCCGGACGGCTCTAACATGGGGTTCCACCAGGGAGCCCACCCGAGTTTCGGGGCGGTGGGGCACTGGGGCGGGCCCGATCTGGGCTACGGGAACGGGGGCGCCGACATCAATGCGACCAGTGGGCGGTGGGCCCANCTGGCCTACGTCTATGATGGAGCCAGCAACCAGAAGGTCTACATCGACGGGGTATTCAGNAATTCCGACGTTACCGGTATCGCGGCCCTCGTGCCTCACGAAACCTTCAATGATGGTTCGGCCACCCACATTTTCATCGGATCGGAAAGTGAAGCCGCAGATGAGACCGGTATCCCGATTCCCTTCAGNGGAATNATTGCAAGGGTGCANGTTCAGGATGTGGCCTTGAGTGATGAAGAAGTACAGGCCTTCTTCGATGATACAAAGACCATCTTTATCGATGGGGTGGCTCCCGTCGACAGCGACAATGACGGTATCCCGGATGCNATCGAAGACCTTTACGCCTGCATGGACAAGAATATCGCCGATGCCGATGTGGACGTGGAAGCGGATGGTCTTACCAATGCGGAAGAGATCGCCGTTGGAACCGATCCCTGCAATGCCGACTCGGACGGAGACAACGTGAATGACGGGGACGAGCTCGACCGCATGGACGGGGGGCAGCCGGCTCCAACGGATCCGTTGAACCCGGATACCGACGGGGACGGATTAAATGACGGTGCGGAGACCGGGACCGGGGTAAACAATGGTCCTTCCGACGCCGGGACCGATCCCCTGGTGCCTGATGGCGACGGGGATGGCCTCCCTGACGGCGAGGAGCTGGATGAGGAGACCGACCCCTTTGATGACGACAGCGACGATGATACCTGGACTGACGGAGAAGAAGTGGCTGCTGGGACCGACCCCAATGATCCGAACGATTTTCCCAATTCTGATGCTGACGCGGTGGTGGTAGTTGATGCAACCACGTTGGGACTGAATGACGGGGTGACGGTCAACGCCCTTCCGAATCCGGGGACCGCGGGGGACTTTACCGCGCTCGTTGGGGCGCCGGTCACTGCCAGTCAGCCTTCGAACAACAACGCGGCCGTCCAGGTGCAGGGCCTCGAGTTTGGCGGGCAGAAGATGAAATCAGCGGTCGATATGGTTGCGGCTGGGATCTCCGGCAATCAGGCGCACACCGTGGCAGCCTGGGTCTGGAATCCGGCCATCGGCAACGAGGAGGCAATTGTGTCGTGGGGTCACCGGGGTGGTCCGGACGGGAGCAACATGGGTTTCCACCAGGGAACTCATCCGAGCTTCGGGGCGGTGGGACACTGGGGTTCCCCCGACATCGGATTTGGAAACGGGGGTGCCGACGTCAACAATACCATCGGGCGCTGGGCTCATCTGGCCTATGTCTATGATGGGGCCGGGAGCCAGAGGGTGTATGTCGACGGGTCTCCCAGCAATTCGGAAAGCGGGATCAACCTGAATCCNCACCAGACGTTCAATGATAACTCTCCGACTCACATTTACCTCGGCTCAGAGAGCAATGCGGAGAATGAGAACAGCACGCCGATTGCATTCAGCGGGATCATCGCCCGCGTCCATGTCTTCAAGAGGGCCTTCACTGACGGAGAGGTGGCCAGCGCCTACGATNCGGACAGGCTCTTTTTTGANGAAGGCGTGCTGAATATCACCGACTCNGACGAGGACGGTATCCCGGATGCGATCGAGGACTTGTATGACTGTCTCGATAAGAATGTATCCGACGCCGAATCCGATCCNGATGGGGATGGCCTTGTCAATGCAGATGAATTGCTCAACGGAACGGATCCCTGTGATGAGGATACCGATGATGACAATATCAACGATGGNGATGAGGTGAATCGAACGAAAGACGGCCAGCCCGCGCGCACCGACCCGCTCCTCGCGGATACGGATGGAGACGGGCTGAACGATGACGTCGAGACTGATACGGGTGTGAATAACGGCCCCAGTGACTCCGGGACAGATCCCCTTGTNGCTGACGTGGACGCCGACGGATTAAACGACTCCGAGGAAATTCAGGAAGGAACCAGCCCGTTCGANGGAGACAGCGATAGCGATGGCTGGGCTGATGGGGTGGAGGTCCGTTCTGGAACAGACCCGCTCGACGCCGCGAGCAAGCCCAATCTTGGGACGAGCACCATAATCGATGTCGACGCAACCGCGATTGAAGAGGAGGTTGGAACAGTGGTAAGTGTCCTGCCCAATCCCGGGAAAGCGGGTGNTTTCTCCACCCTGATCGGGAATGTTGAGGTAATTAAGCACTCGGCCAACGACAATCCCNCGGTAGAGATTCCGGGCATCTTCTTCAGCGGGGCCGACAAGATGGTCGCTGCTGAGACGGCCCCCTCGGTGGGCATGGTCGGCGACCACGTACGCACGGTGCGCGTCTGGGTGTGGAATGCGGAACTCACCAATGAGGAGGCTATCGTGTCTTGGGGGCATCGGGGTGGGCCCCTCGGTTCGAACGCGGGGTATCACCACGGAACGCAGGGTACCTTCGGGGCGATCGGACACTGGGGCGGAGGCGATGGTCCGAACGAGCCCGACGTGGCGTGGGGCACGATGAATGGGACTGACATCAACAATACGGCGGGGCGCTGGACGAGCCTCGCATATGTCTATGATGGAAACGAATCCCGGGTCTTCATCGATGGACTCCAGAGCAACTTTGAAGTTCATCCTGCGGGACTGATCAACACCCATGAGACCTACAACGACGGCAACGAGTGCCTTTTCTGCCTCGGTTCGGAGAGTGACGCGGGCAGCGTCAACAACACCCCTATCGCTCTCACCGGCACGATTGCGCGGGTCCAGGTGTTCAGCGTGGTGCTCAGCGACGATCAGATTCTTGCGGCATTCGAGGAGGAACGACCCTACTTTTTTGACGGTGTCGTTCCTGATCGGGACGTGAACAACTTCGTGGTTTCCAGTGCGGACGGGGGAGAGAATATCGACTTCGAATGGAACAGTTTTGGATCAGAGGTCTACACGGTAGTGAGCACGGACGACCCTGACGCCAATCCGGATCCTGCTACGTGGACGGTAGTCCCCGGTCTGGAGAACCTGAAGGCCACGCCCCCACTCAACAGCCACAGNATTGAGAAACCGCCGGAAGACCTGCGCTTCTACATGCTTCTTGCCGGGCCTGTGCCACCGATTTTCAGCGATGATCTCGAGGGTGGAAACATTGGCTGGACAACTTCGGTCAGCGATCCAACCAGCAACACGCTCTGGGAGCTGGGCACGCCGGGGGGCTCCACCGGGCCGACCACCGGAGCCGATGGTTCAGCAACCGCGTGGTGCACCAACCTGGGCGACTACGGGCCGGATTCCGATATCACCCTGCGCTCGCCTGTTCTCAATCTGAGCGAGCTGGGGGGAGCTGTTCTCAAGTTCGACCAGTTCCGTGATGCCGACGGGTTCAGTGACGCGGCGATCATCCGGTTCGTGCGGGCGGATGACGAGTCCCCGCTGGGAGCCGATATTCCGGTTGACATGTCCATTCTCGACAATGATTGGAATCCGGCCGAGGTCGAGGTGCCGGCGGAGGCGCTGATTGACGGCGTGCAGTTTGAAATCCAATTTATCAGCGACTCGACGGGCGATTCGTACAGCGGATTGTCACTCGACAACTTTGAGGTGAGCGCCAACTGAAGGCGGCCACCTGAACTCTCAGGAAGGCGGCGGGGCTCAGGCNCCGCCGCCTTTCTCTTGGGATTGGTCTTGCCAAGGACGGCAGGGATCAGCCAACTACTGGCCTGTCTGCTGATGGAGGCAATTTTCGCAAAATCAATCGTCAAGGATTTTGGCGAGGTTCGAGCCCTCGACGGGGTCAGTATCGGGATTGAGCCGGGGGAGCTTTTCTTCCTGCTCGGGGGAAGTGGTTGCGGCAAGACGACGCTGCTCCGATGCATCGCTGGTTTGGAAAAGCCCACCTCGGGAACGATTTTCTTCGAGGGTGAGGACGTCACTGCCCTGCCGACGCACAAGCGGGAGGCAGCGATGGTTTTCCAGAGTTACGCCCTCTGGCCCCACATGACGGTGGGACAGAATATTGCCTTCGGGCTGGAAGAAAGGAAAGTTGCCCGTCATGAGATTGAAGAGCGGGTCAACGAGGCTCTCAGGATGGTGCAGATGCCGGGTTTCGAGGAGCGGGGAATCGACCAGATGTCGGGAGGACAGCAGCAGCGTGTCTCCCTGGCGCGTGCCCTGGTTGTAAAGCCCAAGTGCCTTCTCCTGGACGAACCTCTTTCTAACCTCGATGCCCAGCTGCGGCTGGAGATGCGTTCAGAGATCCGGAGAATAGTGAAGGAGAATGGACTGACCGGTGTCTATGTGACCCACGACCAGTCCGAGGCCCTCTCGATGGCTGACCGACTTGCGGTGATGAACGATGGACACGTGAAGCAGATCGGCGCTCCCGAGGACGTCTATCGCAATCCGACCTCCTCGTATGTGGCATCCTTCATAGGGGAGACCAATCTTCTCCGCGCGTCGGTGAAGGGCAAGGAGGAGGGTGGCCAGATCGTGGTGGACACCGCGGCCGGGGTGTTCGGTGGAAGATTGACCGTGACAGACTGGACACCCCGGGAAGGGGACGAGGTTCTTGTATCGGTGCGGCCGGAGGCCATCCGGATTGCAGAAGTGGGGGAAGGCAGGCAGGGTGAGATCCTGGAGACGACCTACCTCGGCGATGTGATCCAGTACCGGGTGCGAACACCGGCTGGTGTCGAGGTAGATATCTCGGAAATGAATCCCCAGCGGGTCCTTGCCCGTGGAACGGGAGTGGCATTCGACCTGCAACCAGAAGACGTTGTGATCCTGCGGGAGTGAGGAGGGAATGGAGCGCAGAAGAGGAGGNATGAAGACCTGGAAAAAGATAGCCCTGATCCTCGCTCCGCTGGCGGGGGTGGTGGCGGCACCCCTCGTCCTGCGTGACAATGAGTCGGAGGGAGCGGACGAGGCGGAACTACGCCTGGATGTGATCACTCCGCACACCGAAACGTTACGGAGGGAGTTCGGGGAGGCCTTCGCGGAATACTGGGAGAAGAAGACTGGACAGAGCGTCTATGTAAATTACCTCGTGCCCGGTGGGACCTCGGAGTGTGTGAGGGTGATCTCAAACGGATTTGAGGCGGCGGAGGAACGGGGAGAGCCCGGGTGTGGGATTGATGTCTTTTTTGGAGGTGGGGCTTTTGACTTCGCAAGGCAGGCGAAACTGGGACGCTTTCAGAAACTTCGGATCTTCGAGAATCACCCCGAACTTTTCGGAGCAGGAGGAATCCCGGCCACCCTGGGCGGAGAAACGTTCTATGACCCGGAACATGAGTGGATCGGGTGCGTGCTCTCCAGTTTCGGGATCTGCTATAACACGGACCTGTTGGAAGACCGCGGGCTCTCCCCGCCGGTGAGCTGGGACGACCTGGGTGACCCGGGCTATGTCCGGGGTATTGCCCTCGCGGACACGACCAAGAGTTCCTCGGTGACCAAGTCGTTCGAGATGCTGGTGCAGCAGAAGATCCAGCAGGAACTGGCCGGAGCCGATGCGGAAGAAGACCGCGCGGTGGTCATCGCGCGGGGATGGGAGACGAGCCTGAACCTGATTCAGCGTATTGGTGCCAACGCCCGATACTTCACGGACAGCTCAGCCAAGATTCCACGCGACGTGGCTCAGGGGAACGCGGTGGCCGGCATGTGCATCGACTTTTATGGGAGGACGACCAGCGAGACGTTGAAAAAGGCAGATGGTTCGTCGCGCCTGCAATACATCATGCCCCCGGGCGGGAGTTCGATCAGCGTGGACCCGGTAGCGGTCCTTGCTGGTGCTCCGCATGCCGATCTCGCGCAGGCTTTCGTGGAATTTATCCTGTCCGAGGAGGGTCAGATGCTCTGGACGGCCGCACCAGGAAGCACGCCGGGGCCCCGCTACCGTGCTCTCCGGCGCCTGCCGATCCGGCCCGACCTGTATCAGGGGGAGACCCTCGCGGCCATGATTGACGGGGCGGCCATGCCCTTTGAACAGGCAAAGAAATTCAGCTACGATCGGAAACTTACGGGGCACCTCTTCTCTCCCCTCAAGGTCATTATCCGGGTGATGTGCATCGATTCTCACGATGAAATGAAGGAAGCGTGGGATGCCCTGATCGAGGCCGGTTTTCCCGAGGAGGCACAGGCAAGATTCTTTGACGTGAGCGCGGTCTCCTATGACAAGGCGGGTAGGCAGATCAAATCCACCCTGAAGAAGAGCAAGGTGGACTCGGTCAAGCTGATGAACGAGCTGGGGAGCTTTTTCAGGGCCAACTACCGGGAGGCCAGGCGTCTGGCGGAGGAGGGGAGATGAGTTCGAAAAAAGCCATCATCCTTACCGGTCTGGTTACCCTGTTCTTCGGGGCGTTCTTCCTCTTCCCGGTAGTGATGGTGCTGGGAGAAGCCTTCGTCGATCCGGAGGGCGGCGTTACGCTGGCTTACGTGATCGAGGTCTTTGCCAACCCGGTCTACCTGGAGGGCATCTGGAATGCCTTGCTGCTGGGGATCACCAGTACGCTGGCTTCCCTCCTGATCGCTTTTCCCCTTGCGCTTCTGACGCACCGATATCGTTTCCCGCTCAAGGGGCCACTATCCGCCCTTATCCTGGTTCCGCTCGTCCTGCCTCCCTTCGTTGGGGCGGTTGGAGTAAAGCAGATGCTGGGAGTGCGGGGGTCTCTCAACGCCTTCCTGGAGAAGCTCGGCATGATGGACCCGGCCGCTCCCATTGACTGGCTGGGAGAGGGCAGGTTCTGGGGCATCGTGATCATGAACGCGCTGCACCTCTACCCGATCCTCTACATGAATATCGCGGCTTCCCTCTCTCATCTCGACCCTGCGATGGAGGAGGCGGCACAGAACCTCGGGTGCCCGCCCTGGAGGAGGCTCTGGCGGATTACAATGCCACTCACCATGCCCGGGATCTTCGCCGGAGGTGCGATTGTGTTCATCTGGTCCTTCACGGAACTTGGAGTGCCACTCGTCTTTGATTACTCAAGGGTGGCTCCGGTGCAGATATACGACGGCCTCAAGGACCTGGAGAGTAATCCGTTTCCCTACGCCCTGGTGGCCGTCCTGCTCGTAATTTCCTCGGCGGTCTTCCTGTTGTCCAAGGCGTTGCTCGGTCGGTCCCGGCTGGGAACGGCCCCTCGTCCCAAGGGGAAACAGGGGGAGAAGGTTCTTCAGGGGTGCAAGGGCTGGGTCGTGACAGGACTCTTCCTCGGTGTGTTCCTGCTCGCCTCCCTCCCGCATCTCGGTGTCATCTTTCTATCCGTGGCCACAGACTGGTATGGTTCAATCCTGCCCGAACAGTTAACCGGGGCGCACTATGACGAAGCGCTGGGTCACCCCCTCGTTGTTCCCTCCATCCAGAACAGCCTGATGTATGCATCAGGGGCCATGATCGTTGATCTTGTCCTCGGGCTGGCCATTGCGTGGGTTATTGTGCGCAGCACGATTCGTGGGCGAGCCCTGCTGGACGCACTGGTCATGCTTCCTCTGGCCGTGCCCGGGCTGGTGCTGGCTTTTGGTTACCTTGCCCTCGCGCAGGAGGGCCGGGCTTTTCACTTCCTCGTGGGCGAAGGAGCCAATCCGGCCCTGCTCCTGGTGATTGCTTACGCGGTGCGACGCCTTCCCTATGTGGTCCGGGCTGCAGTGGCCGGCCTGCAGCAGAGCAATGTCGCTCTCGAGGAAGCGGCACTGAGCCTGGGAGCCACGCCACTGCGGATGATGCGGCGTATCGCCCTCCCGCTTCTTTCAGCAAACCTGATTGCAGGAGGAATTCTGGCCTTTGCCTTTGCCATGCTGGAGGTGAGCGATAGCCTGATTCTTGCTCAACAGGCGGAACACTTCCCCATCACGAAGGCGATTTACGCCCTGCTGAATACTCTGGGCAATGGCTACGAACTGGCCTCCGCGCTGGGGGTGTGGGCGATGGTGTTCCTGGGCATTGCGATTGTCGGTGCAGTTTCCCTCGCGGGGAAACGTGGAGGATTATTCCGGATGTAGGAGCCGCGCGGGGTTGTTCAGCCAGCTGCCGGTCTTCGATCAGGTGCGCCGCTTCAGCCACGGGTCGAGAAAATTGGCGAGGATAATGAGAGCAGTACCCAGATAGAAGGCGAGGTGAAGTTGCTTATACTCCAGGAAGAGGATGGCTCCGAGGAGAATGCCCCACACGGGCTCGAAATTCATTGTGAGATTCGCGGTGTAGGCAGTGAGCCGCTTGAGGAGATGAATATTCCAGGTATGGGCCAGAGCCGTGCAGAGGAGCGCGAGGACGAGCAGGCTGGGCCAATCTCCTTCCCTTGGCAGCTGGAGATGACCGGGCTGAAGAAAAGGAAGGCTCAGGCTCGCCGCGATCCACGCTCCGGCCATGCCAAAGACGAGCATGGTGGTCGGATAAATCCCACTGGCTACCAACTTTCGATTCAGCACGGGAAAGATGGAATGAAGAAGAGCTCCCAGCAGGCCAACGAGGAGGCCCAGATGATATTGTTCTTCAAGTCCTCCTGCGATCAGGATCATTCCGCAGATGACAATGGCTCCACAGAAGATCTCCCGGGGACGAATTCTCCGGCGCTCAATAAGCGGTTCCGTAATTGAGGTGAAGAGCGAGATCGTGGCGAAGGCGGCAAGGGCTACCGATATGTTGGCGAGGGAGACGGACAGGAAGAAACAGATCCAGTGGGCCCCCTGCAGGAATCCGGTGCTGCAGACTGCGAGCGCGTTCTTGGAAGAGATCCGAAGGAGGGCCGGTCGAGTCAGGATCAACCAGATAAGAACGGCTAGTCCTGCGATGGAGACTCGCCAGAATACGAGAGAAGCCGCCTCGATAGAAATGACACGTCCGAGGACCGCCGTGAGCGCAAGGATAAACACGAGGCAGTGATACTGGAGGAGGGAAGAGATGAAGGAAAATCAGGCAGTTAGTGAAATAGGAGGGCGGTGCCTGGGGAAGAGGATCTCAGGAGAAACCGGAGTGATGACCTCTGTTCCATGCGTGTCTTGATCTTGGGGGACATTGGCAATATCGTACGCGGAGCCACTGTCGAGTGTGCCTTCCCGAAGGGGGCGCAGTGGATGCAGCGTTGAGCGTCAAATCCCTCGGCCGGAGAGCAGTTGAAGACAATGAAAATCTCAGGGATTACAGCCTGGCAGGTTGACCTGCCCCTTCACGAGGGAAACTACAAGTGGTCGGGTGGGAAGTCAGTCGCGGTGTTTGATAGCACGGTCGTCCGAGTGGAAACCGACTGTGATTTGGAAGGCGTTGGTGAAGTCTGTCCCCTTGGGCCGGTCTACCTCCCATCCTATGCCTCTGGTGTGAGGGCCGGCCTTGAGGAGTTGGGGCCGAGCCTCCTTGGACAGAATCCCCTGCACCTCTGGCAGCTGAATCACGTCATGGATGGGGCGATGAAGGGACATCCTTATGTCAAGTCAGCCATCGACATGGCTTGCTGGGATTTGCTGGGCAAGGCGTCCGGCCTGCCGGTGAGCTCCCTGCTCGGTGGAGTCCATGGAGATGACTTCGTCCTTTACCGTGCAATCTCACAGGTCAGTCCGGAGGACATGGCCCAGAATGTGGCGGACTACCGGGCGGATGGTTACCGTCGCTTTCAATTGAAGGTGGGTGGGGACCCGGACGTAGACATCGAACGGATCCGCCAGGTCGCTGAGCGACTGCATCCGGGGGATAAGCTGGTTGCAGATGCCAATACCGGCTGGTTGAAGCACGAGGCGATGAGAGTTGTGAAGGCTGTTGAAGACGTTGATGTCTACATCGAGCAACCCTGTTTGCGCTACGAGGACTGTCTCTCGGTGCGGCGCCATTGCGGGAACCCCTTTATCCTCGATGAGGTGATCGACGGGATTCCGCAAATTCTCCAGGCATCCCATGACCTCGCGATGGACGCGGTCAATATCAAGATCAGTAAATTCGGAGGTCTAACCAAGGCGAGCCAGGCGAGGGATCTCTGTGTTTCCCTCGGGATCGCGATGACGCTCGAGGATACGTGGGGTGGGGACGTCGTCACCGCTGCGATCTCTCACCTCGCGCACAGCACGCCCCCGGAATACCTGTTCTCTGCGACGGATTTCAACAGTTACGTGACAAAGTCCATCGCGGATGCTGCTCCTCGTCGCGTGAACGGGAGAATGGCCTCCCCCTCGGGTCCGGGTCTGGGAGTGACCTTGATTCCGGGCGTGCTGGGAGATCCTGTGCTCGAGATCCGCTGAGCCCGGCCGCCGGGTTCCCCTCGCAGCAGTATTCGGATTCAGGGTCTTGTCTGGCCTGGGGTCTAGTGCTCGCCCGCAACAAGATCAGTGAAGGTCTGTCGCTCTCTCGCAATTTGGGCTGTGGCCCCGGATACGAGGATCTCGGCTGGAAGAGGGCGCGAGTTATAGTTGGAAGCCATGGTGAAGCTGTAGGCTCCCGCGCTCATCAGTGCCACCAGTTCCCCCTTCGCGAAATCGGGAACTTCCCGGTCCTGGCAGAAAAAGTCGCCGCTCTCGCAAATAGGGCCCACTACATCGGCCGTGATGCGATTCGTCACGTCGCATTCCCGGACTGTAACAATCTCGTGATGTCCGTCGTAGAGCGCCGGCCGAATGAGGTCGTTCATCCCGGCGTCCACTATCTTGAAAGCCTTGGCCTGGCCTTTCTTTTCATAGAGACAGGTGGTGAGCAGGATTCCGGCATTGCCCGACATGTAGCGGCCGGGTTCGAGAAGAATCTTCAGATTGAGAGATTCAAGGAGAGGGACAAGGTGGTGGGCGTAAACCTCCGGGGAAAGGGGAGGCTCCTCCTGTCGGGTCCACCAGTCCGGGGGCCCCGAAGCCAGAGCTTCTTCGTAGACGATTCCAATTCCTCCCCCAATGGAGAAGAATTCAAGATCATGAGAAGCCTGTAGATCGGAGACAAGGGGGAGAACCCTTTCGACCGCTTCCACAAACGGAGTTGCACTGGTGAGCTGGGAGCCGATGTGCATCTGGATGCCCCGTATCTGGATATGGGGTAGTTTGGATGCGCGGGCGTAGACCTCACGTACAGACTCATGGTCAATCCCGAACTTGTTCTCAGCCTTGCCCGTGGAGATATACTTGTGGGTTCCAGCATCTACGTTGGGATTGATGCGCAGTGCGACGGGGGCAACGGTGGAAATGTTCCCGGCCACTGAACTGATGAACTCAAGTTCGGCAAGTGACTCGATGTTGAAACAATAGATTCCCTGCTCCAGCGCGTAGGTGATTTCCTCCGCGGTCTTTCCAACTCCGGCGAATGAACAGAGTGCCGGATTCCCCCCAGCCTTGATCACACGGAAGAGTTCTCCCCCGGAGACGATGTCAAATCCGCTGCCGAGGCCGGCGAGCAGGCGGAGGACGGAGAGATTCGAGTTCGCCTTAACGGCGTAGGCGATATGGTGGTCGAGACCAGTGAGGGCCTGGTCCAATCGTTGGTAGTTCTCCCGGAGGGTGTTCGCGGAATACACGTAGAGGGGCGTTCCGTGCTCTGCGGCAAGTAGCTGCAGGTTGACGTCTTCACAGTGCAGGATGCCGTCGCGGTAGTGGAACTGGTGCATGGGGGAAAGGGGCGGAATAGGGATGGTGGTGTCGGATGTGCGGGGAGCAATACTCCAAAACTCCGGAACTCCAACCCCGTAGTTTTGAACTTGGCGTTACTATCGTCATTCCACCCGGAAGGCGCGGGTGCGGCGGCCAAAGAAATCCTCATCAATTGGAGGGCTCTTGATATTGATCAATTCGGTTTCCGGGCGGGAGGTGAGCTCGATATGGGCAAAGTGGCCGGCGCGGGACGTTTTCGAGGGGGGGTGAACCAGCACTGAAGCAACCCGTTTTCCCAGCGTAATCTGGTAGACGCGGTTCGGAGGGAGGGTGATCTTGTTCCGGACGTTGAGCTTGGTAAAATAACCGTTGCGGCGATGGGTGATTTCACTTCCATCCTGAACTAGTGTCCTTTGGCTCAGGAGTCGGGATCGAGGGAAGCCGATGCCACGAGCTTCCGTTTCTAGCAGGAGTTCCTCACCACCGGAAAATTCGAGGGATCCCTCCAGATCGAGCGTGATCCTGACAGTGTCGGGCAGGCGCGTAAGTTCCTCGCTCACCAGTTCCGTGGTGTTGATGCGGGCGGAGGGAAAGGCCAGGCAGGTCGAGCCGATTGCGGTGAGGATGATGATCAGGCTGGCGAACGGGATCCACGCAGGGGTGCTGGCCCCAACTGGCTTGCTTGTTTCATAGATTGCCTTGCGGTGAAGTCCGAATAGATGAAAGAGGATGGCTGAGGTGAACCAGACCAGGCCAGCGGCCCAGAGGACATCGCTGGCGAAGTGTTCTCCCTGAACGATGCGGGACTTTCCGGTGAAGTAACCGAGTAGTCCCGCAGCAATGAGAACGAGGATTCCTGTCTTTCGTCGCCCGCAGGCGAAGAGGGCCAGTCCACCGGCGAAAAAATAGAATCCCATGGAAGCGTGCCCGTTCACAAATGAATGCCCGGTGGTATCCGGGCCCCGGGCGAGGATTCGTTCAAACTGTTCCGAGCCGCCGAGGCCCTGGACCTCACGTGGGCGCGGACGTTCGCAGGTCTCCTTGAGAACCAGATTGACCATCAGCCCTGGTCCGACGATGAGGGCGAGGGCGAGGAAGGCGGAGAGTTTGCGGTAGGGCGTGAAGCGGGCTCGGCTGAGGCCCAGAAACAGAACCGAGAAGGCGATCACCCCCGTGATGATGGCCGGGATGGGTCCGAAGCTGTAAAACAGGGTCCATGGAGATTTTTCGGCGAGGGTCCAGAGCCGGGCCTTCCCGTTGTAATATTTCTGCGCGATCTCCATATCGAGATCGCTGAAGAGGAAGGGCAGGGATCCTCCTGCGAGAATCATCGCAGGGACGAGGTAGAGAACAAGGATCCAGCGCTTGGTCACGGAGGTAGGATGGTGGGAGGAGGCAGGCAGTGTCCAGTATTCAGTGAATGGCCAGGGCGCATGAGAGGAGACGTTATTCCGGGACCCTGCCCCTTTAGCAACGGTTAAAGGTGCTGCCGGCTTAGGTCTGCTTTCGCGCCCCTGCCTGAGTGCGAAATCAACTGTTACGAGAAAACCGGGAACCTTGCGGTTCCCGGTTTCGTGTCAGTGTTGGTGTCGACTTAAGTTGGTCGGGAGAGTCCTGCGCTAGCCATTCACTGTCTGGCAGATGCGCTGAACCACGCGATAAGGGTCGGCGTTGGAGGCCGGTCGGCGGTCTTCGAGGTATCCTTTCCAGCCGTCCTGCATGGTGCCCACGGGGATTCTTATGGAGGCACCACGGTCGGATACCGCGTAGCTGAATTTGTCGATGGACTGGGTCTCATGCAGGCCGGTGAGGCGCAGTTCGTTGCAGGATCCATAAACCGCAATGTGCTCGTCGTGCACGGGAGCAAACTTGTCGAGCAGGGCTTTCATTCCTTCCTCGCCGCCTTCCTCCCGGGTGAAGGTATTGGAGAAGTTGGTGTGCATGCCGGACCCGTTCCAGTCGCCGAGCACTGGCTTCGGGTGGATTTCGACCGTCACACCGTATTTTTCGGCTGTTCGATAGAGCAGGTAGCGGGCCAGCCAGGCGTCGTCGGCTGCGCGTTTGGCCCCCTTGCCGAAGAGCTGGTATTCCCACTGTCCGAGCATGACCTCGGCATTGACGCCGGTAACCTGAAGACCGGCTTCAAGACAGAGGTCGAGGTGCTCCTCGACGATGTCACGTCCGTCCACGTTTCCGGCTCCCACTGCGCAGTAGTAGGGCCCCTGGGGGCCGGGGTATCCGTTGGCGGGGAATCCGAGGGGCTGCCCCCCTTTGCTCAGGATGTATTCCTGCTCAAATCCAAACCACATGTCCTCATCGTCGTCCCATCCCCCACGTGTGTTCGAGGAATGGACACTGCCATCGGCAGCGAGAACTTCGCACATTACGAGAAAGGCATCAAGGCGGTCGGGGTCAGGTACAACGCGGACTGGTTTGAGCAGGCAGTCGGAGGAATGTCCCTCAGCCTGTTGGGTTGAGGATCCGTCGAACGACCAGCCAGGAAGAGCCTCGGGAGCTGGAACCTCTTCCCCATCGTGGTTCCAGATTTTGGTTTTACTGCGAAGGCTGGGCTCCGGGGTGTACCCGTCCAGCCAGATGTATTCGAGTTTTACTGCTGCCATGGCGCGCGGGAGTTTGATTCAGCAACCCGGGCTGTCAAGTGCGCACCAGTCACTGAAAACGGCCAGCCCCCGGGAGGACTGGCCGTTTGTTGATTTAGAGTGATCCGTCTCGTGGAACGAGCGGAGTATCCGATCCTCAGTCGGTCGGGACGGTGGCGATGGTCTGCAGGATCCTGCTCGCGATAGCGTAGGGATCGCCCTGTGAGTTTGGACGGCGGTCTTCGAGGTAGCCCTTGTAATCGTCCTGCACGAAGGCATGGGGAACACGGATGGAGGCCCCCCGGTCGGCTATGCCGTAGGAAAACTTGTCGATGGACTGAGTCTCGTGAAGGCCGGTGAGACGCATGTCGTTGTCGGGCCCATAGACGGCGATGTGTTCCTCCCGATGGGTTTCGAAAGCGCCCATGAGCGCCTCAAAGTACTCCTTGCCTCCGGTCTCACGCAGGTAAGTAGTGGAGAAGTTGGAGTGCATCCCAGAACCGTTCCAGTCGCCCTTGAGCGGCTTGCAGTGGAAGTCTACGTCAACCCCGTACTGCTCGCAGAGGCGGAGCAGGAGGAAGCGGGCGACCCAGACGTCGTCGGCGGCCTTCTTGGATCCCTTGCCGAAGACCTGGAATTCCCACTGTCCCTTGGCCACTTCGGCGTTGATGCCTTCATGGTTGATACCTGCGTGGAGGCACTGCCACAGGTGTTCCTCCGTGATCTTGCGGCCGAGGGCCCCGACGTTCTTAAAGCCTACGCCACAGTAGTACTCACCCTGGGGGTCAGGATAGCCGCCCTTGGGGAAACCGATAGGAAGGCCGTCCTGGGTAAGGAAATACTCCTGCTCGAAACCAAACCAGGCGCCGTCGTCATCGAGGATGGTGGCACGCATGTTGGATGGGTGAGGATCTCCGTTGGGGAGAACGACCTCGCACATCACGAGGGCTTGATGTTCGTTGGTGCTGTCAGGGTAGACTGCGACAGGCTTGAGCATGCAGTCGGAGTCATCACCGGAGGCCTGCTCGGTTGAGCTGCCGTCGAAACCCCACAAGGGCAGTTGGGAAAGCTCGGGAAAGGACTCGTATTCCTTTACACAGCACTTGGTTCGAAGGTTCGGGACGGGGGTGTATCCATCCAGCCAGATATAATCCAATTTGTATTTCGGCATGGTCGTGTTTCTCGTGTTTCTTGTCGGGTTGCGATCACCGCGGCACGGCAGACGATACGACCCCACGATCGGGAACGCGTCGCTGGCCTAGGAGATATCTTATTTCTCAGCAGCGGCCGTGCCAACCTGCCTGCAAACCACGAATCGACCAGCTCAAAGTTTGTTAATATTGGCCACGATAAGGGTGGCATCATCCCGGCGGCAGTTTTCGCGGGCCCGGGACAGGATTCTGGGAGCCAGCCGGGCGGGTTCGTCATCATGAGCCAGCTCGGTGGCGAGCCCGCGTTCCCAGAGGCCGTCGATTATGCCGTCGCTACAGAGGAGAAGGCGGTCGAGATCTTCAAGGGAATGGGACTCTATCTGGGGGATGATATTGGAATGACCTCCACCCAGCGCATCGTAGAGAGCGCTGCGCCTCGGATGGTTACGATAACCGTATTCGCTTATTTCGCCCCGTTTCCATTGCTGCCAGGCCTGAGTGTGGTCCGTGGTCAGCTGGGTGGATTGTTTGGCCCGGTGCAGGTAGAGTCGGGAGTCTCCCAGATGAGCGAAGTGGAGACGTCCGGGAGTGAGCCATGCCAGGGTAAGGGTCGCCCCCATGCCCTTCAGGGCAGGGTCTGTTGCGGCCAGCGAATTGAGGCCGTCGTGGGCGTTGATCATGAGGCGCAGGAGAGCGCGAGGCCCCTCGTCGTCCCGGTAATCGTTGAGGGCGCCGTAGAGTTCCCTGGCATGTTGCTTGACCCAGGCCAGGATCAAGCGGGAGGCGAGTTCCCCGGCTGAACCTCCCCCCATTCCATCCGAGACGGCGAGGACGAGGTGTGATGGCTCAAGAAGGGCCTCCCCGTGTGCCTCGAACCTGCGGGCTCCGTCGGGTCCTACTTCGAGGGCGAGGTAGGCATCGTCGTTGGCGTCCCGCAAGACTCCACCCTCGGAGAGAGAGGACCAGGTTACCCTCCAGACGTTTCCCTTGCCATGGGAGGGGCTTCGAGGCTCGGGGAGAAGCGTAGCGAGTTCGAAATCAATCAGGCAGAAGCGACCCATGCGAGGACAGTAGGTAACATTGCGTGGCTCGGGATCCTCATGGCGTACTCCATACTCTCGTTCGAGATCGGCGAAGAGTGCATCAGACTTCGTCCTCGAGACCTCGGGAGCAGGTTGTCCACAGTTTGAGGTAACGATAGAATTCTCCTCCGGCAGGTATTCAAGAAGCCGGGGAACGTAGGGACAGCCACGCTCTTCCAAGGCCTTCAATATGTGCGCCTCGTTTTTGCAGCGGATTTCCTTCTCATGACCTCGAAAAACCTTGTGGACATGACCCCTGAAGTCGATGCGAACGTGCGAACGGATGCCATCCTTTAGATCTTTCACGCGGTGCCGAGTGAAGGTGGAAGTGAGTGGGAAATGGAAGGGCAAATTTGGTATTGTCATCTGATTCCCTCGCCTTTTCTTGACCTTCATAGCTCTGGGAGCGATTTTGGTGGCGCGTGGAAAAGGCCGAAATTCCGAAAAAGGCGATATACAGGCTTTCAATTTACCAGCGTTGCCTGACGAAGCTGCATGAGAATGGCAAGGAAACCGTGAGCTCCTCAGCGCTCGCCGGTGCGGCGGGTGTGAAGCCGGCCCAGCTAAGGAGGGACCTGACGTATTTCGGGCAGTTCGGAACGCGTGGCCTGGGATACTCGGTGCAGGATCTGAGGGGCGCGATCCGGGAAGTTCTTGGCCGCGAGCAGTTGCAGCCGGTCGCCTTGGTAGGCGCGGGAAACCTGGGGGTGGCCCTTCTCCGGTATCGTGGATTTGAGAAAGAGGGGTTTGAGGTGGTAGCCGCTTTTGATTCTGTCCCGGAAACAGTTGTGTCGCGAGGAATCGCTGTGCCGGTTTACAGCTTTAAGGAAATCTCGCCCTTCCTGCGCGACAATGGGGTCAAGCTCGCCATTCTTTGTGTGCCCGGAGAGGCGGCTCAGGAAGTAACCAATGAACTGGTGGTGGCCGGCGTGCAGGGAATACTCAATTTTTCTCCCACCGTCCTGCAGGTGCCGGGGGCGGTGACCGTCAACAATGTGGATCTGGCTCTGGAGCTTGAAAATCTTTCCTACTTCGTGAGTCAGGGAGAGGAGTGACTGCTGATTCTCGGAGTAAACCCTTACCGGGAGGGAAGAAATGCGAGGGGGCAAGGCCAGATATATTCGAAAAACCCCTAAGATCCTCCGTCCCGGGGCGTTTTTCCTGTAGAAGTGGGCCTGATGGGCCGGAACGAGGAAATGATCGAATCCCGCGAACAATTCGTGGAGCAGGCCCTCGCGGAATACGAGGGTCCGCTCATCGGATATGCGCTGGGTATCGTGCGGGACCGTGACCGGGCCCGGGACGTCGTGCAGGATACCTTCATCCGGCTTTACCAGCAGGACCGCGAGAAAGTACAGCGGGGACTCAAGACGTGGCTTTTCACGGTGTGCCGGAACCGAGCGCTGGATATTCTCCGCAAGGAGAAGCGAATGGTGGCGTTGGAAGAGGAGAAGGCCGCCCGGCTGGAGGGTGACACTGCGGCCCCCGACCGTGTCGCGGACTGGGACGAGCGGGTGACTCAAGTGATGGACGCCCTGAACAGGCTCTCCGACAACCAGAGAGAAGTAATCCATTTAAAATTTCAACAAGGACTCAGCTATCAGGAAATCAGCGAGGCGACCGGCCTGACCTCAGGAAATGTTGGTTTCCTTTTACATACCGGCCTGAAACGCCTGCGGTCCCTTCTTCCTGAAGACATTCTCGAAAACTCCGTTCGAAAGCAATGAATCGCATCCAGCCCGAAGATCCCCGCGTAACTGCTTATGCACTGGGCGAGCTGCCCGAGCATGAGTCGGCCGCGCTACGCCTTGCGGCGGAGAGCAATCCTGCCGTGCAGAACGCCGTGGACGAGACCCGTGCACTCGCGGAATTGATCCGCCTCGGATTCGACAACGAAAGCCTGGAGCTGGGTGAAAGCCGGAGGGAGGCCATCCGGAGGGCGGGACGGAGCCCGGGCCCGGGAAACCTGGTGGCCTTCCATTCAAGGAGGAGGGACTGGGTTCGCCCCTTGATGGTGACTGCGGCGGCAGCCGTGCTGGTGGCCTGTGTCCTGTGGGTTCTGCAGCAGGTCCCGGTAGATGAAAACGAGATCACCTGGGAGAATGTTGAAGCCGAGCAGAGGGAGGTGGTGCGGATGCAGGTTCTACTCGGTCCGAGTCCTCAACCGGCGCGTTCCATCGCGGGCCATGCCCCGTTGCCGCAGGTAGCTGGTGGGGTGCTCCGTGACAATCTCCCGGAAATTCCAGCTGAGATCGTGGATGAGGAGTATCTCGGCCTGCAGGAACTCTGGCGGAGCGATCCGGAGGCGTTCTTTACGGAAGTACGCAGTGCAGCCCGGGAAGCGAAAATTCCTGAGCTGAGCCGAATTCCGCTTTTGCCTGATAACCCGTTCGTTCTCGCAAAGGAGGAGGCCCGCTCGAGCGTACCCATCGTATCGGGGACGGCTAGCTATCATCTGGTGGAGCGTTTCGTTCGCAATGAAAATCAGCTTCCGCCGAGGAACAGCGTAAGGATCGAGGAGCTTATCAACCAGGTATCTTATGCGGACGAGGGAGATGCCGACCTGGATGGCGTGAAGCTCGGTGTCGAGGTAGTGCGCTGCCCCTGGGACCGGGACCTGATCCTCATGGGAGTCCTGCTGCGTAATGAATCTCAGCGTCTGGTGGCCCGGGATACCGATCTCCAGGTCGAGGTGAATCCGGAATACATCAGGAGTTATCGCTTGGTGGGCTATGCCGGCAACGGCGTTATGCCAGAAGGATACACGTCGTCAGGGGGACTCGCTCCCGGGCATTCGAATTACGTGCTCTATCAGCTGCAGCCTGCTGCTTCGGAGATATTCAATCTCCAAGAAGTGATCGCCCAGGTGGGTCTGCGTATCGGAGAGACAGGTCACGGACTGGTTGTGCCGGTCACAACTCCGCCTCGTGACTGGGACCTCGCAAGCAACAACCTGCAGACAGCCGTGGCGATTGGATCGTGGGGAATGCTGCTGAGACAATCGCCCTTCGGGGGGACGCTCACCCATCAGCACATTCGGGAGCTGGCGGAGGATGCTCTCGAGGGGGCCGGGAGGTCAGATCTCAAGCGGAGGGAAGCCCTGCAGCTGGTCGTTGATTCTCTTCTGCTCTTCGAAATTGAGCCTGAGGCCGACGAGCGATAGCTCTTGAGGGAGGCTCGGGTGAGTCCCTCGGGCGGGAAGGCCCACGGCATGGGTGTTGTTGTAGCCGGACAGCCCCGGAAAAGTTGGATAAACACTATTACGGGAACCCTGCCGGAACGCAGGCCGGATATCCTGGTGCATGAATAGAGGGACCTGCTTGTTTGGGGAGAGGCAGGGTGCGCCATCGACCAGTGTCCGNGCCATGGGTCACATTGTGTGTTGCCCGATGCGCCGGCCCTACTAGGCTGGGACCGCATGGAGAACGGTCGGAAGCCAAAGTTGGTAAGGAGTGGAATTGTCCTGCTGGTCCTCCTGGTGGCAGGCTTGGGGATATGGAAGTGGGTCACGCGGGAGAAGCCGCGCTACGAAGCGTCCTTTGCGGAGTATATCTGGGTATCTTTTCCTCCGGGGCATGCGNTGGAGGATGGGCAGTTTGGTGGAAAAAAAATGGATGAAATCCTGCGGGCTCGAAAACTGGGCTATCTCGGAGGAGTGGCTGCGGTCGGAGACCCTCCCGAAGTGGTGGAAGTTGAGCTCGCAGTTGACCTGGAAGTTATGGAAGCCAAGGCTCTCGTGGAGGAGTTCAGGGAAATGGGGCTTCTGCCGGAGGAGGTTACCTTTGAGGCGGGCACCTATCCGCGCCCTTGGCCGGAGGATTGAACATGGATTTCCGTNGTGTTGCCAGCCAGGGGGGCCACTCCAACGGAAGNGGTGAGATGACGAGCCGGACTTGCCTCGCGCTACCAGNCGGATCCNCGGCAAGCCCGGCGGGCACCCGGNTGATGGTATTCTGGATCGTTGAGCGNAAGGGCCTGTCGNCNGCAGTGGGAGCGGTGTGATCCCANCGGTAAGAATAATGAATGCCAGCGTTTGGAAAAGGGAAGCGAAGGAGTCAGGGTCCTGCCGTGGCCCGGGTTTCTCGGATCGGGCAATGACTTTTGGACATTGGCAGAGGACGGGATAAGCTNCNTGCCGTGAAAGGTCCTCCTTGTGTTCTTCTGGTCGACAATGGCTCCCATCGGGCCGAGTCGACTCTGAGCCTGCGCANGATCGCGGCGGCCCTCGAGGGGAGAGTAAATGAACTGGTGCACCCGGTTTCNCTGCTGCATTCGACAAGGGTAGATCCCANGGAACTCGGCGGGGAGCCAGCCCGGATCTTCGAGCCCTTCCTGAAGACGAAGAGGGAAGAGGGGTGCTCCTCATTCCTGGTAATACCTTTTTTCTTCGGACACAGCGCCGCGATTTATGAATACTTGCCGCAGCGGGTGCGGGAGCTGAGTAGCAGCTGGCCGGAGCTTGAGGTCAGGGTCGCGCCGCCCATGGTCCAACTCGACCGCGAGGAGGATACCGAGGTGGCCGAAATACTGGCTGAGCTCGTCATGAAGAAGGCGGTGGAGGACCATTTGGACCGTCCTGCCGTGACTCTCGTGGACCACGGAACGCCGCGGGTAGCAGTGAATCGTGTCCGCAATCACCTCGCCGGGCAGATGCGCCTGATCCTAGGGGAGAAGATATCGGTTCTGGAACCTTCCTCGATGGAGCGGCGTGAGGGCGCGGAATATTCATTCAATGAACCTCTCCTTGAGAAATTACTGGGCCAGTCCGGNTTCGAACAGGAAGTTGTGCTCGCCATGCTCTTCAGCTCCCCGGGTCGTCATGCTGGCCCGGGAGGAGATATAGCCCGGATTTGTGAGGACGCAGAGGCCCGGCATGCAGGGTTGCGGACATTCCGGAGTGATCTCTTTGCAACCCATCCGCGGGTCATCGAACTTCTCGCCCGGCGCTGGAAAGAGGGATTGAAGAGTGACCCGGTGAAGGGGGAAATCCCAGCCCCGGAAGCGCAGTGATCTGTCATGGGCGACCTGCCGCTAGTTCATTATTGGCGGGATCCGGCGGAGCGGTCCGGTCCGGAAAACATGGCGGTGGACGGCTGGCTTCTCGCAACAGCAGAGCAGCCGGTTCTCCGGGTCTACGACTGGAAGGGAGACTGGGGCAGCCTCGGTTACTTCGGGACTCTGGCAGTTGCGCGGGCGACGCTGCCNGGGCTCTCTCTCGTGCGACGGGCGACAGGGGGAGGGCTGGTTGACCATCGNGAGGATCACACCTATACCTTGGTGGTCCCGAGGCGATTCGATCTTGCGCGCTGCAAGGGGGCTGAGAGTTATCGAGTGATTCACTCCGCCCTTGGGAGGGCGTTGCAGGAAGGAGGNGCCGAGGTAGGAATGGTCGGTGCCGAGAAGCCCGGGGACTCCCCTGTCTGTTTCGAAAAGCCGGTTATCTGGGACCTCGTGGATGCNCGGGGAGCAAAGGTGGCNGGTGCTGGACAGCGGCGCACGCGGAGTGGCCTGCTGCACCAGGGAAGCGTGCAGGTNGGGAGCNCGGTGGGGGCTGAGAGCGTTTTCACCCGATTGGCCGGGAGCCTCGCCAAGGAGGTGAAACAAGTTCACTGCGAGCCCCCCGAAGAGGATCTCGCGGNGTTGCAGGAGCAGTTTTCCAGCGATGATTGGCTGGAGCTGCGGTAAAGGATCACTGCGCGGGAGCGGACTTGTGCTCCTCGTCGAGGTGCTCCTTCAGGACGTCGCGCCCGAAGTCCCCGTTAAACAGGCGCCAGACCGCGTGTGCGTGGTTGGCGTCGTTCTGGGTGTTGGCATACTCAACCATGAAGGCGCCGCCACCAACCACGCGGAAGTAGTGAGGATCTCCCTTGGCGAGACCTCCAGCCCANGCAAACTGAAGATCGTCTACGGATTCCGAGATCTCCTTCATGGCTGGACCAGTGATTTCCTGACGCCCGTTGCTGGCAAACTCACGTAGCACGGCGAGTAGAATCTTTTTCTGCTCGGCGGTCATGTCGGCCCCTTTCACCCCTTGTGACTCCGGACGCTCTGCGACACGATCCTGNCTGGANAGAATGTCGCGGGGTGCCTTTTCGGAGAAGACGACGGGCTTACCAGCCTCCTTCAGAGAGGTCATGAGGGAACGGGCCTGGTCTTCCATCCGGCCGAGAGGCCGCGTGCCTCTGCGCGGGCCCTTCTTCACGATTGCAGGGTTGGTCCCAAAGAAGGCCGGAGTGCTGACGACATTGCCATTGATGATGGTGTAGTTGAGTGAGAGGTGGTGCCCCTCGAAGCGCCAACCCCAGACACCGGTTTCCCGNTTGCTGCTGGGTTCACCGAACACGGCGATATAATATTTCAGGGTGTCGCGTTTGACGGGATCGTTCTCCAGATCGGCCAGGATTGCCTCAAGGCTCATGATTGTGGAGGCATTGACTACGCCCTTCTGGCTCAGCCCGCTTGCGAGCAGGGCGTAGGCGAAGTGGGTTTGAACGCCGGTGAGTTCGCTCAGCTTGAGCCCTTTGCGATCAAGAGGAATGAAGTGCCAGTTTTCGCGTTCCTCGTCGGTGAATTCAAACGACGCCTTGGCTTTCTGATCGGCGTTGAGGCTCTTCAGGAAATTGTGGGCAGCGCGGCCCATTTCGATTGCCGGGTTTCCGGCATGGGCGAGGGGAACGGTCACGAGGAGGGAGACGAGTGCGAGGTGTAGCTTCATAATCGGTGGGTGGCTGGANGAGCTTGNGGATGTTATCTCGGAATGGAAGATCGAATTCGGGAAGAACGCTTACAGGTGCTATTTTGAATGCTCTTGNAGGGAAATGAGCTCAAATTCCCAGCATGGACGATGCCACAACAAANTAGATAAGCATGCCCGAAACATCCACCACGGTGGTTACGGCGGGAGCTGCAATGACGGCGGGATCAAGCCGGATTGCACGNGCGCCGAGAGGAAGGAGGGANCCGATGAGGGTTGAGGCAGTGACCTGCACGCCGAGTGCGACAGCGATAGCCATGCCGAACTCGGGGAAACTGATGCCGGGGGCGATCTCCCGGTGGAAGAGGGGAAGNACGAGGATTGTGATGGCGGAAATGGTGAGGCCGAGGATGATGCCGAGCATCGCTCCTAGACGCAGCTCTTTCCAGGCCACGCGGATGGCGTCGCCGGCATCAAGTTCGTTTAGGGCCATGGCCCGGATAGCCACAGTGGAGGCCTGCCCTCCGGAATTGCCCCCTGCCGCGATGATCATGGGCAGGAAGAGCATCAGGAGTGGGACGCCTTCGAGGGTCTCCTCAAAGCGGAACATGACTGCGCCCGCCGCGATAGAGAGGAGAGCGAGGCCCACCAGCCAGAGAACCCTGCGGCTGAAGTGCGTGGTGACCCTGGTATTGAGATAGCCCTCTTCCGAACCCTCCCCGGTNAGGCCAGCCTGCTTTTCAATATCCTCGGTGGACTCCTCGCTCAGGATTTCCATTGCGTCGTCGGAGGTGATGACGCCNAGGAGCCGNTTTGCGTCGTCNACCACGGGGAGGGCCAGCATATCGTANTTGAGGACCGCAATGGCTGCCTCCTCCTGGTCGGTTTCTGCCAGGACGGTATGCTCAACCGGTTGCATGATCTCGCGAACGGGGGTCTGCCACGGGTTGAAGGTGAGATCTCGCAGGCGTAGTTTTCCTACCAGCCGATCCTTGTCATCGAGCACATAGATTCGTGAGAGGGTTTCGGTGTCTTCAAGTTCCGGGCGGAGATGGTCGAGGGCTTCCTTCACCGTCATCCCGATCGAGATGTCTCCTATCTGCGTGGTCATGCGACCGCCCGCGGTTTCCTCGCCGTATTCGAGGAGAATCCGGGTCAGTTCGCGCTCTTCCTGTTGTCCGAGGAGTCCGATAAGCTGCTCCCGCTTCTGGTCATCCTCGACGTCCTGGAGGACGTCGACGCGGTCGTCATCGGGGAGCTCCTCGAGAACTGCGCGCTGCTGGCTGGGCTTGAGGTAGTCCAGCGCTTCTTCCACGAGGGGGTCGGGAATCTCGGCGAGAACCTCTGAGAATGCATCGGAGGGAAGAGTACGGGCGAACCAGGCCTGACTCTTGCGGGAGAGATCCTCGTAGACTGCGGCAAGGTCGGCATGGTGCACGTCTCCCGCGGAAGCCAGGAAAGCGCTGCCGTCCCGCGCTGCGATGGCTCGCCTCACGGCGATGAGAATCTGCGGGTTCCCTTCCGGCACGAGGGCAGATTAGGAAGAGCGNCACATTTTAGAAGCGCAAAGGCACGGAGAGCTGCGGGTCCGCACATTTTTTGCGAGGNGCGCAACTCCGATGTATACTAGGATAGGNNGGCCGCGAGGCCCNCAACCTGCCCCATGAAAACCCTCTGGCTTCCTGCNCTNCTGACTTATCTTGCTGCTCCCGCGGCCNTGGCAGAAGCCATGTTGCAGTATTTCAACACCAGNTGGCGGGAAATCCGCCACAAGGTGCCGGAGATCGCGGAAGCCGGATACGAATCGCTTTGGATTCCTCCTCCAACCAAGGCAGGGGGCGGGTTTTCGGTGGGCTACGACCTATTTGACCGTTTTGACCTTGGCTCGAAAAAGCAGAAGGGCTCGNTGGCCACCCGCTANGGAACGGAAAAGGAGTTGCTCGACTTGATCCGNGTGGCNCATCGCTTCGGCATCAGGGTCTACTTCGACTGCATCATGAACCACAACGGNTTCGATGTGCCNCTCTTCAACGAATTCGTGNCGGAAGAGTTCTACCCCGGGTTCCGTCCACGGGATTTTCACCTGNGGGAGACGCCCGATGGGTTCTACCGTANATGGGACAACACGCGCGACTGGGGTAGTGAGTGGCAGGTGCAGAACCTNGGTCTTTCCGGNTTGGTTGACATTGCGAATGAGCCCGGGCNTNCCAATCGAAATCACGGTCTGTTTGAAGGAGATGCCGGGAGCAAGCCTGTCTTCCTNCGCCACCCCGATAACCCGGGGTATTACTGTTACATTCCGAGCGGTCCGGGACAGACACACGCCGCCAATGAGGGAACCTACGTGGGCTTCGGTAGCGGCAATGGAATTACGCGCGCNTTCCTGCAGGNGAACGAGGAATTCTACCNNGAAGTCGTTGAGGACATGCTGCACCGGTCGCTGCGCTGGCAACTGGATCGGACAAAGGCGGACGGGGCGAGACTCGATGCGGTCAAGCATACCCCCGCGGATTTTTTCGGAGCTACCTTCGGAGGTGACCGGGACAGTTCGGATTATGGCTTCCTCGGGCAGGGACAGCGCCAGTTCAACCTGACGCGCGGCTACCTCGATCCCAATCACCGGGACAGTGTGTTCAGCACCGATGCACCCCGCGATGACGCCATGTTTTTCGGTGAGCATCTTGGGCAGCCTCCGGGCTATGGGCCTTANATTGATGCNGGTATGCGCCTGATCGATAACGATCTGCGGAACAACTTCAATAATATCCTGGGCAACCCGTCAGCCTCTCTTGGGGGCTATGACCAACCCGGTGCGGGTGGCTTCAACGCAGCAGTCACCGTTATGCATGCACAGAGTCACGACAACGACTATGCCGCGCGGCGCGAGCTCCAGCATGCCTTCTACTTCACGCGGGATGGAATGCCGCTGGTCTATACCGACGGAAACTATCATGCGGGCAGGCTGGAGGGAAGTGGAGGAGCCTTTCCCCGTCATGCCAATACGCCCTTCCTCGGGCAGTTTGGAGACACGAGGCTTCCCAATCTGGCCTACCTGCACCAGCACTTCGCCCGTGGCTTCCAGCGGCCNAGGTGGGCGGACAACGANTTCGTGGCTTATGAGCGCATCGACAAGCGAGAGAACGGGGCGATGAGCGATGATGCAGGCGTGGTTGCGATTGTCCTCGTCAATGACAACTACGCGAACGGAACCGCACGTCCGGTTTTCACGACATTTCCGTCCACGCCTTTCGTGGACGATGCCTATCTCTATCAGTATGCCCGGGGTTATGGGAGCCAGACCGGATTTTACAAGTATGCCTCCCAGCTGAACGAGGTGGTGGTTGATCCGGGAAGCTACATGCTGTTTTCCTACCGGACTCCGGAGGAGTCAGTGGCNTGGAGTTCCCTGGGGGGGCGGCCGATCGAGATTTTTCAGGACGGCAGGCGAGCGGGCACCATGACAGTGACGCGTCGGGATGGCCCGGATGGAGACCGGGGGTTCAGCGGCCCATTCGCGAACCCGGGCTTCCATCCCTACCCCTCAGATCTCAGTGGGACGGGCGGAGAGGATTTTGAATACTCGGTTGAGATCCCACGCGTGACCGACGCNAGTAATCTTCGGTTTGTTTTCCGGGCCGATCGTTCCGCGGCCAACATTCTCTGTAAGCTGGACGGAGGAGTGGATCTCAATGGAACCCGGCCGGGTGGAAACACGGATCCCGCGTTTCGAGACAATCCTCCCGCCCTGACTACGGATGTCTTTCTCGGATACGAGCAGCCGACCTTTGTTGAGAGAATGGGCCCGGAGAAGTTCGCGGCCACCAATACTGCGCGCTGCAGCCTGGGAGCGGAGAATGCGGAAACATGGCAAACCAGGGTCGGGTCGGAATCCTTTACCCGGGCAGATGGTCGGGGTGGGAATGAAACGCCGCCGGATACAGCGCAATTCGTCTATCACGACCCCGAGGCAATCCTGCCAGGCGGGATTGGCGGNGGACGCCAATACCGGGAAAATGCTGCTTCGGTCGATATCCACATCAAGACGAATACCGGACTGGCCGGCTACCGGGCTACAATCTACTACACCTTGGACCGGAGTGTTCCCCGGGGTGCCGGGGGTCGGGCAAGCGATGAGACGACGAGGTCCGTGTCGATGAGCTGGGTAGGCGATGCNGACGGGGGGAGCTGGTGGAAGGCGACAATCTCGCCGAAGCCCCGAGGGCTTCTTCGGTATGCGGCGGCAGTGCGACGAGCATCGGTAAATCCTCTTTTCCCGGGAGGGGCAGCGGAGGTTGATCACAAGCGTCATGGNATGACCGTCTTCGAGATCGGGGGGNTTGATGGAGAATCGGTTAATTTTTTCCCTCACAACGATTACGCCAAGTCGCCTGATCAGGAGGACTTCGTGATGGAGAGAGGACTAGAGGAGGGGTTTCATATCCTGCGGGCTCGTGCGTTCCTCGAGCGCACGGGCAAGGCGTCGCTTTACAACACCTTCCAGCAAACATTCTACTATGATGCTAGCCGNCCACAGGGAGAGATCGTNTTTCCGGCCGAGGGCGATATCCTGCAGGAGCAGAGNTATGAGGTAGTGGTCCGGACGGATGAGAGCGTGACTGAGGCCTGGTTCTTTATCGATGATGGGGTGGGGACAAATGACGACGATCAGACCGGGGCAGGAAATGGNAATGGGTCCGGGAAGTGGGTGCAGGCCTCGCAGACTTCCGCCGATCCGGCAATACCGAGCGCCTTTCCTAGGGAGTACCGGTTTACCTATGCGAATATCCCGTCAGGGAATGTTCCCGCAGTGCTGCGCGTGCGTCTGGTAGAGGCCACGTCAGAAGACTCATCCACCTGGACGAGCACGACCGACGGGGCTGACGACATGCGGGGATGGTATACCACGCTGGCACGAACGGTGAGAGCTGCCGGGTCGCGGGAGAGNCTNTTCGTGGCTTTCCCGGGCCGGAATGGGGAGGTGGTTGGAGAGGATTACGTGCTCAAGGCCCACTTTTCGAAGANCCTCGGGGCGGATGTNTCTGATCAGCAGCTTCTCGATGAGTTTTCCGTAGCAATCGCAAGCCAGGCCAGTGGCTCCCCGGATGCNGCTGTCCTCCAGGAAAAGGACGGTTTCCGCATCATCCGGGATGAGACGCCCGATTATCATGCCCTGGCCTTCGATATGCCCCGGTTGTGGAATGGTGATCCGCGTTTCCTGCACCATGTGCAGGTAAATCATGAGCGGGATGGGGTCGAGTTGGTTGCCACGCGGTTGGTGCGGGCGGCCGAGGTGGAGGAGCCGTTCGTCAGCGTCGTCCAGCCTCCGGCCTTTGATGGCGGAGGGCAGCCCTGGGTCGAGGTTCTTCCGGATGTGCCGGCGCCGCTCCCCTACCAGCGGGAGGTCGCTATCAGGATTGAGACGGACAGTGGAGCAGGGCACCTCACGCTCATCTTTGAGCGGGGAGGAGGCATGATTTCCTTTGTCGAGATGGTGCCGGCCGGGACACAAAAGTTCTGGGACTACCTCTGGAGCGGAGCGTCGCCGGGGCGCTATCGGATCCGGGTTGATGTGCGGGAGGATGCCGGTGGGCCGGTCGTGGCAACTACCACCCGTGAGATCATGGTAGCGGTGGGGCCATCCGTGCCAGCGGGAGAGGATAAAGATGAAGACGGTCTGCCGGACTGGTGGGAAATAGCGAACAGTTTGAGCCCCGACGATAATGGGGTGCGGCCCGGCAATCCCCGCAACGGGCCCGATGGAGACCCGGACCGCGATGGGATCATCAACGCGGTGGAGTTCGTGGTCGGGCTCGATCCGCTGAGGGCGGATGAAGATGATTTTCCCGCCCTCGGGGTGCAGTCCAACCCGGATGGCAGCGTGGCCTTGAGGTTCAAAAGTATCCCGGATCGGCACTATACTATTTCGTGGAGCAGCGACCTGAAAGAATGGCAACCCCTTGGAGGAGTGGTCGACACCGGGGCGGATATCTTTCCGNAGGAATACGAGGTGCGGGACACTGGTCCCCNGGGAACTCCCAGCATGCCGTTTTCTGCAGTGCGGCGGTTCTACCGGTTGGAAATCGCACTCCCCTGANGCCCGGGCAGGGGCGTCCCACCGAAAAACCTTCCCGCCGGGCACCCGGGCACCTCAAAGAACCTGCTCCACGAATTGCCTGCGCGTGAAGGNACCAAACTGGTCCGGCTCTTCGCCGGTCCCAATGAACCTGGGAGCGATGCCCAGTTCCTGCTGGATGGCGACCGCTACGCCCCCTTTGCCCGATCCATCGAGCTTGGTAACAATGACCCCGTCGAGGGCCACGGCCTTGTGAAACTCGCGGGCCTGATTCAAGGCGTTGCCTCCAGTTGTGGCATCGACGACGAGAAGAGTAAGGTGGGGCGCGGTTTCGTCCTGCTTGGCGATGGTACGTTTTATTTTTCCCAGTTCCTCCATCAGATTGTGGCGGGTATGTAGGCGACCTGCCGTGTCGCAGATGAGGACCTGGGTTCCGTCCGCGATGGCCCTTTGATGAGCGGTATAGCATACCGAGGCCGGGTCGGCATTGGGAGCTCCTTTCACGAGGGGGAGGTTCAGCCGGTCACCCCAGCGTTCCAGCTGCTCGACTGCAGCGGCACGGAAGGTATCGGCTGCCGCCAGCATGACGGAGAGACCGTGCCCCGAGCAGAGATGACCGAGCTTGGCAGCCGAGGTGGTTTTGCCTGTGCCGTTGACGCCAACCACCAGGATGACAAGTGGCTTGCCATCTTCGCGCAGGGCGAGGGAGTGATCATCATCGGGGAAAACATCGGCGATATGCTGCCGGGCGGTTTCCACGACGTCGTCAGCCGAGATCTTGCGCCCGAGTCCCCTCAGGTGTTCTACGATCTCAAGGGAAATCCTGACCCCGAGGTCGGCGGANATGAGATCCGCCTCCAGCTCGTCCCACTCGATCTCGGCCCGGTTGGAGACCTTGTTGTAGAGGTTCTTGAAGAAGCCGGCCATGTTAGTAGGCAGTGGTCGGAAGTCACCGAGCGCGCGGCAGAGATTCCCTGTTTTTTNCCATTTCGCAAGGAATTTGACCGGGAGCTGGCAGCTCCGGCTCGAATCACTTCAGGGACAGCTCGTGTCGGAGTCGTCCGGGATAATCGGTGGTGATTGAACGGCTCCCAAGTCGAAGGAAACGTCGGGCGACTGTCGAGTCATTGACAGTCCAGACGTGATGCTGGANGCGNGCTGAGGAGAGGATGGCGAAATCTTTCTCCTGCAGGCCGGGATGCGCGTTGGAGCCGAGTCCGTCGGCCCCGCAACGCCGGAGGACTTCAAGGAGGCGCGGCATTTCTCTCCCGGGGGCGCNCTTGTCTTTCTGGTTGAAGCCGAAGAGTAAGTTGGCGGTCCACTGGGGACGGGCTTTCTTTACAGCAGCGATGACCTTTTCATTGAACGAAATAACAATGACCTGCTCGTCCGTCACATTGCTCTCTCCTACGACCTTGAGAAGGGGAGNGACAATCTCGGGGCCGCATTTGATCTCGATGAAGATCTTCTTTTCCGGGGAGACTGTGGCAAGCACCTCCGTGAGAAGGGGGATGCGGGTGCCGGCGAACCTCGAACCTTTCCACTCTCCTACATCGAGGGCCCGCAGATCTGCGAGAGTGCTCTCGGCAATCGCGAGTTTCTTCCCGGTCAGCTTCCGGGTATCCCTGTCGTGGAAGCAAACGATTCTCCCATCAGCTGTCAGATGAAAATCNCCTTCGATTGCGTCCGCGNCCTGTTTCCAGGCCAGTTCAAAGGCTGGGAGCGTGTTCTCGGGCGCTTCGCCGGAGGCACCCCGGTGAGCAACAATGAAAGGGGCGGCCTGGCAGCACGACGAGATGAGGAACAGAGAAAAGAGTTTGGAGGTGATAGTGCTCATCGCTGGAAACCAGTCATCAGCGGTTCGGGCGTGCCAAAGCATTTCCTCGGCGTTTCATGAATCACCGGGATCCGGGCAGCGTCGGGACATGGTCAAATCCCGGCCGTCCGGTCCANGGAGATGAAAAAGCTGCCCGGAANTCTCTGCTACTGGGCGTTGATCTCCACGTTGTCGATCGACCANCCACTGNAGAGGTCCAGGGTCTCGTCGCTGNTAAAGCTGAACTCAATGATAATGGTTTCTCCAATAGCGGNGGCGGGNAGGGGGGCACTGAACTCNGTCCAGTCANTGTCGACNTGCGAGAGATCAGCATCGAAGGTCCCCAGTTCACTCAGGTCNGACGACCTGATTANCCGNACGGTGGCNATATCNCCGAAGANTTCGGCATCACGAAACTGCTGGAAGCTGAGAGTTGCTCCNGTGAGCCCCGCTGTACTGAGNTCGATGACCGGAGAGCGCAGGGCAATATCAGAACTGGCCCCGTAATCGCCAAGATTGGTGCTGAAGNCATTCAGGGAGCCATCCGCTCCGGTGGTNGGNCCACTGNTGGAATTGGGGCTGCCCAGTTCCCACGCAGTATTACCCAGGTCGTCATTGATGAGACTGGTCCAATCGGGAGCCCCGTTCTCAAAGTCCTCGGCAAAGAGCGCCGGGGCAGGCTTTTCGACCAGGACGAAAAGGCGCCTTGGATCGGCTGGGCGCGCAAATACCTCTACATTCTCCGGAGGAGTAGCGGTGATGTTCTCCTGCCAGACGGCCCAGGAAGCAGGATCGGGCTCGCCCCCGGGATCGGTAGTAGTCAGGATGTCGTAGGCCTTGCCGGCCTGGCTGTCGAAGGTAAAGACGAGGTCATTGCCGACTCCCTCGACCTCGAAACGCAGGCGAGCTCCCGTGCCGAACTGCCCCGCGAGCTGAATCTCTGCGATCTGCATGCTGTTGGCAGGGCCCGGGTCTTTGACGGTGGGGAAGACGATCAGATAGGAGAGATAGGCGTTCGAATTGCTGAAGAAAATAGTCTGGGAGTTAGCTTCATTGAGTTCAGCGGCTCCGCCCTCGTTGCGGGAGTCTGGAAGGGCAAGATCCCCTGACGAAATGAGGGTGAACTGCTCGAGGGCAAAGGGGCCGGGGCCAGCCACGTCAGCGGTTGTGCCGTAAAGCCCGTAGCTCGTGGGATCACGGGGTATCTCATCGTTGGCAGCCCAGAGGGTCATGAAATTTGCAACCGAGAGCCCACCCGCGGGCGTGACCAGGACACCGCTGTTGAATTCGGCAAAATTGAGATACTTTTGCCCCACGCCGTCGATAGCGAACTCCGGCCCTTCAGCGCCGGGCCAGTTGTTGCCTGGCACTTCGCCAGCGTTGCCAACCTCAAACTGATCGTTGAGAATCCTGCCCCCCAGAATGGTGTCATCTGGCCTGAAGAGAGTGGGAGGGAGTGGGTCGGCGAAGGTCGGATTCCGGCCGGCCGCAATCTCTTCACCATCCGGGACGAAATCACCATCAGTATCGGCGATGTTTGGATTGGTTCCAGGCTGGATAGAGGGATTGTTGGAATCGTACGGTAATTCCGGATTCTCCGAGCCGTCCAGCAGGGAATCCTGGTCAGAGTCTGGATTGAGGGGGGCCGTCCCGGTGTCGGACTCGCTGACCCACACACCTGTCCCGGTCTCTACTCCGTCGCTGAGGCCGTCCTCGTCAGAATCTCCGTCCTGGGGATCGGTCCCGAGGTCCCGCTCCTCGGTATTGCTCAGGCCGTCTCCATCAGGATCGCCGAGAGCGCCGTTGGGGCCGTCCTGGGCGCCGGGAGAGGATTCCCCGACGGAGCCATCATCGTTGGGGTCAAGCCCGTTGGCGTTCTCGTAGAAGTCGGAAAGGCCGTCGCCGTCCGTGTCCCTCAGGGAACCTTCGAGCTGGATTTCTGCTATCTGCATGCTGTTTGCGAGGGCAGCGTCCTTCACGGTGGGAAAGATGATCATGTAGGAAGTATAAAACGTTCCGTTACCGTTGAATTCGACCGTCTGCAGATTGGCGTCGTTGAGAGCGGCGGCGCTCTCGGGGTTACGACTCGTCGGGAGAGCAAGATCTCCGGACGCAATAAGGGAGAAGGTTGCGACAGGAAAGGGTCCGTTGCCGAGGGGGGCATTGGTTCCGTAGAGCTCGTAGCTGGCGGGATCACGTTCCGGGAAGTCATTGGCAGTCCAGAGTTTGAGCGTGGTAGCCACGGAGGGTCCCGCCTGCGGGGTGATAACAATGCCGGAATTGAACTCGCCGAAATTGAGATACTTCTGCCCGACTCCGTCAACCGCATGCTGCGGTCCTTCCATACCGGGCCAGTTGTTGACTCCGGAGGCCTCTCCTTCCCTCCCAATCTCAAAGTTATCCTCGATGACCTGTCCGCCGAAGAAGGTGTCATCCGGGCTGAGGAGATCCTCGGCCTTGGTGGGGCCCGTCGTGCCGAGGAGGACTGTTAGTCCGAACAGGGTGATGAAGGTCTGGGAGGGGGTAGGCATGGGGGGGGTGTGGTGTGGCTGCGGAAGGAACATTCGAAGCTCTGGCTTCTGCCGGCAAGGAGAAACAACCAGCTGGCAGGAAGGGCAGCGGGTATCTTCTTTCTGATGAAAGAGGCACGGCATCGGCCAGATGCAATTTCTGGGCAGATTTTCTTAATGGAAAGGTGGAGCCGCCTGCCATGGGCGGACTTGCCGTCGTGCTCCCTGCAGGCCGATGAAGCCCTCCGCCGTAAAATCGTTTTCGTCGGTGTCTTCGAAGTCGACGCGGGCTCTTCTTCGCCGGGCTGACGCAACGACAGTGAGAAAAATGATGGCCAGGGACAGGAGCTTCCTGAGTGGAATGATCGGCTGCGAACCGGGGAGTGGCGGGACAAGGCCTTCAGGGCAGAGTTTGCAACCGGGCGTGCAGGGCGCTGATCTGATCTTCATCGTGAGCAGCGGAAAGGGTGATCCGGAGACGCGCAGATCCGCGGGGGACGCTGGGAAAGCGAACGGCGGGTGCCAGAAAGCCGGCCTTGAGGAGATTTTCGGCTGCCCGGAGGGCCGCTTCGTTTTCTCCGATCACGACTGGCAGGATGGAACTTTGTGACTTCTGGTCGCGGATCCGGGAAAATAGCGCGATGTTTTCCCAGAGACGATCGCGCAATCTCCGCCCGCGGGCAGAGGCGATAATCTCCAGGCCACGTTGGGAGGCCGCGACCTGAGCGGGGGGAGGCGCTGTCGAAAAAATGAAGGAACGCGCATTATTGAGGATGAGGTCGATCCACCGGCGCTCAGCAGCGAGGTAGCCCCCGGCTGACCCGACCGCCTTGCCGAGGGTGCCCATCTGGAAGGTGACCCCCTCCTGGACTCCCAGTTCTGCGACCAGCCCCTCTCCCCGCATTCCCATTACCCCCACGGCATGGGCTTCATCGACAAGGAGAAGAGCCCCGTGGCGCTCCACAATTGAGACGAGTTCGGCAAGCGGTGCACGGTCGCCGTCCATGCTGAAGATGGACTCGGTGACCACGAGGACGCGGGCCCCGGCAGGAAGTTTCTCGCGAGCCCGCGCGAGGAGCTGCTCAAGTTTGTCGAGGTTGTTGTGGGGGAACACGCGCAGGGTGGCCTCCGAGAGGCGTGCCCCGTCTATCAGACAGGCATGACTGAGTTTGTCGAGAATGACGACGTCCCCCCTGCGCAGGATGCTGGTGAGGGTGCCCACCGCGGCAGCGTATCCGTTGCTGAAGCTCAGGGCCGCCTCGGTGTTCTTCCAAGCCGCAATGGTTTCCTCCAGTTCGTGGTGGGGTGAGAGCGACCCGCAGATAAGGCGGGAAGACCCCGAGCCCGCTCCGAAGCGTGCAGCGGCTTCCTGGGCGGCGGCGACCAGTTCCTCGTCCCGGGCAAGGCCGAGATAGTCGTTGGAGGAAAAGTTGATGATCCGGCGACCATCGAGGAGCAGGAAAGGTGCATCACCGGGATTGAGCGACCGCAGACGGCGGAGCAGGCCTTCCTCCTCCAAGGACGTGAGTTCATCCTCAGCCTGACGCATGTTTGATGTCACTCAGTTGATTGGGTTTGGGGTCGACGTGGGTTTGATGACCTGTGGCGACTCGAGGGCCCAGCGGAGGAGTGCTTCCGAATCGGTCCACACCGCCTTGGAAGTGCTGGCAAGGACGACTGCGATCACGGTGTGCCCGTGCAGGCTGCCGCTGGAAACGAGGCACTTTCCGGACTTCCGGGTGGTCCCGGTCTTCATGCCCGTGACATACGGCAACTGCTTGAGCAGCTTGTTGGTGTTGGTGATCTGGGTGACCTTGCCATCATTGTGCACGAAATTGTATTCAGGAATGGTCATGGATGCGCGGATGACAGGGATCCGGTATGCGGAGCGAGCCAGCCGGGCGATGTCGCGCGCGGTTGAATACTGCCCTTCCTCGGTGAGTCCGTGTGGGTTGCGGAAAGAGCTGCTGGACATTCCAAGCGAACGGGCGCGGCGGTTCATTCGGTCTGCAAACTTTTCGGCGCTGCCGGCCACGTCCCGGGCGAGAGCCA
>PBLI01000051.1 GCA_002721695.1 Roseibacillus sp. | reverse complement strand
TATCCGGACTCCTGATACCCTGCTCAAGTGGAATCCGGGCAAGATGGAAATTACCAACAACAGTGCAGCCAACAGTCTTCTCAGCCGCCAATACCGCAAGGGGTGGAGCGTGGCGGGCTTCTAGTGCCTGCGCTCTTTGCGGCAGGGGAAGGAGCAGGATTACAGTTGCCCGGTCTAACAGGAACTGGTAGCGTCCTCCCCGGTTGGCATCGTCATATTTGATACGACGGGCCCCGGCGAATCACCCCCATCCCTACATCCTTCTCTTTCATGCGGGAGAGACTAAGCCACTTTGTCTTTGTACCGGAACCCGGTCCGAGCGCGCTCGCGGCATGGGTTGCCCGTTTTCTCTTCCCGCCCAGGAGGAGGCCGCAGGCTGGGAGAATCCGGTCCGGTGTCGGCAAGTGACTACGCTGACGCTGGCGGAGGTCTCCACCGGGCTCCCTTGACCGACCCGGGGAAGGGGGCTTAGCGTGCGGGTGCCAGACCGTCGACATGGAGATTCCGCGATGAACAGAACGATCCTTCTTTTTGCCGTATTCCTGGGGTGCTCCGCCCTCCCCGGGCGCTCCGCCGAGCTTCTCAAGGGCTTCGGGGAGCCCTGGGACTTTCTCCTGCCCAGGGACGCCATTGGTGGAGCGATCGATCCGGAGCGGATCTCGCCATCCTTCCCGGCCACCTGGATGGATCCCGTGCGTCTTGGCTATGTTGACCCGCCCTTCGGCAACGAGTTCGTCCAGGGATCGGGTTATTTCGGATACGGAACGATCAATGGCTCGGCGATCACGACTAATGTGTGGAATCCGGAGGGGCTTCTCGCCAGTGATGAGCCGCTGAGTGGGCAACGGGGTGCCGTATACTTTCGAACTACCTTCACTCCGACCCGGCCAGTGGAAGCCATCCGTTTCTCGGGCATTATCGATGATGGGGCGATCGTATACTTCGACGGGGCGGAGGTGGCCCGGATCAACATGCCGGGGTCGGCCGGGAACCCGGGTAGCTGGGGCCTGCTCGCTGCCGCTGGTGGTAATGAAACCGATGAAGTGGAGCAATTCGTCCAACTGAATCTGCCTGCCGCCGTACCCGTCGTGGTGGCAGTCTCGGTTCACAACTCGAGCCTGACGAGTTCCGACCTCGGCTTTGACCTGAGAATTGAATCGGTGGATCGGATCACCCCGGGCAACGACGATTTTGCCAATGCCACCGACCTGGGTGACAGATACCAGACGGTGGTCGGAACGACTGGTGACAGGGCTGGTGGCCGGGGAGCTGGTCGTGAGGCCGGGGAGCCGCGGCACGCAGGGAAGCTGGGTGGTGGTTCGGTGTGGTGGAGCTGGACGCCGGGCCGCAGTGGGCGAGTCTTCATGAGTACCGAGGGCTCTGATTTCCCGACCCTTCTGGGCGTTTACACCGGGGACGAGGTCAGCGATCTGGAGGTGGCTTCCCGCTTCGCGAACCTGTTTGTCCCGGCCCACAGTGCGGAGGAGCCCTTCCACCCGGCCTCCCGTGTGGAGTTCGATGCGGTGGCAGGCACGACCTATTACCTCGCGGTGGATGGAGCAGAGGGAAGTTTCGGTGAGATCATGCTCACGGTGGGCTCTGCCTTCACACCACTGGACCCTGTGGCCGAGCTGGTCGGGGCGGGAAGCGACTGGGAGTGGCTGCTCGCGCTTGACGGCCCTGTTCCGGTTGATCCCCAGACCCTCGACGGGGATTTTGACGGGACGTGGAAGAACTCGCTGGTTTACGATGGTCCGGCCTTCAGGGGACCGGATCCGGCACCCCTGGGCTACGGGGTGCTCGGGGCGGATGTGATTGCGACCGATATCTGGGGCGGACAGGATGCGGATGGAGACGGGGTGGGGGATCCCGCCCCGCCGAGTGGCCGACGGTTCACTACCTACTACCGGACATTCTTCACGCCGGATGAGGACGTGACCCACGTGGCCTTCGAAGGTCTGGTAGATGATGGTGCCATTATCTATCTCGACAGCATGGAGGTCTCGCGCATGAACGTGGCGGCCGGTCAGAATTCCACCAGCTGGCAGGCGGTGGCCATCAATGCCAATCCCGCCAGTGGTAACACGGAAGATGCTCCGCAGGTTGTCTTCGCACTGAACCGTGCCATCCCGGCCAAACAGGAGGTGGAGATTGCGGTGAGCGTGCACAACACGAGTGGGACCAGTTCCGACATGGGATTCGACCTGCGGGTGTGGTCGGCCAATCCTCCACTGGACCCTCCACCCGCGGCTGGACCTTATTTCGGGGTGGAAGTGTCGAGGGTGGGCGAGGCCGGCGTACTTGAAATCAGCTGGGAGAGCGATATGGCCAAGGACTACCGGGTGGAGTTCAGTTCCGACCTGGAGAGCTGGGCGGTCATTACCCCCGAACTGATCCCGGGGGATGCCAGCGGAACCAGCAGGATTACGGACAACCCGGGGTTGCCGGTAGGATTTTACCGGGTGCTCGAATTCGAGCGGGTGCCTTGAACCGGACGGGGCCTACTTCTCAACAATCCAGACGTTGCGGAAGGCTACCGGGGTTCCATGGCCCTGGAAAATAATGGGTCCCCGGGGAACCTCCTTGCGCGTGCCCCCGGCACCAGTGCCCTTGGGGAGCTTGACGGCGTCGTGAATTTTTACCCCGTTGTGGATGACCGTGATGGTGGCGTCGGCGATCTTCCGGCCATCAGCATCAAAGTCGGGGGCGGTGAAGTCGATGTCGTAGGTTTGCCAGGCGAGGGGTGGAAAACACATGGGCAGGTCGGCGGCCTTGAAGCGGTAAAAACAGCCACACCACTGCTTCGGATCCGAGCGCACGGGGAGCTTCACCTGGCTTCGGTCATAGACCAGTCCAAAGGAGTCCAGGACCTGCACCTCATAACGGTTCTGCAGGTAGACCCCGCTGTTGCCCCGGTCCTGGCTGCCGAGGGGAGACCTGGGCTTGTAGGGAAGGCGGAATTCGAGATGCATGGTGAAGTCCCCGTAATCCTTGCTCGTTTGGGCGGGGGGGGAGAGCAACCCGTCCTGCCCCTTGCCCCTGATGAGTTTGGGGTCGACCGCCTGTCCCACGAGGATATCGGCCCCTGCCGGGGGGCTCTTGCCAAGGGTGGGACTTTTCCGGTGCACCCTGCGGGCATTGGAGAGAAGGGTTTTCGCCTCCGACTTGGTCTTAACGCCGGCCAGAGGCGCGGATTTGTCCCACCCGGCACCGGGGAGCCCTCCCGCGAACTGACTCACGTAGAACCGGCCCTCCCCGAGGGCGGCGACCTGGATTCCAATTTTGTCTTTTTCATACTCCCCCTGCACCTTGAAGTCGGGGTCTTCCGCGGCCGCCTTGGCGGGGTCGATCCAGATCGGGCCTTTTGGTTTGGCGCCGAAGGCCGTGCTCCCAGTGAGAAACAGGAAGAGGGCGCTGGCAAGTAAGAGTGAGAAGCAGCCGAATTTCATCTGGGACGAGGGTGAACAAATCCGACGGTTGGGCAAGTCCGGAGCAGGGACGCTTTCATGGGATTTCCCGATGGGGGCCGGGAGAGGGAATGGCCGAAGCTTGCGCTTGAATCTAAGGGTCCCAGGCGCGAGGGTGCCTGCCAACCGGACGGCAGTTACGCAATGAGCAAGTCATTTGAGATCGAGGGCAAGCTGAAGGTCATTTATGATATCCAGACCTTCAACAGTGGATTCACCAAGCGCGAGTTCGTGGTAGAGGTCGAAGACGGAAACTATCCCCAGATGGTGAAGTTCGAGTGTGTCAAGGACAAGACCGCACTCACCGACGGCTTGCAGGTCGATGATCCGGTCAAGGTGACCTTTGATATCCGTGGCAACGAGTACAAGGAACGTTTTTACGTCAACCTGAATGCCTGGAAGCTGGAGCGCCTGGGGGGGGGTGGAGAGGCAACGGGCGGCCGTGAATATGGCGACGAGGATGTTCCTCCCGGGGTGGGTGATCCGCCCGATGACTTTGCCGAACCTGAGGACGATATTCCGTTCTAGCAAATTCATACGACCGGGCCTGCGGGTCAGTCGCCCCGGCCCGGGTATGTTGCCCGTAGTTATTGGGGAAAGCTACTCGGGTAGCTACGAAAAAGGGGAACGGTGGCCACCGTTCCCCTGCCAAACATGCGGGACAAAAACCTGCTCAGCTGCGGGGTGCGATGTGGATCTCCACCCGGCGGTTCCTGGCCTTGCCGGACGCACTGGTGTTGGAGGCAATGGGCCGGCTTTCGCCGAAGCCACGGGCTACCAGGCGGCCAGGGTGGACTCCCGTGCCTGCGAGGTGATTGGAAACCGCATACGCTCGGTCGCGTGAGAGCCCCATGTTGTAGGATGCGCTGCCATCAGAGTCGGTGTGTCCGTGCACCAGGACGGCCGTGCGCTCGAACTTGCGGAGTACTATGCCGACCGAGTTGAGTGTCCGGTAGAAGTCCGACTTGATACGGGAACTGTCGGTGTTGAAGGTGATATCGTGGGGCATGTTCAGGACAATGTTGTTGCCCTGTCGGCTGACGCTTACTCCGCTCGCTCGCAGTTCCTGGCGCAGCATGCTTTCCTGCTGGTCCATGTAATTTCCGATGCTGCCCCCCGCAATTCCTCCCAAGGCGGCACCGATAAGTGCGCCGCGGGTGGCATCGCCGTCGCCCACGTTGTTGCCGATGATGCCGCCGAGAAGCGCCCCGGTTGCGGCACCAATTCCGGCACCAGTGGTGGCTTTGGAAACCTGCTGTTCCCCTGTGTAGGGGTTTTCAGTCATGCAGCTGCACAGACTGAAGGAGGTGATGAGAGACATGCCGAGAAGCAGTCGGTGCTGATTCGGAAGTAGTTTCATGGTAGGTGGATGGTAGAAGATTGGCTGGATTATTCAATGTCCGAGGAGCGGAAAGAGCCGCCACGGGGGCGGGAGCTGTAATCTTGGACTGGGACCGTGGCTGGTCTATTCATGATTTTTGCCGTCGGGCAGCGGGGGCCCCTTTGGTTCTCGAGGGCCACCCGGTGCGATCGAGCCTGTGCGTCCCGGGCTGAGGCTGGCAAAAATCGCTCTCCCCGGTTCCTGTTGTTCCGCCCCGGGGGGCCGGGGAGCCTGCTACAGGATCCAGCCCTTCCGGTATTGCCGTTTGAGGAACTTCTCCGCCCCGGGGGCGTTTGGGAACTTCATGTTCCTCGCGTCCCATTCCAGCTTCTGGCCTGCCCGGAAGGCAACGTTGCCGAGGTGATTGGCCTCGGTGAGCGGCCCGGCGTAGTCAAAGTGGCAGGTGGTGGCTTCGCCTGTCTTGCAGGCGCGCACCCACTCCTGATGGTGGCCGATGGAATCTGGAATCGTTTTTTCGGGACGCACGTAATCCTTGAACTTGTTTTCGGGCAGGAGGACATGCTTGCCGTAGTCAGAGAGCAGCATTCCACCCTCGCCGACGAAGAGGACACCACTGCCCCACCTGGGGATGCCGCGCTTCTTCCAGATCTCCGGTTTCTCCTCACCCTGATACCAGGTGAGGGAGAGTGGTCCCCGCTTTCCTCGCGCCCCGTACTCGTAGCGCGCCCACATCGAGGCGGGCGCAATTTCTGGATGAGGCTCCGGCCCGCCGGCTTCGATCGTGCTGGGGGCATCAAGATCGAGCGCCCAGAAGGGGAGGTCATTCCAGTGGCTGCCCAGGTCGGACATGGTCCCGTTTCCGAAGTCCCACCAGCGATACCACTTTGGACCGGGAAAGTAGACCGAGTGATAGGGCCGCATGGGAGCCGGGCCGATCCAGAGATCCCAGTTCAGTTCCGCGGGCACAGGCTGGGCTTCCTTGGGCCGGTCCTGGATGTTTACAATGTCGCGATTCTTCCTGGCATCCTCGGGGCTCTGCCATCCCCAGGCTCTTCCCACCCAGACGTGAACCTCGGTGACCTTGCCGATGGCTCCGCCCTTGATTAGTTCCACGACCCGGCGGTAGTTCCCGCCGGCGTGGATTTGAGTGCCCTGCTGGGTGGCGACTCCTGCTTTGCGGGCGGCTTCGGTGACGAGGCGTGCCTCGTAGACGTCGCGGGTGATCGGCTTCTCGCAGTAGACATGCTTCTTCTCGCGGAGGGCCGGCAGGATGGCAAAGGCGTGCGTGTGTTCGGTGGTACTCACCACCACTGCATCATAGTTGCCCGGCTTGTCGTAGAATTTTCGGAAGTCGTGATAGGTTGCAGCCTTGGGGAATTTCGAGGCGGCCCCCCGGAGGTTGCGGTCGTTGACGTCCACCAGAGCGACGATGTTCTCGCTCTGGCCTACGGTGCGCATGTTGTGTCCCCCACGGCCCCCACAGCCGATCACGGCCACATCCAGTTTAGAGTTCGGGGACCGGGCATTGACAATGGCGGGAAATCCCAGAGCTCCGGTGGCAGTGGCTCCCTGCAGGAAGCGGCGGCGGGAGGGTTCGGCAGGCGAGGATGTTGGTTTCATGGCTTAACAAAAAACAGGATGCGTCAGTGAGGCTCCATCAAGCCTTCAGTTCAAGGGGAAAGGGCATACTGCCTGCCCGGGGCGCAACTATTTGATGCTCCTCTTGTTTATAGTCATGTGAAATTGTTCGTTTTTCTCTGCGCCCTGGTGTCCGGGGGAATCGCCCTGGGCCAGGGGCCCCGTCCCACCGATCTCGGGGCCAGTCCCCAGCCTGTGGGGGAGGCGGGCGTGGCCTGGTATACGACTTGGGAAACCGCCCTTGCCGAGGCCAAACGCTCGCATCGGCCGATCTTCTTCATGGCGGCCGCGGCAACCTGCAGTGGTATCTCCGGGGTATTCTGACCGGGCTACACCCAGACGCAGAACAGTTTGTTCTCGCAGAAAGAGTTTATCGAGGCTTCGCGGGCTTTCGTGTGTGTGCGGTTGGAGTCCTACGAGAACGAGAAACACCAGAAGATGGTAAGATCCTTCCTGAACGGGCGCTTCGAGAACACGGCGTTTTGCCTGCTTTCCCCGGACGGGGAAAGCAGGTTGTCTGGAACGGGACGAAGCCCGTCGCAGGGATTGCGCCGGGGGCGGGGAGCCGGTCAGAGAGGTGTCATCGAGGCGATGGAGCATGTGGCCGCTGGATTTCGAGCAAGGGCTTCGAAGCAGGGAGCGGTCGTGCAGGACTTCCACAGCTTCCGGCAAGCCCTGAACGTGGCCTCCGGAGACCAGCGCCTTCTCCTGTTCGTCGTGGCTCCGGGTGGGGAGCGGGAGGAGCTTCGGTTGCGTCTCCGGCCCCTGATGAGTGACACGGAAATCGTTGGCCGTTTCCATGTCGATTTTGCTGAGGAGCACCCCGATGCCAGATGGCGGGAGGCGGTAAAGGGGGAAGCAGGGAGGGCGGGCTTCTTTGTCATTCGGGCCAACGCTTTCGGGCAGACAGGGACCGTGGTCGAGGAAGTCCCCCTGACCTCCGGACTGGGTGAACTCGAATCGGTTCTGCTGAAGGCAAACGCCTCCTTCGCGAGGACCGAGAAACGGAAGGTCTACAGTGACCATGTTGCCAAGGGGCGCCGGGCAGGAATTTACTTCGAAAACGAGATGGCCTACGGGGAAGAGCGCGATGCGGACGGGGTCATCGACCATCGGAGGGGGCGGGACGCGGGTCCCGCGGGAGGGGAACGGAGAAGGCCTCCCGCCGGGCGGCGAGGAGCGCCTCGTGGCGAGCGCAGACCGGGGGCCCCGCCCAGTCGGCGGCCAGGTGGCCGGGATTGAAGTTCCTCGTGGGGCAGTGGGATTCGGAGAAAGGAATCTCTTTCAGGACGCAGGCCAGGTGTCGGAGACCCGGTAGCCTTGCGGCCACGGGTCATCCGGGTGGAGCCGGTGTGTCGTAGTTCCCGTAATCCAAGCGCGCCCTGAAATGCTGGGTCGGAGGGCAGGGATCTTCCCCACGGAGGTGATTTCCTCAATACGGCAGAGGAACTCCGACCCGATGATCGAGCGGGCCCGATAGGTGTCGCCGGGCTTCATGATTCCCTTCCGATGAAGGATGGCCATGCGTGCCGAGCAGCCCGTGCCGGTGGGGGAGCGGTCTATTTTTCCCGGGCGGATGGCCACCGCGTTGGAACCGGTCAGCAGGGTTCCATCCCGTCGAAGGGGGCCGGCAAACTGGCAGAAGGAGAGGTGGTTCCATTCCGGGTTATCGGGATGGGAAAATCCGATTTGTTCGTTGGCGGCCACAACAATTTTCATGCCCAGCTCGGTGAGTTGGCGGGCCTGGGCGGGCACGAGCTCAAGGTCGAGTGCTTCCGCATCCACGATTACGAAGCTGTCCCCTCCGTAGGCGGTATCCACGGTGAGCGTGCCGCAGCCGGGTACTTCGAGGCGAGCATCCAGCTGCGCGGCGAAGGATGCCACATTCGTGATGGTGACCCGTTCGGCCTTGCCACCATGACATTGGGCATGCACCTCGACCAGTCCTCCGGGCGCTTCCAGGACGAGACGGGTTTCCGGCTCCGTCATGGGCAGGATGCCATGATCCAGCAGAACGGTTGCCACACAGATGGAGTTGGAACCCGACATGGGCGGAGTGTCTGCCGGCTCCATGATCAGAAACCCCATGTCGGCCCGTGGGTCGGTTGGGGGAACGAGCAGGTTCACGTGCCGGAAGACGCCGCCCCGCGGCTCGTTGAGGACGTAGTTGCGCAGGGTTTCATCGGTCTCAAGGAAGGTCCGTTGCTCCCAGAGATTGTCTCCCGGCGGGGGGGCAACCCCCGCCACGATCACGTCGCCGACTTCTCCCTCGGCGTGGCAGGTGACAATCTCAATGGGGGCGCCGGCAGGCATGCTTTTCAGCTACAGGTCCTTGAGCCAGCGTTCGCACGGCTTGGTCCACTCCGAGAACGGATATCCGTTTTTCCGCAGGCCCTTACCGTGTCCGCCACCGGGGAAGATATGCACTTCGTAGCGGACCTGTTTCTGCTGCAGGGTGAGGAGGTAGTAGAGGGCGCCCGGGGCGAAGGGATCATCCGCTGCCACCGTGGTGAAAAGGGGAGGGTAGTGGTTGGGAGGCGGGATGATGCGCAGGAGAGGATCGATGGACGGGCCTTCCCGACGCTCGGTGAGATAGGCTGGGTAGATCGGGAGGAGAAAGTCTGGCCGGGCACTGGCCTGGTCGTGCCGGTCGACGGGCTCGTAGGTCTGGGCCCCGGCGTGATGAAAGGCGAGCATCGTGAGGTGGCCCCCGGCCGAGAATCCGAGGACCCCGATCTGGTCACGCCTGATTCCGAAGTCGTCGGCCCGGGAACGGATGATCCGGATGGCGCGCTGGGCGTCCTGCATGGCCACCGTGTGCTTTTCGAGCCCCTTGCGGCGGGGGACGCGGTATTTGAGAATGCCGGCGGTAATGCCCTGCTGGTTGAGCCACTCGGCGATTTCGCTTCCCTCGTGCTGGGCGGCCAGGATGTTGTAGCCTCCGCCGGGGAAGATGATCACGCATTTGCCATTCGGTGTCGCGGCAGGCCAGAGGTGAAGAGTGGGTTTGCTGACATCGCCGATGCGCAGGATGTTGTCTCCCCGCTGCGGCATCGTTTCGGAAAGGGCTGGGGTGGGGTCGTCGGGTCGCGAGCCGTCCCCGGGCCAGAGAGGAAGCACCGTGAGGCCGGGGGAGGTCTTGCGGAAGGATGCGAGCCGTTTGTCTCCCGGGGACCATTCGGCAGGGGGCAGCGCGGGCAGGGTCCTCTTGCCGGTTTTCTCCGTGAAGGCCCCGATGGGCCAGAGTTCGAAGCGGCGCATGAAGCACTCGGCCCACTCGTTCTGGACCCCGATAAAACCGGAATCCGGTTGCGCCTTGCGTCCTTCGTTTACCACAACCCCGTTGAGGAGAATGCAATAGGAGTCTCCCTCACAGATCACCTCCATGCGGTTCCATTCGCCTGGCGGCTTGTCGAGGTCCCTTGCCCCGCGAAAGCCCTTCTGGTCCTTCCACTCTGGGTCCCGATCTTTCCACCGGATGCTTGCTGCTGATTTTCCGGCAGGAGGAAAAGTGAGGGGCTGGCCACCTTTTTTCCAGCGATAGCCTCCGGGGGTTTTCTCAACCTCGCAGGTCAGGCGGGTCGTGATCAGGTTTCCTTCCCCATCTTTGCCCTGGAGCACGTTGATGTCTCCCATCGACCCTTCGAGCATCTGGGCCTGGATGCAGGACTGCCATGCCCCGCCAAATGCTCCGTCGGGGCCGTGGCTGTGGAGGAGCAGGCCACAATCGCGGGCGCGGTCCGCGCGCTTCGACCATGTGTTTTCTCCCCACCGGTATTCCATCACGAGGTGGTAGTCCCGGTAGGCCTCCTTGGTGCGGAAGTAGCCGAATCCCTTGCCCGTGACCTGGAGCACTCCGTCCTTGATGACCGCGACCTCCTCCCGCTTGGTGCTCAGGGAGTTTTTCTCGCTGAGGTGAAAAACCCAGTTTTTGAAGGAGGGGTCGGCGAGGAGATCAACTTTCCCGGTCGGGGCAGTGGCCGCGGCCAGGGAGCTGGTGGGAGCAAGGGCGAGGGTGAGAATGACAGGGAAGAAGCGGGTGGGCATGACGGAACAAGCAGAGGGGGCGGCGGACGTTTGAACAAGGAGAAACGACCCTGCATGAAGATCCCGCCCGGGGTTCCCGGGGAGTGAGCCGCGCGCCACGATTCGGGCGGGAGCGGGCCTGCTTTGTGGCGAGGTGCACCGGTCGTGCAGACCCGTGGCGAGGGGAACGACCGAAGCAACGATTGGAATAGGGGTCGCGCCTGAGCCCGGGAAGTGCTAGTAATCTAGCGACGCATGAAGGGTTGGGCCGTTGCTCTGATTTGGTTGGGACTGGTGGTCTGGCCCGGAGGAGAGGCTGCCGGAGAGAAAGGCAGCGAGCAGGCCCGGCGTGATCACGCCCTCCTGCTCAAGAAACCGCAAAGCGCCATGGCGTTGGAGCGCTTCGTGGGTTCCTGGCTTGATACCGGTTCGCGGGACGGCTTGATGGAGTTCCTGGTGAGGAGCGCCCGCGAAGGCGAGGCGGCGAACTGGTGGGTATTGGCCTCGTTCCTTGAGCGGGAGGGGAGCGACGAAGAGGCGCTCGGCGCATTGGACACCGCGGTCGAGATGTCACCGGGGGACTCCTCGGTGCTCCTGGCCCGCGCGCGGATCCAGGCGCGCCTTTTGAATTTTGAGGCGGCTCTGGCGGATCTCGAGGAAGCCGGACCGGTCGCCGCCGAGGGCGAGCAGGCCTCGTTGAGGGGTCTTTATCTGGTGCGGAGCGGGCGGCCCGCAGAGGCGGTGGCAGCTTGGAAGCAGGCTCTCGTAGTCCGGCCTTCTGACGAGGAGCTTCATGAGGATCTGATTGAACTGGAGTTGGCGGAGGGGTTGTCGGAAGAGGCGTTGGAGGCAACGAGGAGCCTGCTGGCGATCACGCAGAATCCCGACCAGAAAGCCCTGCGTCAGCTGATGCAGGGGGACATCCTCCTCTTGCTGGGCAGGCGTGAGGAGGCCTTGGCAGTGTTCCAGGCCGTGCTGGAATCTACTGGCGATGGTAGCTGGCTCGAGCGGGAAGTCCTCGCCCAGGTCGAGCAGGCGTTTGAAAGGGAGGAGGACCCGGATGGCTTCTGGGATTTTTACACCCGGTCGCGGGAGGGCTTTCCCGCGCGGATCGGCCTGCCGAAGTTGTTCGCGACTCAGCTTGCCCTCAGGGGAGAGGTCGATGAGGCCGTGACGCTCTTCCGGGAAGTGTTGGAGAGCGACCCGGGAGACCGGCATGCCCGGGGGGAGCTGATCGACTTGTTGGAAGGAGCTGGTTTGCTGGAGGAGGCGGGCAGGGAGCTGGAGGCCCTGATCGGGGACAAGGGCGAGCTCGCTCTTTTTGAACGCCTGGCGGATCTGCGTCATCGCATGGGCGATCGGTCCGGGTTGGAAGAAGCACTTGGGCGTATGTTGACCCGGGCCAACCAAGAGGGTGATTCAGCCGCGCTGGTCCTGGTCGCGCGCCTCTTTGAACGTTATGAGCTGCCCGGGCGCAGCGAAGAGGTCCTGCGGGATGCCTGCAGGAAGTTTGCGGGGAACGTGGAACTGAAGGAAGCGTGGGCCTCCTGCCTGGCTGCCCGGGAGCGGCCTGAGGAGGCGTTGGTGATTTGGGAGGCCATGGCGGTGGATGCTGATCGAGACGGGCTCCTGGCCGTGAGTCGGAGCCTGAGGGTGCACGGGTTCGCGGAGGAAGCATTCAACGCTTTGCAGAGACGAGCACCGGATTTCGGGCGAGACGCAGTTTTCCTGAGCGCCTACTGCGAGGCCGGGGTTCTGGCCCGGCGTGGTGGCGAAGTCTGGAGCTCAGCGGTTCTCCTGGCCCGTCTGGCGGAAACGCCGGCCGACTTGGAGCAAGCCCTCGGGCAGGCCTTGATGGTGGCCCGGCAGGGAGATGTGGAGGGACTCGTGGATGAACTCGAAAGGGGGGAGTCGCCCGGTGAACGCTGTCTCCGGGCTGAATTGCTGGGTCAGCTCGGGTTTGAGGCCGAGGCCCTCGAGATGCTTGCTGCCATGGAGAAGAGGGAAGACGGGGAAGCAAAAATGCTTCTGGCCGACCGGCGGGTGCGGCTCCTCGAGAGGCGTGGTGAGTTTGCCGGGGCACTGGAAGTCGTGCGTTCCCTGATTGCACAGCCTAACGGGCAGCACCCCGGTAATCTGCGCCGCCTGGTTGATCTGCTGGTGCGGGAGGGGAGGATGGAGGAGGCCCTGCAGGTGACGGGGCAGTGGACAGGCATCGCTCCGGGCGATCACAGGGCGTGGAGGCGCCGGGTGGAGCTGCTCAGGGAACTGGGCCGGAGCGAGGAGGCAGGCCGTGAGCTGCGTCGGGCGGTTGGCAGTTTCGGGCCCGGTGATGAAGAGGGTAACAGCATCCTTGCCTCTTTTCTGGCGGAAGCCGGTGAGTTGCGGGAGGCGGAGATGATCTACCGGAGATTGTATGAGGAAGCAGAGGGGTGGGAGGCCAAGGAAAGGTGGATGGATGCGAGGGTAGACCTGGCACGGAGGAGGGGACGGCACGATGAACTGGCAGAAGAGTTCGAAAGAAGGAAGCGGGCGAATCCGCGTGAGGTGGGCCCGCTGCTCGCACTGGCAGCCTGTTATTCAGGGGTGGGTGATTTCCAGGGAGAACAGGAAGCCCTGCTGGGCGCGTCCCGCAGGGATCCCGATGATCTCCATGTCATCACCAGGCTGGCCGCCGCCGCAGAGCGCAATGGGGATCATGCGGCCGCTCTCAGGTGGCGCAGGAAAGCGGTGCAACTTGATGACAGTCCCGTCGCCGCCCGACGGCTGGCGGAGTTTTATTTCCGGCAGGGTGCAATGGAACTCGGCCTGGACCGGCTTGCCGGTGGTGGGGCCGGGCTGCCTGGTGCCCGGGACGTGGAGCGAATGCTGCAGAACCTGGCCCGCAGCAAGGAGTGGGGGCCTCTGCTCGACTACCTTGCGACCCGGGGTGGGCTGGTGATGCGGGACTGGCGCCTGCGTTACTTGCAGGGGGTAGCCCTCGCCGAGGATGGTCGGGGCGCGGAGGCCCGCGCGATCTTTGACGGGTTGCTCGAGCCGAGGGCCGGCCTGCCGGGCTTGAAACCGCTCCTCTCGCGGGAGCAATTGCAGGCGATGGGCAGCACGCCGAGCGAGACTGTCGCTGCGGAGTGGGATTTTTACGGTGCCGAGGCTTTCGATCACGAGCTCCAGAATCGGGCGGTGGCGCTGCCCGGAACCGTTCGGGAACTGCGCTGGATGGCGCTCAGGCAACTCCTCGTGTTGATGGAAGCGGGGGAGGAGGAGGAAGCCGGGCTGGATGCCCGGCTGGAGGGTCTGGGCTGGCAGGAGGCTCGCTTACTGCTGATGCCAAGTGCAGATGTGCTGGACTACTACCATGCGGAGCTGGAGGTCCGGCCGGATGATCCCGAGCTGCTGGCTCAGGCGGTGGAGTGGACAGCCGGGGAAGAGGAGCTGGATCTCAGGTGGCTGGAGCGGGCGGCTACCGAACTCAGGGGGCGCTGGAAACGCCAGGGCGAGGCTGCACGGCTCGCCCTCGTGCTTCGCAAGGCGAACCGGGCCGAGAATCCGCAAGCCGCCCTGCTCGCTTCCCTTGATCGCGCGGATGCCAGGACACGCCAATGGATCCTGGAGTGGTTTGGTCAGAATGCCTTCAACTATGAGGGCGGGGATGTGGAAGAAGGGCAACGGATCGAGGTGGCCCGCCATCTGAGCAGGCACCTCCTGGCCGTTCCGAGCGACTATTGGCAGGACCACTGGTGGTGGGTGGGCCAGTTCCTGCATTACCAGTTCGAGGGTGCGAACATTCGCGAGGGCATTACCCTGCTGAACCGCATCGCGCTTGACCTCAAGAGCCGACCGATCGAGGCGGCGTGGGGTGGCGGTGGCCTTTCCCCATCCGGAAATCTGGTTGTGCCTCCCTTCCCCGCACGTGGAACGGAGCATGCCACGGTAATCCTCAGCGCCCTGTCGGAAGAGGAAGGGGATGCGCTGGCGCCGAGGCTCACCGAGAGGCAGGCCACACTCCTTCGCGAACTGGGCTACGCCCCCGGGCCGGGGAACAGGGAGCTCGACCTGGACGCCTTGAGCGGCCATCTGCGATCAGTGGAGGATGATTACCTGCGTCTCGTCCTGTGGCAGCTCTGCGGCAAGCCGGAGCAAATCGAGGCAGAACTTGCTGTCCTGGTGAAGAGGGGGGACTTCACCGCCCTCCTTACTGCAGCCGGGTACGCCGGGGCGCGTGGCAGAATGGTGGACTGCTATCAGCAGCTGGTGAAGGCCCGGGATCTTTCCATGGAGCGGGCCCGGCGGAGCGAACTGGATGGCCACCTCGTGGCGGTAGCCGCGGCGGTGTTCGAACAGGGGCGGGGGGATGAGATTGATCCGGAGCCTGCGCGGCGTGCGGCCCTCCGGCTGCGGCGGAGTTTCCGAGATCCCGACGAGGTGAGTGAACTGGCGAGTCTCATGGAGACGATCGGGTTGGACAAGGAGAGGATTCGTCTTCTGCGTCCCCGGACGACCCGGGTGCGAATGGGAGGCCCGAGTCGCTTCACCCCGCGGGAGGAGGTGACCCCTGCGCTCATTGTAAGGAATCTCATCCTGCGTGACGAGAGGGACAAGGTGGTCCTGACCGCAGCCCGGGAGCTCCGCAAGGCCTTCGGCAGCGGGCACTCGGAGGACGAGGAGATCGTCGACCTCGTCAAGGAGGCGGGTTTTGAGGAGAAAGTCCTTTCCCAACTCGATCCGGGGGAGGCGCGGGGCCTGAGCCAGCGGCAGATTTACTGGCAGGCCTGCGTGGCGTTTGACCGGCCCGGGCGGGCCCTCCCGGTCCTGAGGTCGCTCGTGGGTGATCGGCCCGGGGATCAGGAGTTGCGTCGGCAGCTGATTGCTCTCCTGCCTCCGGAGGAACAGGGAGGCCTCCTGCGGGAAGCGGTCGAGGCTGGTGATGTGGAGGAAGTGGCTGCGCTCTACGCGGTGGTGGCGGAACAGGCCGAGGATCAGGGGGAAGAGGCCATGTTTCGTTCGCTCGATCTGCTCGCGGAGATCCTGGAGCAGCTCGAGCCCTCGGGGGAAGCCGTGCGCGATCTCTCTTTTGCCCTTCACTATGCCCGACGGGCCTTTGAACCGTGGGAGGGTGCCGCAAGCCTGCCGGGCATCGCTCGCCTCCAGCGCTTTCCGCCAGGGAAATTGGCTTCGCAAGATCCCGGAATCCGGGGAGAGGTTGCTCGTGCGCAGGCCCGGTGGATCCGCCGGACCAAGGGAGCAGAACGGGTGGGAAGGGCGGCTCTTCGGCACCCGCAGCTGGCATTACCCCTCTTTCGCCTCCTGCACGGACACCGGCGTGGGTTGGAGCGGGAGAATGCCGACTTTGTGGACGAGGCCAGAATGGCGCTCGTCGCGGCCTCGGAGTGGGTGACGGAAGGAAGACAGCGACTCGATCCCTGGTCGTCCTACACGGACCTGCTGGGGCCTCCAAGGCACCTTGGAATGGCTGCCGCGACCTATCTTGCGCATCTCGCCTGCAACGATGAGAAGATCCCCGGGGGATGGGGTGAGCTTGTTCTGAAGAGCGATCCCGGTCGGCCCCGGCTGCTGCAACTGATCATGGCTACCGCGGCCGGGGACAGGGCCGGGGTGCTCAAGGCAGCCAACGAGTGGGCGGGTGGACTGCCGGAGGATGTGGGCTGGCGGGCGATGGAAGTGGCTGAGCTCCTCGAGTGCTACCTCGTCCTCGTGCCGGAGGAGGACGAAGTCATGAAGATCGTCATGGGGGTGATGGAGGACCCCGAACTTGTCCTGACCCTGGCGGAGGAACATACGGCCCAGTGCCACGATCTCCTGCGCTGGGGTAAGAGGTGTCGCGGCAGAGCAGGGGTCCACGCCCTCCTTGTCCGCTTCACGGGAGCGGCTATCGGAGACCGGGAAATCTGGGCCGCCTGCGCGGAACTTGCTGCTGATGATGTCCTGCCGCATGAGCTTGACGAATACATGGACCCCTTCCGGAAGCTGATGAAGGTTATCCTGGAGGGAGGAGCGGTGTCCCTGGATACGCTGGCGTTTCTCCACGATAACGGGCTCATTCCGCTGGCAAAGATGGAAGACCACCGCGTGATGCGCGGAGTGGGCTGGCAGCTCCACAGGGCAACTGTGGAGGAAGTGGTGGGCGAGTTCGAAGCGGCGGGCCTGTGGTCGGACGAGAGCTACCGCCTCTGGGCTGCGGTGCTTGGGCGTAACCTGGAGACATTCTACGAGCAGCTTCCCTCCTGTGTGAAGGTTGGAAACCTGGACCGCTTCGGATCGTGCCGGGCGTTGGGCCGAACCCTGATGATGGCCAAGGGTGAGAACGCCTTCCTGAAGCGCCTGGTCGGTGCCCGCCTCGTGGACGACGATGCCACGCGAGCCTTCGTTGTCACCCAGCTGGCAAAGCACGCGCCCTCCCTGCGCAAACTTCCGGAGGATACGTTGCAACACCTGGCGGTGCTGGTCCGTCTCTGGATTCCGGAGATGAGCATCCCCCGTGCTGATCGCGAGACCACAGCCCTGCTGGAGGTCCTTTCCCGCTAGCAGGATGCCGGGGAGAGCGGAACGAGGGGAAACAGAATAGGCCGGAAAGGCGTTATTGGCCCTGACAAGTCGGGGACGACACCTTAAACAACGCGACATGAAGATACCGTCTGCCTGTCTCGTCGCCGTGGTCCTGGCCGCTGCAGCCACCCTGTGCGCCGGGGAGCGCCATCTCATTATCCTCTCGGGCCAGAGCAACATGGCGGGCATGAACGAGAAGACTTCCGTTCTCCCGGAGCTCAGCAAACTGCTCCCCGACGCCGACATTGAGCACGTCAAGTTCGCCCGGGGTGGTCAGCCCATTCGCAAGTGGGTCAGGACATGGGATGAGATCGCCAGAAAGAGCAAGCTCTCCCAGCAGTTCAATGATCCCGCTGAATTTTACGGGATCGTGCTCAAGCAGGCCCGGGCCAAGATCGCAAAGGGGAAGCCGGACAGTATTACCTTCCTGTGGATGCAGGGTGAACGTGATGGGAAGACAGGGCTTGCGGCTGCCTACGAGGAGAGCATGAAGACCCTGATCGCGAACCTCCGAAAGGACCTCGAGGCTCCCGAGATGAATTTTGTGATCGGCCGGCTGTGTGACCACCTCGACAACGAGCAGTGGAACGGGGTCCGGGATGCCCAGGTAAAGGTCGCGACTGATGACCCACGAGGGGCCTGGGTCGATACCGACGACACCAATGACAAGGAGCGTGACGGAAAGAAGTCGAACAGCCTGCACTACACGAAGGAGGGCTATGACCTCTTTGGTCGCCGCCTGGCGCGGCAGGCCGTGCGCCTCATCAAGGGGGAGAAGCCCCACCCCGCCGGAAGGCCGGAGTAGTCAGGATGGCGGTTCGAGGCAGGCAGGGTTGTCCCGGGCTATCGGACTCCCTTCGCCGTCACCGGAGTAATGAGCGCAGGGGTCGCTACCTCTGATCTTCGGGCTTTTTCCGGGACCGGCAGCCCGCTTAAATCAAAACCTTGGGACAGGACGTCAATCAGAGGGAACAGCGTAACCGGGAACTGGGGGAGTCCTTCCGGCAGGCCAGTCGGGAGTCCGTGGTCATTGTCATCGGGTGGCTGGTTTTTCTGATTTGGACTGCAACCGTGTGTGCGTTCGGATGGGGCGGGGAGAGCCGTGAGCCAGTGCCCACCTGGATGGGATTGCCGCGCTGGGTCATCTTCGGGGTGATCCTGCCTTGGCTTGCGGCCTGCGGGTTCACGTTCTGGTTCACGATGTTTTACATGAAGGACACGGATCTCGACCCTGACAGGACCGAGGAGACTGGGGAGAATCAGGAACCCGAAGAGGTGGACTGATGGCTCTTCTTGGTGCAGCCACCTCAGGTTCCGGGGCGGCCCTCGCTTCGTTCCTGGGTTACGTGCTGGTCGTCTTCATGATTGCCTTCGTGGCGGGGCGGGTCGGTCGGGGGAAGCCCTTCGTGGGCGAGTATTATCTTGGCGGCCGCAATTTCGGGATGTGGGCGTTTGCCCTGACCTATGCCGCCACCCTGGCGAGCGGGGGGAGCTTCATGGGCTTTCCCGCGCTGATCTATACGCATGGCTGGTCGTTGGCGTGGTGGATCTGCGGCTACATGGTTGTGCCTGTCGTGGCGATGGGCCTCTTCGCCAAGAGACTGAACCAGACCGGGCGGATTGCTGGTGCGATCACGATTCCCGAGCTCCTGCGGAAGCGCTTCGCGAGCAACGCGGTGGGGAATACCGCAACCATTCTCCTGCTCTTCTTCATGTTTTTCTACCTTCTCGCCCAGTTCAAGGCGGGGGCGGTGATCATGCAGACCCTCTTTGGAGATGTTCCGGTCTACGAGAAGGCCGTTTCCGCGGTTGCAGGGGTGACCAGGCATGTCTTCTGGGTGAACCAGGCGGACCCGCACTACCTCGTGTGCCTTGGCGCCTTCGGCATCGCGGTGGTGGCCTACACCGCCTACGGCGGATTCCGGGCGGTGGTGTGGACAGATGTCCTGCAGGGGCTGGTCATGCTGGTTGGCGTCCTCCTCCTGTTGGGAATGACCCTTTCGCTGACGGGTGGATTGAACCGCGTCACCGAGAAACTCGCCGCCCAGACTCCCCCGGATTTGGGGAAGGCCCTCGTCGGGAAGCACTCTGAAACGCTGGAGGCGGACCTTTCCAAATGGGCGTGGGTCCGGTCCGAGGATGGCGAAATTCTCCGACTCGCCGACCAGGAGTCTGAGGGGGGTCCGCGAGAGGTGGTGATCATCACCTCTCCTGAGCAGAAGACCGAGCTTGCTGCCGAGGTGGCCGCGAACCCGAATGCGGTCGCGCGGATCGTGGAGCGCAGGCCCTACAAGGCGGGGGCAGGGCAAGGGGGGGCCTATCTCTCGCCCCGGGGACCGAGTGCCGATGACGCGGCGGGGTTTCTCCCCGTCATGCTGGCTCTGAGCTTTTTTGCCTTCTGGAATTTTTCCGGCGCCGGACAGCCGAGTTACATGGTCCGGCAGATGGCCTTCCGGGACACGGTGGTGCTGCGGCGCTCAATTCTCTTCGTGGCCATCTTTTTCACCCTCATCTACCTCCCTCTCGTCCTGATCTTCACCAGCGCGCGTGTCCTTCTGCCGGGAATGGAAGTGGAAGCCGACCGAATCATGCCGGAGATGGCGCGGGTGGTGACCGAGCAGGCGGGGGTGCCCTGGCTTGCGGGGATCCTGGTGGCGGCGCCCTTTGCCGCTATCATGTCGAGTGTGGACAGCTTCCTGCTCCTCGTGTCCTCGGGAGTGGTGCGCGATGTTTATCAGCAGAACGCGAGGGGAAAGGTTTCGGAAAAGACCGTGGCCCGCCTGAGTCGGCTCACAACTGTCGTTGTCGGGGCTCTGGCGGTCGTCTTTGCGCTCAATCCCCCCAAGTTCCTGCAGACGCTGATCGTTTTTGCTTCCGGTGGCCTGGGAGCGACCTTCCTCGTGCCGGTTGTCCTTGCTCTCTACTGGAAGAGAATGACGGCGGCTGCCGGGGTGGCGGGCATGGTTTCCGGTGGCCTGGTCATGCTGGCCTTCTACCTCATCGGGCTTGCCGAGTTCGGCGAGTTCAAGGCTTTCAGCTGGCTCGACATTCATCCCTTCGTATGGGCTTCCCTGGTCAACCTCCTGGTTGTCATGGTGGTGAGCCGGATGGGAAAGAAGCCAGCTGGAGAGCTGATCGAGAGGTATTTCGGGACGTGACGATGCGGTGAATTTTCAGCATCGCCTCACCAGTGGGAGGCGCTATCGTCGCATGCGAAATGAGCGCAGAAGCAAAACTCCAGGAACTCGGCCTGACCCTCCCGCCTGCACCGGAACCCATGGGGGTTTACAAGCCGATCGTGTTTGCCGGCAATCTGGCCTATCTCTCCGGGCATGGCCCTCTCAGGGAAGACGGGTCTCTCACAACGGGACGGGTGGGAGAAGACATGGATTTGGCGGATGGCTATGCGGCGGCCCGGGAAACCGGCCTCGCCCTGCTGGCGACCCTGCGCCGTGCCCTGGGCAGCCTGGACCGGGTGGGCCGGGTCGTAAAGACCCTCGGCTTCGTCAATTCCGCTGATGACTTTGTCGACCAGCCCAAGGTGATCAACGGGTGCAGCGACCTCTTTGCGGAGCTTTATGGGACGGAGACCGGCGTGGGAGCACGCAGTGCGTTGCCCTCCAACACCCTCCCCGGCGGCATTGCGGTTGAAATCGAGATGATCGTGGAGGTGACTCCGGAGTACAGTTCATGAGTGATCCCTTCCAGGTAGACGGCCTGGAGGAGTTGGCTTCCCCGGCCCTTCTGGCATGGCCCGAACGGGTGGAGGCGAATATCGCGCACATGGTCGCGATGTGTGGAGATCCGGACCGTCTGCGACCCCACGTCAAGACCCACAAGATGGACGCGGTCGTGCGCCTGCAGCTTGCGGCGGGAATCGGCAAGTTCAAGGCGGCGACGATCGCGGAGGTGGAGATGTGCGTCGGGGCCGGGGCGGCCGACGTCCTGCTTGCCTATCCGTTGGTCGGGCCCAACCAGGAGCGCCTCGTTCGTCTTGCACGGAGATATCCCGAAGCCAGGTTTTCTTTCCTGGCGGAGAGCGCCGAGGCGCTGGAATCTCAGGGGCGAATGAGCAGGGAGGCCGGCGTGGAACTCGGGGTCTTCGTGGACTTCGACTGCGGAATGGCCCGGACGGGAACCTGCTGCAGGGAAGGGGCGGTGGGGCTCGCAGGGGCGATTACGTCCATGGGAGGCCTGCGATTCGAGGGCGTGCACGCCTACGACGGGCACCTGCGGGCCCGCGACCCGGGGGAGCGAAGGGAGGATTGGGCCGGTGCGATGGGATTGGTCGAGGAGCTACTGGGAGCGCTCGAGGAGGCGGGGAATCCCGCGCCTGCCGTGGTCGGGGGAGGATCCCCGACCTTCGGGCTCCATGCCGGAGAGCGAGGCTGGCAGTGCAGCCCGGGCACGACCCTGTTCTGGGATGGCGGGTATGCAGAGTCCTTTCCGGACCTCCCCTTTGAACATGCCGCGGCAGTGTTTACCCGCGTTGTGAGCAAGCCGGGCAGCAACCGTCTCTGCCTGGACCTTGGACACAAGGCGATCGCCTCGGAAGGACCGCTCGAAACACGGGTTCATCTGCCAGGTCTCGGGAATGCGCGAGCGGTGAGCCACAGTGAGGAGCACCTCGTGGTGGAGGTGGAGGAGGCTGCAGGTCACCTCGTGGGGGAGCCCTTCATCGGGATTCCCCGACACATTTGCCCCACGGTCGCACTCTACCAGGAGGCGGCGCTGGTGCGCAGCGGGGCCTTGACCGGCGAGCGCTGGGCAGTGACTGCGCGCAACCGTCGCCTGACGGTGTGAGATGATCCCGGGAGGTGCCCATGAAGCTCGTATTTGATGCTCATCTTGACCTTTCGCTCAATGCGCTCGACTACAACAGGGATCTGCGGCGGGAGCTTGTTGAAATCCGGTCAGGGGAAACAGAGCTCAGTGATCTCGGCGGGCGCGGCCGGGGAGTGGTTTGCTTTCCTGAAATGCGGCGCGGCGGAGTAGGGCTTTGCGTGGGAACCTTGCTGGCTGGTTGCATGAAACCGGGAGCGGTTGCCTCAGGCTGGAATGCCCCCGAGACGGCCTGGGCCCAGACGCAGGGGCAGCTGGCCTGGTATCGGGCGATGGAGGAGGTGGGCGAGCTTTCGCAGATTGTGGATCGCGCAACCCTCGCGGATGCGCTGGACCGGTGGAAGACGGGAGAGTCGGAGGGGCCCATAGGCTACCTCCTCAGCCTGGAAGGCGCGGATTCCATTCGAACACCGGCTCACCTTGCGCAATCCTGGGAACAAGGGCTCAGGGCACTGGGCCCGGCTCATTATGGCGTAGGGCGCTACGCCCTCGGGCACGATCAGGACGGCCCGCTTTCCGAGCGGGGCCGGGACCTGGTGCGGGCCATGGATGAACTTGGCATGATTCTTGATGCCACGCACTTGTGTGACCGTGCTTTCCACGATGCCCTCGATCTCTTCGAGGGTGGGGTGTGGGCCAGTCACTCGAACTGCCGCGCCCTCGTGGACAACCCCCGTCAGTTTTCCGACGAGCAGATCCGGTGCCTGGTCGAACGGGGAGCCGTGATCGGTGGCGCGCTCGATACGTGGATGATGGTGCCGGGATGGCAGCGTGGGGTCACTACTCCTCAGGAGGCGGGGGTGAAACTTGAGGATCTTGTCGATCACATGGACCATATCTGCCAGCTGGCTGGCAGTGCCGATCATGTCGGGATCGGGTCTGACCTCGATGGAGGATTTGGAATGGAGCAGACTCCGCAGGATGTAAGTTCCATCGCGGCGCTCCAACGACTCGACGGTCTGCTGGCTGCCCGCGGATACTCAAGTGAGGATATCGACAGGATTCTCCATGGAAATTTCATCCGTTTCCTGCAGGCTCATCTCCCGGGGTAAACATCATGAATAGAATTGATCTGAAAGGGCGAAAGGCGGTTGTGACCGGTGGAGCACGGGGCATTGGCCTCGCGATCTGCCAGCGCCTGGCCGATTCGGGTGCGCAGTGCGCGATCTGGGACCGGGATGAGGAGGCTGCCACCAGGGCCGCCTCGGAGTTCCCGGGATCCGAGGCCATCGCGGTGGATGTCACCGATCCCGGGTCGGTGGATGCGGCGGTGGCCGCGACCTCGGAGGTGATGGGTGACATCGATATTCTGGTGAACAACGCAGGGATCGCAGGCAGCAGCAGGAAACTGTGGGAGTGTGAACCGGAGGAATGGCAGGAGGTCCTGCAAATAGACCTTTTCGGGGTCTTCCTGTGCTGTCGCGCCCTCGTGCCGGGAATGATCGCGAAGGGCTATGGGCGAGTCGTGAATATCGCATCGATTGCGGGCAAGGAGGGCAACCCCAATGCCTCGCACTACAGCGCCGCCAAGGCGGGAGTAATTGGGCTCACCAAGTCGCTGGGAAAGGAGTGTGCCGAGAGCGGGGTGATTGTGAACTGTGTGACCCCGGCCGTGATCGAGACCGACATCCTCAAGCAGATCAGCCAGGAGCACATTGACTACATGCTCTCCAGGATCCCCATGGGTCGCTTCGGACTCACCGAAGAGGCAGCCGCCCTGGTTGCCTGGCTCTCCTCGGAGGACTGCTCCTTCACGACGGGGGGAGTCTTTGATCTATCCGGCGGGCGGGCCACCTATTGAGATGACTGGAGAGCAGGCCCCCGGTCCTTGAAAACTCCGGGACGAGGTTCCGGGGTGATTGCCCGGTCTCTAGTTCACAACATTGCGCAGCGCCTCGCCACGAATCGCGCGCAGGCACTCGCGGGCGGCCTTACGGCGAAATTCCTCACCCCCTTCCTCACAGTAAAAGGCTGCGTGTGGGTTCAGCAGAAGACGGTCGTGAGCAGGGTGTGTGGGATCGCGCCAGGCCTTGAGGACCTTCGAATTCTCGTCCGGTGGTTCGTGTTCGAGGACGTCGATGCCTGCGCCGTGCAGGTGGCCGGTGGCGAGCGAGTCCACCACCGCCTCCGTGTCAACGACCCCGCCACGTGCGGTATTGACGAGAAAGCCCCCCCGGGGAAGGACGCCCAGCTCAGCAGCCCCGATGATGTTCGTGGTTTCCCTGGTGAGGGGGCAGTGCAGGCTGACGAGGTGGGATTGTGCCAGGAGTTCTTCCAGGTGGTCGGCCCGCTGGATTCCGAGGGCCTTGTCCAGGCCGTCAGGAACATGGGGATCGTAGAAGACCACGCGGAGCCCGAAGGACTTCGCGCGCAGTGCCACCGCCGAGCCGATGCGTCCGCAGCCGATGATGCCGAGGGTGCGTCCACGGAGCCTTGGGATCGGCTTGGCCTGCTCCACGCTCCAGTCGCCTGCTCCCCGGCGCAGCCGGCTTTGCAGGAAGTGCGTTCCGCGAGCGAGGCTGAGGATCATGCCAAGAGCCGAGTCGGCGACCTCCTCGGTCCCATAGTCCGGCACGTTGCAGACGGGAATGCCGTGCTCGCGTGCGCACCGGTGGTCGATGTTATCGTAGCCGACCCCGCCGCGGACAATGACCTTGCAATTCTGCAGGCGTTCGATGGTGCTGCGAGTGATGGAGAGGTAGTGGTAGCAGATGATGGCGGTGGCGGTCTCGACCTTTCCCACGAGGGCTTCCTCGCCCATCGCCTCGAGAGCGACGACCTCGGCGGCCTCCCCAAGTACGTTCCGTTCGAAATCGAGCGGTTCGGAGATGAAGTCAGTGATGAGAACCCTGGGTGCACTCATGATGTTTCCCTATTTGATCATCCCGCTGGCGCGAAGGACAGTTTCGTGGACGGCGAGGTCGTGCCGGGCGTCCCAGGCCAGCTTCTTCTCTCCCCTGATGACTCTGGCGAGGTCGAGAAACTCACCGTCGTAGCGCCCCTCCGCCTTGGGGAGTTTCACGTCCTGATAGCCGCGCCTGTAGGGTGTCCGGTCGCGATCCAGCCCGAGCCGGAGGGAAGGGGGCTCTAACGGCCGGATTTCGCAGGTTCCGAGGGTTCCGGTTACCGAAAAGCAACGGCGGGACCATCCCATGGGGTCGATGTGATTACAGCGGATGGTGGCGATCGCCCTGGGGTAATCGAAGACCGAAAGCTGATTGTCGGCAAAGGTGTCCTTCGCGGGGAAAGTCCGGTGGTTGAACCCCTGAATGCTTGAGGGACTCCCCAGAACGGTAACCATTGCGTCGATGAGGTGGCAGGCGAGCTCGAACGTTCCCCCTCCCTTGAAGCGTGCGAGGTTTCGGCGCCCGGAGTCGTTGAGGTTCTTCCCGATCATCCCGTTGATTTCCGTGACTTCGCCCAGCCAACCATCCCTGANGGCCTTGAAGAGGAATGCAAAGGCGGGGTTGTAACGGAACATGTAGCCCATCTGGACAGTCAGTCCGCGGAGCCTCGCTTCCTNGTGGAGCTTCTCGCAATCCTCGAGGGTCGGCCCGGCGGGCTTGTCGAGATGAATGTGCNTCCCCGCCTGCAGGCAACGCAGCCCGGTGGGAGCCAGTTCACCCACTGCTGTTTCTACCGCGACCACCTCCAGTCCCGGGCTCTCGAGCAGGTCTGCCTCAGTCATCCACCTCAGGTCCGGGTAGCGCTGCGCGATGGTCTCGCGGCGTTCGCGATCATTCTCCACAATTCCCACGAACTCGAAGAGCTCCGGATATTTCAGGATGGTTTCGAGTTTTCCGAGGGCGTGGGGATGCCAGGTTCCAATCTGTCCGATCTTGATGCGGGGGGAGCGGGATCCTTCGGTNCCGCGGGCGGCTNTGGCCAAGGCCACGGTGGCCGCTCCGGTCGAAAGAAATACCCGGCGCTCTTGGGTGGCGGGGGGCGTGGTCATCTGCTCACAGGTTCGCGCAGCGGCAGCGGCCCAGTCAATACCCCGGTCCTGAAGAGGAACTTCCCGGCCTTTCCATTTCCCGCCCTCGCGCTGGTGGTGCCGTGGTGTCTCCGACAAGGGTGATTTTGCTGGCACCGGATGGAGAGGTGCCCATGTTTGGATTTGGATGCGCCTTGTCCTCCACCTTGGATTTACTGGAGTCCTCGCCTTTCCGTCGGTTGCGGCGGACGGGGAGCACTGGTCGCTCCAACCGGTGGTTCGCCCGGANATCCCNGAGCANGCGTCTGCCGATCCCATCTCCTTTCTGGTCGGGAAGCGACTCAATGANGCTGGCTTGGAGCGGGCGCCGGCAGCGAGACGGCGTGATTGGATCCGGCGCATGTTTTACAACCTGACCGGCCTGCCTCCTTCCTTCGNCCTGCTTGAGGAACTGGTGGGTTTTCCCGGGGAAGACGCTGCGCTTGCGGCTGGGTTGGCAGAGGACCTGCTGTCCTCCCCCCACTANGGTGAACGCTGGGCTCGTCACTGGCTGGACNTGGCCCGGTATTCGGACACCAAGGGTTACNCCTACGCGGGTGAGGAATTCGACTTTCCCCATGCCTGGGTCTATCGCGACTGGGTGGTTGNGGCCTTCAATCGGGATCTCCCTTACGACCAGTTCATCCAGAGGCAGATCGCNGCGGATCTCCTNTTGGCGGAGGGCCTGTGTGACCGGAGTGATCTTGCCGCAATGGGATTTCTTACTCTGGGGCGTCGCTTTCTCGGTGTGGAGCCGGATATCATTGACGACCGAATCGATGTTGTGACGCGGGGAGTGCTGGGGCTGACCGTTTCCTGCTCCCGCTGCCACGACCACAAGTTCGACGCGATTCCGACCGCAGACTACTACGCGCTCTACGGGGTCTTCAAGAGTTCGAGGGAGGAGCTGCGCGCCCTCGGGTCCGAGCCCGNGCCCGTGGCGTTGAAGAATAAGAAGGNGGCNCTCGCGGCNGANTTTGAGAAGCGGGCTGGCGTCATGGAGAAGCGCTACCTCGAGCGCAGTGCGCAATACATGCTGGCTGCGCTCGATATCTCCAAGGTGCCACCGCCGGATTTTGCCGAGATCATTGAAGGGGACGACCTGATCCCGGCCCAGATTCGTCGTTGGCATGAATTCCTCTCGCAGNAGTTNCGGCGTGCGGATCCGGTNTTCGGTCCGTGGCTGGCGTTGGCTCGGGGGGAGAGTCCCGATCTGAGCGNGGCCAATCCCCTGGTGGCCGAAGCCCTCAGGGCGAGGGGCATCGGGAAACCACCGGTTGCCATGACCGAGGTGGCTGGATGCTACGCGGAACTCTTCCGGCGCAGCGTGGGCCAGGANAAGGACAGCAAGGAGCAGGGCTGGCGTGAATTGCGGGCTGCCGTGGAGGGGCCCGGTTCCCCCATCCGCATCCCGAGGCAATACATTCACGACGTAGAATGGCTTTTTGACGATGCTAACAAGGGGCCCCTCAAGAAGGCCCAGGCTGCTCTCGATCGCGAGGTGATCAACCTTGGCGAGAAGGCCCTGCATGCACTCTGTCTGGTCGATCGTCCGGTGGCGGGCAACGTGCGGATCTTCGGCCGGGGACAGTATCCCAACCAGCTGGCTGAAGTTCCCCGTGGATCGCTGGGCATTCTGCATGAGGGGAAGCGTCCTGTCTACAGGGCTGGCTCTGGCCGCCTCGAACTGGCCCGCGAGCTCACCGCTGCAGACAACCCGCTCACCGCCCGGGTCATCGTGAACCGGATCTGGCGTGGTCATTTCGGAGAAGGGTTGGTGCGGACCGACAGTGACTTCGGGACTCGTAGCAGGCGGCCTTCACATCCGAGGCTGCTGGACTTTCTCGCGGCGGAGCTCATGGCACACGAATGGTCGCTCAAGCACGTTCATCGCCTGATTGCCACGTCAGCGCTCGCCCGGATGCGGGCGGGGATTCCACCCTCCGTGGATGCCGGGAACCAGCTTCTCTCCGTGTATCCCCGCCGCCGGCTCGATTTCGAATCGATGCGCGATTTCATGCTTGCTGCGTCCGGGGAGCTGGACCTGCGGATTGGAGGCCCCCCCGGAGACCTTCTCGGGGCTGGGGCCTCTCCACGCCGCAGTCTCTACGGCAGGGTTGATCGCCAGTATCTGCCTGCGACGTTGAGCGTTTTCGACTTCGCCAATCCGGAGCTGCACTCTCCGCGGCGCTACCGGACCAATGTTCCCCAGCAGGCTCTCTTCCTCCTGAATGCACCTTTCACGGTGGCTCGGGCGCAGGCGCTGGCCAGGCGCGTGCGAAACTCCGAGGACGGGGAAGGGGGCGCGGGTCAGATCGGGCGCCTCTTCATGCATGTTTACGGGCGTCTTCCAACTGGGGCTGAGGAGCGGGGTGCCCTTGAGTTCCTGCGCCCGGTCGAGCAGGAGCAGAGGCCGGATCTTCGGCCGGAAGTCATGGCCTGGAGTTATGGATACGGGAGGTTTGATCACCAGAGTGGCCGGGTTCTGGAGTTCCGGCGATTGCCCCATTTCAACGGCAAGGCCTGGGGCGGAGGAGAAAAATGGCCCGACCAGGCTCTTGGGTGGGTTCGGCTCACCGCCGGGGGAGGCCATGCAGGAAACAAGGTGGAGCACGCGGCAATCAGGCGCTGGACTTCGCCCGCGACTGCGACCCTGGCCCTGAAGGGAACCATCAGCAAGATCGAGGATTGTGGTGACGGTTTGCGGGCGTGGGTTTCCAGCAGCCGGCAGGGTCTGCTGGGAGCTTGGCAGATCAATTACGGCAAGTCCGAAGAGGCCGGGCTGGAGAAGATCGAAGTGGAAGCCGGGGAGATCCTCGATTTTATTGTCGATTGCGGGGCAGCAAACAATTTTCAGTGTGATGGATTCGAGTGGGCACCCCGTCTCGAAACCACCGGAGCAAAAAGGGTGTGGGATGCGAGAGAGCATTTTGGAGGGAGGCGGAGCGACGACCGGGCGCTCGGCCCCTGGGAGCGGCTTGCGCAGGCACTCCTGATTTCGAACGAAGCAATGTTCCTGGACTAGAAATGCCGCAGGAGAAAACAGATTTGCTGGGACGACGCCACTTCCTGCGACGCTGCGGAATGGGCTTTGGTGCGCTGGGACTGGCGGACCTTCTCGCTGCGGGGCAGTCCGTGGGAGAACCTTTCTTTCCTGGCAGAGCGAAGCGGGTGATTCATTTCTTTCTCAATGGCGGACCCTCGCACGTGGATACCTTCGACCCAAAGCCCGCTCTGCAGAAGCATGCCGGCAAGGAGCTTCCGCGGGGTAACCTGCGTACTGAGCGCAAGACCGGAGCGGCCTTTCCCTCGCCATTCGAGTTTCATCGTCACGGCCAGAGCGGAATCGAGGTGAGCAGTCTCTTCCCGGGGGTGGCAGAGCACATGGACGAGATCGCGGTCGTTCGTTCGATGAAGGCGAAGCTGCCCAATCACGAGCCATCCCTCATGCTCATGAATTGTGGCGACGCCATCCTGAGCAGACCCAGCGTGGGATCGTGGGTGACATATGGTCTGGGATCAGAAAACGCCAACCTGCCTTCGTTCATCGCGATGTCTCCCGGCGGACACCCCATCAAGGGGGCGCATAACTGGCAGGCTGGCTTCCTTCCCGGAGCGTTTCAGGGGACGTTTGTGGACAGCAAGCACGAGCAGGTCGAGAAATTGATCGAGCACATTCGCAATGCTGGCCAGTCCCGGAGTGGGCAGCGGGCCCAACTGGATTTCCTCCAGCTCCTCAATCGTGGGCATCTTGATGCACGTGGTGGCAGCGACGATCAGTTGCGGGCCCGCATCCAGAGTTTTGAACTGGCTTATCGAATGCAGTTAGACGCCACGGACGCATTTGACCTCGACCGGGAACCCGCCTACATGCGCGATCTGTATGGACGCGGCGTACATGGCCGGCAAACCCTCATCGCTCGCCGACTTCTCGAGCGAGGCGTGCGCTACGTGCAACTTTGGCACGGATCGGGACAGCCATGGGACAATCACGACAAGATCGAGGAGAATCATCGCAGGCTCGCGGGCGAGCTGGACCGCCCGGTGGCGGCACTCCTCACCGATCTGAAGCAGCGCGGAATGCTCGAAGATACCCTCGTTGTCTTCGGGGGGGAATTCGGCCGCACACCGACGGTTGAGCTGACTGGAGCCGGCAAGTCCCGGCTCGGGCGCGACCACAACCCGTACGGGTTCACGGTCTGGATGGCTGGCGGGGGCATCAGGGGCGGCACCGTCTACGGAGCCACCGATGAGTTCGGGTTTGAAGCAGTTGAAAAGGTGACCGAGGCCCACGACTTGCACGCCACGATCCTGCATCTGCTCGGTTTTGACCACGAGAAGTTCACCTACCGCTACGCGGGCCGGGACTTCCGCCTCACCGATGTCGCCGGGGAGGTGATGCGAGAGATCTTGGCCTGACGGGCAATCCCTGCGGGGCCCGGCCACCGTTCGCTATCGGCCCTGTAGCTCCCTCCGGTAGCGATCAAAGGCGGCCTCGGGATTGTATTCAGCTCGCTGGTTGTGCTCGTGGACCTGGATTCCGAAGCGGAGGCGAAACTCTTCACCCGGTTGGATCTCAATTCTCCTGCCGCGGTTGGCAGCCTTGTCGACCGGGAGCGGGTTGGCGACCAGCACGCCGTAGTCACGGCTGTGGGACCAGACGGGCGGATTGCCCGGGCCACTCATGAGTTGAATGCCTGCATTCTTTCCAGCAAGGGGACCGAAGTAGTCCCACCACTGGTCATGCCGTCCCCATGTTCCTTTCTCGTTTTTGCCGCCGCGCGCCGCCAGGATGCTGCCCCTGTTCCTGACCGTGAGGGGGGTGGCCACCCGGAGGGCAAGGCCCATCTCCTCGCGCACGCCCAGCCAGAATGGGTTGGGGCTGGAGAGCCTGCTATCGAGGGTGATGAGGAAGCCATCTTCGTTACGGGTGGTCTCGTAGCGGGCCACTTCCCGGCACATCTTCCGTCCGCCCGGGGCGATCCAGTGGTTTTCAACGGACCACGTGGCAGTCTTCCCGGCGTGCGGGGCCCCCAGGAATCGGTTCTGGACGACGATTCCCTCGTTGTTGTGCCAGAAGCTCACCCCTTCAAGGTTTGCGAAGCCGAGCGAGATCCCCGGGTGCATGGTGGCATGGTCGGTAGCGTCCACGCCCTCGACCGGGGGAAAGTTCCGGGTGACCTGCAGACCCCCGGGCGTCTTGACGTGCGCGAGGAATGGTCGCTTCGTTTCTGGGTGGCGATAGTAATAGGAAGCAACCTCGGCTCCATCGTAGCGGATTTCTAGATGGAGATCGTGGCAAGCCAGGTAGAAGCCCTTCTCCGGGTCGCCCCATTTCCTGCCCGTCAGGGAGGAGGCATCGCCCTGCGGTTTTTTGTCCCGGTCGGTCTCGTCGAGGGCCGTGGGCACCGGAGGGTTCGTGACCGGGAGATCGTTTTTCTCACTCAGGAGGTAGGCGGACAGGTCGGCGACATCCTGTGCGGTAAGCATCTGCGCGAAGATGGGAGGCATCGCCGAGGTGGGAGTGGCCCTGCGGGCGGTGATCTCCTCTTTGGTCACTACTCTCACGGTGCTGTCCATCAGGGCCAGGGTGATGGTGCGGGCGGTCTCTTCCAGTATGATCCCGGCCAGGGACTCTCCCCGTCTCGTCTGCAGGGCCTGCAGGGCAAAGCCTTCCGTGATGTCGGCGGCAGGATCCAGGATGGAGCGGACGATGAAGTCAGCCCCGGCGCGCTGACCGATGTCGCTGAGGTCCGGAGCGAAGAGGTTTCCGATGCCTTCCAGGCGGTGACAGCGGGCACAATCCGCCCCGGTCTTGCTCAGGTAGAGCGTGCGGCCCCGGTCGGCGTCCCCCTTCCCGACCAGAGCGAGGGCTGCGCTCTCGGAGGTGGGTTCGGCGGGTGGGGTGAGGAGCTTGGGGCGGATGATGACGAGGTAGTTCGCCTTGCGCCCTTCCACGTTTTCCATGTTCGGGCCGAAGGTGACTTCACCGGCGGGAAACTCGGCGCGGAAGATACGGTGAGTAGCATCATCGGTGCGGAGAGCGAGCGTGGTTGGGGTGAAGGTTCCGCGGGCCCACCCGGGGAGCTGGTTGCCACGGGTATCGTCGGCGAGGAAAACCTCGGAATCATAGCGGAGGTGAAGGTTGAGAAACGGTCCCCGGGCGAGGTCCGCGTCATTGTTGCACGAACGAATGAAGGTGAGCCCCTCAAGTTCACCCGGGAGTTCCAGAATGCGGTAGGGTCGGTCGGTATAGGCTCTTGTGCCGTTGGCCAGGACGGCTTCCTCGTAGTGCATTCCCTGCCGGCTCCGGATGGTGGAAACCACCGAAACCGGCCGGGGACCGACGAAGGTTCCGGGGCTGTTAGGGCTGGTGTCTGCCTGAGCACTGAGTCCGGGGCCCCGGATCTCCGTCTTGTGCCGTCCCTCCAGTCTGGTCCTTGCGAGAGCCGCGATTGACTTATCCGGATCCAGGAGGAAGAGACGGATCTCTGCGTCACTGAGGGAGTCTTCCTCGAGGAGGGACAGAAAGATTCCCCTCCTGGTAGCTGGACGGGGATCCTTCAGGAGGGCCTTGCGCCGAGGGGAAGGGATCAGGTCCATCAGGGCGCCCCAGGCTGAGTAGTAGACCACGCGGTCCTGCTCTACGGCTAGCAGGGCGAGGAGATCCTCGTTCCAGCGGGTCTCCCCGGCCTGCCGGATGGCGAGAATAGCCTCGTGGCGGCACCGGGCATCTGGTGATTTCAGTTCCTGCCGGCTTGCCTCAGGCAGCCGGTGGTCCCCTCTTTGCCGCGCGCGGTAGGCCAGAATACGCATGCGCTGCCTGGCCCCGGGAGAATCGGGATCACTGAGGTTCCTGAAGAGAATCGCATCTCTTTCGGCCGACAGGCGCTGGCGTGCCATGGTCCAGGCATGCCAGGTGGCAAAGCGCTTTGAACTGGGAAGGATTGATGTGCCGGGTTCGGGCTCCCCGCTACCACGCCGGAGCAGTTCCTCCTGAGCGTTTGTCCGCCAAGCCGGCAGGTGGCTGGCGAGATCCTGGTGGAGCTCAGTGGTGGACCACTCGTTGATTGGCTTTTGACGTTTTGGATCACGCAGTGCCTTGCAGTCCGGAGGGGCGGCCTTCGGCCAGAGGCGGTAGATTCGTCCCTCATTGACCTGTTTGCCGTCCTTCTCGGACAGTCCGTACTCGCGACCCCAGCTGGAAATGTAGATTGCTCCGTCGGGCCCGAGCTCGATATCAACTGGGTCGAAGCGGCGTCCTTCGCTTTTGCTCATTGCCCGACCCCCATCAGCATGCGCGAAGATTTCCAGGGTCTCGCGGTCGGCGGTCATCCATGCCCCGTGCCAGGCCGGCCGGTAGATGTAGACCTCACGGCGGAGCCAGTCATTTATGAGAAAGACGTCGCGGTAATTTTCGGGATAGTGCTCCAGGCCGCAGTAGACCACTCCCGTGCCGGATCCCTCGAAGAGAGGTCCGGCCGAGGGTGCAGTCGGAAGGTGGTCGTCACCTTTCCAGTCATAGGCCCAGGTGTGCCCCCATCCGAAGTGGGAGCCGTAGAAAGGTGAAAAGAGCTTGTCGCCCCGGGTCTGATCATTGTCGGTTCCCAGCCAGTTGAACTCGTCATCGAAGCAGATGTCCCAAGGGTTGCGAAAGCCCCGGGAGACGATCTCGAGGTTAGAGCCGTCGGGATCGCAGCGCAGGACGCCCCCGCACAGGCCCCAGTCGTCGGCTGGATCATGGAAGTTTTTCCGGTAGGCCCCTTTCCTGAAAACCACGGGACGGGGGAAGTCGGGCGCTCCGGGGGCCTGCACGCCCCACAGCTCCCGGAAAGGCCGGGGAGCGACGCGGTCTGGTAACTGGGTGAGCCCCTTCGAGTTGCCCTTTGACATGTAGAGCTTGCCATCGGGGGCAAAGTTCAGTCCGTGCAGCCCGTGCTCAAGATTGCCGAGGTCGGTGTAGAGCCGGATGTACTCGTCGGCCTCGTCATCCCCGTCGAGGTCGCGGGCAATCGTCAAATCCGGGGCGTTGGCGACATAGAGATCACGTCCCCGCCAAGCCAGTCCCTGTATGCTGTTGAAGCCAGTGGCGTATCTTTTGCGGGAGTCAGCGGTGCCGTCCCCGTCCGCGTCGATCAAGATCCAGACAGAATCCCCCGGGGTAGCGGGAGTGGGCTTGCGATACTGCGGGCCCATGCCGACGCACAGGCGCCCCCTGGCGTCAAAGGCGATCGCGCAGGGATTTCGGACGAGGGGTTCGCTGGCGTAGAGCGCGACTTCGAGGTCGTCGGGAATAACCGGGAAGTCGTCTTCAGCAACTGCGGCGGCTATCGAGATGGTGACGAGCGCGAAAGAGGCGAGGCAATGGTCCATTGTGTGTAGCGCAGGGGGTTCCATGCCGCTCCGGATTCAAAAGCTCCCGGGGCAGGGTCGTCAACTCACGAGAAGAGCACGGTGGGCAGATACTCCGGGAGAAATTGGGCGAGAAGACCCGGGAGCCTGTCCCGGCGTTTCGCTCAGCCGGTGTGCTCTTTGCCTGGTGGCGGGAATAAATGAAAATGGCGGGATGGGTTTCCCGGTGAGGAAGGCAGGGAGCGATTGCTCCCCCTGAAAACCACAAACCNAAGAAGCACCGAAATGAAAAACTCTCTTATCCTCGCCGCCGCGGCCCTCCCGCTGTTCCTGGTGTCCTGCGCGGCACCTACNCACAAGACCTCGCTGCGTCAGGCCAGCCCTGTTTCCCTGGGGGTCTCACCGGAACNAACGCCCGGGAGCCAGTACTCCTANTGGTCTGATCACGGGGTTACTGCTCCTCTCCGGGTCAAGATCGACCTCAGTGAACAGACGGCCTATTTTTATCGTGGGGATGTCAGGGTCGGGCAGTCCCGGGTGGCAACCGGGAGAGCCGGGCACTCCACGCCGACGGGCACTTTCACCATTTCAGAAAAGGTGGTCGCCAAGCGGTCGACGCTCTACGGGCGCATTTATGACGCCAATGGTAACCTGAAGGAAGGTGATGCCGATACCCGGCTCCACTCGGTGCCGCGGGGCGGAAAGTTCGTGGGCGCTCCCATGCCCTACTGGATGCGGCTCACTTCCCACGGCATCGGCATGCACGTCGGCCCCATTCCGAATCCCGGTTCGCCTGCTTCGCACGGTTGCGTTCGCATGCCCCGGGAAATGGCCCGCACGCTTTACGAGAAGGCTCCGGTTGGCACGAAAGTGACGATCGTGCACTAAGCGAGGGATGAATCTCATGGGCCGGGAGCGCGAAAGCGTCCCGGCCCATCGTGTGCAGCAGGGCTCCGGGAGGAAGGGGGAAACCGGATGCGCGGATCATCTGGCTCCTGGCCAGGCGAGGTGCCCGGGTTCCGCGACGGGGAAGCTCCACAGCTTGTGCCCGGCCGTGACGAAGAGAGTCCTGAGATCGTGCCCGCCGAATGTGCAGTTGGTGATCATGTCGGCAGGCACCGGGATGGTCTGAAGGAGCCTTCCCTCGGGAGTGAAGACATAGACGCCGGCCTTGTATTTCTCACTGGTCTCGACTGGAGGCTTGGGGAAATTGAAACCAGCGGTAACGAAGAGGCGGCCCTTGGAATCGAGGGCCATGCCGTCGGGTCCGCGGTCGCTACCCCAGTCAAAGAGGAGCTTGCGGCTTGCGGGCGCGACCATTCCATCTGGATTGAGCTTGAAGCGCCAGAGTTTCCGGTTGCCACCGAGTCCGTTGTCCGGGCCATCGTTCACGTTGTCGGCTACGAAGAGGAACGCATCATCCGCGGACACCAGGATTCCATTGGGGCGCTGTACTTCGTGAGTGATTATGCGGACAATTCGTCCCGGGCCGTCGATCCGGTAGACTCCTTCGATCTCCTCGCCGTCACGGTCAAATTGTTCGAGGTCCCCGCGGTCGCCGTAGCGGGGATCCGTGAAGTAAATGCGTCCCCGGGAATCGACCGCGAGGTCATTGGGAGAGTTGAATTTCTTCTCCTCGAAGCGTTCCGCCAGGACGGTGATGGTCCCGTCCGCCTCGGTCCTTGTGACCCGGCGATTGCCGCCCTCGCGACCGCCCTCGCAGGCGAGGAGTCGCCCCTGCCGGTCGAAGAGGAGGCCGTTGGCTCGCCCGGAAGGAGTGCGGAAGACATGGATCGTGCCTTTCGGGTCGCGCCGCATGATGCGGTTGTTCGCGATGTCCGTAAAGTAGACGTTCCCGGACGGGTGCCAGGCCGGGCCCTCGGTGAATGCCACGATGCCTTCGAGCTTCAGGTTGCCCTCGGTGACGGATTGCGCGAGCGCTGGCGAACTGCCCGCGACGACGAGCATTATGATGCGGGAAAGTACTGTCATACGTGAACACTATGGCCCCGTCAGACTGATCGCAAGCAGGGGGAGGGAGATATGCCCCCCGGATAGCTGCCGGGGCGATCGCGCTCAGTCGTTCCCCGGGGTGGAGGAGGCGTCGGACTGCCTGTGCCGGTAGAGAGCCCCGATCTCCACTCCATCAAGTGGTCTGGTGAAGATCATGATCTCATCGAGCGCTCCGGCGAGGTAGCTCTTGGTGCTGCCGGCCTGAAACATTCCAAACAGGAGGGGACCTTCGCCGAAATCCAGGGGATCCGGGAAGAGGGATTCCGAGACGGGTTTCCCATCGAGGTATAAGATGGAAACCCTGCTCGTGGCATCAAACGTGAAGGCAGCATGCAGCCATTCGCCTGAGCGGGCTGCAGGGAGGATGTGAGAGACTCCCTTCCCACCCCAGAAATCCTGCCAGAGCTTGTTCTTGTTGAGAAGAATGTGGAAATACTGCCCGTTGCCCTCGAGGTTGCGTTGCCCGACCAACCCGTGAACGCGGTCGAATTCGGCACGAACCCAGAGTGCCACCGAGAAGCTGTTACCGGAGAGCATGAGGGATTCAGCGGTTACTTCGAGGGTGTCGTCCACGCCATCAAAATGGAGGCCGGTCCCCCGTCGGCCGGGCACGGGAAGTGCGCCATGCAGGATTCCGTGGAAGCCTCGTCCGCTCCGATCAAGGATTGGCTCTCCGCCGCCGGCGCGTTCGAAGTCATAGTAGAGGGCTGTCTCCGCGAGGAGGTCCTCCACGAGTGGAGCCGGGTCTTCCTCCACTCCTGTGGGTCTGGATGCCGCTGGCTCAGGAGTTGGCGAGTGGTCCCTCAGGACCGAGATGGCGAACCAGACGACCGCCCCAAACACGATCATCGCAACGGTGAGGGCGAGAACCGGAATGAGGTTCGATTGTTTCTGGAGGCTGGCTCCTTCGAGGTCCCGCGGCCGCGCGGCGGCCAATTCGAATTCCCGTTTAAAGTCTGCACAATCGTCGTAGCGATTTTCGCGATCGCGCTGCATGGCCTTGGCCACCACGTGGTCAAAACGCCCCCGCAGGGATGGTTGAACTGCGCTGGGCGGCCTGTATTCCCCGCTTGGCCGCTTCCCGGTAAGGCCTTCGTAGGCAAGCACGCCCAAGGCGAAGATGTCGGCCCGGTGATCAATTTCGGCGTGCAGGTCGAACATCTCGGGGGCAGCATACTCCCGGGTGAGGAAGCGGCCTTCCTGCTCGTTTCGGAGGTGGCTTGGTCCTGTCCGGGTTGCGCGGGCGAGGCCGAAGTCGGTCATCTTAACGACGCCGTCACTGTTCCACATGATGTTTTCCGGTTTGACGTCGCGGTGCACGATGCCGTGTCGGTGGGCATAGGAAAGCCCTTCGCAGACCTGGCAGACCAGGGCCACCGCCTCGCCCTCACTCAGGGGCCCTTCCTGGAACCGAGTATGAAAAGTTGGCCCATCGATCCACTCCTGCGCCATCCACAACAATCCTTCCGCCTCTCCGAAGTCATACAGTTGTGCAAGATTGGGATGGTTGAGACGGGCCATTGCCCTGGCCTCCAGGGCGAAGCGGCTGCGAAAATCCGGGTCGCCGACATCGGGAGGCAGGATCTTCAGGGCGACTTCCCGGTCCAGGTGGCGCTGCACCGCGTAGTAGACCGCCCCCATCCCGCCACGCGCCACGAACCTCTGTATGTCCAGCTGGGGAAGACACCGGGACAGAGCCCGGGGGGACGGAAGCTCGAGCTCGGATGGTCGATCACCGGACATGTGTTCTGGATATCTTGGTCTCTGAAGTCACCTGTGCAATCACCGGGGAGTCCTGCCCTCGAGTCGCGGCGGTCGTGAGGAAGAGGGAGCGCACGCCGTTTTTCAGGGAACCTGAGGTTGCTTGACACGATCGTCCCGGTCCTCGCCCATGATGAAAATACCTCCTCCCAGTGCGTCTTGGGAGTACTGCTTTACCTTGCCCTCGCTGAGGAGGGAACGCAGGGCCGCATTGGGTCGAGCCCCGGGGTCGAACTTCCCTGCGCTGGCCCGCAAGTAGGGAACAAGTTTCCTCGCCTCGTAGGTTTCGGGAACCGGACACCCGCTGGTGCAGGGCACGCGGCCGATGAGCTTCTTGTCCTTTCGTTCCCTGAGCATGGGGCTTGCCTCCGGATTGTAGGAATGAATAACCACGTTGTTGGGAACACGGCCACGCATGTCCCTGTCGGGGTGAGTGGGAGGGAAGAGCAATTCGGCGTAGATTCCCGTCACTCCCTTCTTGGTGTCCCCCGTCTGGATGGAGGTGTCCGCATTGCGCGCGATGCGGACACCGCCCATCGTGAAAAATCCGGGGGGAGTCTGTGAGTCATCCGGGCCCAGCCCTCCCTTTCCTGTTGCGCACCTCACGGTCAGGACGACGTCGCCCTTCCGGCGCGAAAGGACATGCATGCGTTGCTTGGCAGCGCTGACCACGAAGACGTAGGCCGGATCGTAGTCCCTGTAGCCCGCCTGACGTTGGGACTCGATATTGTTTTCGATGGTTTGCAGGGAGGGACCAATCAGGGTTCGGGCGCGCTTGGAGTAGGTCTGGGCCGGAGCGATTCCGCCTGCCAGCAGGGCTAAACAGAGGGCAGTCCAGATCGAGAGGTGCAGGGGCATGGGAAAGCAGGGAAGGATAATCGGCCGAAGGAATCGTTCCTTCACGTGCAATCATCCTATCATGCCGTCGCCGGGAACCCAAGGCGGACGGGTCCCCTCGGCCTCCGGATTCCCTGGATGTCCTTCGCAGAGGTCAGCGCGGATAGCGGGAAGGCTGGTAAAGCCTATTCACGGGCCGCTGGCGAGCGGCCGACCGTTTCACAGGGTCTTGCGATAGATTCGCCGTCGTTTGTGCTGTCGTGCACCATAGCTTCGCCAGAGGGCCTGGACGGCCTCGTTGGTTTCCAGCTCCCCGTTGGTTTCCGCCCGGGTCATGCCACGGGCCAGCATGGACTTGTGGGTCTCGTGCATGAGGATGGAGGGCAGCCCCGCCTTCTGCCACTTCTTGCGGACGGCGACGAGGTAGAGATCGAGGGTATCGGTTTGCCTGACCCTGCTCATGAGCTTCAGGATGCCGAAGGGCAGGAGCTTCCCCCGTGCGGCCTGAAGTCCACGCGAGAGAGACGGCATGGAGATCCCAACGGCGGCAACTTCGCCGTCACCATCGACCAGAACCTTGATGAGGGAAGGGTCGAGGTAGGCAAAGTACTGGTCCGTGTAGAAGGAGACCTGTTCGCGGGTGAGGGGTTCAAAATCGTGCAGGTGCCGGTAGGCCTCGTTGATCACGTCGAAGACAGCCGGGGCGAGCCTGCGGAGCTCCCTGCGCCCTTTCAGCTCAAGCAGCCTGATCCCTTTCTTTCTCAAGGTGTAGGCCGCGAGTTTTTCCACTCGTGCATTCACCTCGCCAAGGTCGGGGATCTCAAACTCGATATAATCGATTTCCTTTTCGTACTGGAGTCCCTCTAGATGTTCGCGGTAGTAGGGAAAGTTGTAGGACGAGGCGACGGTGGGGAGTCGGTCAAATCCTTCCACCAGCAGGGCTGAAGAGTCGAAGCTGGTCACGCCAACCGGGCCCTCCACCGAGGAAAAACCTTCTTCCCGGGCCCACTGTTCGACCTGTCCAAGCAGGAGGTGGGTCACTTCCGGGTCGTCGATGAAGTCGAGGTGTCCGAAGCGGGCTGGGCGGTCCCGGCCTCCCGACCTGGGAATGTAAGCCGCGATCCGACCCTGAATGTGACCCTCGGGCCCTTCCACCACCCAATAGCGCCCATGGAGGAACTTGAAGGCTGGATTGCTGGCAGGGTTGAGGAGCTGCACCTCTCCCCGGACGAGGGGAGGGACCCAGAATTCGTTCCCCTGATAAAGGTCGAAGGGGAATCCCACGAATTCTCTCAGGCCCTTTCGGCCTTTAATTTCCCGGATCCGTCCGCTCATGGTCTTAACTCTGTATCAGTCAGGTCGATGCGATTGCCGAGGACAAATCCGGTTCCCCGGGAAGATTGGGATTTTCCCACCAGCAGGAGCAGGGGCTCTTTTCTCGGCGCGCCGGGCGGGAGCCATGAATTCAAGGGGACGGAGTGGTTTTTGGAGCCCGGTGCTGAAGGTCCAGATAGGAGGGTCGACCCCAGGGGGCCGAAATCCGCCCGGGTGCGCCCTTGCTCCTCGCAGTTTCAGGACCGTCCCCTTTAATGGACTCAACCAGGGGTAAAAGAGTGAGTAACGTTCGCAATTTTGGAGCAGCAGGCGACGGGAAGGCCGACGATACGAAGGCCATTCAGCATGCCGTCACCAGCGGCGATGACGTGCTGGAGTTCCCGAAAGGAAAATACCGGATCACGCAGACCATCGAAGTTCCCCTCGAGCGCCGCCAGTGTCTTGACGGAGGAGGCCAGGGAGTGGTTGTGATGGAAGGGCCCGGCCCGGCCTTTCGCCTGGTGGGAACCCATGGCGGAACAGGAGACCCCGGTTCAATCAAGCCGGAGGTGTGGAGCCAGTGCCTGCCAGCGATAAGGAACCTGGTCATTGAAGGTGGGCATGCAGGTGCGGATGGCATCGAGCTGGTTGAGACGATGCAAGCGGTGATCGAAGGTGTCCTGGTCCGCAGGGTGCGCCATGGGATCCGCCTCCACAAACGCAACCGGAACGTGCTCATAAGCCACTGCCACTTCTACTTCAACACCGGGGTGGGGATCTTTTTGGACCGGGTGAATCTCCACCAGATCAATATAACCGGGAGCCATATCAGCTACAACCGGCAGGGAGGAATCAGAATTGAGGGATCAGAGGTGCGCAACCTGCAGATCACGGGAAATGACATAGAGTATAATAACCATCGGGCCCACGGGACTGATCCGGAGCCCACTGCCGAGATCTATGTGGATACCACGGCGAGGGGCTCCAGCGTGAATGAGCTGACGGTGTCTGCGAACACAATACAGGCTACCGTGTCTCCCGGGGGGGCCAATATCAGGGTCCTGAATGACCTTGAAGATGGCCGGCTGCCGGGTCTCTGGTCGATTACCGGGAATGTCATCGGGAACCAGGAAAACAACGTCCACCTGACTGGCTGCCACGGGGTGGTCCTTAGTGGAAACTGCATTTATTCCTGCGGCCGCCACAATCTTCTGGTTGAGCATTCAAGCCACCTGACCATCGGAACGAACAGTTTTCGGCGTCATACTCCCGGCATGCATACGGGAATCCGGTTGGTGAGTTCCCGGGACTGCCTGATAAACGGGTGCACCGTCGAGGACCAGGACCCTGCCGGCCAAAAGACGGGACTCTCGTTGCTTGAGCTGGACCGGTGCCTGCGCATCAATGTCTCGGGCTGCCAGTTTCTCGGGGGCGTGCCCTATGGAGTCGATGCGCGGGAGTGCAGCCAGACGAACATCAGCGGATGTACTTTTGCAGACTGGCGGGTGGAGAAGAGGACGAAGGGAGCCATACGTTTTGAGGGAGAGGGTCATGCCAACCTTGTGACCGGAAACGTTATTGCGCGGGATGTCGCACAGCCCCTTCTATGCGGTCCGGGGGTGTTGATTCGGGACAACCTTGTTGGCCGCTGATGCTGGTTGCCCTCGCGGGACGCATTCGCTGTAAATGCCGGCTCGGAGTGCGCGGTGCGAGGCGAGGCGGAACTTGATTTTTACCGATGCCACAGCGAGGTTCCGGCGTGCCCCTCCTGATTCTTCTAGCGCTTCTTTTTTCCGGAGGCCTCGTTCGTTGTGAAGATCTTCCCGCCAACCTCTTGGGCGACTGGTCCCTCCAGATCAAGAGCGGGGAGGCTGGCTGGCTGAGTGTCAGGTGTGAGGATGGAGGCCCGGTGGTCGCGATGACCGTGAACGTGGGAACGACCCGGCCCCGCAAGGGGGTCCAGTGGGCGGGCGGGGTCCTGCGCGTTCCCCTCCAGGTTGCCCGCAGGGATGAGCAGAGTCCTCGCCAGATCGCCCGGATCTGGTGGGCGGAGGGCACGCTGCAGGGTGAGATTGTGACCACTGCCCCCGACGGCACCGAGACCCGTGACCCTTTCACTGGGAAGGCCATCGCCCCGATGCCCCCCGCCCCGGACCTGTCCAAGGTCAGGTGGGATCGTCCCATCAAATTGTTCAACGGCCGGGATCTGACGGGCTGGAAGCTCCGGCGGCCGGAGAAGCTGAATGGCTGGTCCGTATCAGAGGGCTGCCTCGTGAACTCGACGCCCAAGACCGATTTCAGTGCGACCGGGGCCTACGGCAACCTGCGAACCGAGGCCGTTTTTGGGGACTGCAAACTGCACATCGAGTTCCTGGTCGGGAAAAAAAGAAACAGCGGAGTCTACCTGCGCGGCATGTATGAGGCTCAGGTCGTGGATCGCGACAGCCCGATGCAGGGCATTCGCGGCCCAGGGGCCATCTTCAACCGAATTACGCCCGCCAGGAATGCCGGAAGGGCGGGAGGAGAGTGGCAGACGTATGAACTCACGCTGGTGGACCGGCACATCACCGTTGTGCTGAATGGTGAAATGGTGATCGACAATCTGCCGGTGCATGGGCCCACCGCAGGCGCGATGCATACCGACCCTGGCGTCCCAGGCCCGCTTTACCTGCAGGGTGATCATACTTCGGTGAAGTACCGGAACATCATTCTCACGCCGAGAGACCATTAGAGCCGACATGAAGATTCATTTGTTGCTTTCGACTAAAAACAGGACTTTTGTGCGCAGCACCGCCAATTAAACTGTTGACGCGGTCATGAAGAAATTTCTCCTGATTGGTGCCTTTCACGGGATCTTCCCTTGTGTGCTGGGAGCTCTCCCGGTGCTGGCCGTGGACTATCAGGCGAATATCCGTCCCATCCTTGAGCAACACTGTATCAAGTGCCATGGGCCGGAAAAGCAGAAGGCCCAGCTGCGTCTGGACCGGAGGGCGAGTCTGTTGCGGGGGGGGGATGGCGGCCTGCCTTCGCTCGTTCCCGGAAACACGGGCAAGAGTCACCTTCTCGAACGGCTCCGAAGCCTGGATTCCTCGGAGCGGATGCCGCCGAAGGGCCCTCCCCTCGGCGAGACCGAAATCGCCACGATTGAAAAGTGGATCGCTGAAGGAGCAGAGTGGCCGGGCCAGATGAAGGAGGTTGAGGAGGAGAACACGGATCACTGGTCCTTCCAAAGAGTTGTTCGCCCTCCCGTTCCGGCCGGTGGCGGTCACCCCGTGGATGCCTTTCTCGAGGCCGGGCTGAAGGAGGCCGGGTTGAAAGCTAACGGACCGGCTGATGCCCGCAGCTTGATTCGGCGGGTCTCGATCGTCTTGACCGGGTTGCCGCCCGTGCCCGAGCTGGTCCTGAGGTTTGAGTCCGAGTTTGCCAGGGATGCGGACGGTGCCTACGAGGCCCTGGTTGATGAGTTGCTGGCCTCGCCGCACTTTGGAGAACGCTGGGCGCAACACTGGCTCGATGTGATTCGCTGGGCGGAGTCCAATGGCTCCGAGGCCAACCTGTATCGCAAAAACGCCTGGTTCTACCGCGATTACGTCGTACGTGCCTTCAATCAGGATGTGTCCTACGACCAGTTCGTGCGTGAGCAGATTGCCGGCGACACCCTGGGAACAGGAGAGGCGACCGGTTTCCTCGTGGCTGGTCCGCATGTCCCCGCTGCTACCGTGGGCCGAGAGCCGGCTGCCATCCGGCAGGCCCGCGCGGATCGCATGGATGAGGTCATGCAAACTGTTGGCGCCTCCATCATGGGTCTTACCATCGGGTGCGCGCGCTGCCACAATCACAAGTTCGATCCCATTTCGCTCACCGACTACTACGCGATGACCGCTGTTTTTCAGGACGTGGAGTTTGGGAGCCGTCTGCCGGAGTTTTCTTCGGATCACCCCAGGCGGAAGCGGGGTGACGAGCTCTGGGCGCGGATCGCAAAACAGCGAGGCGTCCTGCGGAGGAGCGGGGGCTGGGAGGAGAATTGGGGAGCCTACCGCGAGATGCACTTCAATCCAGTCACGACCAGGGCGGTGCGACTGCGCTTCAAGACGGCCAACGTGAGTTTGGACGAGCTGCAACTCTTCGGCCCGGCGAATCGCACGGTGAACTTGGCTCACCGGCAACAGGGGACGGTGGTTTCTGGTTTTCCCGAGGACGGAAATGACGGGCGCAATCCGATCGGGAGGGTAAACGACGGGGAATTCGGAACGATGGCCTGGCGGGCCCGGGCCGGGAAAGACACCAAGGAGAAGCCCTGGCTTCGGCTCGACTTCGCCGAAGAGGTCCAGGTGAGCCGCCTGCGCCTGAGTAACAACCGGGAATACTTTTTCGATACGGACTACCTTACCCAGAAGCCCTATCTTCCGCGGTATGAGTTTGATCTCGATGTACAGCTGGAGGACGGGTCTTGGAAGCCCTGGGTGGGGACGTGGTATGTCAACAGCAAGCTCAACCAGCAACATCCCGAGAGAAAGGCCGCCCTTGCCGAAATCCAGTCGCTGATCGGGAAGCTGGCGGAAGAAGGACCGCGGCCCAGTTTTGTCGGACGACTCGTCCCGCCGGTGGTTACCCGCGTCCTGCATCGTGGCAGCCCGGAAAGCCCCCGTGACGAAGTCGCCCCGGCCGCACCTGTCGTCTTCGGGGAGAACCTGAACCTCGCGCCCGGGACGCCGGGAGCGAAGCGGCGGGCGGAGTTCGCAAAGTGGCTCAGTGGACCGGATCATCCCCTCACCGCGCGGGTGATGGTCAATCGGATCTGGCACCACCTCTTCGGCAGCGGGATCGTGCCCACCCCGAGTGATTTCGGAAGTGCGGGCGCCCCACCGAGTCATCCGGAACTGCTCGAATGGCTGGCGGCCGAGTTTGTTGAACCATCCGGAACAGAGGGAACAATGAAGAAGGCGTGGTCGATGAAGGGCATGATCCGGTTCCTGGTCCTGTCTGATGCCTTCCGCCGGGCAAGTCATCCATCCGAAGCGGGGATGAATAAGGATGCCTCGGGCCGACTCCTGTGGCGCTTTCCGCCCCGGAGGGTCTCTGCCGAGGTCCTGCGCGATGGCATCCTGCAGGCCTCCGGGAAACTTGATGGCAGAATCGGTGGCAGGAGTTACCGCATTCACAACGTGAAGAAAACCTACGCCCAGTGGGAGGTGGTCGATAATCACGGCCCGGGCACGTGGCGTCGCATGCTCTACCAGGAGCGCATGCGGAGGGTGGATGACCAGATCTTCACGGCCTTCGATTTTCCCGACTGCGGGCAGGTGCGGGCGAAGCGCCCGGTTTCCACCACGCCCCTGCAGGCTCTCAACCTGATGAACAGCCCTTTCGTGATGGAGCAGGCGGCGTTTCTCGCGGACAGGGCGGCCAGGGAAGGGGGGACGGACAAGGAAGCCAAGGTCAGGCGGGTCTTCGCCCTGCTGCTCGGCCGTGATCCTGAGCTGGAGGAACTGGTGGCGTGCCGTGGGGTCGATCTCCGGCTGATCTGTCGGAGCCTGATCAACTCTAATGAATTCGCCTTCCTTCCCTGATGACTGTGTTCTTCCGGATCGCGCTTGGTTTCTTCTGTTTCCCGGTCTTTCTGCCTGGAGGGATTAATCGTGATCCTTCGNCCGGNCCGGTGTTCGTTGAATTGTCCGATCACGAGAACGACCCGGTCAATGTCGCCCCNGCTCAGGAAGGGGTGGTGGCCACGCGTAGAGCCGAACTGAATCGTATTCTCAACCGATGAACGATGCCGAACATCTCAGCCCCCACGGCCGGCAATTGCTCAGCCGCCGGCACTTCATGCGCAACACCGGATTTACCCTCGGGGGGCTCGGGCTGGCCCACCTGCTGGCCGATGAAGATGACGAACGGGCGGCTTCCAGTGAGAAGGCCCCCATCCGGCCTGACGTCAACCCCGACAGGCCCTACGCGTCCCGGGGTGGGCACTTCCAGGGAGCGGCACGGCAGGTTCTGGTGATCTACTGCCCGGGTGCGGTGAGCCACGTCGACACCTTCGACTACAAGCCGGCCCTCAACAGGCTGCACGGCAAGAAGCCGCCCGGGCTGCCGGCGGTTACATTTGAAGGGCCGTCCGGGAATATCGCCAAGCCCTTCTGGGACTTCAAGGCGCGCGGNCAGAGCGGCAAGAAGACCTCCGACCTCCTGCCGGAGATGGGTGCCCTGGCGGACGAGTTTTGTTTCGTGCACTCGCTTCATACCCAGACAAGCGCGCACCCTCAGGGGGAGAACTTTTTTAATACTGGGTTCACGATGGAAGGCTTTCCGTCCTTCGGTGCCTGGGTGACTTACGCTCTGGGGTCTGATTGCAGCGACCTNCCNGCTTTTGTTGCCATTAACGATCCACGGGGTCTGGCGCGCTCCGGGAAGAACAATTTCGGGAGCGGATTTCTTCCGGCCTCTTTCCAGGGAACGGATTTCAATGCGAAGAACCCTCCTGCCAACCTGAGTCGNCCGGCGTCGCTCTCGGCTGCTGATGACAGTGCGACCATTGAACTGCTCAAGCGCTTCAATCGCAGGCACCTCGAACATTTCCCGGGAGACGCTGACCTCGCTGCCCGTATTGCGAGCTATGAACTGGCAGGCAGGATGCAGGTGTCTGTTCCGGAAATGATGGATCTCTCGGGGGAGCCTGCGTTCGTGCACGAAGAATACGGCACGGGTAGTGGAACGGATTTGAAACGAGAGTATGCCAAGAACTGTATCCTGGCCCGGCGCCTGGTTGAAAAGGGCGTGCGGGTGGTCCAGCTGTTCAATGGGAGCGATCCTTCTGGAGGAAACGGAATCACAAACTGGGATTCCCACTCGGACATNCTGAAAACGCATGCCATGCAGGCTGAGATCATGGACCAGCCGACTGCAGCTCTCCTGCGCGATCTCAGGCGTCGGGGTCTCCTCGATCACACACTCGTGGTCTGGTGCACTGAGTTCGGGCGCATGCCCTTCCTGCAGAGCAACGGAACAGGACGCGACCACAATCCGGAAGCCTTCACCTGTATCCTGGCCGGGGCGGGCGTGAAGAAGGGGTTCAGCTACGGGGAGAGCGATGAGTTCGGGTTCAAGGCGGCAGTTGATCCAGTCGAGGTCTATGATTTCAATGCAACCGTTCTCCACCTCCTGGGCCTCGATCATGAGCGGTTGAGCTATTACCACAATGGCCTCGAGCGCCGACTGACGAATGTCCACGGGCATGTGATCGAGGACGTCCTGGCGTAGCTTGGGGAGAGGCCCCGTCCGGCAGGTAGCGGACCGTCCATGCTTGATGCCCGGGGCGTGCTGAGATAGGAGGACCAAGTGGCGGACCCGCTGCCTTTTGATATGGGAGGATACGTTTACCTTGGAATTGCGATCGTCGCTGAAGTGATTGCCACTTCGGCCTTGAAAGCCACGGACGGCTTTACGAAACCAGTCGCCTCNCTCGTCGTGGTCTGCGGCTACGCGTTGGCCTTCTACATGCTCTCCCTTACCCTGAGGTCGATTCCCGTGGGGGTTGCCTACGCAATCTGGTGTGGGGTTGGAATGGCCCTCATCAGTGTGATTGGCTGGTTGATTCTGAAGCAGCGCCTGGATGCGGGAGCAATTCTTGGTATTTCCCTGATTGTACTTGGCGTGGTGATCCTCAGTGTCTTTTCAAAGGTGACCGTGCACTAGGGGGATCTCCGCTCCTGCCACGGCCTGCCGCTGCCATCGGGGCGGGGTTTGCTAGCCCACCAGCTCCCGGATCGGCTTGATTCCGGGGTCGACAAGGAAGTGAGGCCTGCCGCTGGCATCTTCCACGGTGGCGCTCGAGAGGTCGATGCCGAGGTTGTGATAGAGCGTGGCAAAAACTTCCTGGAACTTTACGGGGCGTTCAACGGGTTCGTTGCCATGCTTGTCTGTTGCTCCGATCACCTGTCCGAGGTTCATTCCTCCCCCCGCAACGAAGGCGAAGTTGGCTTTCGGCCAATGATCCCGGCTGTTCATCTTGTTGATCTTGGGGGTGCGGCCAAATTCTCCCCACATTACGATGGAGACGTCATCCTGCATGCCCCGCTCATGAAGGTCGGTGATCAGGGCGCTGAGCCCCTGGTCGAGNAGGGGGAATTCCTCCCGGGAACGGGGAAAGTTGAGACCGTCCCCGCCGTGCCAGTCCCAGCGACTGTAGTTGAGCGAGACCACCCGGGCCCCGGCCTCAACGAGGCGCCGGGCGACCAGAAAGTTACGAATCATCTTGGGAGCGCCATCCCGCTGGTATTTCGGGTCGTTAACGCCGTAGCGCTCAACGACGCTGGGATGCTCGTTCGAAATGTCGAGGGCGGCAGCAAGATTTCCATCGGCGAGGATCTCAAGGGCCTGCCGGTTGTAGGTATCGAGACCCTCCATCTGACCNGTACTGTCAATGNTCGCCTTCAGCCTGTCCATGGACGCCCGGAGGGCCTCGCGATCCATGAGGCGNTCCAGCGACATGCCCTGAAGCGTCATGCTCTTGGCGCGGGCGTTGGGATCCTTGTCAACGAGGCCCATCGGGGCGTGGGAATTGCCAATGAAGCCTCCGTTTCCGGCCTCACCCCATGTCCGGTTCCCGGTTGGATACATGAGAGAGACGTTGGCAGGNATGCCGGGCTTGGAGCCCTNGAGTTTTGANACCCAGGATCCCCATGCCGGCCAGCCTCCGGGAGGGGCGTTGTCCCGCCTCTTATGACCGGTCATGCACTGGTAGCAGTCATGAGCCCCGTCAGAGTCGGCCAGGGAGCGAATGATGGCATACTTGTCGGCCATCCTCGCAAGTTTGGGAAAGAGCTCGCAGATCTGGATCCCGGCAACATTTGTTGAGATGGGCTGGAAGTCTCCCCGCACCTCGGAGGGGGCATCCGGCTTCAGGTCGAACATGTCGAGATGCGAAGGTCCCCCGGGCAGGTAGATNTTGATGACCGCCTTGTGAGAGGATCCCGTNCGAGCCCTTGCCTCCATGCCGAGGAGCTGGCCGAGGGAAAGGCCGCCGGCGGCCATGCCCCCCACCTTGAGGAAGTCCCGGCGGGAATACCCGTCACAGTGACTAGGCCGGCGATCACGTTTGCCAAAGAGCTCAAGCATGGTCAGGAAGTATTCGAATTCAGGAGGGCATTCAGACTATAGAGGACTACGGCCGTTGGGCCAAGGGCGTTTCCCGCACATGATCGGGTCAGCGCGAAACATGAATGGGCACCCGCTGCCCATGGCAGGGCCGAGAATCCGGTGGGAAGAAAAGAGGCGGTGAAGCCGGGGCCTCACCGCCTCGCAGATCGGACAGCAGCTTTTGCCTCAGGCCTTTTATTGCGTGATGTCGACTCTCACGTTGTCGATGGTGAGACCACTGTAGTTTTCGACCGAAGCGTTGCTCATGAAGCGGATCTCGACGATGACGCTCTCCCCGAGGGCGGCGGCATCGACCGGAATCTCGATGTCGGTGTAGTCGCTGTCGATGATCGTCATGTCCAGGGCGGTGGCTGCCCCGAGGGCAGTGAGGTCCCCGGCCCGCAGGAAGCGGACCTCGGCAGTATCGTCGAATCCGTCGCCATCGCGAAAGGCGACGAAGGAGAGTTGCGCGCCGGACACGCCGGCAAGGTCAATGACGGGCGTGCGAAGTGAGATATCGGAATCGGTTCCGTAGTCCCCGAGATTGGTGCACCAGGCATTGGTCGATCCGTCGGCCCCGGTGAAGGGTCCCGTCGATCCCGCAGGCGTGCCGAGCTCCCACTGGGTGTTGCCGTTCGCGTCGTTGACCACCGTGGTCCAGCCCTGGGCCCCGCCTTCGAGGTCATCGAAGAAGAGGGGCGGGACGGGTCCGGCCACCAGCTTGTAGAAGCGGAGCCCCTCGGCCGGCCGGGCAATACTGTGCCGGTTGAGAGGCGGCGTGGCGGGCAGGTTCTCGAGTCCGGGCACGATTGACCAGGAAGAGGGATCCGGACTTGCATCAGGGTCGGCACTGCTGACCACGGAGTAGACCTCGGAGGCGACACTGTTCCACTCGAAGTCGATATTGGCACCGCCGTCGTCGCTTGAAACCACGAACCGGTAGGTGTCGAGAGGAGCGCCGAACTGTCCCTTGTTGTTGAAAAGGTTGGCGACATCACTCNCGGTCAGNGCGCCGTCGAAGAGGCGGACATCGAACATCGCCCCTCGCCACAGTTCGGCGGTCACTGTTCCCTCGAAGTTGCCCTGGCCGCCGAAGAAGAGTGGTTGCTGGTTGTTCTGGCTGCCGGCCGCTGCCCCGGTTCCGGCCTGGATGCCGTCGCGGTAGTAGGTAAAGGCCGCGCCATCCTTGACGATGACGTGGTGAACCCACCTTCCGAGTTGCTCGCCGNCGATGTCGGCATAGTCGACACCCCTGACATTGCTGGTATCGAACTCGAAGTTGTTGCTGTCNAACTTGATGAATTCGCGTGGGGCGAAGTCGCCGCCACCGGGCTGGTAGCGGTTTCCGAGGATGATATCGTTGTTGGCCTGGTTGTCCTCCGCCCTGATCCAGAGGGACCAGGTGAAGGCATTGTCCGCGTCGGTAGTGAATAGCGGAAGGGCTCCGTAGGAGCCCTGGTCTCCGGGCGCAGTCATGATGGCGTATGAGCCAGTGGCGTTGTCACCGTTGAAGCTGAGCACCCAGCCGCATTCGGGGTCCTCGATCCAGGAGGCCCCTCCTGGTCCGAGTCCTCCGGTTTCGGTGCGAACAACGACGGCGTGGCGCTCGTTGCCACTGATGTCCATGGCGAGGTTCCCCTCGCCCTCATTGAGCGGCCACCAGGCCCAGAGGGAGTTGGTGGCGGAGGGAAAGTCATTGTCGTCGGTCGGGTCGAAGCCCAGATTGATCTCCCGGGCGTCGTCGGTTCCGTCCCCGTCGGTGTCGGACTTGGTTGGATCGGTCCCGGTGTCATTTGAACCTGCGAAGATGCCGGTGTTGGTCTCCACCGCGTCCGAGAGCCCGTCTCCGTCGGTATCCTGGTCGGTCGGGTCTGTGCCGCCGGCCAGCTCGCTACCGTCATTGATGCCGTCTCCGTCGGTGTCCTCGTCAGTCGGGTTGGTTCGGGCGTCGTATTCCTGCTTGTCAGAGGCTCCGTCGTTGTCCCAGTCACCGGAGCCGTCACCCGGGCCGTTGCCTGCCGGCAGGGCTCCATTCAGCTGGTTCAGTTCGGTGATATCGTCCCAGGAGATCTCCCAGCGATCGGGAAGGGTGTCGGCATCGGCGTCCTCCGGAGGGACGACAATGTCCCCAAGGCTGTTGCCAGCCTGGCCGGCGTTGTAGATTTCCTGAATCTCAGCTTCGCTGAGGGCGCGGTTCCAGATGGCCACGTCGTCGATCTCACCGTTCCATTCCCGGGCGTTGGCCTGCGGGTTCTCCCCGACCATGAGGGGCAGATTGGTGTCCGAATTGATCGGCTGGCCGAGTGTCTGGCTGGCCTGCACGACGCCGTCGATGTAGATTGTGCGGGTGTTCGTGGCGACATCCGAAGTGCCTACGAAATGGTGCCACTGGCCGTCGTTGACGTTGGCACCCCCGTGGATGTCACCGCCTCCGCCCTGCCAGGCCATGGTCTGCCCGCTGCCCTGACGGTGGAAGCGCCAGTTCTGGCCTTCACCGCGGGCCACCCCGGCCTGCCAGCCAGCATCGAAGCTGTTGGCCTTACCCCACCACTGCACGGTGATTGCCTGGACCTGCCCGCCATTGGTGCCGCCATCGACATCGGGGCTGAAGGGGGCCTCGGCGTGTCCCGTGTTGGGCCCGGAGCCGAGGTAACCTCCACTCCCAAAGAGCCCGGCGCCGTAGGCGCCGGCATGGCCGGCAGTATGGGTGAGATTGTCATCGGCCGTACTGGCGTTGCCGAAGAGGTCCCCGGCGTGGTCTTCAAGGTTGTTGTCGAAGGTGTAGTAGACCGTAATGCCGTTCCCAAGGCCTTCAGCAGGAATAACTGCCTCCGCCTCATTGGGATCCGTGCCATTCGTGACCTCGTCACCGTCAGGAAGAAAGTCCCCGTCGGTGTCGGAGTTCAGGGGGTCGGTGCCCGTGTCGTTGGCATCGACAAAGATACCGGTGCCTGTTTCCGCTCCGTCAAGCAGGCCGTCATCGTCGCTGTCCCCGTTGTTTGGATCGGTTCCAAGAGTTTCCTCT
>PBLI01000050.1 GCA_002721695.1 Roseibacillus sp. | reverse complement strand
CGATGCCCGCTACACCGAGGANCAGATCCGGGCNCTNTCNCCGGATTACACNATGGGNCTNAACGAGGCNGGNAACGTGGAGGTGAAGATCTCCTTCATCGCCTCCAGCGANGCCACNANCTTTGNNCCCTTCNCGGTGACGGCGGAGTCCCTCACGGTGGTCGATGGNAAGATCTGCATGGAGCTGCCCCCCGACGAGGGCGCCTTCTTCTACCGGTTCCGCATCGAGTAGCTGNTGTCCCCGGGTGACTGTTCCCGCCTCTCCGCGCTGGGAGGGGCTTGCATTTGCTGCTTCTCGTCCGTAGGGANACAGGGCCGGGNACTGTGTCGCAGCGGCATCGAAGAAAGGCGGGTTAGATCCTTGCCCGGGTCTCCGCGGATGCTAAAGAAGGGCGCGAGACTCTCACTTTGAGTGAGTCAAATTCTGGCGGCATCCGATTTGTGCCATAAGAAGACGACGTAAAAGTAGGGCCTGTAGCTCAGCGGTTAGAGCAGGGGACTCATAATCCCTTGGTCGCAGGTTCAAATCCTGCCGGGCCCACCACTTACAGAAAAAGACTTACGCAAGGTACAGACTTCCCAAAAGTCGTCGGTGCGCCACTGGTGTGGCACAATCTTCCAAGAAAGCGGCAGATGCGATTGCGCAGAACACTTACCGTTTCAAGAGCGGGTCACGGCCACAATACTGACAGCATGATTGCTGTCCGGCATGCCATCGTAGTAGAGACGCCGCGCCCTGAGGCGGTGCTGAAGTTGGTGGTCGTGGCGATTGCGTCTGTTCTGGGCGGTGTCCCGGCACTTGGGGAGNTGGCCTTGCCCGGGGTGATGAATGCCTCCCTTGAGCAGAGCCTGAAGGGGCGCGTGCTGCTGGAAGAGTTGAACTGTGTTGCCTGTCACAACGAGGAATCCCTGAGGAGTTCCTCCCGCCCGTCGCCGCGNTTGGCGGAGGNCGGGAGCAGGGTGCATCCTGACTACCTGCGGGCCTTTCTTGCCAATCCTCACAAGGTGAAGCCGGGGACAACCATGCCGGACGTCCTCGGCGATCGCCCCGAGGGGGAAAGGAAGGACATCGCCGAGGCCCTGGCCCACTATCTTGTATCCCTGAACAAGGGTAAGGACTTCGGACCGGAGGCTCCCGACACCGTGGCGGCAGGACATGGAGAGAAACTCTTTCATTCGGTGGGTTGTGTGGCATGTCACTCGCCCCGTGGGCCGGGNGGAGGAGAGCTATTGAGTGACACGTCTGTTCCGCTGGGAGCGCTGGAAGAGAAATATTCGTTTCAAAGCCTGACCGCCTTCCTGCGGCGTCCTCATTCGGTGCGGCCGGGTGGTCGCATGCCGGATTTGAGACTTCCGGGACAGGAAGTGGATCGCATTGCTCACTATCTCCTGCAGAAGACGCGGGTGCCTGGTCACCTCGCCTTCACCACGTGGCGGGGCAATGTCTGGGAGGGGCTTGATGGGGCCGTGAGCAAGGAACGAGGTGGGCAGGTGGCCGATTTTAGCCCGGAACGACTGGGGCGCATTCATCACCAGACGGCAGTTCGCTATGANGGGTACCTCCGGGTGAACACTGCGGGTGGCTANACCTTTCATCTTGAGATGAATGGAGGATCGGTTCGTCTCAATGGGGAGGATGTGGTCCGGGAAAAGCCAAGCAACCGCCGTGGGGTCAAGCGCCTGCGTGGCGTGGTGCAGCTGAAGCCGGGATGGAATCCCATCGAGGTGATCTACTTCCAGACGGGGCGCGATCCCCGNTTCAAGATGGAGATGGAGGGGCCNGGCGTTGCGCGAGGACCAATCCCTTCGGAGATGCTNTCGGTCTCCNATCAGCCCATCCCCGCCTTTGTTCCCGTGANNCCGCAACCGGAGCTGGTGGCGGCGGGAAAGCGCCATTTCGAGACTCTCGGGTGTGCTCAATGTCATGATGATGTGAAGGCGGAGCGGCGGGANTATGGGGCCCTGACGGACTTGAATCATTCTGCGGGTTGCCTCGGTGAGTCGAAGAGCGCTCCCAGCTTCGCCCTGAGCGGTGAACAACGGGGATTGCTTCGAAGGGCCCTGCTCGAATTCGACGCAGTCCCGACCGGCGATCTTGCCGCCGTAAACAAGACGCTGGCGGCCTTTAATTGCATCGCGTGTCACGNACGCAAAGGGCTTGGGGGGATCGCTCCCGAGAGGAATGCCTACTTTACCGGAACCAGGGAATCACTGGGGGACCAGGGGCGCCTTCCTCCGCCTCTGACGCATGTTGGAGCCAAGCTNACTCCGGACTGGCTGAGCCAAGTCATGGTCCATGGNGGGCGGCAACGCCTTTACCTGAATACCCGGATGCCCCTCTTCGGTGGAGGAAACGTAGAGCACCTGGTGAAACGTTTCGNAAAGGTGGATGCACTGGAGGAGGTTGTTCTCCCCANGATCTCCGATATCAGGGAGTCCAAGGATGCCGGGTACGAGATGATGGGGGCCGAGGGCTTCAGTTGCATTGCCTGTCATGACTTCAACGGGCAGAAATCCGGGGGAGCCGGGGCGCTGGAATTGATTCATGTCACCAAGCGACTGCAGAAGAACTGGTTCCATCTCTACATGAGGCAGCCGTCCCGTTTTCATCCCACCGTGATCATGCCGAGTTACTGGCCGGGAGGGGTGTCCGTGCGACCGGAGCTGCTTGACGGCCGGGCCAACCAGCAGATCGAGGCCCTCTGGAATTACCTNGCTGACGGGAGTCGCGCGAANAATCCGAAGGGTCTCTCCCGGCANTCCCCCGAACTGCGGGTGGCAGACGAGACGGTGATGTGCCGCGGGCGTGGAACGGCAGGATACCGGGGCATCGGGGTCGGGTATCCCGAGCGGATCAGTCTCGCTTTCGATTCCGAGGAGATGGCCCTGCGCATGCTGTGGAAAGGGGAGTTTGCGAGTATCGGGCATGGACGGTTCCACGCGCGGGGGAGTGATCGTTTTTCCTTCCCGGCGGGGATTCCCTTTCACCGNCTGGAGTCGATGGATGATTCCTGGCCCTACAAGGGGAAGACCGATTACCTGTTTCCCCAGGACCACGGNTATCAGTACCGCGGCTACGCCCTCGATAAGCAGAAGCGCCCGACCTTCCGGTATCACTATGGGAAAATTGCGGTGGAGGACTTTTTCGAGGACCTCCTCGACAGNGAGGGGAAACCGTATTTCCGGCGGACAATGACGTTCCTCACGGACGCTCCCCGGGACAGCTTTTATTTCCGGGTGGGTTCTGCACCGGATATTACCGGGGAGGGAGGCACATGGAAGGTGGGCCGCCTGCAGCTCGGGCTGCCCGAACACATGAAGACAGTGGTTCGGGAGGGTGATCCGAGGGAGCTGCTTCTGGAAGTAACCCTGCCGGCTGGCAGGACTGTTCTCAACCTGGACTACCGATGGTGATGACTGTGTCCGGATTCCTCCTGAGCGCTGTAACGTTCCTTGTGGTCGNCCTCCCGGGGCGGGCCGAGGACCTCGGTGCGATGTGGGGAACTGCTGAGAAGGAAGCGGAGTACTATCGTATCGTTGATATCCCCATTCCAGCGGAGGTGCCCATGCACCCGGGGAGCTTTGAAGTGCTTCCGGATGGCCGTCTCGCAGTGGGCACCCGACGGGGAGACGTCTACTTCATCTCGGGTGCCTTTGAGGATGACCCTCAACCGAGCTATGAGCTTTTTGCCAGTGGGCAGGATGAGATCTTCGGGATGTCCTGGCGCGATGGTTCGCTCAGCATCACGCAATTCGGGGAGGTCACCAGGCTGAGCGACACGGACGGGGATGGGGTGGCGGACCGATTCGATACCCTCACCAACAACTGGGGCTACGCCGAGGGTCACGAGTTTGCCTTCGGGTCGAAGCATGATCCCGAGGGCAACATCTGGGTCGCCCTCGGCCTCAGCGGGTCGTATCATTCCCGGAACCTCTTCCGTGGCTGGGCGGTCAAGGTCACCCCCGATGGTCGGATGATTCCGATCTGCAGTGGGTTGCGCAGCCCGGGAGGAGTGGCGGCCAATGCCGAGGGCGCCATGTTCTGTATCGAAAGCCAGGGTCCGTGGAACGGATCCTGTTCCCTCAAGCATCTCAAGCCAGGGGGATTTCTCGGACACCCTGCCAGTTATAACTGGTATCCGTATGCTCCCGGCCTCGATCCGCCTTCCAATGAGCCGAACAGCAATTCGCGCCTCCAGGTTGAGAAAAGGCGTGTGAAGGAGCTTGTTCCACCCGCGGTGAGGTTTCCCTATATCAAGATGGGGCGCTCCATCTCGGGTTTTCAGCTCAACCAGACCAAGGGAAGGTTTGGCCCGTTTGAGGACCAGCTCTTCTTCGGGGACTATACCCTCAGTCTCATCATGCGGGTTACGACGGAAGAGGTCAACGGAGTGTGGCAGGGAGCCTGCTACCCATTCCGCGAGGGGCTCGCGACCGGGATCATGAATGTCGAGTTCACTCCGCGCGGGCAGCTGATGGCGGGAGGCTTTACCACGAACCGGCAATGGCCCGTGCGAGGGACCTCCCCCTATGCGATCCAGCGACTGGACTGGACCGGGAAGGTTCCCTTCGAGGTGCAGGAGATCAAGATCACCCCGGAGGGGTTTGCGCTGCATTTTACCAAGCCGGTCGATCCACAGGTTGCTGCCAAACCCAACACGTATGTGGTCCGGACTTACACCCATAACTTCTCGGCGGGTTATGGCAGCCCGGAAGTAGATCATACTTCGCCGGTGGTAACCGGAGCGACTGTTGCAGCCGATGGCAGAGTCGTGAGGCTTTCCATAAGGGGAGTGCAGGAAAGCCATATCCATGATTTCGACCTCTCCGCCCTGCGAGGGAAAGACGGCGATCCATTGCTTCACGACAAGGCTTACTACACGGTAAACGAGATTCCTGCGCGAACCGCTGGAACTCCGTAGGATTCGAGGGAGCTTTCCCGGGGTCGCGGAACAGCCCGGGGGCTCTGCCGGGGGATACTAGACGCTCGACAGGGAGGCTTGCGCCCGGATACTCCCGCCGTGCCTCGCCCAGGGATTGCCGGACATCGCTATTGGATAGCGGTGGTATTTTGTCTGCTCGCTGCCGCNCCGGGGGCCTGGTTGCCAGTGCTCTCCAACGTCCTGGAGGCGAAGGGCTGGAACCGGACGATCACGTGGGCGTTCCTGGTCGGGCCGATCGCGGGTATGATTTCCCCCTTGCTCTTCAGTGCGCGGGCCGACCAGAGGATCCCTGCCGAAAAACTGGTTGGGATCATTATCACCGGAGGGTCGATCNTCCTGTGGGCAGCCTTCCGGGCCCTTGAGGCCGGCAGCCCCGGCTGGTTCCTCGCCTTCATGATGATCAATGCGCTCATTTCGGCGCCCGCCTGGGGGCTGCTGACAACCATCGCGTTGAACAGCCTGGAGGATGAACAGAAGAGTTTCGGGCTCTACCGGGTGTGGGGAACGATCGGTTGGGTCTTGGTTGGATGGTCGGTGAGCTGGTTTGGCCTCGACGAGTCAACCAAGGTCGGGGACGTCGCGTTCGGCGTTCGAGTGGTGGCCGGATTGTGTGCCTTCATGCTGCCGCATACTCCACCCGTGGCCAGTGACTCGAAGGGATGGAAGGCCGCCCTGGGCCTCGACTCGCTCAGCATTTTCCAGAATCGCGACCACCGGGTTTACCTGATCTCGACCTTTCTGCTATCGGTCCCTCTCGCGGCATTTTACATGCACACCCCGATCCATCTCCGGGAGCTGGGATTCGACTCGGTGGCCGCCGGGATGACCCTCGGGCAGGTCTTCGAGGTTGTTGCCTTTCTCATGCTGGGCTTCTGGCTCAGCAGGGTGCGGATCCGGACCCTGCTGATCGTAGCGATGGGCTGCGCCATCGTGCGGTATGTCCTCTTTGCACTCGGGGGGATGGTTCCGCACCCCGCCTGGTTGCTGGTGGGCCTCTCCCTGCACGGGATCTGCTGGACTTTCTTCTTTGAGACNGGCCGTATCTTCCTGAACAGGCGCGTTGACCAGCGTTTCCGGGCNCAGGTGCAGGCCCTCGTGACCTTTGCTTCGATGGGACTGGGCTCNCTCATCGGGACGATCCTCTGTGGCAAACTTTATGACTGGATGGTCGTGGGTGGCCTGGGGGGGTGGACATGCTACTGGCTCGCGCTGGCCGTCATGTGCCTTGCCAGCATGATCTATTTTTCAGTCGGCTACCGTGGAGTGGGTTCCGGCAGTGTGTCGGCCTCCGGGCCCTAGGAGGATTCCCCGGACGCCCCCGCGAGGCATTGGGTGGCCTTCAGGATGCGGGCAAACTGGTGTCGCCCGGTCGTGTTTCGAGCCATCACGAGGGAGAAGTAGGCATCGATGAGGTGATAGAGTNGCTGGTCGACCGGGCCGTGCACCCGCAAATACTGGGCGCGGAAACGCGTNGTCAGGTCGAGACGAGTGAAGGGTTGTAGCTTTTCCGCGGACCACCGGATTCCGTAATGATAGCCCCCGGCGGCGGAGGGGCCGGCCTCAACGAGTTCCTCGCGAATGGCATACAGTTCGCCACTGGCGTAGGACTCATATTTGACGAGATCGAAGAGGGCCGGGCCATGCGTCAGGCCCGTCACCGAAACTGGATCGATGAGGATGGGGCCGGGCCAGAGGATGTTCTCGAGGATGAGGTCCCCATGGAGGCGGACGGAGGGCTCCCCGGCGAGCCGGTTGAGAAGTCCCGTCCGGCGGACCGCTCCCAGGGCCTTGCGAAGGCCCGGGACGGGGCTGTCTCCATTGATCACGATGGTGGGGCTCTCGGCAATCTCCTGAAAGGCGCCCANACCCGCGATTTCCGTTACGGACTCGTCCAAGATGTCTTCAAGATGCATCACGAAGGAGAGCTCATCGCCTCCTCTCTCGGCGTGAAGCCCATACAGGATGGCTTGCACGAGTGTGTCTTGGATCGCCACGGTGTCGGCTTCGTCGAGGGCCCCCGTGAGGAGGAGCTGTGCCACGTCCCGCCGCNCGGGATAATAGGGAATCTCGTATCCGGGGGTGTCCCCGTCCCAGCTGTTGAGGAGAGGCGGGAAGAAAGAGTGTGCGGCCTCCGGTAGTGATCGCAGGTAGGCNATTTCGTTCCGNAGGGCCTGACGGGACCAGGGGCCCGGGGCGGCAGTGCCCTTGCTTTCCTTGCGGACGCGGAGGGCCCCGTCGCTGCTCCGCACAATGGAGGTGCGATCCCAGTATCCATCCTTGAGGATGCCAGCAGGTNNGGACATCAGGGGAGCTCGGAAGATGGAAANAAGGAGGCNATTGCCTCCTCGGTNGCTGCACAAATTCCCCGCTCGGTAATGAGACCGCTCACAAGGCGGGCGGGCGTGACATCAAAGGCGAAGTTGCNCGTNGAAGACCCCGGGTTGATGACGTCCACCTCCGCCATGGACTGCTGTTGGGTCAGTCCCTCGATGCGGGAAACCTCCCGGCCGCCACGAATCTCTATCGGGATCTCGGACACTCCGTCCCGCATCTCCCAGTCGAAGGTGGAGGAGGGAAGGGCAACATAGAAGGGAATCCCATTATCGTGAGCGGCGAGGGCCTTCAGGTAGGTCCCGATCTTGTTCGCGACATCGCCGGTGCAGGTCGTGCGATCGGTCCCGGTGATGACAAGGTCGACGAGGCCATGCTGCATCAGATGGCCCCCGGCATTGTCCACGATTACGGTGTGGGGAACTCCTTCATTGTGCAGTTCCCAGGCAGTGAGCCGGGCACCCTGGTTGCGGGGTCTGGTTTCATCCACCCAGACGTGAAGTGGTATNCCGGCACGGTGGGCGGCGTAAATCGGAGCAGTGGCCGATCCCCAGTCNGTGAAAGCAAGCCACCCGGCGTTGCAGTGGGTGAGAATCCGGAGAGGCTCCCCTGGCGGCTTCTTNTCTGCCAGGGTCGACAGGAGTGGGAGGCCGTGGCTGCCTATTTCCCTGCACCACGAGGCATCTTCATCGGCTATGGCGTCGGCTTCGGCCAGGCTGGCCTTTTCCCAGTGCGCGCCATCAACCCTGCAAAGGGTGGAGAGCTGCCGCTCCACGGCCCAGGCGAGATTTCTCGCGGTAGGGCGGGTGGCGATGAGGAGCCTGGCGAATTCGCGAAGGCGTTGTTCCGAGCGTTCAGCCTGCCGGGTGGCCAGCCACATCCCGTATCCGGCCGTGGCGCCGATACAGCCGGCCCCGCGGACGGCCATGTCGCTGATGGCAGAGACCACGTCTGCGACCGTGGCCAGGTCCTGCAGGACGAAACTCCAGGGAAGTTGGCGCTGGTCGATGATCCGNACGACNCCTCGGTCAGGCTCGCTCCAAACGGTCCGATAGGGGCGTCCCTGCACGCGCATGCATGATGCTCCTCCCAGCCCGGGCTGAGGCCAAGTCTGAATCGGAGGGATTATCACAGGAAAAGATGACCCACGCGGCGGGCCAAAGCCGCCCGAGGGCTTGCCTCGCTCCCCGCACTCTGCAAGCTGCTCCGAATCATGAGACGCCTCCACTACGCCCTGTCATTCCTGATTTNNCTCGGANTGCCGGGCCTGGCCTCCGAAAGGGCCAAGCCTCTTTACGCCAGCCCGGTGGTAACTGCCAAGACACCTGGTCATGCAGTGGATATCAAGGTCGAGCTCAAGGGNTCGCGCTTGCTCTATCTGGTGATTGACGAGACAGACGATGGCTATGGGTGTGACTGGGCAGACTGGGTGGAGCCCCGCCTCGTTGGTCCCGAGGGGATTCTCAAGCTGACCGATTTGAAATGGAAGGGGGCGTTTGCGGGCTGGGGTGCTCCCCGGGTCAACAAGAATGCCGGGGGGCAGGGCCTCGTCGTTGATGACAAGCCGGTCAGTTACGGGCTGGGCACACATGCTCCCTCCACCATTTTCTACGAAATACCGGAGGGGTATACCCGGTTCGAGGCCAAGGGCGCCCTCGACAAGGGAGGAGTNAGTCAGCAGGGAGGCAGGACCAGCAGTGTTAGATTTCTGGTCTTTAACAAGAAGCCGGGCCCGGGCGATTCGGCCAGCGGCGAAGAAACCGAGGTGCCACCGGATCGCTTTGTTGTTCCCGATGACCTNGAAGTGACCGTGTGGGCGGGTTCGCCCCTGTTCCGCAACCCCACCAATTTCGATTTCGATCACCATGGCCGGGCGTGGGTNGCGGANGGGGTCAACTACCGGGGNCAGCGAAGGGATGGCGAGGGNGATCGCATCATGGTCGTCCATGACAGCAACGGTGACGGTGTGGCCGATAAGTCGCATGTCTTCGTGCAGGAGAAACACCTCCAGTCCCCGCTGGGCGTGGCGGTCTTTGACAACGTAGTGGTGGTTTCCCAGCCACCCGACCTGCTGCTCTATACGGATGTGGATCGCGATCTCGTGTTCAACCCTGCAAAAGACAGGCGCGAAGTGCTCCTCACGGGTTTCAACGGGCGCAATCACGACCACAGTCTCCATGCGCTGATTGCGGGGCCGGACGGGAAGTGGTATTTCAACCAGGGGAATATGGGAGCGCAATTCACCGACCGTTCCGGGAAGACGTTCCGGATCGGCAGTCCCTATTCCATGCGTCAGGTAGCCGGGCACAGGAGTGATGACGGTCACGTCTATCTGGGTGGGTTCTCCGTGCGAATGAATCCCGACGGCAGTCATTGCGAGATTATCGGGCACAACTACCGCAACAGCTATGAGCAGATTATCACCTCGGGTGGCGACGTGTTCCAGAATGACAACGATGATCCGCCGGCCTGCCGGACCAGCTGGGTGATGGAATACGGTAATGCGGGCTTTGCCTCGAATGACGGCAAGCGGTCCTGGGGAGCCGATCGCCGGCCCGGCCAGGACACGCCGACTGCGGAGTGGCGTCAGCAGGACCCGGGCAGCATGCCGCCCGGTGACGTGTATGGCGGGGGAGCCCCGACGGGTATTGCCTTTTACGAGAATGGCGCGCTTCCGGAGCGCTACAGAGGTCTCCTGCTCAGCTGCGAGTCTGCCAAGAATGTCATCTTCGGCTACTTCCCGAAGCTCGAAGGGGCCGGCTTCAAGATGGATCGATTCGATTTCATGACTTCCAATCCCGAGCGCAAGTGGGCAGGGGCGGATTTCAAGGGGCGCTCCAATCGTGATCTCAATACATGGTTCAGGCCTGCCGACGTGACGGTCGGGCCCGACGGTGCCCTCTACGTTGCGGACTGGTTCGATCCCCGGGTGGGAGGACACGGGACACAGGACCGGACGCTCTCCGGCACGATCTACCGGATTGCCCCGAAGGGGTTCAAGTCGAAGGTGCCCGGGATGGACCTCGCCACCCAGGCCGGACAACTGACGGCCCTCAGGAGTCCGGCGATCAACACCCGCTATCTTGGCTTCACCCGCTTGAAGGAGGCTGGTGAGAAATCCATCCCGCCGCTGGTAAAACTTGCCGCTGACCAGAACCCCTACCTCTCCGCCCGTGCGGTCTGGTTGCTAGCGCAACTCGGGGAAGCGGGCCAGGACGTGATCCTCAATCTCGCCGGGAAGGACGACAGCCAGGCCCGGATAACGGCCTTCCGCGCACTCCGTCGGGCAGATTTCAAGGGGATCATGAAGCTAGCTCAGCAGCTGGCGGGTGACAAGTCTCCCGCGGTGCGCCGGGAGGTAGCTTTTTTCCTCAGAAACCAGCCAGCCAGCCCCGAGGTCGTTTCCGCGCTCGTGAAGATCGCCATGGGCTATGACGGCAAGGATCGTGCCTANCTCGAGGCTTTCGGAACGGGTGCGACCGGCAAGGAAGCGGCGGTCTTCGCGGCCCTGACCAGGGAGCTGCGGCCTGGAGCCTGGGACGAGACCACTGGTGCCGCGGTGTGGCGGTTGATGACTGCGGCCGCGGTGCCAGCTCTGCAGGAACGCGTTTTTCTTGCGAGTCTCCCATCGAAAGGGCGCATGGAAGCGCTGGAGTCCATCGCCTTCGTCCGGAGNGGNAGTGCGGCCACCGCGATGGTCGAAATCGCGAATCTCCTTCCCGACAAGGAACTGGCTGAGCGGGCCAAGTTCTGGGCCAACTGGAACCATGACCGCTGGTGGAAGGCCTACCAGCCGCGTGAGCGCCTGAAGGGCGAAAATGCCAGGGCAGCCCTGGTGACGGTCGAGACACCGGAGGAAAAGGGCCCTTCCAAGCTTCCTCCCGTTGCCGAGATTCTCAAGCTCAAGGGAGATGCCGCGCGGGGCAAGGCCGTTGCCGCCCGGTGTATTACCTGCCACGTGATTGGGGAGCTTGGGGTTGACGTGGGACCGAATCTGACCGGGTTTGGGCAACGGTTTCCGGGCGAGGTGGTGGCGAAGGCAATCGTGGATCCTTCTGCGGAGATTTCACTGGGGTTTGCAGCCCAGCACATTGTCACTAAAAAAGACGGGCACAGCATCATGGGAGTAGTGCTTTCCTCGGGGGATCCGGTGATCGTCAAGTCGATGGGTGGGNTGACCCAGACAATCCCGGCTGCGGACGTGAAGTCGCGCACAGAAATGAAACGCTCCCTCATGTTGTCTGCGGACCAGCTTGGCCTNACGGCTCAGGACGTGGCGGACGTGGTCGAGTATCTGAAAGCAGGGGACCAGTGAACGCGTCCGGACCAGGAATAGTTTTCCTATGTCTGCTGCTCCTTACGGAGGGTGCGCCGGGAAGCGAGGCGTCCCAACGCGGCGGGCGCAAACCGAATATTGTCTTCATCCTGGCTGACGACCTCGGTTACGGGGACGTGGGGTGTTTCGGGCAGGAGAAAATCAAGACACCGCGCCTCGACCGCATGGCCGCGGAGGGCATGCGACTGACCAGCCACTATGCCGGACACTCGGTATGTTCGCCCTCACGGTGTGCGTTGATGACCGGCTTTCATATGGGGCACGCCTCGGTCACGGGAAATGGCGGGCGNCTCAAAGCGAGCGATGTCACGGTNGCGATGCTCCTTAAGGATGCAGGCTACCGGACGTGCATGGTGGGGAAGTGGGGCCTCTTCGGGCGTCCCGGGCACCCTGGAAGTCCGAACAACAAGGGATTTGATCACTTCTTTGGTTTTGATAACCAGGGATTCGCCCATTTTTACTACCCGGAGTATCTCTGGCGCAATGACCAGAAGGTCCTGTATCCCAAGAATCACAACCTCCGGGTCAATGGCGAATACCGGAAGGGAGCGGGAACCTACAGCCATGACGAATTGGTAAGGGAGGCCCTTGGCTGGGTCCGCCGGAACAGGGAGCATCCCTTTTTTCTCTATGTGCCCTTCTGTATTCCGCATGCCGAATTGACTGTGCCGGCCGACTCGATGGCTCCCTATCTCANGCTGGGGTGGCCCGAGACTCCGCGNATTGAGGGGGTTGGGAACACAGGTGGGGGCAAGAATGCAGGGTATGGCAGCCAGTACACCCGGGGCTACTGCGGGCAGAGCCATCCGCATGCGGCTTATGCGGGGATGGTTTCACGAATGGACCGGAGCGTGGGCATGATCCTGGATCTCCTGGAAGAGCTTGGCCTCGCGAGCCACACCCTTGTCCTGTTCAGCAGTGACAACGGGCCCTCTCCCGAAGGCGGGCAAACCCTGGCCTTCTTCAAGAGCAGCGGGCCGCTCTCGGGCCACAAGAGGAGCATGCACGAAGGTGGGCTGCGGGTCCCGACCATCGCTCGATGGCCGGGGAGGATCAAAGCTGGGAGTGTGAGTGATCACCCCAGTGCTTTCTGGGATTTTCTGCCCACCGCGTGCGACGTGGCGGGAATCGACCCGCCCGACAAGATTGATGGGATCAGCTACCTGCCCGAGCTGCTGGGTGATACAGACGGACAGGAGAAGCACACTTATCTGTACTGGCCGTGGGCCATCCGGGTCGGGAAGTGGAAACTGCACCCGCGTGGCAGGGATCGCTTTGCACTTTACGATCTGGAGAATGATATCGGGGAGAAACGCGATGTGGCTGCAGAGCACCCCGAGCTCGTAGAGCGCTACGGCCGCTTCTTCGAGGAAGGGAAAAGGCCGCTCAGGTAGTGGCGGGAGACACCTGAATCAACAGCCTGCCATCCAATAGGCCCGCAGGGAATCGAACCCCGATCTGTGGTACCGGAAACCACCGTTCTATCCGTTGAACTACAGGCCCGTTGATGGTGGTCGGTATAACCTTGCCGGGTATGCCGACGGTTGCCGCTGACGCGGCAGATCCGGAGTCTCGCCGGAATCCCCCGGGAAGCAAGGCTGATCTCACCGGGCAGGCCGCTCAAGTTCGTCTTGTATTTCGCGAGAGAAGCAGGGAGGTGCCAGTGAGCACGACTGCACCAAGGATAAGCGCGGTTCCTGGCGGCAGTCCGAGAGCAACGGGCAGGTAGCCGGCTCCAAGGGCGGCCCCGGCAGTCAGGATGGCATAAGGGAGCTGGGTGATCGTGTGCTCGTGCGTCGAGATGCCGCATGCGAGGGCACTGACAATGGTGGTGTCACTGTAAGGGCTGCAGTGATCCCCGAACACTGCCCCACCAAAGACGGCACCGATTACGGCGGGTACGATTACGCCAAGTGAATCAGGCGGGATTTCCTGAGCAGTCGCCATCGCTCCGGTGAGAGGCAGGGCCAGAGGCATCAGGATTCCCATTGTGCCCCAGGACGTCCCGGAGACGAACGAGATGAGACAACCGGTCAGGAATACCCCGGCGGGGAGTGCCGCGAGGGGAAGCCATGAGCCGAGGGCTGTGCTGAGGGAGCTGGTAGTCTCAAGCACCCCGAAAAGGCTTCCAAGAATCCAGGCGAGGAGCAGAATTGCGACCGCGGGCAAAAGCTGAAAGACACCATGCAGCGCGGCGGCTGGAGATTCCCGGCGGCGTGCGCCCGGAAAGAGTGCAAAGGCGGTGACTACGGCCGTCCCGCTGGCGAGAACAAAAGCGACTGGGACGGTCGGGGCGTGCAGTGCCTGCTGGATGTGTTCGCCGAGGGAGCTTCCCTTTTCGGAGGAGTGAAGAAAGAGAATGGCAGCGGGGAGGGTGACCAGAAGGACGAGGACGGGAACCAGTGCACTTGCAAGGGTGCCGCGAGACTGGAGGGCCGGTGGTGGCTGCAACTTCTCGATTGGAACAGCCTCTTGTCTCCTCATTGGCCCGATACGCCAATTGGTCCGGATCGCGAGCAGCGCCACGAGCAGGGCAAACAGGCAGTAGAAGTTCAGTGGTATTGAAGAGAGGTACTGCAGGTAGGGTGGCGTTTCCAGGGGGCTGTGCTTCGCGATGTATGTCAGCTGGGTGACGATCCATGTGGAAAGAAACGCCAGGCAGGCTACCGCTGAACTGGTGGTGTCGACGAGGTAGGCAAGGAAAGCCCGGGAAATGCGCAGCCGGTCTGCCAGCGGTCGGGTCACCCGCCCGAGCATGAGGGCGTTCGCGAGTCCATCGAAGAAGCAGAGCAGGCCTAGTCCGAATACACTTGTCAGGAAACGCCGTCGACTCCGGGGAGAGGTTTCGGCAGTAGAAGGGAGAAGGCGGAGCAACCCCCCGCCACGTTCGATCAGGCTGGCGAGGGCACCGAGGAGCAGAGTGAAAATGAGGGCATAGATGTGCCAGGGGTTGAGAAGACTGCTCCACAAGGCTCCTCCGGTTCCGAACCACTGGGCAAGATCCGATGGGCTTCGCAGAAGGAGGATCACCACTGCGCTGCAGCAGGCGGTAGCAAGGGACAGGGGCGCGTTCTTTGTAGCGAAGACGAGTAAGAGAGCAACGANGGCGGGCCAGAGTGAGCGAAGGGATTCTGGCAGAAGGGATGCGGCTGCGGAAAGCAGCAGGAAGCACAGGATAAGAAGTGGGGGGCGCAAGTTCCTGACGANGGAGGGTATCATGGCTCGGGCCGAAAAGAGCGAAGGGCGACCCGATGGGCAAGGTTCAGTCTGCTATCTTGTGAATAAATAATTGTCCGAACACGGCAGAACGAAAGACCTGGAGCAGCCAAAAAACCAAAGGAATTTCAAANTATAACGACGATTATTTGATTAATTTACCCGAAATAGGTTGTATTGAAGCCCTGTATCCGTGAGGGATCGTTTTTTTTCAATAAAGGAATGTCCGGTTGCGGAGGGTAGAAGGTAATGGTTATCCGGTATCAAGCGTAGTTAACTATTTTAGGCTGGCCATTGTCCCTCGGTCATGTGAGTCTCGCNNCGATGTCCTGCGAGTCATTTCGCCATTCCGGCGGTCCCCCCACGAGTGCTGAGTCTCTGGCAACAAGCCGACGTTCGTTTGTGGGTAAATCCCTCCTGACAGCGAGTGGACTCTTCGCGGCAACCTGCCCTACGCAGGCGCTGTCCTTCTACAGTGGTGGTGCGAAACTTGATNCCGCGCTGCTGCCCAGCGAATGGGTGCGGCGGCAAGGTTCGGAACTGCACGCCTACGCACGTTATCTTTCTGCGCTTCGCCTGCGGCACCTCAGCGTCCAGCAGGTGATCGAGGCNCACGCCAGGCGCAAGGGGAGCGTCTGGAACTCCCTGCCNCCGAGGGAGGACTGGCGCCGGATGAGTCAGACGCTGCGCGTGGCTGATGAGATTTCGATGCGAGTGGGCACCTCCGTGAAGAGCGTTACATCGGCCTACCGCAATGCGTCCTACAACGCCCGTTGTCCGGGGGCTAAGCCCAACTCCTATCACAAGAGGAACTTTGCACTGGACCTCAAGTTTCANGCCTCCACCTANGCGGTTGCNCGNGCTGCCCGGAGTATCCGCGAGGAGGGCAAGTTCCGGGGGGGAGTTGGCCGGTATACCGGNTTTACCCATGTNGATACGCGGGGCTACAACGCGGACTGGTGATCGCCGGAGTCGGTNTTGCATGAANANAGGGACGCCTTCAGGCGTCCCTTTTTTGGCTCCGGGCTGGGGTATGGCGNGAGTCGGCCAGGTCCGGGAGNGCCCATCTTCCNACCGNCATCGGCACAATTGCTGCTGCGGTGTNGCCTGACAGGCTTTCCCNGCGGTTGACTATTGCGCCCGTGGGTGTTCGATTGGATTTTTNCCCGTCATGATTTCGATTCCTCGCTTTTCGGNGGCCCTGATCTGGGCTCTTGGCTCCTCTGCCGCTTCGGCGGAAATACTCATTTCCCAGTATTACGAGGGAAGCAGCGTCAACAAGTGGGTTGAGTTGACCAACACAGGAGAGGAAGCGGTCTCCCTCGATGGTTANGTNCTGACNNNNTGGNCNAATGCCTCGCACCGAGAACTGGCGAATCGATGGNTCNAGNCCNANNTCNNGNGANANNCTNGANGGNNTGTCCATNCCNNCNCAGGGNTTCCTTCTACTGGGCAACAGGGGGGCCGTCCTGCCGTCCTATGCGACTGCCGATCTGGCGACGAATAATACGCCCAATTTCAATGGGGATGACAGTGTGGTGCTTTACGACACCTCCCGCGGCGAAGTGGGCAGCCTGGCTGGGATCGTGGACGCCCTCTCTTTTACTGATAACGGTAACGAGGGACCGAACCGGAGTTTCTACCGGTTGAGCAACGAGAAGGGTTACGATGAGCTGACTTCCGGATCCACGGTCCTGGATTTTCCGGATGTATGGGGAGAGAAGAGTAACGGTGAAGTCGACGAAGCGTCCGCGAGCGATCCATGGTATCTCAGTGACTTTGGCAGTTCGGCTTCCGACTCGCTCGTCCTGAGCCTGAGCCTGGAGTCGATCCCCGAGGATGGGGGTGCAGGACTGGTGGATGTGACCGTGACCCGCACGGGTCCCGCCATTGCTCCCCTTGAGGTGACTCTCTCTTCGAGTGATCAGTCCGAGGCGATCATCCCGGAACCCTTGCGGCAGATTCCGGGTGGGGCCGAGTCGGCTACCTTCGCCCTGGCGATCGATGCCGTGAATGACGGGATCGAAGATGGCACCCAGACTGTGACCATTACCGCATCCGCGCCCGGGCTGGCGGATGGTACAGCCACCCTGGAGGTAACCGATGACGGAGACTCGTCCCCGGTGGTTATCAATGAGATTCTCGCCGACGTGCCTCCCGGGGAGGACGGGGACGCCAACGCTGACGGCGACACCGATAGCGGAGACGATGAGTTCGTTGAGCTCGTCAACAAGAGTGGAGCGGCTCTCGACATGAGCGGGTGGGCGCTCCACGACGGGGCTGAAATGCGGCACCTCTTTCCTGATGGAACGATTGTCCCGGCAGATTGTGCGATCGTGGTCTTTGGTGGCGGCCTGGTGGAAGGGCTCGGGGGATCGGCCATTTTCCAGGTCGTGAACACGCTGCGGCTGGGCTTGAACAATGAAGGTGACACAGTCTCGCTCTACGATGATCTCGGCGACCTCGTGGCGTCAGTCAGTTACGGGGAAGAAGGAGCCAGCGACCAGTCCTTGACGCGTGATGAGGATGTGTCCGGTTCCTTTGTCAGGCATGGCGAGGCGGCCGGGGCGGGAGGAAGCCTGTTTTCCCCCGGACGACGGCTTGACGGCTCAGAATTCTGTGTCCCGCTCGGGGAGCTCACCTTCACTTTGAGCTCCGACACGATGAGCGAGAACGGGGGGGCGATCATTGCCCAGCTTCAGCGAAGTGGGGATCTCGGGTCATCGTTGGACGTGCTGATCCAGGTGAGTGACCAGACCGAGGCTCTTGCGGACGTCGGCGACCGCGCGACCTTTTCAGCCGGGGAAAGCTCCCTCACGGTCACCTTTGAGGCGCAGGATGATATTGCGCCGGATGGAGCGCAGCCCGTTGAAGTGCGGGCCGTGGCCGCTGGCTATCTCGACGCGGTGGGGGAGTTCACCGTCGAGGATGACGGGGACGGGGCCTTTGAAGCTCTGGTCATCAATGAGTTTTTATACGATCCGCCAAATCCCGGCGGGGATTCGAATCTCGACGGGACATTGAACACCTCCGAGGATGAATTCGTTGAATTGCTCAATGTCTCCGAGGAGGGGTTTGATTTGAGTGGTTACGAGATTCATGATGGCTTTGGGCTGCGCCACACGTTTCCGGCGGGCACCCAGCTTGCGGCAGGGAGGGCTATCGTCGTGTTCGGAGGTGGTTTTCCGGCCGGTTCATTTGGTGGCTCAATCGTGCAGACGGCCAGCTCCGGGTTGCTCGGACTCAATAATGGTGGTGACACGATTACTCTCAAGACGCCGGGGGGAGGGAGCGAGCTCCTCTCGGTCACTTACGATGGGGCGGTGCAGGATGAGGCGATGTCCCGCTCTCCGGACGGAAGTGGAGAATTTGTCGCGCATTCAGCATCCGGAGGGGCAGAGGGCCGTCTTTTTTCGCCGGGAACAAGGGTGGATGGAGAGGACTTCGATGGAGCGGTGGAAATCGGGTTCATCGACATTGTCTCTTTCGAGGTGAATGTGGATACCCAGGAAATTATCGTTGAGGTCGCGGGATTGACCCCGGGGCTGGAATACAGCTTCGACGTCAGCGTGGACCTCGCTGAAACCGACCCGTGGTTCGGCTTCGAGGTCCTCAATACTGAGAACGCGCCGGAGGTTTCCCCCGGGGTCTTCCAGTTTGCGGTCTTTGACCCCTTCATTTCCCAGGAGGAGTCCCAGTACTACCGAATACGGCTGCCCTAGGGGGTGGAACGAGGGAGACTATTGTTCTGCAAGGGTTGTTTGACGCCGGTGCGGTGAAGTGGGGGGCCCGGGGCGAAAGGGCCTGCACGCTTGACGTCCGGTAGTTAGTTAAGAAGTATTAAGGATCACTCTGACATGTCCGCGAGCTACACCGAAGATGACATCAAGACCCTGAACTGGCGGGAGCACATCCGCCTGCGTCCCGGGATGTACATAGGCAAGCTCGGGGACGGGGCCGTTCAGGATGACGGGATCTACCTGTTGCTCAAGGAGGTCATCGACAATGCGGTTGACGAGTTCGTCATGGGGCATGGGCGAGAGATCCGGATCGAGATCGACGAGGAGGGGCGGGTCGAGGTGCGGGACTTCGGGCGGGGAATTCCCCTCGGAAAGCTCATGGACTGCGCGGCCCGAATCAATACCGGAGCGAAGTACGACAGCGAAGCGTTTAAAAAGGCGGTAGGGCTGAACGGGGTGGGAATCAAGGCAGTGAACGCCCTCAGCGAGTTCTTTGAGATCCAGGCGTGGCGGGATGGCAAGACCAAGGCGATCGAGTTCAGCCGTGGCGAAGTTACCGAGGAAATGAAGCGCCCGCGGTCCGCGAAGACCAGGCCGGGCACCAGGCTCGCCTTTGAAATCGACCGGGAGATTTTTCCGGCCAAGACCAGGTTCAAGGACTCCATCGTGGAGCGGATGTGCCGCTACTACGCTTACTTGAATCCCGGCCTCACCCTTGTCTTCAACAAGGAGAAGTTTCGTTCCAAGGATGGCCTCCTCGACCTTCTGAAGGAAGAAATGGACGAGGAACCGCTCTACGAACCGGTCGGCCTTTCAGGCAAGGACATTGATGTGGCCTTCGTGCACACTCCTTCCGGCAGTGAGGAATACTACTCCTTTGTCAATGGCCAGCACACGACCCAGGGCGGCACACACCTTGGCGCGTTCCGGGANGCCATCGTCAAGGTCCTCCGCGAGTTCTATAAGAAGAACTATGACCCTGCCGACATCCGGGCAGGCCTCGAGGCAGCGGTTTCGGTTCGGATCGAGGAGCCCGTCTTCGAGAGCCAGACCAAGACGAAGCTGGGCAGCACGGCGATGAANCCGGAGGGAGAAACGATCCGGACCTATGTCGGAAACTTCCTCCGGGAACAGCTCGACAACTACCTTCACAAGCATCCCGCGACCGCGGATGCGATCCAGAAGCGCATTGTTGCCGCGGAACGTGAACGCAAGGAGATGAAAGGGGTCAAGAAAATGGCCCGGGACCGGGCCAGACAGGCCAAGCTGCACAACAAAAAGCTGCGTGACTGCCGGGTGCACTGGAACACCAAGCACAAGAGGCGGGCTGACAGCACGATCTTCATTACGGAAGGTGACAGTGCCAGCGGCTCGATCACGGGGTGCCGCGAGGTAGAAAGCCAGGCGGTGTTCTCCCTCCGCGGAAAGCCCCTGAATTCCTTCGGACTGAGCCGCAAGGTGGTCTACGAGAATGAGGAGTTTGCCCTCCTGCAGGCGGCGCTCGGGATCNAACAGAACATCGAGGACCTGCGCTACAACAGGGTAGTGCTCGCAACCGATGCGGACGTCGATGGGATGCATATCCGCCTGCTTCTGCTGACCTTTTTCCTCCAGTTCTTCCCGGAGCTCATCCGCGAAGGGCATCTCTTCATCCTCGAGACTCCGCTTTTCCGCGTCCGCAACAAGAAAGAGACCGAATACTGTTTTGATGAGGGGGAGAAGGAGGCGGCCTTGAAAANGCTGGGGAAGAGCGCGGAGATCACCCGCTTCAAGGGACTGGGTGAGATTGACCCTCCTGAATTCAAGTTCATGATCGGCCCGCAGATGCGCCTCGATCCGGTGCTGATGGAGGAGGGCAAGGGCCTTGGTGAGATGCTTTCCTTCTACATGGGGAAGAACACGCCCGACCGCCAGGAGTACATCATCAATAACCTGCGCGAGGATGTTGATCGCGACGCGCAGGAGGAGGTGGCCTAGCTCCGAGGAAGGGGAAGCAATGCTCCCCCGGAAAAACAACCCATGCCCGCTTGAGGGCGAATGGCGTGTTCAACGCTTGCGTGGTTGATTTGGAAATCCTAATTTTCTCCAGCAGAAGCTGATGAGCGACAAGGGTACGGAGCACGATAGTCTGGGGTCNATGTACTCCGACTACTTCCTCGATTACGCCAGTTACGTGATCATGGAGAGGGCCGTGCCCCACCTTGCAGACGGCCTCAAGCCGGTGCAGAGACGGATCCTGCACGCCATGCGCCAGATGGAGGATGGGCGCTACAACAAGGTGGCCAACATCGTCGGGGACACGATGAAGTATCACCCGCACGGGAACACGGCGATTGAGGACGCCCTCGTCGGTCTCGGGCAGAAAAACCTGCTGATCGATACGCAGGGGAACTGGGGCAACGTCCTTACCGGGGATCCCGCGGCCGCGGGTCGNTATATCGAGGCCCGGCTCACAGCCTTTGCACTGGAAGTGGCCTTCAACCCCAAAACCACCGAGTGGGCCCGCAGTTACGACGGCCGGAACAAGGAGCCGGTGACCCTTCCCATGAAGTTTCCGCTTCTGCTCGCCCAGGGAGCGGAGGGGATCGCGGTTGGATTGGCGTGTAAGATCCTGCCGCACAACTTCAACGAGATCATCGAGCAATGCATCCGGGCGCTGCGGAAGCAGAAGGTCGAGATNGTNCCCGACTTCCCGACCGGCGGTCTCATGGACGCCAGTGAGTACAACGATGGTTTGCGCGGTGGCAAGGTGCGNGTGCGGGCCAAGNTTGAAATCGTAAAGAGGAACCTGCTCCGCGTCTGTGAAATACCCTGGGGCACGACGACAACTTCACTCCAGGCTTCCATCGTGGGAGCGCAGGAGAAGGGTAAGATCAAGNTCTCCCGGATCGAGGATAACACCGCTGATGAGGCCGACATNCTCGTCCACCTGCCTCCCGGCAGCGNCCCGGAGTCGGTCCGTGACGCGTTGTATGCCTTTACGGACTGTGAGGTAAGTATCTCACCCAACGCCTGCGTGATTGCGGACGGTAAGCCTCATTTTCTCGGTGTCAGCGAAATCCTCAGGCGTTCGGCCCTCCAGACAAGGGAGCTCCTGCGGCAGGAACTGGAGATCAGGCTCGGTGAGCTGGAGGCGAGGTGGCACTTCAGCTCGCTGGAGAAAATCTTCATCGAGAAGCGCATTTACCGCGATATCGAGGAGTGCGAAACCTGGGAGGCTGTCCTCAAGGCGATCGACAAGGGGCTCCGCCCCTACAGGAAACTTTTCAAGCGGGATATCACGCAGGAGGACATTACCCGTCTCACCGAAATCAGGATCAAGCGTATATCCAAGTATGACAGCTTCCGGGCCGAGGAGGAGATCAGGGGTCTCGAGGACGCCATTGAGGAAACCGCGAAGAACCTGAAGAATCTCACGCGGTATGCGATCCGGTATTANAAGGAGCTCCAGCGCAAGTATGGGGAGGGGTTGGAACCCCGCACCGACGAGGCCGAATTCGAGAGNGTNGACCGCACCCAGGTAGTCGCTGCTACCGAAACCCTCTACGTCGATGAAAAGAACGGCTTCGCTGGCTTCGGGCTCAAGCGGGAGAAGGCGATTGAAAAATGTTCCCGCCTCGACGACGTGATTGCCATCTCCCAGGATGCCCAGTTGCGGGTGGTGAGGATCTCGGACAAGGCGTTTGTCGGGAAGCGTCCGGTCCATGTCGCGGTCTTCCGGAAGGAGGANGCGAAGGTTTATTCCATGATTTACCGCGATGGCCGGGATGGAGCGGTGCTCGCCAAGCGGTTCCGGGTGGGGGGAGTGACCCGCGAGAAGATCTATGAGCTTGGNAAAGGAACGCCGGGCACGCGCATCTTTTATTGTGTTGTTCACGATAGCGAGGAGGAGAGCGCGGAAAACACGGTCCTCATTCACCTCAAGCCAGCGCTGCGACTACGCAACGTGAACCGGCTCTTCCAGTTCGGGGAAATTGCGATCAAGGGTCGGGCGGCAAAGGGCAACATCCTGACAAAGCACGCCGTCGACCGCGTGGTCAAGGCACCGAGGGAATAGACCTCGCTGGGACTGGTCCCGTGGGGATGGGAATAGAAGTGGAGGGTCCGCGTTGCCCGGATCCCCTGCTCCGGGAGGTCCGGGCCAGTAACCGTTGAGGTGCAGGATTGAATCGTTCGTTCACGCCATTAAAGATGCAGGCAGGAGCGGTGGTCCGTCTGCTGCCGGCTGCAATTTACCCTCCCGAGGTTAGAAAAAGCCTGAAAACACAAGGTTTTTTGCGGGCCTGAGGGATATTTTTGTGCTGACGGGGGGTGAGCGCTCCGATAAAAGATCGCCATCGCCTACCGCCCTCCGTTTTGGCCACGGCCCCTTGGTCGCGGCTTGGTTCCTGTTTGCTGTGCCACCGTCCTGGTGGCGGCTATGTTTGCGGGGATTCATGCCCTTGCCGCAGAGCCCACCGATATCGCGGAGAGGGAGCTGCAGCGGCGCGCGGCCGCAACCCAACAGGCCCAGGAATCTCTCCTGGCCGGGGACAAGGCCTACCGTCTTGCCGACTATGCCACCGCGGTGGAAAGCTACACCCTGGCGTTCAACCTGTTCCCCGGGGGGGCCGGAACGGCCCAGCTCAAGGCTGCCGCTGCTGACCGGCTTGCACAGGCCTCGGTCGAGCGGGCCCGGGAACTCGCCCGGGTGGGAGATTATGCGAAGGCCGACGAATTGCTGGACAATGTCCTGAAGCCGGGCGTCGCCCCTCACCACCTTGCTGCCGAGCAGATGCGCAGCGAGCTCCAGGACCCGATCCGGAACAACCCGGCCCTCTCACCAGCGCACGCCCGGAATGTTGATGAAGTGCGCAGGTTGCTCTACGAGGCCAGCGGCTTCGCGGAACTGGGCCAGTTTGATCGTGCTCTCGTTGTGTATGATGCGGTGCTGCGTCTTGATCCAACCAACAGCGCGGCGCGGCGCGGGATGGAGGCCGTGCACCAGCATAAGAGCGAATATTTTGGGGCGGCCCGGGATGAAACTCGTGCCAGGATGTTTTCCGAGGTCGAAAAGCAGTGGGAGAGTGAGGTTCCTCCGGCGGTCCTGGACCTGGCCAATGGTGATTTCGGGCGGCTCCGTGGCAGGGGGCTCTTCGGTGCCACGGCCTCGGAGAAGCTGGAGTCGATCATTGTTCCCGTCGTGGACATGGACCAGGTCCAGCTGCGAGAGGCTATTGACTACCTCCGTCAGCAATCCGCGATCCTTGACGTCCAGGAACCCGACCGCGAGCGCAAGGGGGTGGCATTCGTCATCGAACTAGGGAATGCGGACGTCGCCCGTGCCCGCGAAATCGAAAATACCACCTTCAACCTGAAGCTGCGCAACGTTCCCATGCGGACAGTTCTGGATTACATCCTGCAGGCCACTCGGACACAGGCCCGGGTCGACGAATACGCGGTTGTCATCCGGCCAGCAGGGGTAACCGGTGACGAAATCATCTTCCGCCAGTACCAGATGCCTCCGGACTTCCTGAGCCGGGAGGATCTCGGCGAGGGTGGAGGAGGGGAGGTGGATCCCTTCGCTCCCCAGGAGGAAGGAAACCGTGGCCTGGTGCAGCGACTGACTGCTCAGGAGTATCTCCGGCAGAAAGGGGTGGATTTTCCTCCTGGATCAAGCGCGATTTATACCCCGCAGTCCTCGGTTCTCTCGGTGAGGAATACCCAGTCGAACATCGCACTGGTGGAGGCCATTGTGGAGGCCACCGTGGAAGCCGAGCCGGTCATGATCACGGTTGAGGCCCGCATCCTGCGCTCGACCGAGAAACGCCTCGAGGAACTCGGATTTGACTGGATCATGAATGGATCTCAGGAGATGGGGGGTGAGTGGTTTCTTGATGGGGGCACGGTCGGGAACGGCACCCCCATTGTGAGCGCTCCATTCAGTGCACTGACCGCAGGGAATCGGAGTGGAAACCTTGCCACCGAGAAGAACAATATCGATGCCGCCATCGCACGGACGCCGACGGAGAATTCCCAGTTTAGAGCGCCCGGCAGCCTCTTTGCCTTTGGGACTGTCAACAATGCCACCGTAGGCATGCTCATGCGTGGAGCCAGTCAGGCCAAAGGGCTCGATCTGATGACCAAGAAGACGGTCATTACCCGGTCCGGCCAATCGGCCACCATTGAGTCGACCCGAGATTTCATTTATCCCACGGAATATGAACCACCTGAGTTACCCAACCAGGTTGGAGGCAACTTCGGCGTTGATATTGCGGGAGGTCTCGTAGGGCAGAACAACCAGACGACCCCGGTCACCCCGGCCCACCCGACAGCCTTCGAAACCACCAAGATCGGCTGCATGCTGGAGGTCCTGCCCCAGCTCGGGGAGGACGGCGTGGTTGAGGTCGCGATCAAGCCCGAGATACGCGACTTTGATGGGTTCATCAATTATGGGACGCCCATTCGCGGGGGTGCCAGCCAGGTGGCGGTGGGAGCGGCCGGGGGGCTGCTTTCTTCCGGGACCTTCGGAGTGATTACCGAGAATGCAATCCTGATGCCCGTGTTCAGCACGATCCGTGGGAATTCGACACTCTCAATCTATAATGGACAGACGGTGGTGCTGGGTGGGCTTCTCAACAGTTCCAGGGCCAAGGTGGAGGACAGCACGCCGGTCCTCAGCAAGATTCCCTATTTCGGGAGGTTCTTTACTTCGCAGGCCAATACTCCGGTCAAGGATGCCTACATCATCCTCGTAACCGTAAAGTTGCAGGACCCGACCGGCCAGCCTGTCAGTCGCTAGGTAATATTTCCCGGGATCGGTCCTCCGCAGAGACATGGCTAAGGACTCCGAGAAGCGCAGCTATTCCGTCAATGAAATGATGGAGCAGTTGAAGAAGGGTGAGCGGGAAAAGAGTCGCACGGAAGAGGCCGAGCTGGTGACCCGCTCCGATGGTTCGAAGGTCATGCGGGTGCGGCGCCGCAAGCGCCGGAGCGGCCAGTCGTCGAAGGGTGTCCATGTGCGCCAGCGTCGGTATGGGTTGGTGGGCATGCTCGGACTGGTTTCCCTCCTCGTGGTCTGTGGCATAGCGGTAGTGGTGGTGGTCGCCCGCTTCAACAGCAGGACGTTTCGCGAGATGTTGGAGGAAACTCTCGGTGAATCGACGGGTGCAAAAAGTAACCTCTCTGAGTTTTCGGTGAGCCCTGTCAAGGCGAGGGCCAAATCGGCACAGTTCACCTGGTCCACCGGTGGCCTCCCGCGGACGCTGAGCCTTTCCGGCCTGGAGGCCCCCCTGAAGGTCACCAGTTTCTTCAACTCCCGATTACAGGGAGCGGAGGTCTATGCCCAGTCTGGCATGATGACGCTGGCACCCCCGGACGGAACAATCACGCCCCTCGTCCGGAAGGGCGAGCAACTTCTCGATTACGAACGCTACCGCTGCAGCCAGTTTGACCTGAGCTACGGTGTGGATTCCGAGGGAACTCTCCTTGGGGTAAGAGGATCGGAACTGACAGCCCGTCCCCATGAAGAGGGGGAGGGTTTCCGCTTCAACCTGACAGGTGGCTTTGTCAACTTTGGGACCTGGGGCGAACTGAAAATCGATCATGGACTGGCCGACTGGCGGAACGGCACCTTCAACCTGATTTCACTGTTTGCGCGAAGCGGGGATGTCGGGGAACTCGTCCTCAAGGGAGTTACACCCCTCACCTCCAGTGGGTCCACCGTCCTCGATGTCAAACTCGAGAAGTTTCCGCTGGGCGACCTCCTCGGGGTGAATTCTCTGGGTAGGCTCATCCAGGGCCAGGTGGACGTCCCCTCAGGTTCGTTGTCCTTTGACCCCCGGATGGAAGACTCGGCACGCCTGAAACTCCCTTACACGGCCACCGATGTCTCGATGCAGGGGTTCCGCTTCCTGAGCGGATTGGCGTCCATTCTGCGGAAGGATCACTATGCCTACCCGGAGGGAGGAACCATGAGTGGCACCTTCAACTGGGATCGTGAACAACTCAGTATCGAGGACTTCAAATTCGAAATGAGATTTCACCTTAAGCTCGAGGGAAGCCTGAGAGTCAGGGAGGACGAGTTCTCCGGGGAGATCCGGGTCGGTGTTCCGGAAGATCTCATGATGAAGTCACCGACCGAGCCCCGCTACCCATCCTTCAGCACCCCCAGGCTAGGGTATTGCTGGGCGGATGTGCGCCTCAGCGGGACCCTTGAGCAGCCGAACGACGATTTCTTCGAGAAATTGCAGGCCTCGCCGGTGAAGCAGAAGTTTCCCTCGGGTGACGAGTAGGTGGGCCTTCGTGGGGATGGGCTGAAACGGGAGTTGCCATCATCCCCGGTGCGACCGCTCGAGGCTTATTATTCACACTGGAATATCAACTTGTTCACACCTTTCGGGCTTGTCTCGGCCTCAGGCCGTTTTCTAACATGGGGAAACAGTTGAGATGCCCTCCCATTCATGAGTTTTGCTGATCCGTTCGGTTCCCGCTTTGAAGTATTCGGGCGTGAGCACAAGCACACCGTCGAAGGAATTAATCGTCCTGCTTTTGAACAGCTCAGGAGTCTCCTTGATGTGAGGGCAGGGGGAGATGGACGGGTTGTCCTGCTACGTGCGCCGCGGGCCGGTTACGGGAAGACCTCGATCCTGCAGCGACTCGCCGGACAGTTCGCAGAGAGCCATCACTTTGTCCGTGTCAGCTTGGTCAGTGGGAGAAGCACGGACGCCGTTCATGTTCTGGAATACGTGTTACAGGCCCTCTGTCAGGTCTTGCCCGGATCCACGACGTTGACCAGGCTGGATCTTCTCGCCCGGCGCGTTCTTGCACTTGGGCTGGAGCCGCTCGTGGCCTCCGGAGAGGTTCCGTGTCAGGACCGGGAAGGAGCTCTCGTGGCCCTCCGGGAACAACCCGCGGAAACTTTCGACTTTCATCACGACCGGGCGGTCACCGCCCATTGGACCAAGTCCAACTTTGAAATCCTCGGGCCCCGCATGGCGGCCGAGCTTGCGAGCAGAAGCGGAGCGAGCCTGCGGGAGGCGTCCTACTGGGTGGAGCTGCTCTTCCGCTTTGCCACCACCGCTCCCGATAATGTCGAGCGTGCCCGCCTGCTCTTTGAAACGGTATTCCGCGGGGACCTGCAGAGTCAGTCCGAGTCCGCCGCGGAGGAACGCCTGCACGGTTTGCTGGCCCTGTGCGGCACGGTGACGAACCTCGTTCTCATCGTGGATGATACTGAGGGACTGTCCACCGCCCCCGACGAGGCCCTCGCTCTCGCTTCCTTCCTGACCAACATTTCCCAGTGTTGCCCGGGAACCCTGGTGTTGCTCAGTCTCAACGACGATATCTGGGAGTCTGCCTTCCTGCCCTTGTTGCCTGGGGGACTGGCTGACCGGTTGATGGAGAACGAGGTCGCCCTGAAGGGGCTCACGCGGGAGGAGGCGGAGGCCCTGGTCAGCATGCGGGCGGGGAATCGGGCTGAGGAAGTTATTGCAAAGATCGACTGGGACCAGGGGGATGAGGGTCTCTATTCCCGGCAGGTGCTGAAGTGGGCTTCGGAAGTCTGGAACACCCTCGAGCACCGTGATGAGTCTGGATTTGACGTCAGTGAGGCGGATGATCCTGCAGGCGACGAGTCCGAGGATTCCCCGGCGGTCTCGCAGCCATCACTTGATGATCCTTTCGCTGACGATTCCGAACTGGAAGATGATGACGCCGGCATGGAGCCCGGGCGGGTCACGGCTGGGGAGGAACGGCGCGTCCCTGCAAGAAGTTTGGAATCCCCCGCAGGCGCGCTGGGACCAGCGGGAGAGCGGGATGGGGAGGTTCCCTGGACCGAAGAGTCCGCCGGGGCAGCGGTTGGTCCCGCGGAAGGCAATCCGTTTTCCGAGGTAGGTGGTTCAATGGGAACGACCGACAGTGGAGCAGTCCCGGGGACGCCCGCACCCATTTTTGGAGACCCGGAATCCCACGAGAAAATCCCTGCCGACAGTCCTGCCGCCGAGCAGGTGAATCCATTCGAGGCAGCAGCCCGGCCACCCGGGAATAATCCAGGGCAACGGGATGTCTCGATTCCTTCGGAAGACGATGCAGAGCCGGTTTGGTCCTCGGGGCATGGGAAGGACGAGGACAGACGCAGGCCCGCGGCGGTCGAGCCGGCGAACCTAGAGGAGCACTCCGCAGAACAACCTGCAGGGGACCCCGCACCCGAAGAAAAGTCTTTCTCCGGGCGCCCGGGGAGTTCGCCCGCTTCGCCGTTCGTGACCGGAGAATCCCCGGTCAGCCCTCATGCAGATTCACCATTCCGTGCCGGCGCTCCGACAAGGATTGCCCCAACCCAGTTGGATCCTCCTGCTGATGCACACCGTGGCCGGGAGGCCCGGGACCACAACCGGGTGGGTTCTCCCTCCGACCCGAGCCCGGGGGAGCCGCAGTCGCCACAGGAAGTAGCTGGTGCGTCACCGCCCTTCTCTCCCTTCACGGTGGTGAGCGGATCTGTCGATCAGGAGAAAGTGTCTGGAGACGAGCCAGTAGATGCGCCGGATTCAGGCTCCGCGCTGGAAATCGAGGAAAGGGTGCCCCGGACGAGGCAGGTGGCGGAATCGCGGGAAAACCCCGGGCCGTCAGGCCGTGATTTTAATGACCCGGTTCAGGTGCAGGATCCTTTCCAGTCCGGGGGATCCTCCCCTGGGGACAACGAGGACCCTGCCGGCTCCGGTCCGTGGACGAGCAAACCTAGGCAGGAGCCAGAGCCTGCGGGTGCGGTCCCTTCCGCGGGCTACAGCCCATTCAAGCCGGTAGCGCTCCAGCCGGCTGATCCATCCGCCTCGCCATTCGCGAAAGAGGCTTCGCCGGGCGAGGCGGAGGAAAGCGACTCTCCCAAGGGAAAGAGCGCTTCCGCCGGCAGTGTATCCGGTGGACCGGGGGGATCCCCTGTGCCGGATGAGGCGTCCCCGGGCAAGACTGCTCCTACTGACTTCAGTGCCGGGGATCGTGGCTCACCCTTTGTAGCCGTGGGCGCCCCAGCAGCCGGGGATGGGACTACTCCTGCGCCGGAGGAATCCGGGGAAAATGCAGGTGCCCCTGAGGCCAACGCGGCCAGTCCAGGCGACCATGGAAAGATCGATGAGCTCCTGCGTCAGTTCAAGGAGCGTTATGGCAGGAAGGATTGAGGGCCGGCCGGCGGTGTGGCAGGAACGGCGAGATGTTCCGGAAGATCAGGAGAGGGAAAATTTTCTTGCCCGTTGGACCGTCGCTGACCATCTTCCGGCCCCGTTTTAAACGATCCTGCGTAGCTCAGCGGTAGAGCGGGTGGCTGTTAACCACTAGGTCGTTGGTTCGAATCCAACCGCAGGAGCCACTTTAAATCCCTCAACCTTAACGGGTTGGGGGATTTCTTATGGGTCACATGAGGGCTAGTGTAGGCACCAAGTGTAGGCACTTACGGCGGCCTAATTTTTCCGGATTACGCCCCAATCCTGCATCGTTTGCGTAAGGCCGATTCCTGCCCCCGCAGCCCCCGCACACCCCACCGGTGGGGGTGGCACTTTTTGTGTGCGCTTGGGTATGTATGTATCACCCCGTGTGAAAATTCTTGGGGCAGGGGATCAGGGCTTCTCGCTGATCAGCTTCACTGGCCTGCCGCCCCAAGTCTCACCCCAACCCTTTGCTTCGGGGTTGCGGTAGATGGTGGGGGAAGCCTTTTCGAAAGCGTTTTCTGCCACCTTCGGGGCATCCCCAAGGAATGTTACTGCGGACAGTTTGGTGCAGTTCCAGAAGGCCTTCTCCTCGATA
>PBLI01000049.1 GCA_002721695.1 Roseibacillus sp. | reverse complement strand
GAAGGTGCACTACCACGGAACCCTGATTGACGGGACGGTCTTTGACAGTTCTGTCGAGCGCAAGACGCCTGTATCCTTTCCGGTAAACGGGGTGATCGCGGGATGGACCGAGGCGTTGCAGTTGATGCAGGTGGGCGCCAAGTACAAGCTCTTCATCCCCGCCGACCTCGCCTACGGAAAACAGGGGGCGGGACGGGATATCGGACCCAATTCCACCCTTGTCTTCGAGGTGGAGCTTCTCTCCATCCAGGGGGCTGAGAAGGACAAGGAAGAGTAAATCTTCCCTCCGGCGCCAATCCTATTTCTGGAGAGCTCCCGGCGAGGGGGCTCTCTTCATTTGGTGAAGCCGGCCGGCAACAGTCTCGACGGGGCAGGGGTCAGCGTGGCTGGCGGAGCCGCCCGCGAACCACTTCGCCGAGATACTTTACGGGCAATGAGCCGTTGGAGAGGACGGCCTCATGATAACGCCCGAGGTCGAATTCAGCGCCCTGTTCCCGCTGGATCTCGCGGCGCAGATCATACAATGCCATGCGCCCCACGAAGTAAGTGCTCAGCTGCACGGTGGACTGCTTGGAGCGGACAATCTTCAGGCGGGCTTCTCCCTCTGACTGGAAGGACTGGTTCATGAGAAAGTCGAGAGCTTCTTCATCGCTCATCCGGCTGCAGTGCATTCGGTGGTCGAGAATGGCATTGGCCACGGCACGAAGGTAGAACTTGAGCTGGGTCAGACGCAGGGCGGGGTCGCCTTCACCATAGCCCTGGTCGAGCATCATCTGCTCGGTGTAGACGGCCCAGCCTTCGATGAAGACCCCGGAGAGCAGGAGGCGGCGGACCGGGGAGCTCTCCCGGTTGTGATAGGCGAGTTGCACGTAATGACCCGGGTAGGCCTCGTGGATGGTGAGGATCTGCAGCATGTGCCGGTTGTATTCCTGCAGGAAACTCTCCACCCGGTCCTCATCCCAGTCAGCGGGAGGGGGGCTGATCGCGTAAATGGTCCTGTTGTCCGGGTCGAGGGGTGGAGCGGGCTGGATGTAAGCCAGTGAGTTCCCGCGGTGAAACTCCGGCATTTCCATCAACTCACACCGGTCGGGATCCGGGAGGCGCAGGATATCGTTTTTGGCGATGAAGTCCTTCAGTTTGTCGACAGTAGCCCGGGCGTCAGCGAGGAGGTTTGCGGGTTCGCCGTGTTCCCTGCCGACGGCATCAAGCACGCGGGTAATCGTCTCATGGCGTCCGGTTGCATCATCGGGAGGAAGGGGTGCCCCGGGGTAATATCTGCCCCAGAGTTGCCGGGCGGTGACATACATCTCACCGGTAACGCGATGGAATTCGCCCTCGGCGAGGGCGAGGACCTCGACGGCGGTAATGTCGCCATTGACGGCGAACTGCAGTTTGCGGTCGAACTTCTCCTTTCCCATCCGCCAGTCACTTCTCGCCCGGGCGCGGAGGTCGGTTTCAAGGAACTCCTGATAGGCATGCAGGTGGACGAGCAGGTCGTCGGCGACCTTTTTCAGCTCTGCGTATTGTGGAGAATCCCCCACCAGCTCGTAGATCTCCTTTTCGTAAAAACCGATCACCCCACGGTTCTGGTTGATACTGGTCTCAAGGACCGGCAGGGGAGGGCTGGTCAGGGCGCGACGGGCCTCGGCGACTACTTCCGGGAGTTGCCGGATTCGTGCGATGACATTGGAGATGTTTTCCTCGGGGGGAAGGCTCGACTGGGTGAGGAGGCCGTAGACACTGCCACTCAGATAGTGGTTGTAGCTCCGGGGATCCTCCTCGAATGCCGGAATATGTTCTGCGAGCCAGATCTGCTCCTCGAGATGGTGTTGAAAGACCTCCAGATCGATCTGGGCGGAGCGGCTGAGATCGTCATGACTGATTTCGCCTGTGAGCCTTGAGAGCGTCTCGCGCTGCAGTGCGGTCCAGTTTTGTCGCGCCTCGACGGAGAGGTCCTCGATCTGGTCATCGTAGCGGTGGTCTCCCAGCTGGCTGGCGTATACCGGATGCTGGCGAAGGTGTTCCTCGAGATAATCATCGAAGAAGTTGTAGAACTGTTGGTCAGACATGCGTTCGGGAAGAGGGTTCCGATATCCAGTCCTCGAGCTCGCTTCACGGCTGGACGTGCCAGAGCGGCCCCTCAGGCCCGAGTTCAACTCCGGTGGACATCCAGAAGACCAAGAGGCCGGTCCACACCACCGCAAAGACGAGTGCGTAGGGAAGCATGAGGGCGATCAGGGTCCCGATGCCGCCCTTGGGCATGTACTTCTGCATGAATACCAGGATGATGACCATGTATGGGTTGAGCGGCGTGATGATGTTGCTGCAGGAGTCTCCCACCCGGTAGGCGGCCTGGGTGAGTTCCGGGCTGATGGCGGCACCTGTCATGAACATGGGAACAAAGACCGGGGCGAAGAAGGAATACTTGGCCGAGGCTGACCCGATGAACATGTTGGCGACCATGACGAGGAGGATGAAGGCCGCAATCAGGACCCAGGGTGGGAAGGAGGCGGAGGCCAGGGCCTGGCCTCCAGCAAGGGCCATCATCTCCCCGAGGTTTGAGTGCTTGAAGTAGGCCACGAACTGGGCAGCGAAGAAGGCCAGGACGATATAAGGTCCCATCTCGGCCATGGTCTTGCCCATCATGCTGGCCACGTCGTGGTCGCGCTTGATTTCCCCGGCCGCGATCCCGTAGGCCAGCCCCGGCAGCAGGAAACAGAAGAAGAGCAGGGGGACGATGGCGGAAACCCACCGTGGGAAGGGCCCGTCATTGCCGGCGAGGGGAGGGTCGTAGGGAAGATGACCTCCCGGGTTGATCATGAGGAGGAGGAGGACGAAAAAGACGGTGAAGACCGCCCCGGCGGCCTTCAGGCCCCGGCGTTCCCCGGGGGTGATTTTGCGGGCCAGGAGGTCCTCCTCGGTAAGGGGNGTGGGTCCGCCCTGNTCCGGACTGTTCCNGGCGTAGCGTGGTTCCACGAACCAGGCGGTGACTCCCCAGCCGACNAGGGTGAGAAGGAAGGTGGAGACAATCATGAACCACCAGTTGGCGGTGGGCGCTACCGTATGACCGGCTTCGAGGATCCGGGCCCCTTCTGAACTCAGGCCTGCCAGCAATGGATCCAGTCCGGTGATGAAGAGGTTGGCGCTGAAGCCNGCCGACACACCCACGAAGACGGCGGCAAGTCCCACCAGGGGGGAGCGGCCCACGGACTTGTAGAGGGCCGCCGCTATTGGCGGAAGGACCACGTAACCGGCGTCGAGGGCCATGGAGGACATGATCCCGATCAGGATCATGGACGGGGTCAGGAGGCGTGCCGGGGTAATCAGCATGCAAACCTTGAGGAGGGCCCCGATCGCTCCGCTCCGTTCCGCTACCCCGATCCCGAGCATGCCGACCAGGACGACCCCGAGAGGGGCGAATTCGGTGAAATTCTTGACCATGTTCTTGATNGCCCAGAAGGCTCCGTCGCCGGCGAGCAGGCCGGTGGCGGTAACGGTCTCCACCGTCCTGACCTTGACTCCCTCGGCATTGGGTTTCATCACGGTCTTCTCGGCCGACCAGTTACAGACATCGGCGACCTGTGAAAGGACCAGGATCAGGACTGTCCCGGCGATGAAGAGAGTCATGGGATGGGGCAGGCGATTGCCGACCCGCTCGATCCAGTCGAGCCAGCCTGACCTTTTTCCTTCTGCGGCGACGGAGGGATTTGCAGACATCTTGAACTGCCGGCGAGAATGAGTGAAGAGTCCGCTCTTGTCAGTCCCCACTTCCGGAATTGTTTGGTGGTGCGGATGGGGGACAGAAGAGAGCTTTCCAAGGATACCGGGCTTGCCTTAACTACAGGGCATGAAGTCCGTTCCGGTTCTCGCACTCTTCCTGCTGACCGCCCAGTTTTCGATGGCCGNCCCGAAGGCTCCCGTTNATCTCGAAGCGAGGGCGCTTGGCAATGCGNTCGGGCTGCAACTGAATGAGCATGCGTTTTCCTGGAAGGGCGAGGAGTTCAGNTCGTGGCAGGTTCTTGTTGCCAGTGATGAGCAGAAACTGGCCGCCGGGGTGGGGGACCTTTGGGACAGTGGNCGGCGCAGGCTTNTGGAAGGAGGGGGGCTCGTGCCCTANCGGGGCCGCGCGCTGGAGAACGGTTCGACGGTGTGGTGGAAGGTGCGAGGCTTCGGCAGGGAGAACGAGGTGGGANCCTGGAGCGAGCCTCAGGAACTCATGGTTCAGGCTGCCCCGGAGGCGCAGAAGCGTGTGCACCGGCCCGGGGGGGNTGGCGGGAAAATTCAGTATGTCCCGGGNCGGGTTGGGCAGGCCCTGCGGATGTCGAGCGCCGTGCAGGTCTGGAGTGATGACTATCCCGGGCTGCGTGGGGAGAAGGCCACCAGCATCGTGGCCTGGATCAAGCCTGAGCAGGTGGGTGACGGGTGGCAGTGTATCTACCGTAAGGAAGATGGTAACAATCGGCGGCTGGTGGCGATTGGGGCCGATGATGGGGAGTGGGGCGTGTGGTGCGGCTTCAACATCGGTGGGAAGTACATCGAGTTTGTTGCCCCTTGCGCGAGGGAGTCCCTCCGGGACGGACAATGGCATCACGTCGCGGTTACCTTTGATGGAACCAGACTGCGCACCTACCTGGACGGGAAGAAAATCGGGGAGAAGGAGCAACCGGGGAGACTTGGTGGAACGGGTGGCGCCCGTGCCTATCTCGGTTCGAGCGGAGGTGCGCAAGAGCAGTTTCAGGGCGGCCTCGACGAGGTAGCCGTTTACGACACCGCGTTGAGTGACAGGCATGTNGCGGATCTGGCAAAGGGGACTCCGCAGGAAGGCTCCCCCGTTCCCGTCGGGCACTGGAAATTCGAAAACACGGTGCGCAACGAGGCGACCGTGGAGCGTGAATCTCATCAGAACCGCGTGGTGGCAGTGGGGGGGACGCTGATTTCCCGCATGGACAGATACGGCTTTCTCGAGCAGGCCATAACGGTTCACTGGCCACAGCATGACATCAGCTTCCGCAATCTTGGCTGGCCAGCTGATGATGTCTTTGGAACAGCACGCAGCGAGTTCGGCTCCGCTCACAATACGCGCTCGTGGCAACCGCCCAAGNGTCAGAGCGGATACGGCTTTTCGAAGTTGAAGGGGCAGCTGACGGAAGCCCGGCCGTCGACCATCCTGGTGGGATACGGCGGGGAGGCCGCCTTCGCGGACACCGGGGAGAAAATGGCAGGATTCGAAGCCGGTTATCGAGGAATGTTGACGGAGCTGGAGCAGANCGGAGCGAAGCTGATTCTTCTCACTCCGATTCTGCAGAGCGCGAGTGGAAAAGTGGTCTCCCCGGAAGAGGCGGCTGCCCGCAATGCCNGGCTGGAGAAGGCCGCCCGCTTCATCGTGGCACTTGGCAGGGAGCGNAAGCACGACACCGTCGACCTGGTCATGGACAGCCCGTTCGGTGAAGAGGCAGGCGCCTGTTACGAGAACGGGGTTCACCTCAGCGAGCTCGGNTATCGCAGGTTGGCTTCCCACCTGAGCAAACGGTTTGGGATCGGGAGCCGTCCCGGGTTGGCTGCTCAAGTCGAGAACGAGGAAAGCACAAGGCTGGGGGTGCGCTATGACCTGACGAGAGATACCTTGCCCGCGCTCGGGGACGCGCCCGTGGAACCGGGGGAGAGGGGAAAGCCGCGGGTCTGGATTGACGGACAGGAGGTCGCAGTTGGCCGGGGCAACTCCATCCTCTCGGGTCCGGATCACGAACAGTCCGAGAGGCTGCGCCAGATCATCATCGAGAAGAACAAACTTCACCGCTACAAGCTCAACCCGATCAACAAGGCTTATATTTTTCTCTTCCGGAGGCACGAGATGGGCCACCTGGCCTATGAGATGAAGGACTTCGATGAGCTCGTGAAGGGAAAGGAGCAGGCCATCGCCAGGTTGCGTGTGCCGCATACCCATCGCTACGAGCAGGAAGACCCGCGGGAGTGGAAGTCGCCGCGCAATTATCCCGACCACGAAGTGCCCAAGAACATCCCTGCCCCGGATGTGGCTGCGGAATTGAAGGCGTTCAAGGTCGCCGACGGCTTCAAGGTCAATCTCTGGGCCAGCAATCCGGTCATTTTCAATCCCATCAACCTGAACTGGGATCGCCACAACCGCGCCTGGGTCTCCACCTCCTCGACCTATCCGCATATCAAGCCCGGGCGAATACCGAACGACCGCATTGTCATCCTCGAGGATACGGATCGTGATGGCGTGGCCGACAAGCACACTGTCTTTGCAGAGGGTCTGACTGTTCCTCACTCGGTCATGCCGGTGGAAGGAGGAGCCTACGTGTGCAGCACAACCGAGGTCCTCTTCCTCGCGGATCACGATGGCGATGGCCGGGCCGACGAGAAACGCGTTCTTTTCTCGGGGTTCGGTAATGCTGACGTGCACCACATGATTCACGGGCTCCGCTGGGCTCCCTGGGGCGATCTCTTTTTCACGCAGTCGATCTATATCAACAGTTTCGTGGAGACGGCACACGGGCCTCGGCGCCTGAACGGGAGCGGGGTGTGGCGCCTTCGGCCTGAGGTTGAGCGATTGGATGTGTTTTCGCGGGGCCGTGTCAATCCGTGGGGCCACGCCCTGAACTATTTCGGGAACAGCTTCGGAACGGATGGCGCTGGTGGACAGGGGCCTCACGATCTCTTCCCCGGTTCCGCCTTCGGAACGGCAGTGAATGCTCCGCGTGTGCTGCGTGGGCTGGTGCCGGGTAAACCCAAGAACACCGGGGCGGAATTCATGACCGGGAGACATATTCCCTCGCGGTGGCACGGAAGCCTCCTCGGCAATGATTTCAGGGCCAACCGCACTGTGCGCTACTCAATCGAGGAACAGGGCAGCGGATTCAAGTCGCAGGAAGTGGAGACCGTGCTTCATTCGAGCCACCGGTCCTACCGCCCGGTCGACATCAAGATGGGTCCGGACGGGGCAGTCTATATAGTTGATTGGTACAATCCCATTATCGACCATGGAGAAGTCGACTTTCACCATCCCCTGCGCGACAAGTCCCACGGCCGGATCTGGCGTCTCACCGCGGTCGATAAACCCCTTCTTGACTGGCCGGTTATCGCGGAAGCGACCGACGAGCAGCTTTTTGCACACCTGACTGCGCCCGAGCAGTATACCCGGACGCAGGCAAATCGTGAGCTCGTGCGGCGGAAGGTCTCTCGGGAGGCTATTGATGAGTGGATTGGGACGCTCGACGGGGCGGCTCCCGGCTATGATCACCACCTGCTGGAGGCCCTCTGGCTTGCCGTGGCGCTGAACGAGGTGACCGATGGGCTGGAACTGCGTCCGCTGCGCTCGACGGATGCCCGTATCCGCGCGGCGGCGGTGCGGGTGGTGGGGCGCACGAAGGGGGGATTGAGCCAGCTGGCAGTTGCAATACATGACGAGCACCCCCGCGTGCGGCTGGAGGCCGTGTGCGCCCTGCGGGGATTACGCAGCAAGGAGGCTGCCGATACAGCCCTTGAGGCACTTGATCACGACGTGGATCTCAATCTCGACTTTGCCCTCGAGATGACGGTGCGGGATACCCGTGATGCCTGGCTTCCCGCCATGCAGGCGGGCCGGAAAGTCTTCGGAGGTGACGCCGGGAGGCTGTCCTACGCACTGAACAAGGTGAAGGATCCGCGTGCGATCGGAGGCCTGGCGGAGGTGATCGCCAGGGGAGAGCTGAAGGGAGAAGGACTGTCTAACGCGGTGACCACCGTGGCGTCACTGGGGACGGGTGAGCAGGTGGGTGACCTTCTGCAGAAAGCCCAGGATCAATCGAGCTGGCTGCCAGCCATCGCGCGGGGGGTTGAGTATAATCGCAGGGAGCCTCCGCTGAAGAGCCGAGCCATGATGTTTCTGAATTCGGAGGAGGAAACGGTGCGGATCGCGGCGGCTGACCTGTGTGCGGCCTGGAAAGTGAATGGTGCCGAAGCCCTTCTGGTCAAGGGAGCAAGCAGAGCGAAATCGGTCGTGGAGGCCCTCGCGATGAGCCGGGCGCTGGCCGAAATCGGGGCGGTCGGACAGCTCGCGGAGTTGGCTGGTTCCGGGAAGTCGCCCCTCCTGCGGGCCGCGGCGGTGGCGGCTTCAGCCCGGGTCGACCCGGCAGCTCACGGGGCCAGGGCAGGCGGTCTGCTTGCAGAACTCCGGGATGGAGCCCTCGCCCGCGTGATCGTGGAGTCCTTCCTGAGCCGGCCCGAGGGTCCCGAGATCCTCGCTGGGGCCCTGGCCGGGGCGAGGCTCGTTGAGCCGGTGGCACTGGCAGCCAGCCGGGCGGCCTCGGCGTCGGGAAGGGATGTTCCGGAGCTCTTGTCAGCCCTCAACAAGGCGGGCGGACTCAAGGCGGTGGATACGAACATGAGCCCCAATGAACGGCGCAGATTGATCGCCGACGTCGGCAGCGGGGAATCCGCGCTGCGCGGGGAGCAGATCTACCAGCGGACTGCGATGGCGTGTGCGACCTGTCATCTCGTCAATGGTTCTGGCGGGCGGCTGGGCCCCGACCTGAGTACGGTGGGTAGTTANATGACGCCGGAATCGATCCTCGAATCACTGCTGAATCCGAGCACCGATATCAAGCAAGGCTACGAGACGGTGATCGTGACCCGCAAGGACAAGACGATCGTGAGCGGCCTGCTCCAACGCAAGACGGACACGTCCGTCCTCGTGCGTGACCCGGCTGGAAAGGTTGTCTCGATCCCGGTTGGCGAAGTCGCCAAGATCGACACCAGCCCGGTCTCCCTCATGCCGCCGGGGCTGACCTCTTCCCTGCGGCGTGATGAACTGGTCGATCTCATGAGTTACCTGACGAATCTGGGAGCGAGCCANCCGACGGGAGAGGGTGAGAAGCCATGAGTAAACCGAATGAACACCCTGAAAGTTACGGAGCGGCAGGNTACTGCCTGTTCCGCGACGTCCTGAGTGCGGANGAGATCGCGTCCGTCCGGCAGGAGCTCGCGGCGCTGGTGGCGGATATGCCGGAGACGATGATTGTCTACAAGGATGGCGCCAACCAGGAGGTGCCNGCTCGTCCGGAATACCTCACTGAGCCACACNCCTCCCGTGCAAGCTGGCTTGAGCTGTGTCGTCACCCGCGGGTGCTCGATGCGGTCGAATCCGTGCTGGGCCCCGATCTGATCCTGATCATGTCGCACGTCATCTCCAAGCGTCCGGGGGATGGGTTGCCGGTGGCCTGGCANCAGGACAACACCTACTGGCACTCGGTAACCGGGACAGAAGTCGGNACGGTCTGGCTTGCCCTTGACGACGCTGATCTTGCCAACGGTTGCATGCAGGTGATTCCCTGCACGCATGANGGTTACCCGGAGATGGAAAAGGTGTCCACGGGAGAGAACGACCTTCTTGGGCTTACCGTNGAGGTCACCCCCGGCATGGTGGAGGCGGCGGTTCCCCTGGAGATGAAGGCGGGCAGCCTCTCGATCCATGATTCCTACGTCCTGCATGGGAGTGAGCCCAATACCAGTGACCGGAGACGGGCCGCTTACACGATGCGTTATGCCAATGCGCGGACGGTCACGGTGGAGACCCGGGAGCACTGGGTGCCGGTCTACCTGGTTCGGGGAGAAGNGGGAGAGCGGGAGTCAGAGTATGTGGANCTCCGCCCGGGACGTCCCCTTCCCGGGGGCCTGGCCTGACGGCGTGCGGGNGATGCGGACGGGGATCAGGGGAAGGCGGGCAGGTTTGGCAGGAAGGGAAAAGGACCGGGGAAGAGTTGCATGCGGCTGAAGAAGACCCGGAGCCTTGCGAAGCATCGGGTTTCATTGGCAGGCCAGTCGATCACGCGCACCTGGAACCCATCCACGGGAGGGCGGTACTCATGGAGCACGTCTGAGGCGCCAAGCGGAGGAACATCAGACCAGTTCTCGAGGTCACGGGAAAACTCCACCACGTAGTTCAGTCCGCGTGCCNCTGCGTCGGAGCGCTGGGGGAAGTGCATGACGACCCTGCCGTCGGAGATCTCCAGCAGTTCCCTGTTGTAGGTGTTGAGGGGAAGTCCTCCGATAGCATATTCGATCAGGTTTGACAGGCCGTCCCCGTCGGGGTCGGCATCCCAGCCCCACCGGGTCTCCCTCAACCAGGGGTTGGAGAGTTCGGCCTCCCCGAAATGCTCCGCACGCCAGGCATCGGCGAGGTTGCGGCCGATGTTGAGGTTGATGTCAGGCCTTCTGATCCAGACGGCATGGAGTTCAAGGATGTCAACGGTGTCGTGGTCGGCGACGTAAACAACGGTGGAGCTATCCCCGCTGATCTGGAAGTCCCAGATCTCGCGGCCGGCCAGCAGGGGGGCATTGATCTTTGTGGACGGACCTCCTGAGATGGCGACGTTGTAAAGCTCATGCACATTATTGGTATCCTGGTCGGCGCTGTAAATCACCCTGAAGCCGTCCGGGCTGATCAGGAACTCAGATACGTCCCCGTGGTCCACGAGAGGGGAATTCAACTTGGTCGGAACTCCGCCGTTGAGGGGGATACTGTAGAGCTCGGTGGTCAGGGGCGTATCCTGATCGGACCTGTAGACCACGGTAGAGCTGTCCGGGCTGATCTGGAAACCGTAGGAAACCCTGGCGTTCCTCGGAAAGGACGGGTTGATCTTCGTGATCCTTCCTCCTCCAAGGGAAACGCGGTAGAGCCCGAAGAGCCCGCGCTCGTCCGGGTCTGCGCGGTAGACCACGGTGGAGCTGTCCGGGCTGATTTTGAAATCAAGAACCTCCCCATCGGGGAAGAGNGAGATATCATTGAGGCGGTTCGNTGCTCCACCATCGATGGGAACGCTGAAGAGCTCCGGAAGAAGAACGTCCTGCAGGTAGACCACGGTGGAGCTGTCCGCGCTGATCTGGAACTCGGTTACTCCGTCGCCGAACCCNATGGGGTTGTCGCTGAGGAGGCTTGGAACTCCACCCTGGAAAGGNACGCTGTAGAGTTCAAAAGGAGAGGAAGTGTCCTGNCNGGCGCTGTAGACGACAGNGGAACCATCCGGGCTGATGGCCAGNTGCTCCACNGCGCTCTGTCGGGCCGGCCCGGGATCCTCGATCACCGGTAAGGGTCCATAGATCCTGTCGGGGCGGCCTCCCNCGATGGGAACNCGGTAGAGGTTGTAGNTATTGGAGGATGAGNTGCGGTNGGCTACGAANACAACAGACGTCCCGTCGGGGCTGATTCGGAAATCAANCCCGAGACGGGCGCTCGGCAGNCCGTTGCTCAACATGGAGGACACACCGCCTGTAATCGGGACGGAATAGAGTTCAAATACGTTGTTGCCGTCCCGGTCTGCACAGTAGACCACGGTGGATCCGTCCGGGCTGACCTCGTGCAACCACGTTGCCCCGCCCTGCNGGAGNGGAAGGCTGATTTTTGTGGCCCCGCCACCGCTGAAGGGCACGCTGTAGATTTCATGAACGCCGGGCGTATCCTGGTCGGCAGTGTATACAACCCTCCTGCTGTCCGGGCTGATTTGAAATAACTGAACTTCTCCTCCCGGGGCCAGCGGGTCNTTGATTTTCTGGCGAGGGAGACNCTGGGCCGGCAGGCTGGTTGGGAGGCAGGCGATGAGACTGGCGAAGAGAACNGGATGGAAATGTTTCACGGTGGCTTCTGGTAATGTGGTTACCTGTCCCTCACCGTGNTAGACGGACCTNATTTTCAAATTTTCGCCAGTGCCCGGGGCCCTGCTCCAGGGAATCCTGGTGTCCCCGGGCAGACAGGGCGTGGGGAGAGGACAGGGNAGCGCCGGTGGGCTTCCCTGCGGATTTACAGCAGCATGAGGGTGACGAAGGAGGCACGAAGCCGGATAAAGAGGCGGTCGTGGGCCATATTCCATCGCCAGACGCTCTGCTGGAAGCCGGGAATGGTGGGGTTGTAGGGAGTGGGGGTCTGGAGGATCGGAGCGGACGTGGGAATGGGGAACCAGTTTTCCATGTTGGTGGAGTACTCCAGCTCGTATTCGAGGNCCCGGAGTCCGGCATCGGTGCGCTCCGGGAAGCGCACTTCGACGAGGCTGCCGTCAACTTCCAGCTCAGCTCCCATGTAGCTGCCATCGGTGAACTGGAGAGAGGCCACATGGGGATCCCCATCGAGGGCGTATTCCATGAGGTTGACCAGTCCGTCCCCGTCGGGGTCGGCATTCCAACCCCAGAGAGTAGCCCTTTTCCATGGGTTGGCGAGTTGCCGGAGGGTGAAGTGAGACCGCTGCCACAGTTCAGCGAGGGAGCTTCCGATGGTGGGCCCGCTTTCCTCCCCGTCGATCCAGACGGCATGCAGTTCGAACACATTGTCGGTGTCCTGATCGGCGAGGTAGATGACCGTAGTGCTGTCCGGGGTGACATAGTGGGGAGGAGTGAGGGTCAAGGTGGCGGGGACNACGTCGCCNCCACTCACAAGGGAGGGGTTGAGTGCNGTGGCAGAGCCTCCGCTCATGGGGATATGATAGATTTGNCCCTCATTGTCGTCGTCCTGGTCAGCGGTGTAGATGACGCCAGAGCTGTCGGGGATGATCCGGAAGGAGGTCACATCCCCGCCAGCGACGAGGGAATTNNTGAGCTTGCTGTCGGATCCGCCGGCGAGGGAGACCTTGTAGAGTTCGTAGACGTCGTCGACATCCTGATCGGCACGGTAGATCACTTTGGAGGAATCTCCNCTGATGGCGAAGTTGCGGACCTGGCCATCAGCGACCAGGCTGCCGTTCAGGCGGTCCGGTGATCCTCCCTCGATCGGCACGGCATAAATCTCGTTGACGTCTGCGGTATCCTGATCGGACCGGTAAACAACCGTGCTGCTGTCCGGGCTGATTGCGAAACTTTGCACTTCGCTGATGGGAAAGGGGTTGCCCATGGAATAAAGGCGGTCATTGAGCCGGGTGGGGCTGCCTCCGGTGAGCGGCACACTGTAGAGGTCGCTCCCAAAGCTCTCCTTGATGTAGACTACCTGCGAGCCATCGGGACTGATCTCGAAGGACTCGACCCCGTCCCCGAGGCCAATGATCACACCACTGATAGCAGTGGAAACTCCCCCATCGATGGGGATGCTGTAGAGCGCGGGGTGATTCTCAAGGTCCGCGTCTGCGCGGTAGACCACGGTGGAGCCATCGGGGCTGATCCGGAAATCCNCGATACGCCGGCCTTCCGCGAGAGGGCCCGCCACCGTGGAGACGGCGCCACCGGTGAGGGAGGTGCGGAAGATGCCCTGGGTGTCGGCCGTGGGATCAAGATCCGCGACGAAGAGGATGGAATTTCCATCCGGGCTGATACTGAAGCTGCCCACGCTCTGCGACCCGAAGAGATCAAGGTCCGGATGAACCTTGGTCGAGGCGCCACCACTGACGGGGACGCTGTAGAGCTCGAAGATGTTGTCAGTATCCTGGTCGGCGACATAAATCACGGTCGAGCTGTCGGGACTGATCTCGAAGTGGTAGATGTCCTTGTCCGGTCCCAGGCTTTCATTGAGTTTTACAACTTCACCATCGGCGAGGCGCACACTGTAGAGTTCCAGCACGTCGTCGGCATCCTGGTCGGCGATATAGACCACGGTCGAGCTGTCGGGAGTGACCTGGGACACCATGACATTCCCGCCGCTTACGAGGGTGTCACTGAGTTGCTGCTGGTAGCCCGGGGGAATGCTCAGGGGCGGGAGTATCGCGAGCGCCGGGCTGGCACTGAGGATGAGAGCGAGCGTGGTAGAACGGTGGAAAAAATGCGGTTTCACGGTTTGTGCAGGTAGTGTGGTTACCTGCCTTCAACCGGGAAATCCGGGAATGATTTCCAAACCTTGCGTATTTCTCCTGCCCGTCGCCTCAGGGGGTNAGGGTGATCCGCAGGCGGACGAAGTCGCGGCCGTCAGTGGGCCAGCGCAGGACGCGCTGCTGGAAGCCGGGGACCGGTGGGGTGTGGGCCTCGAGGGTGGTGGTGGCNGCGGGTGGTGGGTTCTCCGACCAGGCCTCGAGATCCCGGGAAAACTCCACCACGTAGTCAATGCCCCGCAGCGGNCCGTCGCTGCGGAGGGGGTGGCTGAGGACGGCCTCCCCGTCGATGACCTCGAAACTTGTTCCCAGCGGGCTGCCGTCCGCGAAGGTGGTGGAGGCCACCCGGGGATCGCCACCGAGGGCGTATTCGAGGAGATTGGAGAGGCGGTCGCCATCGGGATCGGCGCTCCACCCCCAGAGGGAGGACTGGAGGCCGGGGCTGGCGAGCTCGGTGCCGGTAAAGTGGAGGGCGAGCCAGGTCTCCCGCAGGGTGTCGCGCACGGTGAGGAGGCCCTCGCTCTGGAGGCGGGAGGTGTCCCACCCGCGCCCCTCGGGCAGTCCCGGCAGGTCCAGGGTGAGGAAGGATCCGGTGAAGGTGTCCGCGTCGAGGAGCTGGAAGGAGGCGCCGACCGGGGGCTGGTAGCCNTCGAGCAGGCTGACAACGAGGGAACCGCCGAGGTCGAGGTTCCCGGCGACCGAGACGCGGTCGTAGTGCCCCGGGTCGGGACCCGCGATCTCGAGGTGGAGCCTGGCGAGGGGGCCGTAGCCGAGATGTCCGCCGAAGGTCATTGTTCCCGGGCTGAAGCCCGGGCGCATGTCTCCCTCGATGAAGACGGTGCCGGAGCCGGTCACGCCATTGCCGCTGAGTTCCCCGAGGAAGATTGCGGTGCTGGTGAGGGGCCGGGCGGCGCTCACGGTGATGATGCCCTCGTTGGTGACGTCCTCGTTGAAGACCACAGTGGATCCGCCGGAGACCGTGATGAGCCCCCCGGGCAGGTTGCTGATGTCCCCGAAGACGTCATTGAAGCCACCGGTGAAGGCGAGCGCCCCGCTGTTCTCCATACCCCCTGGAAAGCGCAGGAGGGAATGGTGCGCCACGACTGCACCACTTCCGGCCGCATTGACGAGGGTCCCGGAGAGTTCGAGCTTGGACGGGGAGAAGGGTGTGCCGAGGGCCTCGATGCGACCGGCATTGCTGACTGTGCCACTCTGAACGATCAGTTGCTCTCCTTCCTCGGCCCGGAGTCCGGAGCCAGCCGGCAGGCTGAGGGGTTGCGCTCCCATCCACACCAGCCCGGAGCCACCGAGCACTCCCCCCGGGGCAAGGGTGGCACCGGAGGACAGTTCGAGGATTGCACCGCCGGAGAGCAGAACGGTGGAGGCCCCGGCTCCTCCCCCGAGAACAAGGGAGCGGGCGGCAGCAGGCTCGCCCGATGGGATCCGGACCACGGAGGGCGTGGTGATCACGGCCTCCACGGAGGATTCCGGGGCTTGTCCCGAGGACCAGTTGCCTGCGGTTGACCAGTTTCCGCCCCCGCGCACCCAGCGAGATTGCAGCCACGCAGCGTAGAGCTCGGCGACACCGTTGGTGTCCTGCTCTGCGATGTAGACCACGGTGGCTCCGTCGGGGCTGATCTGGAAACCGGATTGCACATCGCCTCCCGGGATGAGCGCGCCGTTGAGCTTGGTGGTGGTTCCGCCGCCGATGGGGACGCTGTAAAGCTCATTGAAGTTATCGGTGTCCTGATCTGCGCGGTAAACGACGGTGGCCCCGTCGGGGCTGATCTGGAAACCGGATTGCACATCGCCTCCCGGGATGAGGGGGCCGTTGAGCTTGGTCGGGGCTCCACCGGTGATGGGAACGCTGTAGAGCTCGAAGACGCCGTCAGTATCCTGGTCTGCGCGGTAAACCACGGTGGCGCCGTCGGGGCTGATCTTGTGGTCGTCACCCACATCACCTAGAAAGATCCGGGTTTCGGACAGTTTCCTCTGGACCGCCTCCTGGGCAAATACGAAGGGTGCCAAAGCGAGGAGGGTCAGAAGAAAGGCAGAAACCGGTTTCATGGGAGTGAGGAAGGTTGAGCATGATCCAAAGGATGCCCCCGTGGGGCTAGGAAATAATGCCTGTCCACGATCGTTCTTGTGGCGGGCGGGATATGAGGCCATGAACAGGGCGATGAAACTAAAAGGTGGGTTCGTGGTCCTGGGAATGCTGTCCCTGATGGGAGTTGCTTCGCCCGGGGCGGAGGAGAACACCACGAATGGCCCGGCGGTGACTCCCCAGCCGCGGGTGGAGGAGTGGTGGTTCAAGCGCCACGCGGAGAAGATCGGTGCCATGAAGGAGGGAGAGTATGAGCTCCTCATGGTGGGGGACTCGATCACCCACAATTTCGAGAGCATCGGGGAGAAGGTGTGGAAGAAGTACTTCGAGCCGCTCAAGGCTCTCAACCTGGGCTTCGGGGGAGACCGCACAAACCATGTGTTGTGGCGCCTCGGCCATCTTCCCAAGCCCAAGGCGCCACCCAAGGCCGCGGTGGTCATGATCGGGACGAACAACATCTGCTGGGGCAGTGACAAGCCGCGGGAGGCGGCGGACGGGGTGAAGGCCATCGCGGCCAAGCTGCATGCGCTCTACCCGGAGGCGAAGATCCTGGTGCTCGGGGTCTTTCCGCGCCGCCGGGAGCTCTCCCACCCCCACCGCAAGCAGATCATCGAGTTGAATTCCTACCTCCCGGAGCTCCTGAAGGATCTCAAGAATGTGAAGTTCCTCGATATTGGCCCAAGTTTCCTCGATGAGAAGGGGCACCTCTCGAAGGAGATGATGCCGGACACGACCCACCCGAGCGAGAAGGGTCACGAGGTCTGGGCGCAGGCGATCGAGGGGGAGTTGAAGGCCATGCTCGGCCGTTAGGCAGGCCGGGGTCACCCGAAAGCGGGTGGCTTGGCTCTTGCTCCCGCGGAGCAGCGGCCTGTAATGGAAGCCTCCAGATGAAATCACGTTCCCTTCCTTTCCTTCTCGGGGCCGCGGTCCTGTCCGCGGCCGTCTTGCACGGTGAAGAGTTGCGCTGGCCCTCGTGGCGTGGGGCGGCGGATGCCGGGTCGACGGCCAAGGGGAGTTATCCGGCGAAGCTGGATGAGGATCACCTGGTCTGGCAGGCGGAGCTTCCGGGGCGCGGGTGCTCGACCCCTGTCGTGTGGGATGACCTCATCATCCTGACTTCCGCGATCGAGGGGGAGGATGCGGTGCTGGCCTTCGACTGGAAGGGGAAGAAGACCTGGGAGGCGACCCTGGGCAAGATGCGCAAGGGCAAGCACCGGAACGGGTCGAGCAGCAACCCCTCGGCAGTGACCGACGGCACGCACGTCTTCGCGTATTTCAAGAGTGGCAACCTGGGGGCCCTCGACATGAAGGGCAAGGTCCTCTGGAAGCACAACCTGCAGGAGCGCTTCGGGCGCGACACGCTTTACTGGGACATCGGGACTTCCCCGGTGATTACGCGGGACCATGTGGTCCTTGCGGTCATGAATGACCGGAAGGGGTTCCTGGTGGCCTTTGACAAGGCCACCGGTGAGGAGGCCTGGAAGGTGGACCGGACTTACGAAACCCCGGTGGAAGGGGATCACAGTTATGCCACCCCTCATGTGGTGGAGCAGGATGGCCGGCAGGTGCTCGTGGTGTGGGGCGCGGAGCGGGTGACCACCCACGAGGCGGCGACCGGCAAGCTCCTCTCCGAGTGCGCGGGATTCAATCCGCAGAAGCGCAACAACTGGGTGGTGGTGGCCTCCTCGGTGATCGTGGGCGATCTTGTGATCGTGCCCTATGGCCGTGGCAAGTGCCTGGCCGGGGTCAAGCTGGGCGGAACCGGCGATGTGACCGGGACCCACCGGGTGTGGGAGCGGGTCGATAACAAGGGGTGTTTTGTCCCGACGCCGGCGGTGCACGACGGCAAGCTCTATATCCTCGGGGACCGGGGGGAGGTGCGTTGTCTCGATCCCGCCACGGGCAACATCGTCTGGGAAGGCAAGCTGCCACGGGCGGCGCAGAGTTACTATTCGTCCCCGACCATTGCCGACGGGAAGGTCTACGTGGGCCGGGAGGACGGGAAGCTCTTCGTGGCGGAGTTGAACGAGGGATTGAAGATTCTCTTTGAGCGTGATTTCGGGAAGAGGATCGTGGCCTCGCCGGTACCGGTGGGCGACCGCATTCTCCTGCGCAACGACACGCACCTGATGTGTTTCGCGGGGAAGTAGATTCCGGTTTCCCTGTTGCTGGCAGCGTGTGTATGACAGAGGAGTAATGATTCGTCTTGTCCTGCTTGGGGTCCTTTTTGCCACGGGACCCGTGCCTGCGCATGAGGTGAAGCCTCTCACGAAGACTGAGTGTGAGGAATACACGCTGGACCCGGCCTTCTACAGGAAGGGGACGCGGGTGCAGGGTATCCTCATTGCGACCTCGGAGAAGGTGAGTGATCTGGCCCACCTCGAAGCCGCGCACCAGTTCGAGATGATCATGAAGAGCATCGACCCGGAAGTGGCCGGGCGGGTGCGGGACCGCCGGGTGCTCTGCCTGCTGGTGGCGCACAATGAGCTCACCTCCGACATGCCCCAGTTCAAGACGACGAAAACCGGAAAGGAGCTGGATTTCTACAACTGGCGGAGCCGGGGGTTTCTGACCTGGAAGGGTGGCCGCCCGACGGTCTTCTTCGCGGAGGAGGATGTGCTGGAGTTCGAGGGCGGGATGCAGATTGAGAGCATCCTCATTCATGAATTCGGCCACGTGGTACACGGTGCGGGATTCAGCCCGGAGCAGCAGGAGAAGCTGACTGCCGCCTACGAGGCCGCGATGGAAAAGGGTATCTGGCACGATGGCCGGGCGGCCCAGCGCTTCCGTCGGGTGAAGAGTGAGACCCCGGTCCTCCTGCTGGAGGCGCTGCGCAAGGCGTTCCCGGCGGAGTCGCCCGGGCTGCTGGCGACCTGCCTGGATAAGGGGGATATCCTCGTCAACGGGAAGCCCGCGGGCAAGTCGGTGAAGGTCACCGGTAAGGACAAGGTCCTCATTGTCTTCGGTGGCCCAAAGCGCTGCTACGCGGCGTCGAACCGCTCCGAGTACTGGGCGGAGGGATTCCAGAGCTGGTATGACACGAACCGGACGATGGATCACGACCACAATCATATTCATACCCGGGAACAGCTTGTGGATTATGACCCGGGGCTGGCCCGGCTCTGCGAGGAGGTTCTGGGAAGACCGGAGTGGCGGTTCGTGTCCCCCCGGGAGCGGGCAGGGCAGGGGCACCTCAGGGACTACGACGTGGCCAAGGCCCCGGTGGTGGTGGACGCCGTGCACATCGAGAACGCTGCTTACGATTACTACGACCGCTACTGGCACGAACACTGGCAGCGCCTCTACGACAGGCACGGACTGGAGCGCCCGGCCGGGGCTTCCGGAAATGGAAAGGCCGCCAAATAGGCGGCCCCGCGGTGCTTACGTCCTTTCCGGGCCGTCGATGCCCGGGGGCGCTGCTGCTGTCAAACCTGCCGATCCCAAGCCCCATGTGGCATGCAGAGGAGGCGGGCGGAGGATACAAGGAGAGGTTGGCAAAGGGGTGCTGGCCCGGGCGTCGTGCGCGAGGGGGGCACCGTGCCGGGAGCCGCCTCCCGCGACCAAGACGGGAAGGTCGCGCCAGTCGGGGGAACTGGCATTGGCCTGGTTGAATCCGGAAAGAACGGCCGTGCGGTCGAGGAGCGAATGTTCGCCTTCCCGGTGGCCGACCCTGCTTCAGGGCTGGGTCCGCAGGCGCAGGAACAGGGAATCGGATTCGGTCAGGTTGTTACTGATGCTGACATTCACCCGGTCGACACCCGGTTCGTAGAAGTCATCATCCACAGTAATGATCACCCCGCGGGTGGTTTCCAGCGCGGGGGTCCAGGACTGCAGGGTGCTGCTGTATTCCACTACCGACTGGATGAAGGAGGCGGCGTCGTCAGAACGGCGGAAGGACAGGGTGGTTCGGCCCGGGGTGGAACTCCAGTCAGGAAGAAGGTCGCTGGCATCAGTGTTGGCATCCTGGGCGCCGAGGAGGAAGGCCAGGCCATTTGCGATCCCATCGCCATTGGCATCTGCCCCGAAGGCGGCTTCCGGTCCGTCCAGTCCCGAGATGTTCATGGCCCAGTCGGAATAGGAGAAGGGTCCGGTTCCCGCTTCCCGGCTCATGCCGACCCCGAAGGCCAGCTGTTCATTGGCGAGGGAGAGGGCCGACTCGGTGATGTAGTTCCCTCCGAGAAAGGTTGATCCAGCCGCATCAATACTCCATTTCAGGCTGTGGGTGTTCCCGGTGAATCCGTTGGGATTGTCCCAGGCGCCGGGCCCTATGAAGTTCACGTTATCCCCGGGGGAGATTGGGCTGGGAGTATCCCCGATTCCTCCGACGAGGATATCGGTGGACCTGCTGGCGTCGACCACGGTGGTGCCCTCGCCATCGAACTGGATATCGGTTATTTCCTCCGGGGAGAAGACGACTCCACTGGAGGTCATCGAGATACCGTCGAGAACATATCCCGGCCGGACGTCGGTGACGGAGAGTTGGACGGAGGCCTGCGAGACGGGTTCGTTTCCGGCGCCGTTCACGGGGTCCTTGAGAACCACCATGACCAGGGACTTGCTCCCAGCGGTGTCGTTGCGAACCCGGGTGGCAGCAGCCTCGAAATCCCCCTGCAGCTCACCGGCCGACAGGCTGGCGGTGGCGGCCACCTCGCCGTCGAGCAGCACGTCTGCGCTCCACCCGGTGTTGTCTTCATTGCCGGCCCACGGCCCAAACCCGGCATTGGCAAAGGTCACCGGATAATCTCCGGTGACGGTGATGGTCCGGCTCAGGGTGGCGGTCTTTCCCTTCATGTCGGAGACCACGGCCCGCACCTGGTAGCTCCCGGGCACGTTCCACGTCTGGTTCAGGACCGGGCTGCTCTGGTTGTGAGGGATGGCTCGTCCCGTAGTCTTCCACATGCAGGCCACCTCATCGCCATCAGGATCATTGGGAGTGATGGTGATGGTGAGGGGTTCGCCGGCTTCCCAGGTGGCAGGTGCATCCCAGGTCGGTTCCGGGGCCCGGTTGCCGGGAAAGGCCCCCTTGTTGATCCGGACATCAATGTATTCGTTCGGGGTCTCGCCGCCCCGGCCGAGGTTGGTGATGCAGACCTTGTCCGCGGTATCGGCGTAGGTTTCCCCGGGTTGCAGTGAATGATTGTCCCACCCGCCCTGCTCCGGATGGATGTCGATGAGGACCACGTTCTGCCCCCCCGTGGTCCCCCGGTCCCAGTAGAAGACGAGGCCCTGGCGGAGGAGTTCATTCTTCCCGGTGGCCCCGTCGTTCTGCTTGTCCATCAACCGGGAACGGAATCCGATCCAGTAGGCCGCGCTGCTGCCGGTGTCCCTGGTGACCCGGAGGACGCGCTTGTCATTGGCGGGGTCGGTATTCTTCTGGTCGCAGGTGTAGAGACGCCGGGTAAAACTACCCTCGCTGGTGATGTTGTGGCGGGCCGTGATCCAGTCGCGGGTCCACTTGTCGTAGGGGTCGGCGTCGGTGGAGCTGTTGGCCATGAAGTGCCACATGTCGGGTGTCTGGACCGATCCACCACCAACCGGGTTGCTGCCATTGGGCACCCAGCGGCTCTGGTGACCCCAGTTGAAGTTGTGTCCCATCTCGTGGATGGTGGCTCCGCCGGTGTTGGTCCAGAAGCGCTTGCCCCCGACGATGGCCTTGTTGCCGGAGGCGTGTCCGCCGTGGAAGAACCCCACGATCGCGTAACCGGCGGGGTTGAATCCCTTGTTGCGGGCCCGTAGTTCGGCAGCGTCCGCAAGCGAACCCGCATCATAGGTGTTGCGGTTGCGGGGAAGGCTGACCTCCACGGTATCGTATGTGATGTTGAGCTTCCCGTAGGAGTAGCGGGAGTAACTGACCTTGGCACCCTGCAGCCGGTTGGCAATTGTGGAGAGGCCCGGGGCGTTCTTGAAGTTCGCGAAGGTCACGCGGATGCCGAGGACCTTGACATTGCCCCGGGTGGGAGCGGCCGCCGTCGGTGTCGGCAGGAGGAGAACCGTGAGGGTGAGGACTGACAGGACCGGGAGGGCCGGGACGAACTTCATGGTAGTGATGGCAGTCCTTTTTTCTCGGGAATATGTGCGCAGAGCGCCAGCATATTCAGGCCCGCCCGGGGCCTCACTCCGCGAGGATGACGCGCAGGCGGATGAAGTCCCCCCGGTGGCGGGCCCCCGCATGACGTGCCACTCGAACCCGGCGACGGGTGGGTTGTGGACGCTGGGTGGAGTGGTCGCTCCCGCAGGCGGATCGGTCGACCAGTTCCCAAGGTCCATCCGGGAGGAGGCGGGAAGAGGCCCGGCACAGAGGAGCAGGATGAGCAGGACTTTATTGAGGCGTAACACTTCTGTGTGAAGGTGCGCGAAGAGGCCATGATTTCAGCGAGAGCGGAGCGATTTCCAGGGAAGAGTAGTCCCCCTTCTTGGCAATGCGGACGTGGTGGCGTATATCAGGGCTGCCAAAGCGCATGCGTTGGAGACGATCCATTCCCTGGCTCCTCGTTCTCTGCCCGGGCCTCCTCGGCGCCGCCGGGAGTGAGGACGTGGCCTTTTTCGAGAACAAGATCCGGCCCCTGCTGGCGCAGCATTGCTATGAGTGTCACTCGGCGCGGGCCAAGGAGGTCCGGGGCGGCCTGTTTCTTGATTCACGAGCGGGTGTAAGGAAGGGCGGAGACTCGGGGGCCGTCCTCGTCCCCGGGCAGCCGGACAGGAGTCGCCTGCTAAAAGCACTCGGCTATCTTGATTCGGATCTCCAGATGCCGCCACAGGGTAAGCTGCCGGACGGGACGATTGCCTTGTTCCGGGAGTGGATCGAACGGGGCGCCCCCGATCCGCGGGAAGAGGCGGCAGGACCGGTTGCGGAGGAGCCGGGCATCGATTATGAGGAGGGGCGTCGATTCTGGTCCTTCGTCCGGCCCGAGAAAGGACCTCTTCCGGAGGTCACCGGTAAACCGGACTGGGTGCGCAATGAGATTGATCAATATATTCTCGCGAGGCTGGAGCAGGCGGGCCTTGCCCCCGCCCAGGAGGCAGACCGGCGGACGCTGGTGCGGCGTGCCTACCTCGACCTGCACGGTCTGCCGCCGACCGCAAGCCAGGTTGAGGCCTTCGTCCTCGATAATCGTCCGGATGCGTGGGAGCTCCTTGTGGATGAATTGCTTTCCTCTCCCCGCTATGGCGAGCGCTGGGGGCGGCACTGGCTGGACGTGGCGCGCTATTCCGATTCCAATGGCATGGATGAGGATATTGCTCACCCCGAGGCCTGGCGCTACCGCGACTATGTGATCCGCTCGTTCAACGAGGATAAGCGTTTCGATCAGTTCATCGTGGAGCAGCTGGCGGGGGATCTTCTCCCCAGCAGGGATCTCGCCGAGAAGCGGGATCAACACGCAGCCCTCGGGTTTCTATCGGTCGGGCCCAAGATGCTCGCCTGTGACGACCCGGACAAGATGCGCAGGGACATCGTTGATGAACAGCTCGATACCACCGGGCGGGCATTCATGGGAATGACGCTCGGTTGTGCGCGCTGCCACGATCACAAGTTTGATCCAGTTTCCACCGAGGACTACTATGGACTCGCGGGCATCTTCCTCTCCACCAAGACCCTCATCAAGTATTCCGTGGTGGCGCAGTATCATCTGCACGATCTCACTGAGCCGGATGTGGCGGAGCGCTGGAAGCAGGTCTCCGACCTGGAGAAGAAGAAGGGGGACAAGAAGACGCCGAAGGAGGAGAAGGAAAAACTGGGAACGCAAATCGCGGACTTGAAAAAGGGATTGCCTCCGCGGCACAGGGTGATGGGAGTGACGGAGGATGCGACTACCGATACAAAGGTGCACCTCCGGGGCAATTACATGACCCTTGGCAAGTCCGTCCCGCGTCGTGTTCTCCCGGTGATCGCGGGGCTTGAGCAGGCGCCCATGCCGGCGAAGCAGAGTGGTCGTCTCGAGCTGGCGCGGTGGATTGCGGGAGCTGACAATCCCCTGACCGCGCGTGTGATTGCAAACCGGCTGTGGCGTTGGCACTTCGGGCGCGGACTCGTGCCAACACCGGACAATTTTGGAATCCTGGGCGAGCGACCCACACATCCCGCGCTCCTTGACTACCTCGCTCTGAGGATGGTCGAGGGAGACTGGTCCCTGAAGGCGTTGCACCGCGAAATCATGTCCTCGGCGACCTATCGGCAGAGCTCGCATTCAGACCGGGCGCGGAAGCTGGATCCCGAGAACAAACTTCTCGCGCGCTGGATGCCGCGGCGAATGGAGGCGGAGGTCGTGCGGGACTCGATTCTCTTCAAGGCGAAACGGCTGGACCTCGCGATGGGAGGAGGCGTGATCGAGGGCAAGCCCACCGAATATATCAACAAGGGAAAGATGGCGGAGTGGATCAAGAGTAGGAGGCGCACGGTCTATCTTCCGGTGATCCGCAGTGCGGGCTATGATGAGCTGAACGCCTTCGATTTCGCGGATCCGTCCGTGCCGGACGGTAACCGGCGGACTTCCACTGTAACTCCCCAGGCGCTCGTGCTCATGAACAGCCCGCTGGTGCACGAGTCCGCGATGAAGATTGCCGGGATCATGCTCGAGAGGACCGAGGGGCTCGACCCGTCCGGGCGAGCGGACTGGCTGATCCGGCATTACCACGGGCGCCCCGGACGAGGGGACGAGATTTCCCGTCTCGTGGAGCACGTAAGGTCCTACCCGGTCGAGGAGGGGGTGGGGCAGCGGGAGCAACGAACGTGGGCGGGTGTGGCCCGGGCCCTGATGGCGGCCAACGAATTCCTGTATATCGAGTAACGTCCGGGCCCCAATCCGCTGCCACGGAAGCGGTTGGACAGCAGGTGCCCGCCAAGGACTGTTCCCTGTCCCGGGTCGTGTATTCTGGAAATAGAATTTGGCAGATCCGGTCAGGGCGTCATGATCCGTCGGATCGGGAATATCCACATGTGCATATCGCGGTTGATCCTTGCGCCCGCCATCGCAGCTACGGCGGTGGCCTGCCCCCCTGCCCGGGGGGAAGAGGTTCGGTCCGCAGAACCGGATGAGGACTATGGCAAGGTGAAGGAGCTCCTTGCCGCGAAATGCTATTCCTGTCACGGGGCACTCAAGCAGAAGGCAAAGTTGCGGTTGGACACCCGCGACCTGATGCTCAAGGGCGAGGTCATCGTTCCGGGAGCAGCGGCGGACAGCCTGCTCATTGAGCTGGTGGAAGGCACGGGCGAAGAGCGGATGCCACCTCCGGAAGAGGGGGCGGCCCTGAAGCCTGGTGAGCTCGCCCTCCTGCGCCGCTGGATTGATAACGGGGCCAAGGCGCCGGACGGGGAAATAATACCGAAAGGGCCGGCCGAACACTGGGCTTTCCAGCCGCCCCGTCGCGTGGCCCTGCCGGAGGGGGAGGGCAACCCCATCGACATCCTGCTGGAAAAACGCCAGGCTGCGCTCGGGCTGAAGGCACAGCCGGCGGCGCCACGCACGATTCTCATCCGCCGCCTCTACCTGGACCTCATCGGGCTGCCGCCCACGCACCAGCAGTTGCATGATGATCGTTCCTTGGAAACCATCGTGGACGAACTGCTCGCCAGTCCTCACCACGGCGAGCGCTGGGCCCGGCACTGGATGGACGTCTGGCGCTACAGCGACTGGTATGGTCTCGGCGAGGAGATCCGCGACAGCCAGAAGCACCTCTGGCGCTGGCGGGACTGGATCATCACTTCACTCAACGAGAACAAAGGCTACGACCAGATGGTCCGCGCAATGCTCGCGGGGGACGAAATCGCACCGGGAGACCCGGCTGCGCTCGCGGCCACCGGATTTCTCGCCAGGAGCTGGTATAAGTTCAACCGCACGAGCTGGCTGGACAACACGATTGAACACACTGGAAAGGCCTTCATGGGGCTGACCATGAATTGTGCCAAGTGCCACGACCACAAGTATGACCCCATCACTCACCTCGACTACTACCGGTTCCGCGCGATTTTTGAGCCCTACCAGGTTCGCGTTGATGCCGTCCCGGGATCATTGGACCTTGCGGACAACGGATTAACCCGGGTGTATGACGGCAACCTGGAGGCAGCAACCTACCTCCACAGGCGAGGTGAGGAAAGTAAGGCCGACAAGGGCAGGAAGATCAGTGCGGGTGCTCCGTCCTTCCTCGCCAGTAAAGCCTGGAAGGCGCCGGAGCAGATAGAGCTTCCGCTCGAGGCCTGGCGTCCCGACCTGCGGGAGTTCGTGCAGGAAGGGCTTCTTTCCAAGGCCCAGGCAAAGCTCACCCTCGCCGAGGCCCACCTCGAGAAGACGAAACTCGAGCAGGCGGCTGCGGACCAGGAAAGGGAGCGGGCGGACCGTAAGGAGCCAAAAGCAGGCGGGCAGCCTGCCGCTGAAACCGGGGAAACGCAGTCTGCGGGCAAGCCTGCCTCCGGCGCCCCCGTGCTCGTTGATGACTTCCGCAAGGCCCGGCCGGACCTCTGGGAGGTGGTGGGTAGCGATTGGCGCTATGAGGGTGCCTTGCTCTCCCTGACGAAACCCTCCCTCGATACCCACTGGCTGCGCTCGAAATCGACTCACCCCCGGGATTTCGAGGTCACCCTGAAGTTTCGGACGACTGGCGGCCAGAGATGGAAATCGGTGGGTGTCCGCTTCGACGTCGATGCAAGCGGGGACAATTCCCACTGGGTCTACACGAGTGTCGGTGGCAGGAAGGTGCACCTGGCCCGTACCGTGGGCGGTAAAGACATATACACCGGGGCAGTGGTCGAGCGGCCGATCAGGTTGAACCAGGAATACACGATGAATCTCAAGGTGCGCGGTCCGCTGATCAACGTGGCGCTGGATGGAGAGTTTCTCTTTGCCTACAGCCTGCCCCGGCGGGATCCCGGGTCAGTCCAGCTGCTGGCATATGATGCCCTTGCCGATTTTTACCGCATTGAGGTCCGGCAGCTGCCTGCGGAGACAAAAATGGAACCAGCGAGTGAAAAGGTGAATTCGGCCGTTGCCGCCACGCCCGTGGTCACAGAAAAAGTGGTTGAACTGGCGGAGGCCAAGCTGCAGCTGGCGAAGGCAGAGTATGCTTTCGTCAAAGCGCGAATCGATACAGACAATGCCACTTACAGGAACAGGTCCGAAGGCTCGATGGATAGCCCCGGCCGCATGCAGATTGAAGCGAGCCTGGCCAGGGCAAGAGTTGACCTCCTTGACAATAAGAAGGCAGACAAGGCGGCCGCAACCATCAGGAAGCTGGAGGAGGAGCTTAGATCGGGGAAGTTCCCGTCCCTCGAGCCAGTGACCGTCAGCGAGGTGTCTCTCGTGAAGACACCGAACAAGGATGCCCTGCCTGCCGGCAAGGGCTACCCCAAGACCAGCACGGGGAGGAGAACGGCATTGGCGAAATGGCTGACGCATCGGGACCATCCCCTCACCGCCCGGGTGGCGGTCAACCACATCTGGTTGCGGCATTTTGGAGTGCCACTCGTCGAGTCGGTGGACGATTTCGGGCTGAGGGCACCGGAGCCGCCACACCTGGATCTGCTGGATTACCTGGCCGTGGAGTTGATGGAGTCCGGTTGGGACATGAAACGTCTTCATCGTCTCATGCTGTCTTCCAGAACCTGGCGGCGAAGTTCCTCCAATCTCGCGGCGGATGAGAGAACTCTCGCAGTTGACAAGAGCAATCGCCACTACTGGCGCATGAACAGTCGGCGGATGGAGTCTCAGGTCCTTCGAGACAGCCTGCTGCACCTGGCCGGCACGCTTGATCTGACCCGCGGTGGCCCCCCGGTTACGCCCTCACCTGATGCAAGGCGACGCAGTCTCTACTTTTTTCATTCACGAGACGGGCGCTCAAAATTCCTGTCGACCTTCGACGATGCCGATGTGTTTGCCTGCTACCGGCGCAGTGAAAGCATTGTTCCGCAGCAGGCGTTGGCGATGATGAACAGT
>PBLI01000048.1 GCA_002721695.1 Roseibacillus sp. | reverse complement strand
AGAAACAGAGCCAGCACGTGAGCCTGAGCCTAACCCAGAGCCTAACCCAGAGCCAGAGCCAGAGCCAGAGCCAGAGCCAGAGCCAGAGCCTGAGCCTGAGCCAGAGCCAGAGCCAGAGCCAGAGCCGGAGCCGGAGCCGGAGCCGGAGCCAGAAGACCCGGACCGGCGTGAGCGTTGCTTCGGTCACGGTAGGCTTCCCGAAATCCTTCGACAGTTCGACCTCAACGATGATGGCAAAATCGATATCGAGGAGCGGCAGGCTGCAAATGAAGCGCGCCGCCAGGCCATTGCCGAGCGCCGGGCTGCCCTGGTCGAAGAGTGGGATGCGGACGGAGACGGTGAACTCTCACGAGAAGAGAGGGAAACCGCTCGTGAGGCCGCCCGCGAGGAGCGCCGGGCTGCCCTGCAGGCCAAACGCGAGGAGATGTTCGAACAGGTTGCAGGAGAGGATGGGTGCCTCGACTGGGACGAATTCAAACGCCTCAAGCCGTTCCGCCATAAGCCCAGCTGGTATGTGGCCTCCATCTTCCGCCGGGTCGATGCCGACGATGACAACTGTATCAGCTTCGAGGAATTCACCTCTCGGCTGACACGCCAAGGACACGGCCACCGTGGTAACCGTGGTCACCGGCGGTGGGCTCGCGACAGTCGCCATGATGACAATGCCGCTGATCGCGCAAGGCGCCGGAGATGGTGGGGTCGGCGCCGGCGCTGATCCCCGGCCTCCACAACGGACCCTTGCAGGTCTACGGAATGCCCAGAGGCAGCTCGTAAAGAGCTGCCTCTTTCTCTTGGGACACACGCCTGATCCTTCGGGGCTCGCTCCGGCCCATGGCCGCGGCCTGAGCCTTTTTTACATCCTTTCCAAAATGGGTGATTTCGGAGAAGAACTGTCCGTGCGTCTCAAGTTGACGATTGCCTACGATGGGTTTGGGTTCGCGGGGTGGCAGCTCCAGCCCGGTCGTGACACCATTCAGGAACGCTTGGAAAGCGCCCTTGAGGAGATCGCCAAGGAACCAATCCGAATTCACGGATCAGGCCGGACCGACGCGGGGGTCCACGCTACCGGCCAGGTCGCCCACTTCGATCCCCCGGCCCAGCTCACCATGAATCCCGTGAACTGGCTCGCGGCGCTCAACACAAAGTTGCCGCCGTCGATCCGGGTAATCGCATGCGAAGAGGTTCATCCGGATTTTCACGCCCGCTTCTCCGCCTCCTGGAAGACATACGTCTACGAACTCAGCACCGAACCCATCCTGCCCCCGTTCCGTGCAGGCCGGGCGTGGCACCTCCCTCGGCAGCTTGACCCCGTCACCCTGGAACAGGCGCTGGCACTATTTGAGGGCCGACACGATTTCAAGGCATTCTCCGCCGTCCGGGGAAACGAAGATGAAGAAACAGACTATCGAAGAACTTTGAGCGAGTCCTCTCTCAGCCGTCTCCCGGAGGGCTATCTTCTCACCTTCACCGGGGAGGGATTCCTCTACAAGATGGTCCGGCTGCTCACCGGGGCTGCCGTCCAAACGGCTCAGGGATATTTTCGACTCGATGATCTGGCGAGCCTCCTCGACCAGGAGCCGGAGCTTCCAAGAGGCAAATCGCCTCTTTGCGCACCCCCTGACGGACTCTCTTTGGTCGAGGTTCGCTACTGAGACAGCCGGCCCCAAGTAACCTAGCCGAAGCGTCCAGTCATATAATACTCCGTCTGCTTCTCAGAAGGATTACCAAAAATCTTTGCTGTTTCGTCGTACTCGGTCAGCTCTCCCAGATAGAAAAATGCGGTCCGGGTAGATACCCGAGTGGCCTGCTGCATATTGTGCGTAACGATCACAATCGTGTAGTCCTGCTTCAGGGCCGTGATCAAGTCCTCAATACGGGCGGTCGCTATCGGGTCCAGAGCCGAGCAGGACTCGTCTATGAGGATTATCTTGGGCTTCTGTTTGTTGGCATGTCCCCCGACCTTCCAGTCCGGCGATGCGTGTAGAATCCGCCCAAGTTGACTCCATCGCAGAAATTGAATGGTGTCGTTACTGTCACTCGAAGCGCCCTGGGCTAGATCAGAAGAGTTCGTCCCATGAAAAACGGCCCCTCCAAGGAGGGGCCGCTTACTCGTCTGAGAAAAAACTGTCTTGGTTGACTTGGTAAGATCTAAAAGTAGGTCCGCAAGGCCAGCCACAAGGTAAGCGCATCAACGTCCCCACCAGCCGTATCGAGGGTTTCCAACTCGACTCCAGTCATGATTTTGGCGTTGTGGCCACAGGCATAATAATTCAGTCCGGCATAAATACTGTGATGCTGATCGCCACGGCCGCCGCCGACATCCGCGTCATGCTTCCTNCTNAGNTAGCGGGNATTGGTCGCNATTCCCTCTGCCTCNTCTGCTCCCTGATAGGAGTAACGCACAACGGCCTCGATTTTATCGGTGAGGTCCCGGGACGCCATNGCCACGANGCCCCAGAAATTCCCGCCTCGCTCNCCTGCTCCGTCATCACCATTNTCTCCGAGGGTTCCCTGGANNAGAATATCCCATCCGTTCTTCTCGGTGANGTAGGCTAACGCCANAGCCCANTCATAAAGNCCNACTTCNTTATCAGGNGTTCCGTGCGCGTCATTGTAGAGAAAGTCTGCGATAAGACTANCTCCGCNCTGAAGCTCCCANCTGCCGTTTGCATANAAGGCGAGACCATCNGTTTCGCCAGATAGCTCCGGAGTGTCCTCGGTGCTGAAGACTCCGAGCGTTCCTGAGAAATTATCTNTCGATTTCNCGAGAGTGATCCCGGAGAGCCNTGCAGGATAGACCTTGTTGGCNACCGCNGACCTNTCAACNGTCTTGATCTTNTTCGANGANGTATGGACTTCATNNCTCATGGTCACCTTNTGGCGTCCCACGCTGANGTTCACTCCATCAAACGCTCCCCCGCCGAGAAGAGCCCCTGCATCAAAAGACAATAGCGCCACATCGAGGCTCTGATATCCGAAATCACGGGAGCCCCCCTTGGGCCTGCCATCTTTCACAAAGTTGGCATTCGCCTTAAGTTTGAAGTGTTTGAGAAGCTGGANCTGCGTTCCGANTCGCAACCTGCGGANCTCATCAAANGTCTCGGAGTCATCTACTCCNTTTACTCCATCGATGTCGGTCGACGCGAACTGCACCTGGGCTCGCCCGAAAAACTTGACGGCCTGGATCAGCATGGCGTCATCATTGGAATAAATCGGAGATCCAAGATCGTCGGTAAGAAGGCGGCACCAGTCAGGGCCGCCGGAAGGAGAGGGCACCTGAGGCGTGGTTTCTCCGGCCGAAGCTACGGTCCCGAAAAGGGTCAGACCTGCAAGGGCTGTAGTAAGTCCTATATATGCATTCATTGTTTTCTTTCTAGCGATAGAGCGCTTGAAACTTAATTGGGTCAAAAAGAGGTGTTAAGCTAAAAGGTCCTCTGTGAAAACATCGTCACATTCAGGCTGCTTCAGATTTCGCCTTCCGGAAGTGGTTTCGGTGCGTCCTCGACATGGCCATTGCCTGAAGTCGCCTCCGGGCAAGCCAGAGCTTTAGCTATCTCAATCAGGAAGCCTACCGAAGGGCCCTCACCCATTGAGGAGGCACCTGCGAGGTTTCAGCGACGGTGATCCCCGGGCAGGATGAGCGCAAAACCCAACAGGGCCAGGGCATGAGGATTTGCTACCACTGCCAAAACTATCGTCCTGGCTTCGCCGCAGAGCCCAGCCGGTATGTTCGAGACAAGACGTGTGGGAGTCGATCCAATCTCCACATCTGCAGCATCCCGCGCGTAGAATTCTTGTGGTAAGCCCGTGGTATCGGAAGCTCCGAAAGCAAGCCGGCTTCGCAGCAGAGCCAGTTGAGTGGGGTCAGGGGTTGAACGCCTGTTCCCCACACCGATGTATCGAGGCACACCGGCCAAGTCACAGTCTCGGTTGGCTGTGGTCAGCGAGGTTACCAGAATTCCTCTATTCCCGGGCTGTTCCTGCTGCCGATCGGAGATCGGGACGAAACTAAGAACCCCTGCTTCGCCCAGTTCCGCATAATTCTCAAATGGGTAACCAGCGATAAATCTATCCGCGAATGGGTTTCCGGCATTGTGGGCAATCAGCAATTCCGTCCACTCCGCGGCGAAATTGAAGGTATTGAAATTGAGCATCGCGCCCGGCAGGAGTCCGAGGCTGCCAAGCCACGCGAGGCACGTGAACCCCAGGCAATTCTGGGTAAACATTGAAGCCGGCTGGGGCGGAAACCAGTGAAACCACTATTTCAACTCGATTCGGTAAGAGCCGGACTTGGTCAGGTTGAAGGTGATCTTCCCATCTCCAAGTGCCTGAACGGACCCGCCATCAAAACTCCGGTCATTCCCCAGCGCTACACCGTCTACCGAAATCCGGGATCCATCCTTTGCAGGTAGCCGCAGCATGGCGGTGGTCTGGACCGGAATGCTACATTCGTAGAGAAGACTACCGTCCTCACGCAGATGCCAGTGAACGGCAATCCTGCCCCGGCACGAGTCGTAGTGGGCCTTCACCCAGCTCAAGGCCTCTGCAGGTTCCCCATTCTGCGCTTCAACGATTCTGGGCTCGAGGCGAAGACGACGGAAACCGGGAAAAACGGTGTCGATCCCCGCCACCATCGAGAGAAGCCATTCGCTCACCGCGCCGTATCCAAGATCCAAATCCGGGGCCTGCGGCACCCGCGCCTTCCCTCCAGGACCCCAGCTCCGGAGAGTGGTAGCACCTTGCTCGATACCGTATCCCCAGGAAGGAAATTTGGCGGATTGCACCAGCTTCAGAGCGACGTCCTGGTGACCCGTAAAGGAAAGGACCGGCAGGAGAGATTTCGTCCCGATCGCCCCGGTGGTAATTCCACTATTGGTCGCGCTCTCCTTCTCGCGCAAAAGTTTCAGGAGATCCTCGGTAACCTGGCGCCTGGATGCCTGGGTCAGCAGGCCAAACCGCAGAGTAAGAACATGGGCAGTCTGCGACTTGACCTTGAGTGATCCATCAGCGTTGACGTAACTTTTGCGGAACTCTTCCTGTAATTCCACAAAGGTCTTGCTGAAGGTCAGGTGATCGATGGGATTTCCGGCAACGCGGGACATCTCCCCCATCAGGCGGTAATTGAGAGCCAGCATTGCCAGGTCTATGAGCTTGGGTGGAGTGAGGTCGTTCTGGTGCATCCGGTCACCCCACGCCGTTCCAAAGGTCCGGCCCCGGCCTTTCCGATGAGATTCGTAGCGCAGGTTAAGGTACTTTTTCATGGCAACCCAATGACGCTTCACCACTTCGTCATCCCCGTACATCCACCAGTAATCAAAAACCGCCAGGATCCCGGCATCGGAGGCCCCTACCCCGAAGGGAAGCCGGTCCTCCGAGAAGGGAAAAGGNGCGTGTCTCCGAAAAGCTCCCTGCTTGTCGCGCGCCTCGGAAACTTCCCTGAACCACTTACGCAGAAACGCCGAGTTGTCCATATGGTAACAGGCCGCCTTGGTAAACAGCTGTGCCATACTGAGGTCTCCCATGCGCTCATTCATCTGTTCCGAGCTNGAGGGCAGATCGATCCAATTCGCGCGCTGGGTCCACACACAATTCCTGAAGATCTGGTTTATCCGCTCACTGCTGGACTCGAAGCTGCTTGTGAGCGCGATGTCGCTGTGGATGACAAGTCCGCGCAGGACGTCCAGCCCGGGCCGGGCTTCGAGCCCTTCAATCTCGGCAAAGCGGAAGGTGTGAACCGTAAAGCGGGGCGTCCAGCGTTCACCTTCCGCTGCTCCCTTACAAATGTAAGTGTCTGTTGCACTGGCATCACGACTGCGATTTACATCCAGGTCCTTGGCATCCACGCCATAGCGCAGGGTAAGTTTTTGACCCTTCTCGACCACCTGCCCGGCCAGCTGCAGACGGATGTTTCCGGTGAAGTTCTGGCCAAAATCAAAGAGATAACAGCCCGGCCGAGATTCTCTGACGGCTACCGCCTTCCGCTGTTCGACGACACGAACCGGAGGAGCGGGATAGCCTCCCATGCCCCCTGGCTTCACGAANTGGAGTTCGGCTGCCCGCCTTCCGGACCGGTCCTGGAAAAAGGCTCGAATCGGTTTGTTGTCTGCGGCGGCAACGGCCTGATCCCATGCCTCATCGTCATATCCGGACTTCGCCCAGCCGGTAAGCTCCCGCGTGGCGTCATAGCCTTCACCCATCAGGAGATCCGCTTCGAATTCCGGGCCTGTTGTCACCTTCCACGACGGGTCCGTAGTAACCACGCGNCTGGTTCCATCCTCGAACTCCAGATGCAGCTGCACGAGGAGCGCCGGCGTCCTGCCATACAGGTTTCGTCCCGTCCCGAAGGGCCCGAACCTCTTTCTTTTCGCCGGGCCCACATAGCCCGCATACCACCCGTCTGCGACAATCGCACCCAGGCAGTTTTCCCCCGCCAGAATCTGTGAGGTTACATCGTAGCTCTGGTAGTAGACCCGCCGCGCATAATCACTCCATCCCGGCGCCAAGTANACGTCCCCGACTTTCGACCCGTTGAGATGGACCTCGTAGACGCCCAGGGCAGTGGCGTGGAGCTGAGCCCGCACAACCTTTTTATCTGTCCCGAAGGCCGTGCGGTAGTAGCGCGGGGCGGGCAGATGCAGCCGGGAGGGGTCGCGGTGGAGTGGAGTCTCGTTCTTGAATGAGATCCACTGCGCCTTCCAGGAATCGCTACCCAATACACCCACCGTGAAGCGGGCCGCCTCACTCCAGGGTGAGGCCTCGTCGTTCTCGTCCCAGACCTGCACTTTCCAGTATACGGCTTGTCCGGACTCGAGAGGCTTCTCGCTCTTGTAGTAGACGAGGTAATTGCTGAGGCTCTTCTTCTTTCCACTGTCCCAGAGGTCNCCTTCGTTGCTCCTTAATTTGCCCTCGGAACTCGCTGCGAGGATACGGTAGGCGGTCTGCGACTTTCCCTTCTTTTCGGCTTTGAGCTTCCAGCTGAGGCGGGGCACCTTGGACTGCAAACCGGTTGGGTTAATACGGTGTTCGACAGTCAGTTCGGCAGGGATCAGATCGGCGCCGTAGGTTGGGATGGAAAACGCGATCCAGATGGGGAGAAGGACAGGTGGTAACCTCATGGGGAAAATGCGTGCGCCGTGTGCTGGCTAGGGAACAGGAGGTTTTATGCCAGCGCAAGAACCTCCTTTACCGGCCAGTCACAGCGCTCAGGGATTCTGCTGCTGTCCCCGGTAAAGAAAAACCTGCCGGTCTTGCGACCGGCAGGTGAAAAAAACGACCTTGATTGGTAGCTAACTGTTGTTAGCGCTTCCGACGGATGAGGAGCGTCAACCCAGCGAGACCTATGAGAAGGCTGCTGGAAGGCTCGGGAATCCCCTGGAGAGCAAGCGCAGGCTGCGCGCCGATCGGTTGACCGAAGGAAGTCCCCGGGCTGATCGATCTGCTGTAGTCACCCCACAGAACGTTGGAGGTGTTGTCCACGTCAACCACCAAGACGGCAGGCTCGGAGGCGGGGAAGTTGCCAACCTGCAGGATGGCTGCCTCCGTGGAGCTTGCGAGATCGGCACCGTTCCCGAGCACGAGATAAATCGGGGCTCCCGCTCTGGCATCAGTGTTGAAGTCTCCGGATACCTGAACGTTGTATACGCCGTTCAAGGCGATCAGTCCCGCAGTGGAACCAATTGTGGCTGCGTCTCCAAAGATAGTGAATGCGTCCTCGAGGTCACTACCGGAAGACAAGGTAGCAAGTGCTCCTTCGTCGACCGTTCCGATAGCAGCGTAACCGCCAGAGACCGGGTTGCCGGCATTGTCGACCACGGACTGGGAAGTAGTTCCCGTGTTGTTCGTGACTTGGACAGAGCCGCCAAATGCCGGCCCGATGAGGGCGAGTGAGACAGCGATGTGCTTCAGTTTCATTTNGTTATGGGTGTGTGGTAGGTTGAGAACCTTGGTCTTTTGCTTCAGAGGAGCGGGCCCACATTGGACCCGCCCCATCTAGAAGAAAGCAAATTCGGGTATTTCTTAGAGGTCTNCGTAGTAGTCCGGGGGCGACAGGTCGGAGTTGTATGCCTGGTNCTGAACCAGCCTGGTCGATGATAATCGCGGAGCTGAGTTCCACATCATCAGCAGCTGCTCCCGTCGCGATCTCGAGCCATCCGGTGAAGACACCCGCGATGTCGACGTGGATGTAACGGTCGAAGCCGGTGGCGTCAGCGGTCGGGATGTAGACGACATCCGCGCCGTTGACCGAACCGTCAACNGAGGAGCTGACGCTCGNACCNAGGCCGCTGTTGCCCAGGGTAGAACCCGCAGGGTAGGTCGTGCCGAGATAGGTGAAGAGCTGATCGACGGGAAGTTTGGTGGCACTGGTCTTGACCATGCCAGTCACTACGAGCGAGAGGTCCTGGNCACCCTTNTCCTGCACGATGAGTCCATCGATGTAGTTCAGGNGCACATCTCCAGCCNNCGTGCCCTGGGCGACATCGAGCCATCCTTGGAAGGCACCCGGGATGTCAATGTAGGCGTAGCGGTCGAAGCCCGCGCCATTGGGGACGAACAAAATGCTTGAGTCACCAAAGCTGCCATCGGTGGAAGCCTTGAGTCCGGCAGCGTTGTCGGCACCGAAGACGTCGTTGATGGTCTTCGCCGCGCGGATCGTGTAATCCGTGGCATCGTCAGCCGAAGTNCCGGAANNATTGAGAGTATTCTGGGCCCAGCTGTCCACCTCGATCACGGTTCCTTCGGAACCGGTTGCTCCCGTGATTTCAACAAGGTAACGAGTCCCCGCACTGAGCAGGTCGTCAAAGTTGACATCGTTGTCGGTGAGGCCGTTGGCGTCCTGGCTNTCGAAGGTCCCGGATACTACCTGCGGTTCATGGAGACGAAGTCCNAGGACATTGAACTGGCCGGCTTTGATCGTAAGGGTTTCATAACCGCCTGCGCCCGATACTGCTTCCTGAGAGAAGGCTGAACCGGCCAGGAAGCTAAGCGAACCGGCAACGAATGCCGCTTTCTTGAGTGTGGTTGCTTTCATGGCTATTGGATGACTCTAATAGAGGTCGTTTTTGATTTTTTGGGGTGTCTTTTTTGTTTCCGCAGGCAATCCACCTGCAAGGTATCTACCGGAGGTCTANCCGGTCAATTTTTTTTTAAGAACGCTCGGAAAAAACAAGTTCGCATNCCCGAAGGAATTCAANATNNCCCATGTNCCTGTNTATCAGTAGTTTATNGATAAAAAGGNGCTNATGAAAANGGAGTTNGCCTACCNCAAAATGCAGTTTGNTCATTCCNGCACCCCGGTTTGGACGGAAAATTATCCGTAATCCCGATTTTCGGCTGATCNGTGCGAGAAAACAACAAGCGTCCGGACCGGCTCACCAACAGCTCATGTCGCGGAAAATCTCGAGTCGGGAGGAGAGCTCCGAAGCGGAAAGGTCCTCAAGCCTCCGGGTGGAGAACGCCTCGCAGGTGAAGGACGCCATCACGGTGCCCCGCACAACCGCGTCCCTTATCTGCTCGAAGCCGTAGTCGGTCGCTCCCTGGGAGGCGAGATAGCCGGCCATCGCCCCGAGAAAGGTATCCCCCGCCCCGGTCGGATCAGCCACCTCTGCCAGCGGGAAAGCCCCACAGCGGAAGATCCCGTGATTCCGCTCCGGAGGACCAAAGAGGACCGCCCCGAATTCACCGAGTTTGATCACAACGTATGCGGGCCCCTTCGCACGCAGCAGGCCCCCGGCCGCTACCAGGTTGCTCGTGCCCGCATACTCGCGCGCCTCCGTTTCATTGATAACGAGAAGGTCGATCCTTTCCAGCACCTGCTCCAGTTCCTCCCGCGCGATGTTGATCCAAAGGTCCATCGTGTCGGCCATCACGAAGCGGTTGGGAGCGCAGCACTGATCGATCATCTCAAGCTGATTGGCCGGCGCCATGTTGGCCAGGACTACTACCGGAACCCCCGCCAGATCACCCGGAAGGCTGACTCGCCAGTCTTCCAGAACGTTTACCGCTACATCGCGGGTAGTACGCTCGTTCATGTTCTGGTGGTACTCACCGCTCCAGGTAAAGGACGCACCCTCCGAGCGGTCCACGCCAGCGAGGGAAACCCCGTGCCTCTCAAGCATGGCGAGATGTTCCGGCGGGTAGTCACTCCCAACCACCCCCACGAGGTGAACCGGGTCGGTGAAATAGCTGGCGGCCAGGGAAGCGTAGGAGGCGGACCCGCCCAGCAGGTTGGTCGCCTCCGCAGTGGGGGTCTTGACGTTATCAATGGCTATGGAGCCTCCGACAAGGAGAGGGAGAGGGTCGGGCATGGAGGGGAAATGGGGGCTTCCGGCTCGAAGTTTCAAGTTCCAAGTTCGCGCTCCGCGATCTCGGAGCGTATCCGCTTGCAGCGCGCGGAGATATCCTCCGCCCGAAGAAGGTCGGATACGATCACCACCCGCCTTGCACCCGCTGCAAGAACTCCCGCAAGATTCCCCCTTTTGATCCCACCGATGCAGAATACCGGGATCCTTTTCCCGACCGCGTTTTCAACCTCCGCAATGTCGTCGAGACCGATCCCTGGGCGTCCCTCCTTGGTCGGAGTCGGGAAAAGCGGACCGAAGCCGATGTAGGTCGCACCCTCCGCCAGAGCAGCCCGGGCCTGCAGCGGGCTGTGTGTCGAACGGCCCACGACCGCTCCCTCCGGGAGCCTCGCAAAAGCCTCCGCGATGCTTCCGTCTTCCTGGCCGAGATGCACTCCGTCCGCCCCCACCCCGCACGCAACCTCCACGAAATCGTTCACGATGAACGGGACTCCCCGCTGGTGACAAGAAGGCACGAGGCGCTCCGCCAGCCTGGCGATCTGAGGTGCTTCTAGTCCCTTGGCACGCAACTGGAGAATATCGACACCGCCATCCAGGAGCGCCTGCGTCACCAATTCGCAACTTGTGGCCTCGACGTATCCGAGATCCACGATGCCATAAAGGCGGGCCTCGCTCAGTCTTCGCAGCCGCGGGGAATTCATTCCGCCGTGGCCTCTGAGCTGCGCTCCTTGAGGTAGCGCTCCACCCAGCCAATGTCATAGTTCCCCGCTATGAAGTCGGGATGATCCACAATCACCTGCTGGAAGGGGATGGTCGTCTTGATCCCTCGAATCATGAACTCGGAGAGGGCACGACGCATCCGCGCGATGGCCACATCGCGACGCGCCCCCGTCACAATCAACTTAGCGATCATGGAATCGTAATACGGAGGCACCGTGTAGCCGGCGTAGACGTGGGTATCGACCCTCACTCCCTTGCCTCCTGGCGCGTACCACATCGAGATGTGCCCCGGACTCGGCGCGAAATTGTTGTAGGGATCCTCGGCATTGATCCGGCACTCGATACTGTGCCCCCGCGGGCGGACATCGCGCACGTGGGAGGAGAGGGGTTCCCCGGCCGCCACCCGGATCTGCTCCTTGATCAATTCGCATCCCATCACCTCCTCGGTGATCGGATGTTCGACCTGGATCCGCGTGTTCATCTCCATGAAATAAAAGTTTTCGGCCGCCTCATCCACGAGGTATTCGATCGTCCCGGCGTTCTCGTAGCCGATTTTTTTTACGAGCTCGACCGAGGCTTCCCCCATCGCCTCACGCAGCTGCGGAGAAAGCAACGGGCTGGGGCCCTCCTCGATGATCTTCTGGTTCCGCCGCTGCATGGAGCAATCACGCTCTCCCAGGTGGACCACGTTGCCGTGTGAGTCGGCCACTACCTGGAACTCAATGTGGTGGGGATTGAGCACCAGTTTCTCGAGGTAACAGTCGCCATTGCCGAATACTGCCTGGGCTTCATTACTCGCTGCACGATACTGATCAAGAAACTCGCCCTCCGACAAGGCCGGCCGCATTCCCTTGCCCCCACCCCCGGCCGTAGCCTTGATCATGACGGGGAAACCAATCCTGCGGGCCTCGGCGAGGGCTTCGTCCTCGCCACCCATCAGGCCATCTGTTCCAGGAGTGACCGGAACTCCATGCCTGGTGGCAGTCGCGCGAGCGGTGTTCTTGTCGCCCATCGCCCGGATGACCTCCGCGGAGGGGCCAATGAACTTGATCTTGCAACTCTCGCAGATCTCCGCAAAGCGTGGGTTTTCCGAGAGAAATCCGTAGCCAGGATGGATCGCATCCGCCTCGGTCACCTCGGCCGCCGCAATGATTCGGTCCGGCTTGAGGTAGCTGTCCTTGCTGGGACCCGGCCCGATGCACACCGCTTCATCGGCAAGTTGTACATGCAGGGAGTCGACATCAGCCTCGGAATAGACCGCCACCGAGACAATCCCGAGCTCACGACAGGCCCGGATGATGCGCAAAGCGATTTCGCCACGGTTGGCAACGAGTACTTTGGAAAACATGGCGAGAGGGTGGTGGGACCGGGATAAACCGCCAGGCGAAGAGAACCGGATCAAGTCACGCGGAAGAGGGCATCCCCATACTGCACCGGCGAGGCGTCCTCCACACAGATCTCGGAAATCGTGCCACTGGTCTCCGCCTTGATCTCATTCATCACCTTCATGGCTTCGATGATACAGATGGTCTGTCCCTCACTCACCTTGTCTCCGACCTCGACGAAGTTGTCGGCATCCGGGGCGGGCTTGCGATAGAAGGTTCCCACCATCGGGGATTCGATTGCTCGCCCGCTCTCGGCTGGCGGAAGCTCCTCGGTGGCCGGGGCAGCAGCCGGAGCAGGACCCGGCACCGCTACCGGAGCAGGGATCGCGGCCAGTCCCCCGAGGGCTTCCCGGATTGCATCCGCATCGGCTCCCTTTTTCAATTTGAGGTTCACCCCCTCCTCCTCCAGATGGAAGAGGCTGAGCCCATGCTCTTCCATGAGCTCCACGATTCTACGAATTTCCGTCAGGTCCAAAGCGCCACAAGTGAGTTGCCCATAGAGTTAGGGGGCACGGTTGGCGGGTCAAGCGCCAAGGAAGAAGCGATTCGGGATTGGGTCGGGGGAGATTGACCCCTAGGTTGCCACCCGTGAAGCTGCCGCCGCGCCCTGCCGAACCGGGAGAACTCATCCCCACCGATTACTTTCAGCGCCTGACGCCAGCCGAGTTGTTCACAACGCAGGCCCCTCTCGAGGTCGATCTCGGTTGCGGAGACGGCGCCCTGGCCCTTGGGCTCGCCCGGCAGTTTCCCGAGCGGAACTTCCTGGCGGTGGAGCGTCTTCTGGGCCGCGTCCGCAAAGTTTGCAGACGCGCCACGAACGGTGGACTCCAAAACCTGCGCGTTCTCCGCCTGGAAGCCCGCTACACCGTGGAGTGGCTTCTGCCACACTCCTCGGTGAGCCGGCTTCATCTCCTTTTCCCAGATCCGTGGCCCAAGGCGCGACATCATCGACGACGCTTGGTCCAGGGACAGTTCCTGCTGGCCGTTCACCAGGTCCTCGTGCCCGGAGGTGAGTTTCTCTTCAAGACCGACGACGAGGACTACTTCGAGTGGGCCCAGACCGAGCTCTCTCTCTTCAACCGGTTTGAGGCACTGTCCTGGAAGGAGGAGGACTTCCCCTATCCCCAGACAGACTTTGAGGCACGCTGGCGGACGGAAGGCCGGGAGGTTTTCCAGCTGCGCGTGCGCAAACCGGGGTAGTTATCACCTGGCGAGCACAAGCCGCTTGCGGGGATTACGGAAGCTACGCAGTTCGAGCTCACTCTCGCGGAATGCGATCATGACCGCCCCGGTCTCCCCCTGACGCCAGAGCTCTACCCCTGCCCCAGTGACAGCCTCAACCCACCACTCCGGGACACGCTCCGAGAGAGGGTAACGGTCCTCTTCCGCTATGATGACGGAAGGTGCAACCGCCTGCACGAACTCCAGGATTCCCGAATAGTCGGCACGGTGCCGTCCCATGATCCAAAGGTCCGAACTCAGGTCCAGACCGCGTTCGAGCAATTCCTTTTCCGTGTCGAACCCCGCATCGCCAGTGATGAGGACCCGCCATCCGCGCCAGTGCAAACGCATGACCATGCAACGGTCGTCGGCACGGCTCCCCCGTTCACGATCTGCCACCCGGAGGACTTCCAGCTCCGCTCCATCTCCGAGAGGGTAGCGCATTCCCTCCTGCCCCGGGTGAATCGTGCTGCCAAGTCGCCGGGCCTGTTCCAGGAGCTCGCGGAAGGCCGGACTGCCCGCATCTTCCGCCGGCAGGAGCAGCTGGCGCGCACGATAACGGGGCAGGGCCAGCGCCAGCCCTCCGGCATGCCCGGTCTCGGGATGAGTGAGAACAAGGGACTTGGGAGCAGCACCGGCATCACGGAGGGCCGGCAGCACTACGCGGCGAAACTGGTCCTGGGCCCCCCCGTCGATAAGGGCGCCCTCACCCGCGCCCACGTAGATGGCAGCATCCCCGTCCCACAGATCGAAGACAATCATCCCTTCCGACCAGCCCCCCCGGCCATGCAGTTCGATGTGGCTGCCCGGGACTTCGACAACCAGCTCGGCAATGCGGTAAGCACCCTCCGCCAGCAGGGCGTTCAGCTGGTTAACACCGACCTGAAGCGGCTCCGCCAACAGCCCAATCACTACTCCCAGCAATGCCACCGAAAGGATCATGAAGACAATGGGCACGAGCAGCATGCTCGCAAACACCGCGACCGGGGTCACGATCCCGAAGTGGTAGCCAATCAGGGGCATCGATCCAAGCCAGGCCGCTACAGAGACAACGAGCAATCCCGCCACGTATCTGCGCGCGCCAAGTCCCCACCGCTGCCAGCGCGTGTAGAGCACCGGTGGGAGAAAGGGGTCGAGCTCGGTAACGAGCCGTAGTCGACGATAGAAACCCGGGGAGACCAAGATGATCATTCCCACCACGGTGTAGGACAGCTGAAAGCCCGCCTGCGCGAGCTGGTAGGAATCCAACAGAAGAACAACCGGCAAGCTCGCGAGAAGGCTGTTGCCCAGGGAGGGCTGACGCCGCAGGGCGAATCCAAGCAGAAACACGGACGCCATGAATGACGCCCGCAACGCGGGCGGACGCAACCCTGTAACAAAAGCGTACATCCACACGACAAGCAGCACTGCCCACAGCCCCCAGGAGCGCGGGACCCGACAGACCCGCATAAGAAGCCAGGCCAGGGCCCCGACCAGTCCCACATGTAGCCCACTCACCGCAAACACGTGCATCGTTCCACTCTTCCGAAACGCACCGTAATACTCGGCCCCGTCCGAACGGTCACCAAGGACCAGGCCCCGGATAAGCACTGCGCCGGCAGCATCATCTCCGAGCCCTGCCACGATACGCGTTCGCAGCTCCCCTCGCAGATACCAGGCCAGCCGATGAAGAGCCATGCCCGGCCTCGGAGCGGCAACGACCTCGTGCTGGTCGACCCGTAATTCACCGGCCAGCCCTTGGCTTCGAATCCAGTGCAGTCGGTCAAACTCAGCCGGGTTGCGGGCCGCCGCTGGAAAGGCAGTCCACCCGCGCAACCGCAGGACGTCGCCCGGTTTCACCTCGTCGGGCAAGTCGCGGACCGCAATCACCACGCGACGGAGGGCCGGGGGATTGGCCTCACTCGCATTGATACGAAAGAGTGCCCGCGGCAGAAAGCCCTCGCGGTCCCGCAACCGAATCACGCTTCCCTCGACCTCGACCCTGCTACGACCGTTTGCCCGAATCCAGGACTCTCCATCAGCCTGGAGTGCCTGACGGCCATGGTGAACCGCCCCCAGAAGAATCCACCCTCCGAAACCCGCCATCAGCATCCAGCGGTGCCACAACCCACAGACCAGCATCCCGGACAACGGAAGCGCCATCCAAAGAATGGACCATCCCGCTTCGGCGCAAAGAATCCCAAGACAGCACCCGAGCGCAAGGGAAGCGAGCGGCACCCGGGCCAAATGACGTGAGGCCCGCCTGACGAGCTCGGGACACATGCTGTCCTTCACGACCCGAACCCGCTAGATTGCACCGAGCTCACGCAGGCGGTGCGTGGCGTTGGCAGAGTGACGCGTCTCCGGGAACAAGCTGACGACCTGGTGAAGAATGCCAACGGACTGTGTGAGGTCGACCTTGTCCTCTTCGTAGAGCTCCGCCAGGCGGAACATGAAGAAAGCGGCATCGTTCTCTCTCCACTCGTGGTTCTCGAGAGCCCCGCGCAAGGTTCTAATCGCAGCATCTGGATCCTCCAGATTATCGTGCTGGATTTTGGCAATCTCGACCCAGGGGAAACGATTCTCCGGCTGTTCGACCGCCACCGCCCGGTAGGCAGCAATTGCCCCTTCAAAGTCCCCTTGTGCAAAGAGAGCGCGCGCGTCGTGCATGGGGTCTTGCTCCAGTTCTTCCGCGGCCCCGTAAAACATGTGCGTGAACCGGTTGACCGCACTGGGGAGAATGAAGGTCACGAAGACAATGGCGGCATATCCTGCCACCACGAAGAGGAGTCCGATCCCGACCAGGACCTTGCTTCCCATGGATACTCCTCCCGGGTTCCACCCTTCAATTTCTTCCTCTCCTGAAATCTGATTAACAATGACACGGTCATCAGCCCGGGCACTCTCCAGTTCCTCCGGGCTTGGCCTTGACGGCGCGACCGGGCCCATCCCTGTCCAAATAATGCCTGCCACGCAGATGATGGAGACCAGAATGCAGAGATGTATGATGAAATTTCGATCCATGAAATGCGATACGCCGCACAAAAAGACCCCAGCCCCTTCCTGATGGCAATCCCCGAGGGATCCGCCGTTGTGGGCAACACGGGTCCGTCAAAAAGCCACGGTCGAAACCGTGGCTTGGCGGGAGCGGTCAGGACTACCCCCCCGGGGTGGGGCCCTGCCTGATGCTCCGTGGTCCCTACTTGCCGTAGTCGATGGTCGGCAGTTCCTTGAACTCCGGCAGCGGACGCAATGGCGGGGCCTTTGCTTCACCGGAACAGCATCCACAGGAAGTCAGAGCGATGGCGGTCACTGCTACTCCGGCGAGGGCGGTCAGTTGAATGAGCTTCTTCATCGTAAGTGCGTGCTAATGGGCAGCGCGGAACACTCGGGCGAGGGAACTCCCATCACAAGGCAAAAATCAAGCCCGCGGCCACAATTTTCGCAACGCTGGTCCCGCTGCCGGCGAATGCTTTCCCTCCGGAAACCATTCGCCCGCCCACCAAGGCGACGCGGTAAATCAGGCGCCACGAGGACCAAACCCGAATGGCAAGGCCATGAGGATGGCGGTTGTATTCCCCGTCCGAACCTCCTCCTCATCCGGGTCACCCGGGTCCCGCTGGAAGCGCAGGGCCCTGCCTGATGATCAGGGCTCCCTAAGCTCTACAGGCTACTTCGAAGGCGCAACATATCCCGGAGGGCTCGCGGTGGGACCGGGGTTCGAGCAGGAAGAGAAGGCCAGCGCACCAAAGGCCGCTGCCGCAATCGCGAGTAATTTGAAGAATTTCATGTCTTACTATTTTGGTTCCGAATTGATTGCGCAGGCGTAAAATCCCGGCTGCAAAAAGAATATCGTCCGCCCAATCAGCCGCAAGCGAGAAAGCGCTGTTCAGCTGCATCCCGGCTGCGCAGGTGGACCCCCTCCGACCCCCGGGCGACAATTTCAGCCCTCCCGCGCGATTGAGGCTAGACACGCAGGCCCTTTCGACTAACACCCAGCGCGCCATGTCCAGCTCAGCACATGTTGCCATCGCCGGTGCCACGGGTGCCGTCGGGCAAGAAATTATCAAGTGCCTCGAAGAGCGTGACTTCCCGGTGGGGAAGCTCACCCTCCTGGCCTCCGCCCGCTCCGCCGGACGAAAACTGCGCTTCAGGGATTCTGAAATCGAGGTCAGGGAGCTGACACAAGATTCCTTCAAGGGAGTCGATATCGCCCTCTTCAGTGCGGGAGGCAGCCTCTCGCTCGAATACGCTCCCTCCGCTGCATCGGCCGGGGCGGTCGTTGTCGACAACTCCTCCGCCTTCCGCATGGACCCCGAGGTGCCCCTCGTCGTTCCCGAGGTCAACCCCGAGGCCGCAGAGGCGAGGCCGAGAGGAATCATCGCCAATCCCAACTGTACGACCATCATCACCATGATGGGCCTCTACCCTTTGCACCGGAAATTCGGCCTGAAGTCTATCATAGCCTCCAGCTATCAGGCCGTTTCCGGGAGCGGACAGGCGGGAATCACGGAGCTGCGCAACCAGGTCAGCGCGCTCTCGGACGACCGGACCGACATCGAGAAACGCGTCTATCCCCACCAGATCGCCTTCAACGTCATTCCCCAGGTAGACCAATTTCTGGAAGGCGGCTACACGAGGGAAGAGCTCAAGATGCTCAATGAGGGACGCAAGATTCTCGGCTTACCGGGGCTGAAGGTGACCTGCACCTGCGTGCGCGTCCCGGTCTACCGCTCACACTCGGTGTCGGTGACCGCCCAGTTCGAGAGCCCCGCCAGTGTAGCAGAGGCACACTCCGCCTACCATGGCTACCCGGGCATCCGCGTAGTCGACGATCCCGGGAACGCACTCTACCCCACACCACTCGATACGACTGAAAAAGATGACTGCCTGGTTGGGCGCATCCGCGAGGACATGGTGCTCGAAAGTGCCCTTGCTCTCTGGATCGTCGGCGATCAGGTGAAAAAAGGAGCCGCCCTCAACGCGGTCCAGATCGCGGAATTACTCTAGCACGGAGGACTTGGAACACGGTTCCCCCCCTCGCATATTGCCCGGTCGGGCTGCCCGGGCAGCTCTCAACTTGAAAAATGGAGCCTGAGACTGGAAACTCCCATCGTCCGTGCCCGATCTGAAGACATATCTGAAAAGGCAGCAACGCATGATCGACGCCGCCCTGCGGAGATACCTCCCCCGGGAATCCGCCCGGCCTGCCACCGTGCATCGCGCCATGCGCCACCCCGTCTTCGCCGGGGGAAAACGACTGCGCCCCATCCTCTGCCTGGCCGCGGCCGAGGCCTGTGGAGGCGAGTCCGCGGATGCGGTCGCCCCAGCCTGCGCCCTCGAACTGATCCACACCTACTCCCTGGTGCACGACGACCTGCCATGCATGGATAACGACGATCTCCGTCGCGGGCATCCCACCACCCACGTGGTCTTCGGGGACAACGTAGCGGTGCTCGCCGGAGACGGCCTCCTGACCGAGGCCTTCGCTATCATCGCGCAGGCTCCGGAGTGTCGCCGCTTCAAGACTCGCGACTACGTCACTGAACTAGCCTGGGCTTCGGACTCGCGGCGCCTCATCGGGGGGCAGATCCTCGACCTGGAGGGGGAGGGCCGGGATCTCACCAAGGCTCAGCTCGTACGTATTCACGAAGCTAAAACCGCGGCACTGCTGACCAGCTCGGTCCGCTTGGGTGGGATGGTTGCCAATACGACCCCGGAACGCCTTGAAGCTCTCTCCGAATTCGGCAAATCCCTCGGTCTCGCATTCCAGGTTATTGACGATATCCTCGATGTCACCCAGTCCACCGAGCAGCTGGGCAAGACCGCAGGAAAGGACCAGGCGGTCTCCAAGGCCACCTATCCCGCCATTCTCGGACTTGAGAAAAGCAGGAAGGAGGCGCAGAGACTGACTCGCAAGGCGCTTAAGGCCCTGAAGCCGTTTGGCCGCAAGGCCGGGCGCCTCGATCAAATCGCCCACTACCTTCTCGACCGGGAATACTGAGCTCGGATTTTAAAACCGGAAAGTGGCGTTCGCCTTCAGGGTCAGGTCGGAGTGATCCAGGTCCAAGCCGCCATCCCGGGACGACAGGGCCTGGTTGAGAACAAGGTAGAGCGTAGAGCCCGGGCTGTATTCCCAGCGGATGCGCGAGTTAAAGCCCACCTCGTTGGAGAGGCTGTCGTATTGCGCAAGAAAGGACCACCCAAGGTCCGGGGTCACGTTCCAGTTAACGCCCAGGCTCCCTACATGTGCTTCGAAGGATCCTCCCTCCAGCTCTACCAAGTTGTACTGATAGGTTCCGTTGATCCGGAAGTGCGCATTCGGATTCCACTCAACCTCGGCAGAGCACTGCCCACGCCAGCCATCGTAAAACTCCCCCACCCGCAGTCCCAGCTCTCCCCACACTGGCCTCGTGCTGGTGGTTTCAAACTCCAGTCCGGCCCTCGTCCACGAATACTCGCCGGCTGTCACGGTCACGTCTCCCAGTTCAAAGGGTTCACGCGGACGGTCGATCGCGTGTGAAACGCGCAAGCTCAATTCATCGGTGGTTCCGAATTCAACAATCAACGGCGCAACCCCGACCTGCGCGGAATCCAGCCCCCCGGACGTTCGGGTCGTCACCTTGGCATCTGCCCCAAACGACAGTTCGCGATACCAACCGGACCCTCCGGGACGATGTTTCCAGCGGATACTCCCGCTCCCGGACCGGATCCCCGTGCGCCGCACGAATCCGAGCGCCGGATCAAATCCCCGCCCGATCTCCGTGTAGGCAAGCGACCCTTCCCAGCGGTCATTCGGATAGGAAACCTGCCCGCCGAAGGCATAATCGGTGTTTTCCCCGCCAGACGCCAGCTCTGCGTAATTCCCAAGAGCATAGAGATGCGCTTCCAGGAACTTGTCGCCGAAGAGCTCATTGGTTCGATAAACAAAGTCCATCCCGCCCACGTAGTTGCCGAGATCGGAATCAGGGCTGCCACCCGTCGCGATGACTCCCAACCGCGATTGCGAGAAAACCTGCTTGGTCACGCGGGCCGCAACGACGTGCTGGTCATCCTGCCCGGGAGGACCATCCACCATCGCGTGGGTCACCCCGACATCGTAATCCCCCACACGTCCCGCCAGCTTGGCGGCCATGCGGATCGGCACAATCCGTCCGTCCGACAGGCCAATCCGCCGGCTAAAGTAGGGCAGCAGCGTGGGGCCTTTGCGCGGAGAGCTCGGGCCAAACCGGTAGATGCCACTATCCTCGAGAAAAAAGTCACGTTTCTCCGGAAAAAACAGGGGGAACCTTGTGAGGTTGACCACTCGCTGGTCGACTTCGGTTTCGGCAAAATCGGTGTTGTAACTCACCGTTGCCGAGAAGCCCGGGGTGAGGCGGTAGCGCAGGTCTCCACCTAAATCTCCTCCCAGCACATCGCTCGCGTCCTCACCGGTTTCATAGCGACCGACCGCGTAGGGAGAGAATTCCAGGCCAAGCCCCTGGCGCATGCCATGCAATCCGGTGATGTCACCAGCCTCGCTGGCATTGTGCGAACGGATCTCGTCTTTCCATCCCGTCCAGCGAATCGCTTCATTCTTCCGACGGATCCGCCGGGACATGTTGAATCCCCATACCGTGCCATCCGGGTCAAAACTTACGGTCTTGAAAGGAATGGCCATCTCAACGAACCAACCCTCATCCGTGATGCGGGCGTCCGACATCCAGATCCCATCCCATGAGAAATTACGGCCCGTATTGTTCGTGATCAGCGCATCAGACTGGGCACCGGTCGGATTGACGACAAAGACATAGCCGTTGCGCTGGTCGTGGAAGGTATCGAAGAAGAGATACACGAAGTCCGAGCCCGTGAAGACTCGATCGCGCCGCATGGTACGCGCCATCACCACTCCAGGTTCAGAGTCATAGCACCACACCGCGACATAGAGGTGGTCGCGGTCGTAGGCGATCGCAAACTCCGTCCGCTCAGTTGCCGGTGTCCCCCGGCCGGGATCGTACTGCCGGAATCCACTCCCCTTCTCAGCTCGCCGCCAGGCATCCTCCCCAAGGCGGCCATCAACCTTGATGCGTTCCCCGGGCGCAAGGCGCAGCGCAGCAATGCTGGGTTTTTTGTCCGCCTGCAAGCAGACGGTTGTTCCCAGCCAAGCGCAAGCTGCCAGAGCTGTATGGACGTTCCTCATGGTTTCGCACACGAAAACGCACTGTGTGTGCTGCCCGGGTGCCGGGCGAGACCTCACTCCAGTCCGCCCCACGCCGTCAAGGCCCACCCTGAATTCCCTGCCAATGACCAACGAGGCGAGGGCCCCTCCATCTGGCCTCCGAGACTCGATCCCTCCTCACCTCGCAACCGCTTACCCCCTTCCGCACTGTCCCCTNCCCGCTCCGCAAGGCTTGGCGCGACCNTTTTAATCATCTCATCTTGAGTNATTTATATCAAATNAANCCCGCCTCCGGTTAGAACTGGNAGAAACAGCAGGCCCTGGNGCCCCACGCCCCGGGCAGACACAGNGCTCTCCCCTCCNGGTCAAACTCCCGNATCTCANATCTCTACTGCCGCGCGTAACCCTCGGCCATCTTCCCGGCCAGCTCTGGGTTCACCGGTCCATCNTGTACGAGCAACCGGTAACGCAGGCTGAAGGGCTGGTTCGCCGGGAGCTTCACTTGCTGTGGCGCCACGATACATGGGTTGAGCATCGCAATGGGCAGGAGGTTGTGCCACGAGGTCTCCGGGTTGTCGCTGTGATCGATCACCGTTACTCCGGCCTCCCTCCCATCCTCCAGGACGAAGCTGTAGTCATACCAGGGCCGGGACGGCCACCCGGTCTCGGGCTTCAGATAGTGCGGGGCCGCGAGCCCTACCTTGCCCCCGGGATCCGAATAGCTTCCCTTGCTTTTACGCGACTTTACGTTGAACCCGCTGAAGGCNGCCCGCCCAAGAACGAGGTCGTAGTCCGGGATGAGCTCGAAGTGCAGGTCNATGACATAGGCCTCCCCTTCCCGGGCTACCCCCACGGAAAGCTCCTCGGTGAGCATCCGGGTCTTCCCGGCCATCCATGAATTGTTTATCGCGAGAGCCGCCCCGGAGGAATTTGCGCGGACCAGGGTGACCTTGTCATTCCTGATCACCCGCCCCTCGGTAGGAGCAAACTTCCCCCAGCCCCAGAAGTCTCCCGCCCTGGCCTCGTCGTCTGCCAGCATGCTGTACCAGGCCAGGAAGATCCCACGGTGATGTGGGTGGTCATCNGGTGCGAAATCGACAACCCGGGTCCCCCCGGGTGTCATTACCGGATAAAAGCANCACGTGCTGTTCGCCGTAAGCCTGCTCCCCTCCGGCTTGCTGGTCATGTATTGAAATACCGTTCTCCCATCCGGGGCCTTCAGNACGTGACCAACTTCGCTCTGACCGAGTGAATAGGATTTTCTTCCACCAGCTGCCAGCAGACCCGGTGTGAGAACCCCTAGCAAAAGGGCCACAAGCACATTGGCTTTCATGCNATCACNGTGTCGTCCCCNCNCCTCTNCGCCAAGCCCGTTCTCAGGGAACCACTTCAAGCCGGATGGATGNTGTNGGGCGCCCGCATCCCCGCCTCATACGGTTTCCTCCTCGAATTCTCCACCCGGCATTTTNCGTATGAAAAGGCNCCTTGGGCGGGTGAAGAGCTCACAATAATCGGAATAAACCTGTCCCCGGCAGACATCCCGACCTAGGATTCTTCGCCATGAGAAAGCTCATTACAACCTTCGGAGTCCTCGCCGCCTTGAGCTGCCTGCCCGCCACTGCCCAGAAAGAAAAGAGCACGGGCGACAAAAAGAAAACACCCGCCACCAAGGACGCCACCAAGGACGCCACCAAGATCGCCGACACCGGTGGCCTTGAAACGAAAATGATCGGCTACTGGGCTCCCGATCCAGAGGCCATGATGAAGGAGGTTGAGAAGGANCTCGGGGAGGCCGCAGCCCAGGCCATGCCNCTCATNCAGGCCATGCTTGCGAACATGGCCGTGGAAGTTTCCAAGGGGGAAGTCTCTGTCCACGTGATGGGGCAGAAGGAAACCACCACCTACGTTGTTAAGAAGACCGACAAGGACTCCAACAAGATCACGATGCAGGTCACTGACGAAAAAGGAGAGTCCCGTCCGGGCGTCGCCACCATCAACATCAATGGCAAGGTAAAGACGCTCACCCTCGAGACAGAGGGAGAAAAAATCGTCCTCAACAGCATCACCGCCTCTGAGTTCGAGAGGCGCAAGAAGGCCGCCGCGCAACCTCCAGCCATCCCCGGTCTNGAGTAGTCTCGCCCCCAGCAAATGCGGCGGACTGGCCTTCCCCTTTCAGCGGAAGCACCTGTCGGCGGGGCTGACCCCACCGGGGCTTCCTGCCGCGGACAAGCACAAGCGATGCCCACCGCTAATTCTTTTCGCCGAGGCAGATCAGCTTCTCCCTGCGAACATCGTTTTCAAATACGGCCACCCGGGCATACACCTGTCCCCCGCAGTAGGCCGGAGTGGCGAACACCTGCTCACCCAGCTGGGTTTTGTGCACCACTTCAAACCCGGCTGGGTCTGCCTTGAATTCAAAGTAGTTGCCATTCTCATTGATAACGTGAATTCGGTCGCCAACGAGGACGGGAGAACTGGAGAAAGTACCCCCGAGCAGGCCCTTCCATTTGCGTTCGCCCGTCTTGCAATCCCAGCACATGGCGGCACCACCATCCATCACGGCGAAGAGATGGCCCTTGGTCACCAGCATGGAGGGAACATACACCCGGCTGATGTTACGCCACGTGACCTTACCGGTTCCGTCGCTTTCCACCGCGTGCACGTGATTCTTCGGCCAACCCCCGCTGATGAAGACCCGCTCTCCGTCTGTCACGGATGAGGTGACTGTCTCCTGGGTGGACCCTTGCGTTTCCCAGAGCACATCCCCAGTAAGGGGGTCGATACTCATCACCTTTTCACAACCCGAGAGCACAAGCTGATCCCGGCCCCCGAGATGATGAACGATCGGTGAGGTGTAATTCGGAATCCGGGGACGGTCCACCCTCCAGACCACGTTCCCACTACCACGATCCAGTCCGAAGATCGCACCTGCTTTCTTGTTGTCGGCACACACGAGGAGAAGGGACTTGTAGACCATGGGCGAGGCCCCGTAGCCCTGATGCACCACGTAGTCCGTCAAGCGCGTCGTCCAGATTATCTCCCCTTCAAGGCTCACTGCCGTGGTGTGAGCCGCTCCTTTATTTACAAACGAGACATAGAGCCGCTCCCCATCGAAGGCCGGCGAATTCGAAGCATGCGTGGCCTTCCGGTTGATTCTCGGCGCAAAACTTCCGCTGTGGATGACCCTGCTCCATGCCAGAACGCCCGTCCTGCGTTCATAGGCCAGGAGCGACTGGGTCTTCTTCTTCTCATCGGCTGTCACAAGGTAAACCCGGGCNCCCACCACGATCGGCGAACCATGCCCCCGGCCCGGAACCGACGTTTCCCAAAGCGTGTGCTTGGCGGGGTCCAGGGAGGCCGGAATCTTCTGGGTGGGATCGGCGTGACCATTACGATCCGGCCCCCGCCAGCACGGCCAGTCTCCCTTCTTTCCGGCTGGCGGAGCCGCGTGCACCGGAAAAATGCTGCAGAGAAGGAAAACGGAGCAAAGAAGCAGGCAAGACGGGCTCATGGTCCGGAAATCTGCCTCGGATCGAAATTCGATGCTAGCAAAACGATACTCCCATCNCCCTGCCCGNTGGCTGCTGCCCNTCAGGATTTAACTGGCCGGNGCCTCTCCGTGGCTTCTAACCTCCCCGCAGCCATGAAGAACGTTCTCCGGGCCGTTGGCTCAACAATCGCCGCGCTGGGCATCGCCCTGGTGGTCGTGAGCTGTGAAGGCAGGGACGAACCCGCTGACACCGGTGCCGNGGCTTCAAGCGGCGACGGCACAGGCAGCGGCAAAGTTTCCGGTAACCAGAACTCCCCTCCTGGAAACCTTGAGGAGCAGGTCGTCGGATACTGGGCTCCCAATGCCGATGCCATGAAACAACGCCTGGAAGATGAACTGAAGGGCAACCCCGGAGAACTGGCTGCCGCCAAGGCCATGATCGATCCCAGGCTCTCGGCCATGGCTCTCCAGATTCCCGCAAAGGGCCAAGTCGTCATNCATGAAATCATGGGCGCTCCCCAGCCCAGCACCTATACCGTCAAGTCAATCGACCTGCCCGGCAGGACTCTCGAGATCGCGGTTACCNACAAGGGCAAAGTGCAGGACGGAACCATCACGATTGACGGCAACCAGCTCACGCTCTCCAAGGGNGAGGACACCCTCATACTTGATCGTATTGACGAAGCTGCTTTCAGAAAGCGCCAGCAACCCTCCACCACCGCACCCGCCATCCCGGGAATTTCCAGCACGCCCGACAGCGGAGCCACGGAGCCTCCTGAACCGGCTCCCGGAACCTAGGNCCCACCCCGGGCATACCGACCCCNGCTGTTCCGTGAAANCCGGAAGCGGGNCCTCTCTCCGGCGCTGCTTTTTGATTTCTTCCGGACCCNTTTGGAGCATCTTATGCTCCAGATGNACACGCGGCGCTACATCCTGGCCGGGCTCCTCACGATCATTCCCCTCTGGGTGACCTGGCTNGTCCTGCGCTTCCTGTTCAACCTCCTCGCCGAGGCGGGCGCTCCCGCCATTCAGTGGCTGGCGGCCAAGGAAGGATGGCCCGGGCAGATCAAGGCCATTCTCGAGAGCACCGTCTTCACNAACATTTTCGCAATTATCCTGGTAGTCGCNGTGCTCTACATCATCGGNCGNCTCACCACGGTCGTCGTGGGTCGCCGCATCCTCGCCTTCTTCGAAGCCATCCTNGACAAGATCCCCATCGTCAACAGCGTCTACGGAGCGGTGAAGAAACTTGTCACCGTCCTGCAGGAACAGCCGGGGAGCGGCCTGCGCCGGGTAGTCCTTATCGACTTCCCGTCACCGGAGATGAAAACAGTTGGCCTCGTGACCCGGGTTCTCACCGATTCCAGCTCCGGCCGTGAGCTCGCCGCAGTCTACGTTCCCACNACTCCGAACCCCACCTCCGGCTACCTCGAAATTGTTCCACTCGACCAGGTAACATCAACCGATTGGACTCTCGACGAGGCCATGGCCTTCATCATGTCCGGCGGTGCCGTGGCCCCGGACAACATGCACTACGACCAGCCTGCACCCCAGTCGCAGGAGCCTGAAGGACCATGAAGGGGAACATTTTCCGCCCTTCCGGTAGCAAACACCTGTTTCTCCCCATCCCGGGTCTTGCAGCAGTTGTGTAATTTTGCTTAAATACTCAGGCGCCCTGATTACCTCAGGCCAACCGGTCCCCCCGCCGGATGCCTGCCGCCCCCGGCGGCCTGATGTGCACTGGCGGGAAACCGGCCACCAACACCTCCACCCGAGAGATGTCTCCCAGAGTTACCCACCCGCAGGCTTCGGTGAAGCTCTCGCAGGGGCTTGGCATCGGTTACCGGTCCCTCCTTGCCGAAGTCACCGAGGACATTCCCCTCGCAAACGGAACCCACTACCTTCTAGCCCGGAACGGACGTGGGAAAACCACGCTGCTCAAGACCATTGCCGGTCTTATCAAAAAAGTTTCCGGGAGCTTTGAAACCGAGGGTCGCTGCCAGTTTATCGGCGATGAACTCTTCTTTGACCGTGAGCTGAAATCCCAATCCATTTTCAAGGCGCTTATCCCCGCCGGCCGNCGCGAGGCGGCCTTCCATCTTGCCGACCAGCTTGAGCTGGATGTCCGGAAGGAGTTCGGAAANCTCTCCTTTGGGAATCGCAAGAAAGTTGGCCTCGTGGTGGCTGAATTCCGTCTTCGCGACCAGGAACCGAATCTTCTCTTCTACGACGAACCCTTCACCGGGCTGGACACCCCTGCCCGGGAGGCCATCCGCGAGCGCTGGGAGGCCACCACGGACCGGGCCCTCCGCATCATCTCCTGTCACCCGGACTTCGACTCCATGTCCATGCCGAGCGCCCTGCTCATCAGCGACGGAAAAATNCTCCTTGNCGGAAANGGCAANCTTACCTGGGCCGACTTCAAGGATCGCCTCAACTGAAACCTGCCCGGACCTGCCATGGANCTCTTCAAGCTGACCGTCTCTACCCTCCTGGCACGTAAGATGTGGGTCGTGGCAATGTTCGCCGCCATCATCACGCCCCTCATTTTCCCGCTTTTCACCCCTCACGAGACCAACACCATGCTTTTGGAGCCAGCTCGCGCCCAGGCTGCATGGACCTGCACCTGGTTTATCGGGGTNCTCTGGACCCTCTCGCAAGCNGCCCGCTTCGGAGACAGCAATTCGCGCACCGGAGTGGGGGCCTACTTCCGGGCCCAGGGAGTGGGCTCCCTGCGCCAGATCTTCGGAATCTGGAGCGCTATCATGGTTTTTCTTCTCCCCNTCGTAGTGATNGCGGTAGCCACCTGCCTGCTCTTCGCCATGCCTTCTGATACGCAGGAGGGCACCATGTGGGTCTGGACCAATCTCCAGTTTGCGGCCCTCTTCCTGCTTACCATCGGGCCGCTTGCCCTCCTCGGGGTGGGTCTCGCAAGCCGCTTTGGAACCCTGATCGGATACCTCCTCCCCGCCGGACTGTGCCTCTACGGGCTCTACGGGGTCACCAAGCTCGGCATGATGATTCGTCTGCGAGACGACAACAAGCTGGTGGAGTGGGTCTACTCTGTTTCGCCGCACTATCACCTCGCGGACCTTACTCCACGCCTGATCTTCAAGATGGGACACATCCCCTGGCCCGAGTTCACCCTCTTTCTGTGCTACTTCACTGCCATCACCGTCGTGCTGGGCAGTTCCGCCACCCTGTTGTTCCGGACCGACCCCCTTCGCAACTGACCGGATCAGCCATGCAAACCCCCAAGGTCATTCGTCTGCAAATCCTCCTCTTGGCCCTCGGCCTGACCGGGTGGGCACTACAGGGCCACTGGTTCCACAAGGGTGAGAAATTCGCGAAAGAGCACAACCCGCTTCATCTGAACCGAAGCCCCTTTGGCCGCACAATCGCCCTCGCCATGCGTGGCCCTGTCGACGTTTACTGGCATCGTGGGGAACCACACAGTCATGACGGGCACGAACACAGCCACGGGGAACACGGACACAGCCACGGGGGACACGGACACAGCCACGGGGAACACGGACACAGCCACGGGGAACACGGCCACAGCCACGGGGGACACGGGATTGCTATCGCTCCCGGTGAGGATAGCGAACTCGACTACCTCGCTAGCCTGTTGGAGCAGGACGAGGAAGCCACCCTCGGACAGGATTATCACGGCAAGCCGCACCCCGCAGAAAGCGACGACCCCGGCCCGACCCAACCGGAGGCCGCCGCAGGTAAATCCAAGGGCTTGCGCCCCTATCTCCTCGACAAGATCCAGGAGATGCAGACCTCCTACAATTCGAGGACCAACCGAAACTCGGAGTCTCCCCGCCACAAGGCCTACATCATGGGTGAAGTGGAAAAGAAACTCGCGACCGGTTACGAACTGGATCCGAGTAATCTTGGGGCTTACGGAGCCTACTTCCTTTTCAAGAGCGAAGCACTTGCCCGGGTGGAAGGTCGCGAGGGAGAACAGGAACTCATCCTTGCGCGGCGACGCGAAGCACACGTCCTTGCCCACGAGACCCTGCAATACTGCTGGGAACTGCCGGGCGAGCCCCCTGCCATGATCACCGGGGCCTCCGCCACCCAGGACTGCCTTCAAATGCTGGCCGAACACCCGGAACCTGACGTGAAACTCGCCCAGCAATACCTCCGAAGGCTCGACATGTTCCTCAGGCAGTACGAAGTCCTCAGGGAAGCCATGGTGACCAACAAGACGTGGGAGAACTTTCCCTCTCCCCGCCGGGTTGAGATGGAAAAAGCCTACTCCCTGGTCAAGGGGCTCCAGAAAGCCAATCTCCAGTTCTGGAGAGGCGAGCTCTCCACGAACACCACGTCCGGAAAGGAACCGCCGGCCTAGGGCAGCTAGTCACCCGCATTCCCGGCCCCGGGATCACAGGAGAGCCCGGGCGGACGGTCTCCCCCAAGGCCAAGGAGACCTGCTTGGGGCCCCGATTGCCCTGCTGGCTCGTGCAGGCCGGTCTCCAAGGACAGTCCCATGCCGCACTATCGACAATCCTTCCTCTGGCGGCCAGTCTCCCTGCGTGCTGAACCTTATCGATGCCGCCGACCAGCTTCGCAAGGCCCTGCAGCCGCTCAGCTTCTCCGTTCCCGTCACGCATACCTACAATCCCCTCGACTACGCCTGGGAACGCCACTGCGACTATCTGGAGCGCTTCGGAAGAGGCCCCAAGCGCGTGCTCATGCTTGGAATGAATCCCGGCCCCTTCGGGATGGCTCAAACCGGCGTTCCCTTCGGGGAAATCGCCGCCGTGCGTGACTGGATGGGGATCTCAGGCCCGGTGGGCAAACCAGACCCCGAACACCCCAGGCGCCCCATCACGGGTTTCGACTGTGAGCGCTCGGAAGTCAGCGGGCGGCGCCTCTGGGGACTGTTCGCGCAACGCTTCCCCCGGGCGGAGGACTTCTTCAAAAACTACTTTGTGGCAAACTTCTGCCCGCTGGTCTGGATGAAGGCCACGGGGGCCAATCTCACTCCCGACAAGATCCCCGCGGAATCCATGGCTCCAGTGAACGAGGCCTGCCGGCAGCACCTGTGCTCGGTAGTCAAAGCTCTTGACCCCCAGTTCCTCATCGGAGTGGGTGCCTACGCCCAGAAACAACTTGTCAGCGCAGCCGACGAGCTCGGGTGCACGGCTACTCTGGGCAGGATCCTCCATCCAAGCCCGGCCTCGCCCGCCGCCAACCGCGACTGGGCCGGGACCGCCACCCGGCAACTCGAGGAGCAGGGGATCTGGTGACAACCCGGCCTCACCGCAACAGGTTCCACGCGCTCACCAGCGCCTTGAGACCCGCCATCTCGATCGACGGGTCGACCCCCGCACCCCAGAAAATACGCCCGTCATCGTGCTTCAGTTGCACATAGGCTGCGGCATCGGAGCTGGAACCATCCCGCAAAGCGTGGGAGCGATAATCGGTGAGGACGAAGTCCTTGTGGCCATTCTCTTCGAGGGCCATCACGAAGGCGTTGATAGGCCCGTTTCCCGTACCCTCAATCCGTTTCTTGTCCCCATGGAGCAGGATGTCGGCACGGCAGCGTACCGAGCCTCGTTCTCCTTTGTGGGGATCAAGCTCATAGTCGACGACGTGTAGTGGGTTGCTCACATTGACGAAGTAGTCGAGGAAGGCCTCCTTCACCTCGCCTGGATCGAGCTCGCGTCCCAGTTTGTCCGCCAAGTCGTAAATCTGCTTGCCCACCTGGGGATGCATCGTCTTGGGGAGGTCGAGCCCATGCTCACGGTCGAGAATGTAGGCCACTCCTCCTTTTCCTGACTGCGAGTTGATGCGGATGATGGCCTCGTAGCTCCGTCCGATATCTTCGGGGTCGATGGTCAGATAGGGCACTCCCCACTTGACCGCCTCCCCCTCTTTCTCCGCGAGTTCCTGTCGGCGCCGGTCAAAGCCCTTCTTGATGGCATCCTGGTGGCTGCCCGAAAAGGCAGTGAAGACCAGCTCACCAGCATAGGGCTGGCGCTCGGGAACCACCATACGGGTGGTCCGCTCGTAGACCTCGCGGATCCGTGGCAGATCGGTGAAATCCAGTCCCGTCTCAATTCCGTGGCTGTTCATGTTCAATGCCACGACCACGATATCCAGGTTTCCGGTACGCTCCCCGTTGCCGAAGAGCGTCCCCTCCACCCGGTCTGCCCCGGCAAGAAGACCAAGCTCAGTGGCCGCGATCCCCGTGCCCCGGTCGTTGTGGGTGTGCAGCGAGATGTGCACCCTGTCGCGATTCCGCACGTTCCGGCAAAACCACTCAATCTGGTCCGCGTGAATGTTGGGCGTGGTCCATTCGACGGTGGCGGGCAGGTTCAGGATCACCGGCTTCTCGGCGGTCGGCTCCCACGCGTCCATGACGGACTCGCAGACATCGAGGGCAAAATCCAGCTCAGTATCCGAGAACGACTCGGGCGAATATTCGAGGTCAATGTTTGTCCCCGGGACGGTCGGGATGAGTTCCTTCACAAGCCGGGCACCCTCCGCCGCGATCTTCTTGATATCCTCCCGGCTGGCATCGCCAAAGGTGATGCGACGCTGCAGGGGCGAGGTGGAGTTGTACATGTGGACAATTGCGTTCCCAACCCCCTCAAGGGCTTCGAACGTTCTCCTGATCAGGTGCTCGCGCGCCTGCACGAGCACCTGCACCTGAACGTCATCGGGAACGAGCCCGTCCTCAACCAGCCTGCGGAGGAAATTGAATTCCGTCTCGGAGGCAGAGGGAAATCCGACCTCGATTTGTTTGAACCCCACTCCTACGAGGAGCTCGAACATCTCCAGCTTCTCCTCCACGCTCATGGGAACAGGCAGGGCCTGGTTGCCGTCGCGAAGATCAACCGAGCACCAGATCGGCGCCTCCGTGATCGTACGGTCCGGCCACTGCCGATCCGTCAGGCCCACCTCTGGAAAAGGCTGGTACTTGCGGATGTTCCGGGTTTTCATAGGTTGGTTCGGCTGGTTGGTGTGGACTCTTGTTAGAGCATTGGCAAGCGCATTGGGCACAGTCCGTCCCGAAACCCGGGAGTCAGAAGTTGGACCAATACCTAAATGCCCGGACTAGCGTCCGAGTCGTAGCACAGGAAGAAGGCGTGCCATGGTCCACTTGTTCATCGCGGGAGAACTCTCACGAAGACGGTGGCCTGTCCACCAAAAACCTGCCCCCGGGGGCACCTGCCGCCTTGCCGAACGCCCCGGCTTACCGTTGCGTAGGGCCATCGAGCAGAAACTCCAAGCCCGGCACCGAGCCTCGTCCCTGATCAAGGGGCTCAACCGCGCCCTCGTCGCGTTCTCTGGCGGGGTTGACAGCACCCTCATCCTGCGGTTGGCCCACGAGGAACTCGGATCCAATGCTGTTGCGGTCACCGCGGTTTCTCCGAGCCTGGCCCGCAGCGACCTCGCCGCAGCCCAGGACATTGCCCGTGAGATCGGGGTCGCTCATGAGCTCCTCGAAAGCACTGAGACCGAGGACCCCCGCTACCGCCGCAATGACCCGCAGCGCTGCTACTTCTGCAAGACCAACGTTTACCAGGCCATCATCGACTTCGCCGGACAGGAAGGATTCACCTGGATTCTCGACGGGACGAATGCCGATGACCTTGGGGACCACCGTCCGGGTTTACGGGCAGCCCGCGAGCACGGCGTCCGCAGCCCTCTCCAGGAAGCGGGAATCGGGAAAGAGGAGACCCGTGCATGGGCCCGGGAGCTTGGCTTGTCCAACTGGGACCGCCCCGCCAATGCCTGTCTCTCCTCACGCGTTCCATACGGGTCGGAAGTCACTCCCGCGAAACTGGCCCAGATCGAACAGGCGGAGGCGGCCCTGCGCGAACTCGGCTTCAAGGAGCTCCGCGTCCGCCACCATGACCAGGTAGCCCGCATCGAGGTCACCAGGGACCAGCTCCCCCGTGCCATTGAACAGGGTGACCTCATTACGAAGGCCATGCGCCAAGCGGGATTCTCCTACGCGACGGTCGACCTCGCGGGCTTCCGCTCCGGCAGCATGAACGACGTCCTCAGAAAACGATGAGCCCGGAGCGCCTCCAGCAGCTACTAGAGCGGGTCGCAGCCGGCGATCTCTCTGCCAGTGATGCGGTTGAGCAATTGCGGGAACTTCCCTTCACCGAACTCTCTCACACGACCCTCGATACCCATCGCGAATTGCGTCAGGGAGCTCCCGAAACCGTGTATGGAGCGGGCAAGAGTGCTGAGCAACTGGTCGAAATCCTCGATGAGCTCTTCCAGACTCACCAACGTGCTCTCGCCACCCGCGTCAATCGACGCAAGGCCCGCCATGTGCTGGATGCCCTCCCGGAGGCCCGCTACAACAACCTCTCGCGCCTTCTCACCCTCGGCCAACGGCCGGAGGCCCCGGCGCGGCCCTACGCCGTGGTGGCCTGTGCCGGAACTTCCGATCTTCCCGTCGCTGAGGAAGCCTCGCAGACCCTTGAGTTTCTCGGCCACCGGGTCGAGCGGCTTACCGACGTGGGGGTTGCGGGCATCCACCGCC
>PBLI01000047.1 GCA_002721695.1 Roseibacillus sp. | reverse complement strand
TCCGAGACTTTCTTCCGCAATCTGCCTCATGAAACCAACTCTCTTATCCCTGCTCTGCCTTCTCCTCGGATTCTCCGCATCCATGGGAGCGAAGCCCAACCTGCTCCTCATCACGGTCGACGACATGTCCTGTGACTCCGTGGGCGTCTTCGGCTGCAAGCTGGAGGGCACGACCCCTCACATTGACCGCCTTGCCCGGGAAGGCCTGCGCTTCAAACACGCGCATGTTCAGGTGGGGAATTGCTACCCGTCCCGCAACGTGATGTTCTCCGGGCGCTATCCACACAACACGGGCGTGGAAGGCTTCTACCAGGTCAAGCCGACTACGTATCCCCACTTCTGCGATCTCATGAAAAAGGGTGGTTTTTATACCGCCATCCGTGGGAAGGTGAGCCACTCCACTCCCTACCAGCCCTATGGCTGGGATGCCGACCTCACGAAAACCCCCGACGGCCGAACACTCCACCTCAAGGACGTGCCCTCATACCGCGACTGCACCGCCCGGGGCATCGCCGCGGCCAAGGCCGCCGGGAAACCATTCTGCCTCAACATCAACATCTCGGATCCGCACAAGCCCTTCTGGAAACCCTCAGACCAGGAGGGCCCGCACCGGGTCTCCCGGACCTTCCCGCCGGGCAACATCCCCATCCCGGGGTTTCTCTTTGATCACCCGGAGGTGCGCAAGGAACTTGCGCTCTACTACAACTCGGTCCGCCGCGCGGACGATGCCGTCGGGGCGATCCTCACCGCCTTGGAGGAGTCCGGGCAGAAGGACAACACCATCGTCATGTTCCTGAGCGATCACGGAATGCCCCTTCCCTTCGCCAAGACTCAGCTCTACCACCACAGCACCCGCACACCCTGGATTGTCCGCTGGCCGGGAGTCACCAAGGCCAACTCGGTGAACGACTCCCAGATGATTTCGGCGGTCGACCTTCTCCCCACCCTGCTCGACATGGTCGGACTCCCCAAGCCGAAGGGCCTCGACGGACAATCCTTCGTTCCCATCATGAAGGGGCAGAAACAAAACGGGCGCCACGCCATCTTCAAGGTCTACAACGAAAACGCGGGCGGAAACCGTCATCCCATCCGCGGCGTAGAGACCCGGAACTACCTCTATCTCTTCAATCCCTGGTCCGATGGAGAAAACACCTTCCGCACCGCCACAAACGGGACGGCCACCTACCGCCTCATGAAGAAACTGGCGTCCGGCAACCCGGGAATCGCCCGCCGCCTCCACACCATGGACCACCGCAGCGTGGAAGAGCTTTACGATATCACGAAAGACCCCGATTGCCTCCACAACCTCGCTGAGAAGTCAGACTACCGGGACATCAAGCAAACGATGCAGACCCACCTGCGCGAGTTCATGGAGAACACAAACGACCACGCCCTCACACCCTTCCTGAAACGGGAGGACCCTGCAGCGCTCGCGGCCTACATGAAGAAGGTCCAGGACGAATCAGCCGAACGACGCGCCAAGCGGCGCAGGAACAAGGCGACCAATAAGAACAAGGCCAAGCCGAAAGAGCCCGGCCGCACACGGAAGAAAAAGCCCACCGGCTCCCCCTAGGATCTGCCCGCAGCACTGCTGCGGAGCCTTCCGGGTGAACCCTTGCGACTCCGGTTCGGGTTCAGGACAGCCAGTGCTGCAGTTCGACAATATTGCCCTCCGGGTCACGGAGATACACCATCTCAACCCGCTTGCCCTCGCTGGTCTCAAAGGTGGTCAAGCCACCGTATTCTGAACCTCCCGCGGCAAGGAACGCTTCCCGTGCCGCCGCCACGTCCTCTACCGCAAAGGCGATGTGTGCGAACCCCGGACGATTAATCGCGGGACGCCCGGCTGCTACCTGATCCTCATAGGCAAAGATTTCGAGGGTGGGCCCGTCCTCCCCATGACCTGGAAGGCGCAGGTGCAGCCCCTCCAGACGCGCCCCGGGCAGTCCGGTGGCCGCCTCCAGGTTCCGCCCGCGGTAGTCCCGGGCCGGAGGCACCGGCACACAGCCCAGGACCTCTTCATAAAAACGCGCGAGGCGACGCCAGTTCCGCGCGATCAGGTTGGTATGCACATACTTGGCCTCCATCCCTCAAGCCTAGGACCCCTCCGCTATTTTCCAAAACCAATAAAGGATCCAACTCCACGTCCTTCCCGCCTCCCTGTTGTCTCACCCCGAAAAAGGCCGGCCGGCCTGCGAATCTTCTTTTGATAAGACAACCGGTCCGCTGACTTAGTTCCCCTCGCCATGCAACACCACACCCTGCGCCCCTTTCTCCTGCTCGCCAGCCTCGCCCTGCCCATTTCCCTCCAGGCCAAGCCCAACATCGTGGTCATCCTCGCCGACGACATGGGCTACGGGGACGTTCAGGCTCTCAATTCCGCCTCGAAAATTCCAACCCCCCACCTCAACGCCCTCGCCCGGTCCGGCGCCAACTTTGTCGATGCCCACAGCGGCTCCGCCGTGTGCACCCCCACCCGTTACGGGCTTCTTACCGGACGCTACTGCTGGCGGTCCCGTCTCAAGCGGGGCGTCCTCTTCCCCCCCCGCGACAAACCGCTCATCGAGGACGATCGCCCTACCATCGCGAGCTATCTCAAGGGCCAGGGTTACCGAACCGCCATGGTGGGGAAGTGGCACCTCGGGATCGAGTGGGCCCGCGACGACAGGGGCAAGGTCGTTTTCGACGCCCCCTTCACCAATGGGCCGGTCGAAAAGGGATTCGAGACCTGGTTCGGTATCGCGGCCTCCCTCGACATGGTTCCCTACGTTTACCTGCGCGACCACCAGGCCGTGGCTAAATGCACGACCACCCAGAAAGCCATTGGCTTCCCCAGGTATGTTCGCGAGGGACCCCGGGACCCCAATTTCGATCCCGGTGACGTCCTCGACGACCTCGCGAGGGAAGCCACGGCCTTCATCCAGCAGTCCACCACGCCTTCCGGCTCCGGCCGCACCGCCCCGGACAACCCATACTTCCTCTATGTTCCCCTCACCGGCCCACACAAGCCGGTCTGGCCCCACCAACGATTCGTGGGCAAGACGAGGCTCGGACCCTATGGAGACTTCATTCACCAGGTGGATCACACCGTCGGAGTCATCCTCGCCGCCATCGAAAAGAGCGGACAGGCGGGCAATACGATCGTCATCTACACCAGCGACAATGGGTCGTTCATGTATCGCCGCGGGGATGGCCGGAACCACCATCTCGCCGATGAAAAGGACCAAGGCTACCGCCCTGCTGATCACCGCGCAAATTACCACTGGCGCGGGACCAAGGCCGATGTGTGGGAAGGCGGTCACCGGGTTCCCTTCTTTGTCAGGTGGCCCGACCAGATCAAGCCCCGCCAGGTCACCCGGGTCACCTGTCATACCGACATCTTTGCCNCCCTAGCGGAAGCGGTGGGCCAGCCTCTCCCGGCGGGAGCAGCCGAGGACAGCTTCTCCTTCCTGCCGGCGGCCCGGGGCAANCCCCCCGGCGAGGCCCGGCCCGGCGTGATCAACCACAGCGCTGCCGGGGTCTTTGCGATCCGGAGCGGCCCTTGGAAGCTCGTCGCCGGCAGCGGCTCGGGCGGACGCCAGCAGCCGAAGGGCAAACCCTTCCAGAAGCCCTACCACCTCTACAACTTGGACGAAGANCCCGGCGAAACCCGGGATCTTATCGAGAGCAAACCGGAAATAGCTGCCCGCCTGGAGGAGGAACTTACCCGGATCCGCGGGGCAAAGTGAACTTCCCCCATGGGGGCAACCCTGCCGCCTCAGCCGTCTTTTTCCTGCNTGCTCAAGAATGGAGAAACTGCCGATGGCAAAAACCCATTGCTTCAAAATCAGGGAAAAACAGGCCTGAAATCCCGCATATCCCAGCTTCCCCGGCCGAAGGGAAATTACCCAAAGAATTTCGTGACAGGGGCCCGTATCTTCGCCAAATTTGGACCCGAAAAACCACTTTATGAGAACAATCGCGACTCTCACCCTCGCCGCACTGACGGGCGTAGCTTCCGCTGCAACGATTTTCAGCCCCGGAGATCCCATCGCCGGGGGACAGCTNAATGGCGGCACCTTCAACCTCGGCGCAGNAGGATGCTGTGGCAGCCCTGTAAACCAGTGGCCCGGANCAGAGGNCCCTGGAGATNTNATCAATGGNNTCATCGGCGGTGNTNNTGAGAANTACCTCAATTTCGCCAAGACCAACACAGGCATCGTGGTAANCCCGACCGCCGGCGGTGGTCTCCCCTCGGTAGTCACCAGCATGGAACTCTGGGTAGCCAATGATGCCAACGAGCGTGATCCCGCCAGCTACCAGCTNTTNGGCAGCAATGCNGCGATCNACCTCGNGGCCGACATCNCCCTCAGTGACTTCACCCTGATTTCAGAAGGTGGTCTGGCNCTGCCCCTCGATCGGGACAACACCANTGACGCGACAGGATTCAGCCAGGTGGTCAGCATCGACAACAGTGATGCCTACAGTACTTACATGCTCGTCTTTCCGACCATCAGGAACGAGGGTGCGACCAACTCGATGCAACTCTCGGAAGTCCAGTTAGAGGGCACATTCGTCCCGGAGCCCTCCACGACCCTGGTGGCCCTCCTCGGCCTCTTGCCGCTCCTGCGTCGCCGCCGGGGCTAGGACGGAACCTGTCCGAAAAAAAAAATCATGAAGCCTGCCTTCACCGGCAGGCTTTTTTGTGCCTCCATGGACCCGATGATGCGCAACGCCTAGCCCGCACCCGAATGAAACTCCTCCCCTTTTTCCTCCTTGCCCTCTTCTGCTCTTTGCCCGTCAGCGCCGCCCAGCGGCCAAACGTGATCCTCGTCATCACCGATGACCAGGGTTACGGGCCCGTGGGCCGCCATGGACACCCATGGATCAGGACCCCTCACCTGGATGCCCTGTATGACCGGAGCGTGCGCTTCACCCGGTTTCTCGTGAGCCCNACCTGCTCCCCCACGCGGGCAGCCATCATGACCGGCCGGCACCCCCTCAAGAACGGAGTCTCGCACACCATTCTCGAGCGCGAACGCCTGACCCTGGAAGCGACCATCCTCCCCCAGGTTCTCAAGACCGCCGGATACACCTCCGNCATCTTCGGCAAATGGCACCTNGGTGACGAGGACCCCTACCAGCCGCACAAGCGCGGTTTCGACGAGGCGTTCATCCACGGGGCGGGCGGTATCGGCCAGGCCTACAACTGCTCCTGCGCGGACGCACCGGGCAACAAGTACTTTGACCCCGTCATCCGCCACAATGGTTCCTTCGTAAAGACCCGCGGCTACTGCACCGANATCTTCTTCACCGCTGCCCTCGGATGGATCAAGGCCGTGAAGGACAAGGACGCTCCCTTCTTCGCCTACATTACCACCAACGCTCCCCACGGCCCCTTCATCGCGCCACCCTCCAATACCAAGCGCTTCACGGACCTTGGCTTCGGGGGAAGACAGGCCGGCTTCTACGGCATGATCGAGAACATTGACGAAAACATGGGGCGCCTCCAGGACAAGCTGGAGGAATGGAAGCTCTCCGAGAACACCATCCTCATCTTCATGTCCGATAATGGCATGACCGGCGGTGGAGGCGGACGCCCCGGCAAAGACCTCGCCAAGGGCTACCCTTTCTTCAACGCGGGTCAGAAAGGCCTGAAGGGATCGGTCGACGAGGGAGGTGTTCGCGTCCCGTTCTTCGTCCGCTGGGATGGCAGGTATGCACCCCGTGATATTTCGAGGGTTTCCGCCCATATCGATATCCTGCCGACCCTGGCTGCCGTGGCGGGGGCCAAGCTACCCCCGAACCAGGTGGAGGGCCGCAGCCTTCTCCCCCTTCTCCTCGGCCAGAAGATCAGAATTCCTGACCGTTATCTGTTCTCCCAGAAGGCCCGCTGGCCCACCGGGTCCGAGCCCAACAAGCATCAGTGGAACAATTTCGCGGTGCGTAATGACCGCTATCGCCTCGTGGGACAGCAACTCTTTGATCTGCTCGCCGATCCCGGCCAGAAGACCGACGTGGCCGCAAGACATCCCGGGGTCGTGAAGGAAATGCGTGACGCCTACGACAAGTTCTGGAAGGACGCGCGGCCTCTCATGGTCAACGAGCAGGCCCCCATGTCCAAGACCCGCCCCTTCCACGTCTGGTTCAAGGAGCAGATGGAGCAGGGCGGGATTCCTCCGTGGTCGCCGCCGGGACTCTAGGAAAAGCTCAGAAAGGACCCTCGCAAAACCCGGCTGCAGGTCCTCCTGCTCTCCCCGGAAGGGNTTNATTTATCTACCCCGCCTGTCTGGCCGGAGGCCTGCCGTCGGGACAAGGAGTTGAAGCCGCGGCCTGATTCGTTAAGCTGGAGAACCCTTTCAGCCCTNCCGGCACCATGAGATACCCCCAAACCCGCTGCGCGTGCGCGCTCCTCTTCTCCTGCCTGCTCGCCAGCGGCACCCCGGTCATCAGTGAATTCATGGCCGACAACAGAGCGACTCTCTACGACGAGGACGGGGATTCCAGCGACTGGATCGAATTGTTCAACCCCGGGACAGCAACCGTAGACATGGGAGGCTACTTCCTCTCCCGGGACCCCGCCGAGCGAACCCAGTGGCAGATTCCCTCCCCCACCCTGCTCCCTCCCGGAGGAACCCTCCTCGTCTTTGCCTCCGGCAAGGACCGCCGCGCCGGAGAACTGCACACCAGTTTCCGCATGAGCAAGGATGCCGGTGGGTTCCTCGCGCTGGTCGATCCCGACCAGCAGACCATCGTCAGCAGCTACTCCTCCTATCCCGAGCAGTTTGAGGACATCTCCTACGGGCTCGCCCAGAGCGGGTCCACTTCCACCGAGGTTCTCATCCCCGAGAACACCGCATGCAGCATACTCGTTCCCACCGCTGATATCGGTAGCGCATGGCGGGGACCAACCTTCGACGACTCCGCCTGGCGGGCGGCCACCACCGGGATCGGATACGAACGAAGCGGCGGATACGAGAATCTCTTCGGGGCCAGCGGAGACGTCGAGGGGGAAACCTACGACATCAACTCNACGGTCTATATCCGCATTCCCTTCGCGGTGACCACGACGGAAGGATTGACCCGCCTCCGCCTCCGGATGAAGTATGACGATGGCTTTATCGCCTACCTCAATGGAACGCAGGTAGCCTCCGGGAANCCNCCCGCCGGGCCTCCCTCCTGGAATTCCGATGCCGGCTCTGATCACCCGGACTCACAGGCTGTTGTCTTTGAAGACACCGACATCACCGAGCACTCCGCCCTGCTTCAAACCAGCAACACCCTCGCCATCCACCTGATGAACGGGGATACCACCAGTTCCGACCTGCTCTGTCTCCCACGACTGGAAGCCGAAATCGTAAGCGACCCGGGTCTGGGTAATGCCGGCTACTTCCAGCAATCTTCCCCCGGCGGCTCCAACGGCACTGACCAGGGGCTGCCTTCCGGGCCTGTCTCCTTCAGCATTCCGGGCCGCGGCTATACCGGGTCGCTTTCCGTGGCCCTGACTACCGAGTCGCCAGGCGCCCAGATCCGCTACACGACCAACGGTGATGTCCCCACCGCCTCCTCAGCCCTCTACACCTCACCCCTCCGGATCACCTCCTCCACCCTCCTGCGTGCTCGCAGTTTCGAACCCGGGCTTACCCCGGGAGCCGTGGCGGAAGAGGGTTACCTCGAACTCTCCAGTGACGCCGTCAACTTCAGTTCCGATATCCCGGTTGTAGTCATGGAGCGTTTTTCCGGTGGGCCCACCGCCTCCAACGGCAAGGCCTTCACCTTCTTTGCCTTCTTTGAACCCGACCGCCGCACACGGCGCACCACTCTGAACAGGCCCTACACGCTGGGCACCCGGGGCGGGTGGAAGGTCCGCGGGTCCTCCTCCAGTGGATTCGCCAAGAAGGCCTACAGCATCGAGGCCTGGAACCAGCTCAACCGCAACAAGGACATTTCCCCCCTGGGGCTTCCCGAGGAATCCGACTGGATTCTCAACGCACGTTCCCAGTTCGACCGGTCCCTCATGCGTAATGCCTTCATCTACGAACTGAGCAACCAGGTCGGCCGCTATGCAGTCCGCACCCGCTTTGTCGAACTCTTCAAGAATGACAACGGCGGCAACCTCTCCTACNGCGGAGATTACGACGGCGTCTACACCTTCATGGAGAAAATCTCCCGGGATCAGGAGAGAGTCGACGTGGAACGGCTGCCTGCCAGCGTGAACAGCGAGCCCGGTATCGCCGGGGGCTACATGCTCAAGGTCGATCGCCTGGACCCGGGGGACTCAGGCCTCGGTGCGGGGGGGCTCAGCCTCGGCTGGGTCTACCCCAAGGAGGAAGATACCACCAGTGCCCAGGCCAACTGGATCCGCGATTACCTCGACAATATGAACGATGCGCTCAATGCGCCTGACTTCGCCGACCCGGTCAATGGCTACGCCCGNTACATCGATGTCGATTCATGGATCGATCACCACCTTCTCAACGTCCTCACCCTGAATGCCGACGCCCTGCGCCTGAGCACATATTTCTTCAAGAGGAGGGCGGGTAAGATCGAGTATGGCCCGATCTGGGATTTCGACCGCTCCATGGAATCCACCGACAGCCGGGACGACAACCCCTCCACCTGGGCAGGAGGCACGAACTACTTCACCTATCCGTGGTGGAACCGCCTGTTTGCCGATGAAAACTTCTGGCAGAAGTATATCGACCGATACTTCGAACTGCGGAGCGGGCCCTTCTCCACTCCCAACGTCCACGCCATCATCGACCGGATGGCCGCTACCCTCGATGAGTCTCAGGTCCGCAACTTCCAACGCTGGTCGGGAAGCCCTCCCCGCTTCGGGGGCTACCAGGGNGANGTCAACCACCTCAAGAACTGGCTTGCCACCCGTCTCAGCTGGATGGACTCACAGTTTGCCCCGCGGCCTGCAGCCAATCGCCCGGAAGGAGCATATCCTGCAGGCACGACTGTCATGCTCAACGCCTCCCTCAGTGCCGGCCAGAGGATTTTCTACACCCTCGACGGCAGCGACCCGCGCCCTCAAGCCGATGGCGGCACCGTCGAGGGAACGAATCTCTTCAACGAATCCCAGCAAGTGAGGGTCTTCGTTCCCGGCAGTGACATCGGAACCAGCTGGCGGGGCGGTAGCGAGCCCTTCAACGACGATGGCTGGCGCGCCGGCACGAACGGAGTGGGCTACGAGCGAAGCAGCGGATACGGGCCCTACATCAATATTGACGTGGATGATNACATGTCCNATCGCACCAGCTGCTACATCCGCATTCCGTTCAATGTCGATGGCGGAGAACTGTCCACCTGGAATTTCCTGACGCTGCAGATGCGCTACGACGATGGCTTCGTAGCCTACCTCAACGGCGTCCGCATCACCTCTGCGAATGATCCCGCCAACCTGAACTACCTCTCCTCCGCCACGCAGACCAATGACGACGGCTCTGCCGTCACGTTCGAAAACTTCAACGTGAGCACCTACCTCGACTCCCTGCAGGCCGGCCAAAACATCCTTGCCATCCACGCCCTCAACGAGAGCGCACGCAGCAGTGACTTCCTCAACCAGGCCAGGCTGGTGGCCGGTTTCGAGGAGGGTGGCGGCGGCGTAGGCGGAATCGAGTACACGGGGCCTATTACCCTCACCAGCACCGCCCGCCTGGTAGCCCGTACTTTCGATCCCTCCGGGGGCAATTCCACAAGCTCAGGGCAGACACCGGTCGGCAGCGGCTGGAGCGCCCCCCTTGAGGTCGAGTACCTCGTCAACGAAGTGCCCGCCGGGCCAACCAATCTCGTCATCTCCGAAATCATGCACGATCCCTACGACCTTGGTGATGCAGTCACCGACAACGGCTCCTTCGAGTGGATCGAACTCCAGNACACCTCGGCGGGCCCGGTTTCGCTGACCGGGGTAACCTTCAGGGAGGGCGTTTCCTTCACCTTCCCCGCCCGCACCCTTTCCTCCGGGGAACGCGTGCTGGTTGTGCGCGATCGAAGCGCCTTCCGGCAGGTCTACGGCAGACAGCGTGACAGCCTCATCGCTGGCGAGTTTGGCCTCGCTCTGGACAGCCAGGGCGAACTGCTCACCCTGCGAGCCCGAAACGGGTCCACGATCCAGAGTTTCACCTACGCCGACGGAGGAGACTGGCCCCCGGATGCCCGGGACGGCTACTCCCTGGTCTATGTTTCCGGAAATCCCGCTGATGGAGAGAACTGGATCGCCAGCCGGAGTTTGCTTGGTTCGCCGGGCACCGCTGAGCCAGATCCCACCCAGCTCCCCGATGTCATCGTCAACGAAGTCCTCACCAATTCCCTCCTTCCCCAGGTAGATTCCATCGAACTCTTCAACCCCGGGCCGGAAGCTCTCGATCTGGGAGGCTGGCTCCTGACAGATGACCTCGGACAGCCCGAAAAGTTTCGCATCCCCGATAACACCACCATTCCCGGCAATGGTTTCCTCAGCTTTGACGAATCGGATTTCAATCCTGCTCCGGGCGTAGATCCAAGTTTTGCCCTCGATTCCCGGGGTGAGGAGGTATTTCTCATCGCCGCCACTTCTTCCGGGGAACGTCTCGACTACGTCAGCGGCTTTGAATTTGGAGATTCCTCTGTCGGTGTGCCCTACGGCCGACACCTCATCTCGACTGGAGAGGACCAGGTCGTTCCGCTCATCTCCCCGACCCCGAATGCGCCCAATGCCAGCCCGGTCGCAGGCCCTCTCGTAGTGACCGAACTCATGTATCACCCCTCGGCCTTCGAGCCGGAGTTCATCGAGATTCAGAATATTTCCAATGAACCGGTCGCGCTGGCTGATGCCGAGGTCGGCGGCGTAGGCTTCATCTTCGAGGGGAACACCCCGGCGCTTGGGCCGGGCGAATTGCTCATCCTCACCGAGATTGAACCGGAGACCTTTCGGTCCATCCGCCAGATCCCGTCCTCCGTCCCGGTCTACGGTCCCTACCCGGGCAAACTTGACAACGGGGGCGAACGCCTGCGCATCCGTCTGCCAGAGCCCAGTGGCATCCCAGACAGCCCTCCTCTCCGCGTTTCGGTCGACACCGTGATCTATTCCGACGACCTTCCGTGGGCTTCAGCTGCCGACGGCGCGGGGAACTCCCTGGAGCGTGTGACCAAGAACGGGTATGGCGGGGAACCGCTCCACTGGGCTGCCTCCCCGACCCCCGGCGGAACTCCCGGAACAGCCGGGGAAGACCCGGTCCCGGACTGGCGCTCACGTTTTTTCTCTCCTGCTGAACTTGATGATGCGGCTCTTTCCGGACCACTGGCCGACGCGGACGGGGACGGACTGGCCAATGCCCTGGAATACGTCCTTGGCTCCGACCTGCGTGATCAGGCTTCCAGGAGCGATCTGCGCGTCTCTCTCTCCCCCGATAATGAGCCGCCTCATATCGAACTATCCCATTCAGTCCGGAACGGGGTCACCGAATTCGCAGCTGTCATTGAGCAGTCCCCAGACTTGCGCGCGTGGGGCGAATCCGACACCACCCTCAGCCTGTTCAACACCACAGCCAGTGGGGACGGAACCAGCGTGGTGACCTACCGCAGCAGACTGCCCATCGACCCCTCCATCGACCTCTATTTCCGGATACGGGTGGTTGAGCAACCTTGAGAGAGGCCTTCCTTCGTCATCCCCGGCCCCATCACTTCACGCCATCTGCTGACGAGGCGTCGTTCCCGGGATTTTCCCCAAGCACCTCTCCGGCCATGCGTGCCTCGGGGGAATCCGGGTCCCGCTTGATGAAGCGGCGCAGGTAGAGCCGGGCATGATCGTCGCCATTCCGAGCCTGCTCCACAGCCTCCGAAAATCCCCTGTCGAGATAAGTCAGATCCCTGGGCGCCACCGGGTTCTCAATCTTCTCCCAGTAGTACTTCAATTCGTCCGAGGGCCAGCTGCGATAGACATCCTCCCACGTGAGCTTGTTGAAGATATTGAGGTGCGGGAGGAGCATATGCTCGGCGATGGTCTCGCCGATTGCCTGGTAGCGGTTGTCGAGAGACACCCGCAGGCGGTCTGCTGTGACGTTGGGGAGCGCCTTGTGGATGGTGAGAGCCGGGAAGATCAGGGTATCCCCGATTTCGTAATCGGTGGAATGCCATTCACGCTTCCGTTCCTCCTCCCCCAGTTCAACATCGAGCGCTCCCGCCCCAAGCGAAAAGTGATGATCCAGCACATGCCCGGTCTTGTGCGAACCTGCCAGCATCGCCAGGCCCCCCAGCTCCCGCGGGCAATCTCCCACCGGAGCCCAGCAGGTGAGCGTCTGGTAATGACCCTGAAAGTGCACATAGTCCTGGTGCGCAGGCGTCGTGTGCTCGGTATATTGTGGAAACCACAGGCGCGCGATTTTCTGGGGATGAGGCATGGCGGGCCTTCCATAGATTTTCTCCACCATCTCCATCACTTCCTCCTGGTGGGCAATGCGGTGGAAGGCTTCTAGCTTGTAGAGTTGGTGGTAAACCTCGGTATACTCCACATCCCCTTCCGTACAGCGTGCATCGAGGTTGGCGATTCCTTCCACCGGATCTGTTCCCTCCAGCAGCCAGCCTCCATCCTGCATGACGGTGAGCATCTCGCGCCGCAGTTCGCGCAGGAGATCCGGACGCTGCAGCTGCCTGAAGAAGAGGTAGCCGTCGAGATCCAGCCGCCGCCGCAGTTCCTCCGCATCGTCTCGAGCGTCATTGGAGACCCGGAGTTCCCTCCACTCTTCCGTTGAATTCCCCGCGCGCATGACATCACTTTCATGACTGTGGATGAGGGATCAAACAACCCCCATCTCCTCGTCCGGGCCGCCTGGCTGCGTGGAGACCGCCTGAACCCCCCAGAAAATCCAGTTCCGGCGTGCATTCCCGGCGCCCCCCTGCACGCTTCTTCTTCATGCCTGCAAGACTCCTCCCTGCTCTCTTCCTGCTCTCGTTCATGCCCCTCTGCGCCCAGACCAACGAGGACGACAAGACCCTCCGTGTTTTCATCTTCGCGGGCCAGTCCAACATGGTGGGCTCAGACTCCAAGGTCGCCGACATCAGGCGATTTCCTCCGTTCGCGGGCCTCGGGAACCCCCAGCCGGCGGTCCGTTTCACCTACTGCCTCGGCCGCGAGAACAAGACCCGGTCGGACGGCTGGGTGCCCCTGCAACCGGTCAACAATATCGTCGGTCCCGAGCTGAGTTTCGCCCGCAAGGTCACCAGCCGCATCAAGGCCCCCATCGCCATCATCAAGGTGGCGGCCGGCGGCACGCACCTGGGTGGGGACTGGAATCCCGACGACCCCATCGGCTTCAAGATGTATCCACTCGCCCTGCAAGCCGTCCGGGACGCACTGGCCGACCTCGACAAACGCAAGATCGCCTGGCGCCTCGAGGGCGTGATGTGGCACCAGGGAGAAAACGACATGTTCAACGAGGACTACATGAAGAACTACGGCGCCAACCTGAAAAACTTCCTCGCGTGCTGGCGCCGCGACCTCGGGGTTCCCGATCTCAAGTTCTACCTCGGCGAGCTGTGCACCAAGACAATCTGGGGAATGGATCTCCGCCCGCGCATGTATGCGATCAGCGTTGGCCAGCGCTCGGTCGCCGAGGCTGATCCGCGAGCCGAATACATCCCTACCGCCCATATCGGAGTGGAAATCGGAGGCGGAGTCGGCCTGCACTACCATTACGGAACGCTCGGCCAGCTCCAGCATGGCGAGAATTATGCCGATGCCTACCTCCGCACCATCAGCATCAGGCAGGGGCCTCGCCGGACCTTCCCCAAGGGCTGGCCCTATGCCGGAAAGCAGCACGTCAACCTGTTCATTCTCGCAGGTCACCGCAACATGGAGGGAGAGCGTGCCTTCACGCAGGAACTGAGGAAGCTCCCCCGGGGTGAGCAACTCGCGGCCGACCAACCCGCTATTGCCTTCAAATACAGCCTGGGGGGAGGAGTGATCCGGTCCGCAGGGTGGGAACCCCTCGGACTGACCGGCCACTACGACAACTTCGGACCGGAACTGAGTTTCGGCGCCTCGCTCCGCAAGGAGGGAATTCAGAACCTTGCGATCGCCAAGTTCACTCACAGCGGATCGCAGATCATCGACTGGACACCCGAAGGCAGCATGGCCAGGTCCCGCCATCTCTATCCCCGTTTCATTGCCTTCGTTAAAGAGGCCATCGCCGAACTGGAAATGAAGGGGCACAAGGTCTCACTTGCCGGGATCTGTTACCATCTGGGCGAAAATGACATGAGCTTCCATCCCTATCGCCGGGAAGCCGCCAAGCGCCTCCAATCCATCATCACCCAGAGCCGCAAGGACCTGCAGCGCCCCGGACTGACCTGGGTCCTCAGTCAGCAGCCGCCAACCGATGACAAGCGTGTCAACAATGTCGATGTGGTTGCCGACGTGGCAGCCGTCGCTGAGGGGGACCCCCACACCATTCACCTCAAGGCCTTCGATCTGCCACCCCAGGAAAAGAAGCTCGTCATCGATACAGCCGGTGTCATCCGGTTGGGTGAACTGATCGCGGGAGCCGTTGCCAAGCCTTGAGGAAACGGCCACGCAAGCATCCCCGTGGCCAGCTACCTCGCTCCGTACCCACCAGCAGAAGGCACTCGATCTGATTGCATTTCGCCCCGCTCCCCGTATATACGGCAGGACCCTGCAAAATGCGTCTCCGTCCAATCCTGCCCTTCCACTCGTCCAGATAATGCGCTCCACCCTCACGATCTGCATTCTTGCGGGCCTGTCGCTACCGGCCGCCGGGGAAATCGACTTCAATCGTGACATCCGGCCCATCCTCTCGGATCGCTGCTTCAAGTGCCACGGCCCGGACGCAAGCAACCAGAAGTCGGAATTCCGCCTCGATACCAGGGAGAAGGCCCTCGCCAGTATCGATGGCTACGCCGGGGTCGTCCCCGGCGAATTGGAAGAGAGCGAACTGCACCACCGGATCTGGAGCGAGGATCGCGACGAGATGATGCCCCCGCCCGGTTCAAAACTCTCTCTCAGCGAACAGGAGAAGAAGCTCCTCGACCGCTGGATCAGGGAGGGTGCCACCTACGACACCCACTGGTCCTTCAAGCCCATCCCTGAGGAGATTCCTGTTCCCGAGGCGGAATCCCGGGTTCTCACTCCCATCGATTCCTTCATCCAAGCCGGGATGAAGGAGACCGGCCTTGGTCCCAACGCCGATACCTCGCACGAATCCTGGCTCCGCCGCGTCACCTTCGATCTCACCGGCCTCCCTCCCACCATCCCCGAGCTCGACAACTTCCTCACCAGTCTCGCCGAGTTTCCCCGGCAAGCGGACGCCATCTACGAACAAACCGTCGATCGCCTCCTCAAAACCGACGCCTACGCGGAGCGCATGACCAGCGAGTGGCTCGATGTTGCCCGTTACTCCGACACCTACGGCTATCAGGTCGATCGCGACCGCTTCGTCTGGCCTTATCGCGACTGGGTCATCAACTCCTTCCGCAAGAACTTGCCCTACGACAAGTTCATCATCGAACAACTCGCCGGCGACCTCCTGCCCGACGCCACCAAGGACCAGATCCAAGCCACCACCTTCAACCGCCTTCACCCGCAGAAAGTCGAAGGAGGGAGTGTCCCGGAGGAGTTCCGTATCGAGTATGTCGCCGATCGTCTTCACACCTTCGGCACCGCCTTCCTCGGGCTCACTCTCGAGTGTTCCCGCTGTCACGACCACAAATACGATCCCATCAGCACCAAGGAGTACTACGAGCTGAGTTCTTTTTTTGCCAACATCGACGAAGCCGGCCTCTATTCCTACTTCACACCCTCCATTCCCACGCCCACCCTCCTCCTGACCACCGACGCGCAGGACAAACAGATCGCCGAGAAGAAAAAGGCCATCGAGGAAGCTGAAGCAGCCGTCGCTGCCGTCCGCAAGGCGTCGAAAGGCGCCTTCGCCACATGGCTTGCCGAACGCCCCGGCGAAGCCAGGTGGCACGACCTCCAGGCCGACGTCCCCTTCGACAACGGGAAGGGCGGCAAGTTCCCCGACCGCGCCCGCAACAAGGAAACTTCCAGCAGCACCAGGAACGTCGAAATCGAAGGCAAGGTAGGCAAGGGCCTCCGCCTCACCGGCGACCACGCCGTCCATGTCGCCGAAGCCGGCCGCTTCCCCCGCACCCAGCCATTCACTATTGGCCTCTGGCTCAAGACCCCCAGGCTCTTCCCCCGCTCCGTCGTCTGGCGCCGGTCCCGCGCCTGGACCGATGCCGGCAGCCGTGGCTATGAGCTCCTTCTTGAACAAGGCAGGCCCAGCGTCGCCCTTGTTCACTTTCACCCCGGGAACTCCATCCGGGTCCGCGCGAGCAAGCCTCTCCCCATCAACACCTGGAAACACGTTGTCGTCACGTATGACGGCTCCAGCCGCGCTGCCGGCCTGCGCCTCTGGCTGGATGGCAAGCCGCTCCCCAGTGAGATCGTTTACGACAAGCTCACCAAGCCCATCGAGGGCGGCGGCGAACCGGATCTCAAGCTCGGCGAACGCTTCCGCGACACGGGCTTCCAGAAAGGCGAGGTTGATGAGCTGCAGATCTTCACCCGCGAACTTACCTCCCTCGAGGTGGCGCACATGTACGATCGCAATACCCTTGAAAAGGTTCTCACCACCGACATCCAGAAACTGAGCGAGGGCCAGCGCTCCCAGCTCCACGACTACTTTCTGTCGACCACTCATACACCCTACCGGGAGGCACTGCAAAACCTCAAGAAGGTGCGCGACGAACTTCGCGGGATCCTCAATCCCATTCAGGAAATCATGGTCATGGGAGAGGCGCAGACCCGCCGTCAATCCTACGTCCTCAACCGCGGCATCTACGACGCACGCGGCGAAAAGGTGGCCTACGACACACCCGATGCGCTGCCCCCCTTCCCGGAGGATCAACCCCGCAACCGCCTCGGACTTGCCCGCTGGCTGACCACTCCCGATCATCCCCTCACCGCACGGGTCACCGTCAACCGCTACTGGCAAATATTCTTCGGGAATGGCCTCGTCCGCACCCCGGAGGACTTCGGCAGCCAGGGCCGCCCCCCCAGCCATCCGGAGTTGTTGGACTGGCTCGCCCGCGACTTCATCAATCACGGCTGGGACCTGCACCACCTCATCCGCCGCCTCGTCCTTTCCTCCACCTACCGCCAAAGCTCGATCGCCGACAAGAAAAGCCGCGAGACCGATCCCGAGAACATCTACCTCGCGCGGGGCACCGCCGATCGCCTCTCCGCTGAGATGATTCGAGACAATGCCCTTGCCCTCAGCAACCTGCTCGTGCGCAAGACGGGCGGACCGTCTGTCAAACCCTACGAAGTTGCCGTCTCCTTTAAACCCGCCAACCCCGGCAAGGGCGACGACCTCTACCGCCGCAGCGTCTACACCTGGTGGAAACGCACCGGCCCGGCCCCCGTCATGATGACTCTCAACGCTTCCAAGCGCGACGTGTGCCGTGTCCGACGAGAAGTCACGCCCTCTCCCCTGCAGGCCTTCGTCCTGCTCAACGGCCCACAGTTCATGGAAGCGTCCCGCGTCATGGCCGCCAACCTGCTCCGTAAACACAACGACAACCCGGACGCTCTCATCGCCGAAGCCTACCGCTCCTTCACCAGCCGGGCCGCCAAGCCTGCCGAATCCACGATCCTCCGCAGCCTCTACAACGAACAGCTCGCCCACTACCAGGCCCACCCCGATGAAGCCAGGGGCTTCCTTGGCACGGGTGCTTCTCCCGAGCCCAAAGATCTGCCCACCCCACACGTGGCCGCTGCCACCATCCTGGTCAACGCCATCATGAATCTCGACGAAGCTGTTTCCAAACGATGAAAAGCGATTTTCCACTCTGCACCGGGTTCCAATCCCCGCTCGGACTCAGCCGCCGGCAGGCTCTGCAGACCTTCGGCATGGGGCTGGGCTCCATCGCGCTGGCCGATCTCCTCGCGGCCCGGGGAAACCTGCGGGGCACCGGCCATCCCCCCGCCAGGGCCAAGCGCGTGATCTACCTCTTCCAGGCGGGTGGCCCCTCCCAGATTGACCTCTACGACTGGAAACCCAAGCTCATCAAAGATCGTGGCAAGGAACTCCCCGACTCCATCCGCAAGGGCCAGCGCCTCACTGCCATGTCCGGCAACCAGGCCAGCCTTCCGCTGGTCGGGTCGCCCTTCAAGTTCGAGCAACACGGCCAATCCGGACGCTGGATGAACAGCGACCTCCTTCCCCACACCTCCAAGATCGCCGACGACATCTGCGTGATACAATCAATGAATACCGAGGCCATCAACCATGGCCCCGGAGTCACCTTCATGCAGACCGGGTCCCAATTCCCGGGCCGACCCAGCATGGGCGCCTGGCTCGACTACGGGCTCGGCACTCTCAACAGGGATCTACCTTCCTTCGTGGTAATGGTCACCAAGGGCAAAGGTGGCCAACCGCTCGTCTCCCGCCTCTGGGGCAGCGGCTTCCTTTCCGGAAAGCACGACGGCGTCCGCTTCCGCGCCGATAAGGATGCGGTCCTCTATCTGAACAGCCCCAAAGGGATTGACCGCCCCAACCGCCGCAAGGTCCTCGACCACTTGCGCGCCCTCCATGAGTTGCAACTCGAAGAGACAGGCGACCCGGCCCTTGAAACCCGCATCGCTCAGTACGAGATGGCCTTCAGCATGCAGAAGTCCATTCCCGACGTCACGGATCTCTCCACCGAACCTGAAAGCACCTTCAAACTCTACGGCGGGGAAGCCAGGAAACCCGGGACCTTCGCCGCCAACTGCCTGCTCGCCCGGCGCCTCGCCGAACGAGACGTGCGCTTCATCCAGCTCTATCACCAGGGATGGGACCAGCACGGCGGACTTCCCGGCGGTATCAAGAAGCAGTGCCAGGAAACCGACCGCGCTTCCGCCGCCCTCGTGACTGATCTGAAAAACCGGGGCATGCTCGAAGACACCCTCGTTATCTGGGGCGGCGAGTTCGGCCGAACGAGCTACTGCCAGGGATCCTTCAGCCCGAACAACTTCGGTCGTGACCACCACGGACGCTGCTTCACTACCTGGATGGCCGGCGGCGGCATCAAACCCGGATCCAGCTACGGGGAGACTGACGAATACAGCTACAACATCACACGGGACGGCGTCCACATCCATGACTTCCACGCCACCATCCTCCACCTTCTCGGGATCGACCACGAACGCCTTACCTACAAGTACCAGGGCCGCCACTTCCGCCTCACTGACGTTCACGGGCACATCATCAAGGGCGCGCTGGCATGAAGGGAGGATTGCAGGGCAGGTCGTCAGCCTGTCATGATTCCCTTTCAAGGTCTCCCAGCATGCGGAGCACCTGCTTCACCACCACTTTCATCATGAGACATGCCATCCTGCTTCTTGCCCACACCCTCCTGCCCGGCCTGCTCATCGCCGAGGACAGGATCCGCGTCCTCGTCTGGGACGAACAACAGCCTGTCCGCCGCGCGGTCTACGAAAACTTCCCGGGAAATTTCATCGCCGACCACCTGAGGAAGAACCCCAGGCTGACGGTGACGACCGCAAAACAGGACGATCCTGAACTGGGGCTCTCCAGGGAGGCGCTCAATCAGACTGACGTCCTTATCTACTGGGGACACGTCCGCCAGCGCGAAATCCCCGAAGCGAAAGGACAGGAAATAGCCGACCTCGTGAAGGCCGGGAAACTTGCCTTTGTCCCGCTGCACTCCGCCCACTGGTCCGTCCCCTTCATGGTCTGCATGCAGGAGAAAGCGGCCCAGGATGCCCTCGCCGCACTCCCCGAGGAAAAACGCTCCGGGGCCAAGGTGGTCTACGAGGGGAAAATCCGGTGGCAGAAGGCCGGCGAATTCGACCGCAACTTCGCCCCCTGGCGCTACGAATTCGACCCCCGGGGCAACGTCACCGCTTTCGTCAACCGGCCCAACTGCGTCTTCCCCCGCTGCTGCGGACCGGGACAACCTGCGGAGGTGCGCATCATCCACAAGAACCACCCCATCTGCCAGGGTGTTCCCGCCCGCTTCACCCTCGAGGTGACCGAGATGTATGACGAACCCTTCGGCGTGCCCGAGCCGGATACCGTTCTCTTCACCGAGGACTGGAAGGGCGGGGAGTTCTTTCGCTCCGGTTGCCTCTGGAACCTCGGCAAAGGCAAGGTCTTCTACTATCGGCCCGGGGACCAGCAATACCCCGTCTTCGCCAACCCGCACCTCCTCAAACTACTCGAGAACGCCGCCCTCTGGCTGGGCGAGAAGTAATCCCCTGATCCGAACTTTCGTGACAAATCGTATCCCGGCAGACTGAATACCAGACACCTTTCCCCGCGGAATCCGTATCCTCCCCTCATAATCCATGAAACGTATTGCCTTGGCCGTCCCTCTGCTGCTCGCCCTGCTCTGTCCCGTCCTCATGTCGGCCAAGAAAGACGAGGCAGTGAAGCACATCGTCTTTATCGCCGGCAACCGCAGCCACGGCCCCGGGGAACATGAATTCTACGCCGGCTGCACTCTTCTTGCCAAGGCCCTCAATGAGCAGAGCGGACTCAAGGTCAAGGCCACCGTCGTCCGGGCCAACTGGCCCAAGGAACACAAGGACGTGGTGGCAAGTGCCGACACGATCGTAATCTACGCTGACCATGTGAGCGCGCATGCCGGGCAGTGGGAATTCCTCGACGATCTCGCCAAGAAGGGTGTCGGCATGGTCTTCATGCATTACGCCGTCCACCCGAGCCCCCAGATCGGCGAAAAGTATTATCGCCCCTGGATCGGCGCGGCGATGGAAAGCGGTTACTCGGTCAATCCCCACTGGGTCGCGGACCTCTCCATCATCAAGGACCACGAGATCGGGAACGGGGTATCCCCGGAGGCCATCACCTGCCTCGACGAATGGTACTACCACATGCGCTTCATCGAAGACCGTGAGAAGGTCCTCGACCTGTTCACCGCCGTGCCCACCCGGAAAAACATGCACCGCTACATCAACATGTGGAACAAGAACGGAGTGGACGGACTGGACAAGCAGCAGACGCTGATGTGGGGCTACGAGCGGCCCGCTGGCGGCCGCGGGGTCGGGTTCGTCGGTGGTCACTACCATCACACCTGGGCCGTGGACGGCGTGCGCAAGGCCGTCCTCAATGCCATCATCTGGACCGCGGGGATGAAGGTCCCCGCGGAAGGCGTTTCATCCAGGACGCCAACCGAGGAAGAACTCAATGTAAACCTCGATAAGAAGGGACGGGTGAAGCGCATCAAGGTTCCAGATCCGGCAGCGTGGAAGAAACTTCCTCCTGCCAAGGTCCAGGCCGAACGCGAGGCCAAGTTCAAGTAGGCTTCCCCGACCCGTTGGCTTAAGAAAGGGTGGGCGTTCGCTTTCCCTCCAGCCCGAGGGCCCCACCTTCCCCCCATGAACCGTCTTCTCCTCCTGTCGGCTTGTCTCGCCCTGCCCATGGCTGGCGCACAGGAGAAAGGAAAGCGAAAGGCCTCTCCCGAACCGCTCTACGAGAGCCCCGTCCTCCGCAGTGGGGACCTGCAGCGGCTGCACGAGGTAGAAGTTTCCCTCACGAGGCGCAATCTCTACCTTGCCGTCTCCAGCGAAGGCAACAAGAGCCACGACTGGGCAAACTGGATCGAGCCCGAGATCGTAATGCAGGACGGCACCGTTCTCGACCTCACGACCTTTTCCTGGCTCACGGCCGACAGTGCCTCCGGCCGGGTCCACCGCGGCAGGAACTACCGGGGAGGGCCCCTGCTCGTTGCCGGCAAGGAGTTTTCCAGAGGCCTCGGCACTCACGCCGACTCGCTGATCTCATTCAAGGTCCCGGGGGAAGCCTCCACCTTCCGTGCCAGGGTAGCCCTCGACGACGGGGGAGCCATCCGCGAAAACGAGCTCACCCCCGCCTCCGTGCGCTTCCTCGTCTTTGACCGGGAACCGGCAGGCTTCAGCAGCACCTCTCTCCCATTCGATCCCAACAGCAGCGATCCCCAGCTGGTCGCTCCCGAGCACATCACCGTCCCGGACGACCTCGAACTGACGGTCTGGGCCACCAGCCCGATGCTCCTGAATCCCACCAACATGGATACCGATGCCGCGGGCCGCATCTGGGTGGCCGAGGGCGTGAATTATCGCAAGAACCGGAATCGCAGGCCGGAAGGAGACCGCATCGTCGTCCTCGAGGACAAGGACCGGGACGGTAAAGCCGACAGTTCCCATGTCTTCGTGCAGGACCCGGAGCTGGTCGCGCCACTTGGCGTGAGCGTCTTTGATAACCGGGTGGTGGTCGCTCAGCCGCCACATCTCATCGTCTACACCGATATCGATCGCAACCTCGTCTTTGATCCGGAGATCGACCGGCGGGAAAACCTGCTCACCGGGTTCAACGGAAAAAACCACGATCACAGCCTGCACGCGGTAGTATCCGGTCCGGACGGGAAGTGGTATTTCAATCAGGGCAATTGCGGAGCACGCTTCAAGGACAAGGACGGAGTCGAATTCCTCATCGGGGGCCCTTACAAGGGAGGAGGAGGCGAATGGTTCGTCGACCACCAGGAGGTTGCCGGGGAGCCGAGTGGTGACGGCCATGTCTGGGTCGGTGGTTTCGCTGCAAAGATGAATCCGGATGGCAGCAAGGTTTCAATCATCGGACACGGATTCCGCAACAGTTACGAACACACCGTCACATCCTTTGGGGATGTCTTCCAGAACGACAACGACGACCCCCCCGCCTGCCGGACGACCTGGCTGATGGAAGGTGGTTTCCTCGGTTTCTTCTCCCCGGATGGACAAAGGAGCTGGCGAGCCGACCAGCGACCGGGCCAGAACGTGCCCGAAGCCCACTGGCGACAATGGGATCCCGGCACCCTCCCTCCGGGCGATGTCTACGGCGGCGGCTCCCCAACCGGTATCTGCTTCTACGAGAATGGCTCTCTTCCCTCGAAATATGCTGGCCTGCTGGCAAGCTGCGATGCCGGTCGCAAGGAAGTTCTGGGCTACTACCCTGTTCCCGAGGGATCTAATTTCAAGCTAACCCGCTTCGCGTTCATCAAGTCGGCAACGGGCAATCTCTTCCGGCCCTCCGACATCATGGTGGGTGCGGACGGAGCCCTCTATCTCTCCGACTGGTTCGACCCCGGGGTGGGCGGGCACAATACCCGCGACAAGAGCTGTTCCGGGACCATCTACCGAATCGCCCCCAAGGGGTTTCGGCCACGGATCCCGAGCGCCTCCCCGGACTCCATCGAGGGCGCCATCGCATTGCTCTGCAGCCCTGCCCAGAACGTCCGTCACCTCGGCTTTGAGGCCCTGCGGGCCGCCGGCGAGAAAGCTCTCCCCGCGGTCCGGGAACTCCTCGGCCACTACAACGGCTACGTCCAGGCCCGCGCCGTATGGCTTCTCCCCCTCCTCGGCGCCGAGGGCCTGCGAATCACGCGGACACTCCTCGACAGTCCAGACGCCCAGACCCGGCTCCTCGCCTTCCGCTCTCTGCGCAATGCCGGCGAGGACCCACTCCAACTGGTCGGCAAGTTCTACGCCACCGAACCGAGCGCCGCGGTGCGACGGGAAGTGGCCCTCTCCTTGCGGGATGCGCCCGTTCACCGCAAGGCGGTCTACCTCGCTTACCTCCTGCAGCGCTGCCGCGCGAATGATCGCACCTACCTTGAGGCCTGCGGCCTGGGGGCGGAGGGAGCCGAGGAGATGGTCTGGAGCAATGTCCGAAACAGCGCCAGGATCGTGAACGCCCTTGAGTGGCCGGATGCCTTCGCCCGAATTACCTGGCGTCTTCATCCCCGCGCCGCCATTGATGACCTCCGGGAGAGAGCCCTGTCTGGCACACTCTCACGGGAGGCACGCTTTCTTGCGATGGAAACCCTCGCCTTTACCGAAGACCCTGAAGCAGCCGCGAGCCTGGTGGAAGTGGCAAAGGAGAAGGGACCGGTGGGCGCCGAGGCAGCCCGCTGGCTCGTACACCTGGGCAAAACCCGCTGGAAGGACTTCGACGTCTTCCGCCTTCTCAGGGAGAACAACCTCTACGACCCGGAAAACCAGGCCATATCCGAGGCCGTTGTCCCAGTCCCGGGGGGAGATTCCCGCCTCCCGGCACTGGGAGCAATCCTTGCCCTGAAGGGAGACTCCCAAAAGGGCAAGATCACCGCCGCCCGCTGTGTGATGTGCCATCGTATCGAAGACCAGGGCGTGGACTACGGACCATCGCTGAAGGGCTGGATCAAAAATCAGGGCGAGGAAAATTTCCTGCGCGCCATCCTGAATCCCTCCGCTGAGATTGCCCACGGGTTTTCCGGCAGTGTCGTGCGGCTCAGGGAGGGAGGCGAAATCCACGGCCTGGTCTTGAGCACGAAGGACCCCGTGATCATCCAAAGCCAGGGAGGAGCCGTTCAGATGATTCCCGCCCGGAAGGTCCAGCAGGTGGAGCCCCTCGGCCGGTCCCTCATGCTCTCCGCCGACCAGCTCGGCCTTGGCGCCCAGGATCTCGCCGATGTAATGGCCTACGTCAAGGGGTTGAACTGAGTCAGCCCGAAAGGGCCCCGTCCCACCATCGAATGCGGCCCTTCCTCCTTGGAGAGTCTCAGTCTCAAGCGGAGCTCTGGTGCTGATTTCACGAGATTTTCCGCGACCAGGCCTGGACACCGTGTTCATATTACCCCGCCATGCGTCCGCGCCCGCCCTCCATGCTGCCAATTCACATTTCATTCGCCCTCAGCCCTTCTCTCTCGCGGCCAATCCGACCGCTTCCAGCACAAAGGGTGAGCCCGGGAAAACCCTCCTCCACCACTTCGGGGTAACCAACGGATGAGAGCTCTGCTCCTGTTCCTGACTCTGGGCGGCAGCCTCTGGACTTCCGCTCCTGGAGCTTCACGACCGAATATCCTGCTGGTATACACAGACGACCAGGGATACGGCGACGTAAGCTGCTTGAATCCTGCAGCAAAATTCAAGACTCCGCACCAGGATCGTCTTGCCAGGGAGGGCATCACCTTCACGGACGCACACTGTTCAGACACCGTTTGCACGCCATCCCGTTACGGCCTGCTGACTGGCCGCTACAGCTGGAGAACCACCCTCAAGCGGGGTGTCTACGGCGCGGAACGACCCTGCCTCATTGCCGACGGACGAACAACCCTCGCCTCCTTTCTGCGCACCAACGGCTATCATACCGCCATGGTGGGCAAGTGGCACCTGGGGATGGATTTTCCCGGGACCATCGGGAAACGCGATTGGAGAAAGCCCGTCAGGGACATGCCGCTCGACAAGGGTTTCGACTACTTCTGGGGCATCCCGGCCTCCATGAACTACGGCGTTCTAGCCTGGTTCGAGGGCCGCTTCGCAAAGGTCCCACCCACCCAGTGGACCAAGAAGAAACCCAATCAGATTGCAATATCCGACTACCGGATCAAGCCCCCCTACGAGAAGAAGCAGCGTCCTGATCTCATGGAGGTTGCACCCGACTTCGTCGATTCCGAGTGCCTGGCACGCTTTACCGATCAGGCCATCAAGTGGATCGAGGAAAAATCGGAAGACGCCAGGCAGGGAAAGCCTTTCTTCCTCTACCTGCCCTTCACCTCGCCCCACAAACCCGTGATTCCCAACGACCAGTTCCGTGGGCGGGGGAAAGCGGGCGCCTATGGCGAGTTCATGATCGAGACCGACTGGCACCTTGGCAGGTTGCTCGCTCTTCTCGATCGTGAGAAGCTGGCCGATAACACCATCGTCATCTTCACGGCCGACAACGGACCAGAGACCACCTGGCGGCAGCGCATCGATAAATACGGACACCATAGCCCCGGGCCTTACCGGGAAGGCAAACGCTCAATTTATGAAGGAGGCCACCGCGTGCCCTTCTTCCTGCGCTGGCCAGCAAGAGTAAAGCCCGGATCCTCATGGGACAAACCCATCTGTCAGACTGATCTCCTGGCCACCTTCGCCGCGATTCTCGGGAAGCCATTGCCGGAGCGATCCGGGGAAGACAGCATCAGCTTCCACTGGGCGTGGAGCGGCACCGGCATGACCCGCCCACCCCGCCCGCCTGTTATTCACCACGCCGCCAACGGGCGCTTCGCAATTCGTTCGGAACACTGGAAGCTGGTCATGGAAAGCACCAGCCGGAGGGAAAAACGGGAACTCTACAACCTGCGGGCCGATCCCGGCGAGCGACACAATGTCCTGGCCCGGCACCCGGACGTGGAGCGGAAGCTCTTCGCCCAGCTCATTGATATCGTCACGAGTGGGTCTACCCGTCCCGCTGTCGAATCGACGAACGATACCCCGCCCTGGGAGGGCCTGGTCTGGCTCCCGAAATAGCACCCCAGTCCCATGCGCATTCTCCTCACCCTCCTCTCCATTGGCTTCTGCCTTCCGGCCGCGTCCGGGAAGGGGCTCCCCCACATCCTCGTCATCCTCGTCGATGACATGGGCTACGGTGACCTCAAGTCCTATAACCCGGACTCCAGGATCCCGACCCCACATCTCGACAAGCTAGCTCAAGAGGGAATGCGGTTTACCGACGCTCACGCACCGGGGCCTCTTTGTCATCTCTCGCGCTATGGACTCATGACCGGCCGCTACCCCTTTCGCGCAAACACCGGCGCATGGCGGAGCGAACCCTCCATCAAGGCCGGCCAGACCACCATCGCTTCCCTCCTCCGGGGAAAAGGCTACCGCACGGCGATGGTGGGCAAATGGCACCTCGGCTTCAGGGAGAATGGATATGACAAACCCCTCCCCGGGGGCCCGGTTGACGTCGGATTCGACACCTTCTTCGGCATCCGTGCCTCTACCGATATTCCTCCCTATTTCTATATCCGGGGAAACCGTGCGGTCTCCGAACCAACCGGCAGGATTGCTAGCAACCACTCCGAAGGATGGTCGCGTATCCAGGGCGCATTCTGGCGGGCCGGCGGCATCTCCCCGGATCTCCAGCTCGAGGACGTCCTTCCCCGTTTCACCGAGGAGGCCCTCACCGTGATCGATACCCATGATGTATCGGCGGGAAAGCCCCTCTTCCTCTACCTCGCCTACCCTGCTCCCCACACCCCCTGGCTGCCCTCGGCGCAATACAGGGGAAAAAGTGGCGCGGGTATGTACGGCGAATTCACCGCCATGGTTGACGGAGAAATCGGCCGCGTCCTCCAGGCTTTCGAGACGCGCAAACTCGCCCGGGACACCCTCGTGATTTTCACCTCGGACAATGGGCCGGTCTGGTATGAGGCGGACGTCAAACGGTTCGCTCATGATTCCTCGGGCGGACTCCGTGGCATGAAGGCGGATGCCTGGGAGGGCGGGCACCGGATGCCCTTCCTGCTGCGCTGGCCGGGAGTGGTGGACGCCGGCTCGACGACCAGCCACCTTGTCTGCTTCACTGACCTTCTGGCTACCTTTGCCGAGATAACAGACGCGCCCCTGCCCGATCACCTGTCATTCGATAGCGAGAGTTTCCTTCCCATCCTAACAGATCCGGACTCCCCACACCCTCCCCGCGGTCCCATCGTTATGAAAGCGGGAAGCGGAGCGATGATGATCCGCGATGGCGACTGGAAGCTCATCGACCAGCTCGGGTCGGGAGGATTCTCGACTCCCAAGCGAGTAAAGCCGGGCCCCGGTGATCCCACGGGCCAACTTTACAATCTCTCCACTGATCCCTCCGAAAAATCAAACCTCTGGCACATGCACCCAGAATTGGTAAGCCAGCTGGGCGCCCGCCTGAGAGAAATCGCCCGGTAAAAGCCAGCCGAAAACCGTTACCGCCAAATTCCCGGCTTGTGACTTTACGGCGCTAAAACAATCGCCTTACCTTGGAAAAGCAGCGTGGGAGCCGCGGCCAGAAAACCCAAAAACTGACCGTCGGCCCCCACACCACCAAAAGTTCCGCCCGCCCAAACCCGGCCCTCGTGCCTGTCACGGCGGGCGGTTTTTCTTCTCAGCGGCACGTCCCTAAAACTCAACATGTCAGATCGTCAAGGGCTACCCAGCCCACCCCGGGAAAATTTCACAAATATTTAAGAAGCCATCCCCCTTTAAGGGTAATCTCTTCGTCTTTGTGCCAGCCGCTCCCCCCGAGGAGGCCGGGGATTTTTTGTAGATGAGGATCTAAGGTCCATGCGGCTGGGACATCCTCGCTAGCCTGCGCCCGCTGGCTCATGGCGCAGGAGAACCCCCGGGAGCTCACCACCGTCATCGTCCTCCACCCCTCTTCAATCCCGCCCGGCGAGAAACGTGGAAACAACCCCGCCCGATGTCCTAGGGTCTCCCTCTTGAGGAGGACCAAAGCGAAAGACGCAAGCCCTCAGGGTGAAGCAGGAGCCCCCTCCGCAGCGCCCACCAGGCGGCGAATTGCCGCCTTGAGAATGGGCTCCACCCCGGGACTCACCATGGACGAACGCTGCTCCACCTCGTAGCCTCCCTCCGAGTAGGCTGCCGTGGTGCCAATATAGCCCGGGGCATAGTCGCCGTAGGCCGCCATCGCCACGAAGAGATCCGGGCGCACCTCCTGAGCATAGAGCTGATACTCCACGAACAGCTCGCCCGGCATGTGCAGGATACGTGCCTGCCGCAGCGAAAGACAGGAAAGCTCGACAGGTTCCCCTCTCCGGCACCGCCGCAACCAGGTCAGCACCTTGGCTGCCTGATAACGCTTCTCAAGAGGCTCACTCTCAATCTCCACGACTGCCGCCAGCGTCTCCTCCTTGAGATGCTGGCCGACCGGAAGAAGCACGGGCTCGACCCTCCAGCTCACATCAGCACTTCGCAGGGGCACCTTCCGGGTGGACTCCCAGGCAGCCTTCATTCCTGCCGCTACCCGATCAGCGAGAACCTGGCGGTTTTCATGTGCGCCGTCGTTCCACTTCCCCGCGCCGATATTGCCTCCAGCTCCCGTGAAATGAACGTGGGGGACTCCCGTTTCCTTTTCGCGCTTGTTGCGAGCCATCCCCGGAAAGTCCGGACTAGCCATCCCAGTCCGGTAGTAGCTCTGCGGATGGGTCGCATAATAACTCAACGCAGCAACCGCCTTCTCCCTGTTCCAGAACGAAATCAGGCAAAGGCGGGGATCGATCGTGCCAGCCGGAAAAGCCCGGATCGCCGGGTCCCTCGTGGCGGTGAAGCGCATGTGCTGCAACTTCCCATCCGGTCCGATGATGCGGCGGTTGGAGGCCACCATCCTGACTTCTCCCGCTCCCAGTCCGAGGTGCGTCACCGGCTGGGCACCCTTCACCGCCTCCTCCAGCGCAACGGCTGCCTCCGCAATGACCTTGCGGGCATGAGCAACATTGAAGTGCTTGCCACCAGCCCCGTGCCTCGCCAGGAGGCCCTCCGCCGAGAAGTCACACCGCGGAGCATCGTGCTGGTGCAGGCTGTGCATCGCCACCCGCTCCACCCGTGTCTGTGCCGCCCGTGCCAGTGCCTTCCGGAACTCAAGTTGCCCATCGTTGCTTAGCCCGATCCAGTCAATCGCGCCCAGTACGATGGGATCCCCCGCTCCCAGCAACACGAGCCCGCGAAAGCTCAGTTCCGAGTCCACTCCCGTCATCTGATCATAAGCCAGGGGAGAGCCCACTGGTGGGGTGGCATCGACTTCGAAGGCCGCCATCCGGAGCGACCCGGCCGGCGAAGCCAGGGCGAACGCTAGGAAAAAGAACCCCCACGCAATCTTCATACCATCACCTACACGATGGCGGAGGTGGGGAAAAGCCCCCTTGGCCCTGTTCATCGGAATCTCCCCTGCCGGAACCATGCATGCCCGGGGGCTAAGGAGGGAAATCTGCAGCCTTGCCCGGCAGCATGCCAGAACCTATGAAGCCAACTGCTTCAGCCCAATGCCACCCCGGAAGAACAGGAAGCAGGATCAGGACCTGGTGGGCCCGGCCCTCCTCAAGGAAACCTGCCGGCGCCTCCGGGTCGCCAGGAACTTCTGGAAGGCGCACCGCAACAAGGCGTGCCGCCGCGAACGCGAGCGTGCACTCAATCTCTACGAACGCCTATCCCCGGCCGAGCGGCAGAAAGTGCCCCAGGTTCTTCGCGTTTGGTTACGCTACCGCAGCGAAAAATACTTCGGGGCTCATCGAACGCCTCCTGGCAGGAGAGCCTGAAACCACCGGGGAAAAACGGCTGCAGCCGCTCCTCCGGAGGCAGGTCAAAAGCAGGGCCTGCGGGATGCCATCGCCTGCAGGGTCCGCCTTGCTCAGGCAGGAGCCGTGACAATCCCGCCGGGCTACCTCAGGATCGGGGCATGAAACTCCCCGGAATAAAGCTCTTCGATCTTCGCGGCCGCACCGCCCTCGTGACCGGCGGTTCCAAGGGCCTCGGCAAGGTGATGGCCGCAGGGCTCGCTTCCGCGGGAGCAAGGCTCGTCCTCCTGAGCCGACACGGCGGAGAGGCCCGGGCGGCGGCTGAGGAAATTGCCAGCGAATACGGACAGGAGGCCATCGGCCTCGAGGCGGACGTGACCCGTCCCGCTGAAATCGGGGACATGCTCGCCTCTGTCAGGAAGAAATTCGGAGACCCCGGGATTCTCATCAACAGCGCAGGAATCAACACGAGAGGGGAGATCGGCGACCTGAGTCTCGAACAATTCGAGGAAGTCATGCGGATTAATGTGACAGGCACCTGGCTCTGCAGCCGGGCGGTCATCCCGGCGATGCGAGCATCCGGCTGGGGCCGCATCATCAACCTGTCGAGTGCGATCGGCCTGGTGGGCGTACCAGAGCGAACGCCCTATGCCTCGAGCAAGGGCGCAGTGACCCAGCTCACGCGCTCCCTCGCTCTCGAACTGGCGGGAACCGGGATCCTGGTCAATGCCATCTGCCCCGGCCCCTTCCTCACCGAAATGAACGCTCCCCTGGCCCGCTCGGACGAAGCCAGAAAATTCATCGTTGACCGCACTGCCCTGAAACGCTGGGGAGAACTTCACGAAATTCAGGGGGCCGCTCTCTACCTTGCCAGTGAGGCTGCCAGCTATACTACCGGCAGTATGCTCAGCGTGGACGGGGGATGGACCGCTCAGTAGACTCCTGGACCGGTGATCCGCCGGCGACCCGCAGACTCCATCCCCTTCCCAATCCCTTTCACCTGCGCCAGGCGCCCTTCGGCGAGAGCGTCATTACAGTGGCAGCGCTGTCGCCCCTTTGGATCCGTATATCTTCCTTCCATCGGTCGGGCCTCTTCCTCGGGCATTCTGCTCATCCGCCCGGGAGGAATCACTCCAAATTGTGACGGGGAACATCGATTCGCGACTCGACATCACCAATCCGGACGGGCGTAGTCCTTGGGAACCCGCCATGAACCTGTCCGCCTTCCTAGCTCTCTTTACTGGAGCTGCCGGCATAGTCTTGGCGGCCCCCTTCGATTATCACAGTATCCGCGGACGCGAGGCGAAGGGACCCACCAACGGAATCCTGGAAGGAGAACTCCTCCCCAAGAACGGCAGGGCGCGGAGCCAGGGCATGAATTCCTTCGGACCGCAATGGAGCGGCAACGCCCACCTCCTCTGGGATGGCCAGGTCGGGCAGGAGATGAATACCGAGTTTCGCATCGAGGAGGCGGGCATCTACCAGGTTGCGGTCCAGCTGACCCTCGCTCCCGACTACGGGATCTTCTCTCTCGCCCTCGACGGCAAGGTCCTGCGCCGTGGCATTGACCTATACAGCCCAAAGGTCGTCCCTGCCCCGCAGGTGGACCTCGGAAAACTACCTCTCACCCGTGGCAAACATGCCCTCTCCTTCAAGCTCACTGGAGCCAATCCCAAGGCCTCCAAGTATCAGAAGTCTGGCTACCTGATGGGCCTCGATTTCCTCAAGGTCGTCAATCTCACCCCTCAGGAACCCTCAGCCAGCAAGACCCCCGCGCCGGAGAAAGCGCCTGCCCCGGCAATCAGAGTGACGCTCGAGGAAATGCAGCCGGTCCTCGCGACCTACTGTTACGGCTGCCACGGTGAGAAGGGGAAGGTGAAAGGGAAGATCAACCTGATGGAGCTCGCAACGGAACAGGATTACCTCTCCAACATTGACGTGGTCAGAAAAGCTGCCGAAGCCACCGCCTACCAGGAGATGCCTCCCGAGGATTCCAGGCAGCCTTCCGCCGAGGAACGCCAAAAGCTCAACGCCCTGTTCAATAGCTACCTTGAACGGCATCTCAGGGAGTCCGGACGACTGAAGCCCGTCGTCATGCGTCGCCTCAATCGCTACGAGTATAACAACTCCGTCCGGGACCTTCTGCAGCTCAAGGGGGACCTTTATCCCCTGCCGGAAAAGGTCATCCGCAGCCGGGCCTACTTCAATCCAGCCTCTGGCCGCTTCCCCGAAAGCATCCAGGTCTCCAACCGCGCTCTCGGCAAGAACCAGATTGAGCAGCATATTCTCACCGGGGTCAGCCCCTTTGCCATCGACCTGCAGGCGGAGCACGGTTTCAACAACCAGGGCGACCAGCTCAGCGTCTCACCAATCCTGCTGGAAAGTTTTCTCAAGCTGGGCAGATCAATTGTGAACGCCCGGGAATTCGATGGCTATTCGGCCATTACCGATACCTTCTACCGGGCCCCGGATGAAAAGGATCGCGCCCTCTGGCCCCGCATCACGGAACAACGCCTGCGCCCCTTCCTGGAACGCGCGTTCCGCTCCCGAATCGATGACAAAGTCCTCGCCCGCTACGTGAAATTCGTGATGAGTGAGGTCGCCCGCCATGGCAGCTACCCGCAGGCAATGAAGGGCGTGACCGCCGCGGTGCTCTCCTCCCCACGGTTCCTCTACCTGACTGAGCGCAAACGGGACGCGGGCGCGGAAGAGCCCCTCGCTCCATATGAGCTGGCCACCAGGCTCTCCTTCTTCCTCTGGAGCACCCTCCCCGACGAGGAACTCCTTGCAACTGCCCGGAGCGGCGAACTCGCGCAACCGGAAGTCTATGCCGCCCAGGTGAACAGGATGCTCGAAAGCCCGAAAAGCAAGGCCCTCGCCGAGAACTTCGCACGGCAGTGGCTCCGCCTGGACCAATTGATCACCGCCGTCCCTGACTTTGACCGCTTCCAGATCTACTATTCAAGAATCGGGTGTGAACAATGGAAGTTCGGACTCCAGACCATGGCGGAACCTCTCCTTCTCTTTGAGAGCATTATGGTGGAAGACCGCTCCATCATGCTGCTGGTCGACTCAAACTACTCCTACCGATCGGACGAAATGCAGTCGTGGTACAAGGACCAGGTTCCCTTCCGCAACAGGGGGAACCGCAACCGCTTCAACACCGGATCCCAGCGGTTTACCAGGCGAAGCCTCGAAAGCCGGCGGGAAGGTGGGGTGATCACCTCTGCGGCAGCCCTGACGATGACCTCGGAGCCTTTGCGTACCAGCCCCATCCGCCGCGGGGCCTGGGTTGCCACGGTCATCCTGAACAAGCCTCCCCCACCCCCACCCGACGTGATTCCCGAGATTGAGCAGGACGATGCCGTCATCGAGGCCCGGGGCCAGACCCTGAGACAACGTCTCGTAGCTCACCAGGAGAACGAAAGCTGTGTCTCCTGCCACCAGAAAATCGATCCCCTNGGCTTNGCNCTCGAGAACTACGATGCCATCGGGCGCTGGCGCGACTCCTACCGCTCCGGCCTGCCCATCGATGCCAGTGGGACTCTCTTCGGGCAGGCTCGCTTTCAGGATGTCATCGGGCTCAAGGACGCGCTGCTGGCAAATCCCAAATGGTTCATCAGCGCCTTTTCCGAACACCTCCTCGCCTATGCCCTCGGCCGGGAACTGGACCTCTCTGACAAGCCCGCGATAGACCGGATCGTTCAGAAGTCCATGGCGAAAAAAGGTCAATTTTCCACCGTTGTCTCCGAGATAGCTACAAGCTATCCTTTCCTGCACAAAACGAACCAGCTGGCGTTGCCCGCCAGCCCATCCAAGAAGAACCCATGATTCTGAAGCGACGAACTCTTTCCCGCCGTGCCGTCCTCCGCGGGGCCGGGGCCACCCTCGCCCTCCCGCTGCTCGAAATCATGCAGACCCGTGGTTATGCCGCCGGCACCTCCAAGGCCAGCCCCCCCGTGCGCGCAGGCTTCTTTTATATTCCCAACGGAGTGGTTCAGAGGGCGTGGCACCCGGTGGACGAGGGAAAGAATTTCACTCTCTCTCCAAGCCTGCAGCCCCTCGAATCAGTTCGCGAACACATCTCGCTCTACACAAAACTCGACCGGGTCAAGGTGGCGGGAACCGATGGACATGCCCAGGCCGGGGCCTGCTGGCTCAGTAGTGCTGCACCCGACGAGCTCTCTCCCGCCGGCTATCCCCTCAAGAAGACCATTGACCAGATCATGGCTGAGGAGGCCGGCAAGCACACCGCATTCCGTTCCCTGGAGCTGAGCTGCAACCCCTACGAGGACAATCGCGAGTCGGTCTATTTCGACAATATCTCCTGGTATGGTCACGGACATGTGGCGCGATCCCTGCGCGATCCCCAAGCCGTCTTCAACCGGCTGTTTGCCGTCGAGGAGCACCAGGAACACGGTAGCGTCCTCGATCTCGTGATGGATGATGCCAGGTCCCTCGACCGGGATCTCGGGGTGACTGACCGGGGAAAACTCGACGAGTACATGGAATCTGTCCGAACCGTTGAAAAGCAGATCGAACGGGTGACCAGACGCCAGGCTGAAATCGACAAGCTCAAGGTGGCTCCTCCTTCCAAGCCATGGCAGGCCATGACCCGGGACGAGTTCATCCAGGTCATGGGCGACCTCATGATCCTTGCCTTCCGCACCGACCTTACCCGCGTCTGCTCGATCATGAGCAGCCCCGAAAGGTGGGGTTCCCCTCTCACGGTGCACGGACTCTTTGACAAGCCGGTTGACCACCACGGAATGACCCATGGGCAGGGTCACGATCATGTCCGGACCAAGCTCGAGGCCCTCGACCAGTTCCACATCCAGCAGTTCGCAACCCTTGTGTCCAAGATGGCCGAGGTGAAGGAGGGAGAAGGAACCCTCCTCGACAATTCCATGTTCCTGCTGGGCTCGGGAATCAGCGACGGCTCCCTCCACGTCTACACCGACCTGCCCACCGTCATTGCCGGGCGCGGAGGCGGGGCCATCGCAACCGACCACCATCTCAAGTCTCCGCAGGGCACTCCCATCGCCAACCTGTGGCTCTCCATGGCCCGGATCATGGGGGTCAAGACTGACAAGATCGGAGACAGCACTGGGGCCCTCAGCATGGCGTGAGCCCACCCGCCACGGGCGACCGTGGTACAATGGATCACAACAAGGACCCCGCCGGCAATTACTTCCCCGGCACCTCGATCAGCTTCTCGCTGGCACTCATCGGCCCTCCTGAAAAACTCAGGGAGGTTTCTGGGAACACCGGTGCTGTCCACCGGTTCGTGGTTCCCCGTGATGGCACCACTCGCCCTCGAACCAACTGCCAACAGCATCGCGATTCAGGACGGCCAGCCCCCTGCAATCCCATGAGTCGCACCATCAATGGAAATTCCTTCGTGCCATGCCGGGCGTCCTGTGCTCCGATTCCACCCGAACGCGATGAAGCTCAAGATCAAGTTCGGCGACTACGGAATGGTCCTGGTGCTCCTTGGCCTGGTCCTCCTCTTCAGCCTGCTCACGGTCAAACCGGTCAATCCCTCCGATGCCCGCAGCGCGCGCAAGCTCGCCGAGCGCATCATCGAGGAAGTCCCCGCCGACCAGGCGGTCGTGATCTACGGCAAGAATAAGACCGACTTCGAGAAATTCGCCCGCAGCCTCGCTGAGGAGCTCGAATCGCGGGATCGCAAAGACGTGCGCCTGGCTATCGGAGTCCCTCGGGACCTGAGGGTAAAACTCAATGAACTGCGTGACGAGGGAGGAGCGCTGGGTGCCATCGCCACCGCTGGCCCGGCCGGGATGGAAGTCATCCGGGCCGTGCCCGAAAAATATCCTGCGTTTCAGGAGTTCGCTACGATGACTCCCGATTCGCGCAGCAAGTCCACCTTCTTCACGCTCGACAACTTCAGGAATGTCACTCAGCGCGTAGTCGTCATCGCAATCGTGGCCATCGGCATGACCATGGTCATCATAACCGCCGGAATTGACCTCTCCGTGGGCAGCCTCGTGGGCCTTTCCGCCATGGTGGGGGCCTGGTTCATCAAGGCGCGGGTCATGGCGGCCGGGGGCGACCCCGCTGCCGTGGGTAACTTGACACTCTACTCCGGGTTCCTGGTGGCCATTCTCTGTGCTGGCCTGATCGGCCTTTTCTCAGGGGCCCTCGTCGCATACTGCAAGGTCGCGCCCTTTATCGTGACTCTCGGCGTCATGATGATTGCCCGCGGCATGGCCGAACAGGCCAACGAGGGATTCACCGTCTCGGATACCCACCTTCCCGCAGGCTTCCGGGAACTCAATCATGGAATGCTCATCGGGATTCCGAATACCCTCGCCCTCCTCATCCTCTTCTACGTGGCGGCCCATCTCTTCATGTCCAAGACGAAGTATGGCCGCTACATCTACGCGGTCGGGGGTAACATGGAAGCTGCCCGGCTGAGCGGTGTCCCGGTAGCTGGCGTCATTCTCCTGGTCTACTCGCTTTGCGGTCTCCTAGCCGGCCTGGGCGGGTGCCTCGAGGCTTCCCGCGTCAATGCGGCTACTACCGTGATGGGAACCGGTCTCGAGCTGGAAGTGATCGCAGCTGTGGTGGTGGGCGGCACCAGTCTCTTCGGGGGCAGCGGCCGGGTCTTTGGAACCCTCATCGGGGCCTTTATCATTGGCGTCATGCGCAGCGGCATGAACCAGCTGAACTTCAAGGACCCTCTCCAGGACATGGTCCTCGGAGCCATCATAATTATTGCTGTCCTCCTCGATCGGGCCCGCCAGGTGGGTCTCTGGGACAGGGTTTTCAGGCGTGGCCCGGTGGTTGCCGCTGTCAGTGGTACGGGTGGCGGTGCGAGCGCTGAGAATGGCGACGGGTAGCCCGCGCGAGGGAAAAGGAAGATCATTTTCAATTGCGAACTATCATGATCTCCCATGAATCACACCGCGATTTGAGATTCACAGACCCCCCGCACGGACTCAAACTTCACGGAGCAGCAACTTACCTATCATGAAACGAACAACCTTCTTTTTCTCCCTTCTCCTCCCGGTCCTCTTCCTGGGACTGGTTTCCTGTGGTGACAGCAACGACAGCCATGACAAAGCCGGCGGTGGGTCGAAATCAGAATCAAGTGGTTCCGCCAAAGCGCATTCCCCCGACCAGCCCCCGGGTGACAAGGCTGGCGAAGGCAGCAAGGGCACGATCGGAATGACCTGCATGAATCTCAACAATCCTTTCTTCCAGCTCATTGCGCAGGAAATGGAAAAGGCCGCTGGAGCAGCAGGCTACACCCTCAAGGCAATGGACGGCAAAGGGGACGCTGCCCTTCAGAACACCCAGATCGACGAGTTCATTACGCAGAAGTGCGACGCCATCTTCCTGAACCCAGCCGACTCCAAGGCCACCGGCTCGGGGGTCCGGGCCGCCCATGCTGCCGGCATTCCGGTCTTTACCTTCGACATCGAAATGGAAGATCCCGAGGTGCAGAAGCTCGTCACCTATCACGTGGGGAGCGACAACTACCAGGGGGGCAAACTTGCCGGTGAATCCATGATGAAGGCCACTGGTGACAGCGGAAAGGTCGGCATCATCAACCTGCCCGAAGCCAACTCCTGCAAAAAGCGCGTGGAAGGCTTCAAGGACTACCTGAAGGAGAACGAGAGCAAACTTGAGATCGTCATCGAATTGAACGGCAAGGGGGACCGCGTGAAGGGTGCGGAAGTGGCCGCCGACATGCTGACCGCGCACGATGACCTCGTCGGAATCTTCGGCATCAATGATCCTTGCGCGCTCGGGGCCTGGGCTTCCGTCAAGGAGGCTGGCAAGCTCGAGCAGATCACCATTGTCGGCTTCGACGGGTCCCCGGACGGCAAGATCGGGGTCTTCGAGAAGAAGCTCTATGACACGCCCATGCAATTTCCCGGCCAGATGGCCACCAAGACGGTGGAGGCCTTTCTCAAATACGCCGCAGGAGACGACTTCGAGAAGATCGAGTTCATTCCCTGCGAACACTACTTCTTCGCCGATGCTGAGAAGGATCCCAACCGGGACAAATTCTAGGGTGAGGTCCCGCCTCGCTCTCATGCTTAAAGGCAGGAATATCCGGCGGCGCAGTGGCGGAGTGCCCGCCCCTGCCCTCCTGATGTCGGCCTGGCTCCTTGCCGCTGTCCTCGCTCCAGGCCTCCTCCCCGCTGCCGAACTTGCTTCAGGGACGAAATGGGCGACTCCGTATTTCATCGTGGAGGGCCCCGCTCCAGGGCCCACCATCATGCTCACCGGGGGCCTCCACGGAGATGAACCGGCCGGGGCCCACGCCGCGGAACAGATCCGCCACTGGCCAATCTTGCGAGGGCGGATCGTGGTGCTGCCCCGCGCCAATCGCCCTGGACTTGCGGCAGGCACCCGCCATCTCCCGCAGGTCGCAGCGCCAGGACAGGACCTGAATCGCAACTTCCCAAGGAGCGGTGGTGGCGCCGAGGCCCAGACGGTCATCGGGCAGGCAATCTGGGAACTCACCAGGAGGGAGAAACCGGACTGGGTGATTGATCTTCACGAGGGCTATCACTTTCACCAGATTCAATCCAAGTCCGTCGGCTCCACCATTCTCGCGTCTCGCCCGGGGGACCAGCGCACCCGTCCCGTCGTGACCCGGATGCTGGCTGCCGTCAACGCAACCATTGAAGACCCCCGGAAGCAGTTCGTCCCCCTGAGGGGAACCGCCAACGGGAGCCTCACCCGTGCCGCCGCTGAACGCCTCGGGGCCAACTGCCTGATCCTGGAGACGACTACCCGGGAGCAACCACTTTCCCTGCGCACCCGCCAGCACCGGTTGATGGTGCGAACCCTCTTCCAGGATATCGGAATGCTCGGGGAGGGTGCTCCCACCATGACCCGCCCCCGGGAAGAGCTGGGCCTCCGGGTCGCCCTCTACGACGCCGGCGGGGTCGGGGGCAGCGGACCCCGCAATGTGCTGGAAGTCATGAAGAAAATCCCGCGAAGCCTGACCTGGCGCGTCGGACCATCTGACATCCGCGAAGGGGCCCTCACACATTTCGACGTGGTGATCTTCCCCGGTGGTAGTGGAAGCAAACAGGCTGCCGCACTGGGAGTCGAAGGACGCAGACAAGTCCGGACATTTGTCGAACAGGGCGGCGGCTTCGTCGGTATCTGTGCAGGAGCATATCTTGCGGCCGCAAATTACAAATGGTCCCTCAAGATCGGCGATTACAAGACCTTCTGCGAAGCGCGCGACATTCCGGGGGCAGGCCGCAAGAGCATGTGGTACCGGGGACCTTCCTCAACAGTCAGGATGGAGCTGACCAGCGAGGGCCGCCGGATCCTTGGGGACCGGGTCGGGGCCTTCCCGGTCCGTTACCACAACGGCCCCATCGTCTCTCCTGCCGGATTCGATGAAATCCCGGACTACCAGGTCCTCGCCTGGTTCCGCAGCGAGGTCGTACGCTACGAGCCGCAGACCGGCACCATGGTCAACACCCCGGCCATCATCACGGGGTCCTTCGGCCAGGGCAGGGTTCTCTCCATCAGCCCTCACCCGGAATCGTCCCGTGACCTCCGTGCCATGGTAGCTCGCGGCATCCAATGGGCCTGCGGGAAATAACCGCGTCCCCCGCCAGCACTATTTCATGACGCGGAGCAGCTTCAACTCCTCCAGCCTGAACCGGGCCTCTCCCAGCCCTGCCACCCTCAGAACAAGCTGTTCCTCCTGTAAACTCACGCCCTGGGCCAGCAGGACCGATCCGGACTGGGTTTCCACCCGATAGCGGGCTGGCACGGGTGCGCCCCGGCGCAAGACCAGACAATCGGCCTCATCAAGGATGGAATGCTCCCTGGAGCCCAGGAGAACCGACCCGATCCTGAGTTTCCCATCCCCCAGGGATTCAAAAGCGCCTTCCGAGAAATCCCCCGAACGCAGGAGGAGTCCCGGGCGACCCCCCTCCAGCAACGATCCGGCCTCGGCAGGAAGAGGATGAAAAAACTCCACCCGGGCTACCTGCGGAGCCGTGATCGTCCGGCCCTCCCAGCGGCCCCCCAGATGAAACGCGGTGCGGTTGGCACGGGGAACTTCCGCCGCCAGCCGCGACCCGCCGCGGAGAACCACATGCGGCAACATCGGTTCGACCTCTCCGCTGCCTTCCCCGTTGATGCTCACCCTGTCGATCACTGCCTCGCTCAGCCGGTTGAACTTTGCCACCCCCACCGCCAGGCCCACATAAACCTGCTCATCCCTCATCCTCCCCGCTGAAACCTTGAGCATTCTCCATCGGCGCCCGTCCGGGGAATGATAGGCAGTTACGTCATACCCCTCGCGCACCAGTTTGACCCAGTAGGGCAGTTTCAGGGCGGGAAGCTCCTTTCCCGTCGAGCTTCCTCCCAGATAACCCCAACGGCGGAAATTCACCCCTTTTCCCCCATGAGGGTGCACTCCCAGCAACGCCTTGCGATTCTCCGGCGTGGTCCCGTCACAGATGACAATCCCGGCATAGGAATCCTCGTCCTCGTTATCGATACTCACCACCCGAGCCTGAATCTCACAATCTCCCTTCACCGGGGCATAAACCAGATGAAAGGCCTCGAAACGCTCATCTGCCGCTCTTGGAGAAACCGATACGGAGAACGCTCCGTCACGCCAGCGAACCTTGCCCGGGACAAGGGTCCTGCCCAGATCCCGGTTCCGCCAGGGAGCCGGCAGGGCTCCCGTCACCAGGCTCTCTCCTTCCCGGTTCCCACTGACCTTCTCCTCCACGGTGAGGCTGACAATATCCTCAGGAGCCGTAACAAGCGGGGGCGCGCCCGGCGCCGCAATCCTGAAGGAATTATCTACGATGGAGACAACGCCCTTTCGCCTGACACCCTCCCTGGTTTCAACCGCCCCCACCAGGCCCGCGTCCCCAAGTTCGCGTTTCCCGGTCTCGGCCGGTTCGGCCTGCGCGAATCCCTTTCCAGCCACCAGCACGAAGCCAGCGAGGGTTGCCCTCCAGACCCTCATTGCTACCGTTGGTACAACGGGACGAACTGGTAGGGCATCGCCAGAATCATCACGTTGATCGCAGTTTCATAGGTGGGGCCCACCGAGCTGTTCTCGAACCACAGGGAAGTCTCCCCGTCGTTGTGCACGCGGGAAAGGAGAACTTCCTTGATCTTGGCATACCAGTTACGCCACGTCTCCCCCCCAATCATATACTGGGCCGGGGCCGCATAAAAGTTGCCATAGGTAAACCACCTCGGGCGTTCTCCGAAATTATCAAAAAGGTATTTCGATCCTTCCCGGACCAGAGGGTCATCATAGTGACCACAAACCTGCAGCGAATAGATCGCTGCCGCGGTACGGGCAAACCCAGGTCCACTCCCGGGTTGATAGGAGAACCCTCCCTTGGCCTTGTTGTAGCAGCTTCTCACATAATTCACCGCGTCATCGATAGTCCCCTGGGGCACTTTCAACCCTCCATTTTTTGCTGCCCGCAGGGCCACCACCTGAAGAACCGTCACCGAGATATCCGCATCAGTCGCCACTGGCTTGTAACGCCATCCTCCATTCTCATGCTGGCTTGAAACGATGATCTTGATCAGGCGCTCCAGCTTGGCACGGATCGACGGATTACTGGTCTGCCCGTAGAGCTCCGCCAGTGCGATGGTGCCAATCCCGTGGAAGTACATGTATTGCCCGTTGTTCTTGTCCCCAATCAGGCCCTCGGGCGAGACAGAGTTGAGCAGGTATTGCACACCCAGGGAAACTTCCCTCCCAAACTCGCCTTCCCCCGGAAGATGCCCCGCCGCCTGAAAGGCCATCAAGGCGTAAGCCGTCATGGCAATCGGGTAGTGCCGCTCCTTCTCATTGCGTCCCTGCCAAGAGCCGTTTGGAGCCTGGTACTTCGCAAGATACTTGAGTCCGCGGTTGATGATGCGTTCCGTTTCCCCGTCGACCTTGACCCCACTCCCGTCCTGAGCTCGTAGCGGAGCGGAACAAGGGACCAGAAGCAGCAAGGCACAACAATACAGGACGCCATGCCGGATCCTTGAAAATCGGCGGCGAAACTCCGCCCAGCAGGTCACACGACTCATCGTCCGTTATTGTTCACGCGGGGAATCCGCAAGGTTCTTCAGGTATTGCTCGATCATGCGACCGTATTCCGGTGAGTAGCTCTCTCCCTGTGACTGCCGCAGCGTGCCGCGCTCCCGCTTCGGCAATCCGATATGCTTACTCACTCCCGATCGCTTGCGACGCGGGCCCTCTGCTCCTCCTGTGCCGTTCCAATTTCCCTCGTTTCCCTCTCCCTTTCCTTCGCCCTGGCCCTGGCCCTGTCCTTCCCCCTGGCCCTGTCCTTCCCCCTGGCCCTGTCCTTCCCCCTGGCCCTGTCCTCCCCCCTGGCCCTGTCCTTCCCCCTGGCCCTGTCCT
>PBLI01000046.1 GCA_002721695.1 Roseibacillus sp. | reverse complement strand
GAGATCCAAGGTCCTGCATAAAAAAACTTAGAACCTAGGCCTCTGCGATCTCACTCCTTGAGAAGACTGCCTCTTTTTTGTACCCGGCCCTTATGCCGGCCCCGTTCATCTGCTTGGCGAGCTCCTACTTCCGAAGCCTTTTGCGGAAAGCGGGGGAAAGAAACGGGATTCGCCCGAGTTTCCCAACGACGTCGAGGTAGCTTTGGTCATTTTCCGAAAGCCGATCCTTATTTATCGCAATGACGCGGCCATCTTTCTTTCGCTTGATCTTCGCCTTTCCGGCGGTCTTGTCGTAAGAGGCAAGAAGTCCCTCGAACTTTGCTAAACCATCGTGGCTTGTCCATTCGCGGTTCTGAGGCCCGTTGTCTATCAGGTCTTGCTCCAGTCGAGCGTTGTCCAGGTCACGTCTTATCCTGTTCGCGACAGCGATATTCGTTTCCAAGTCTATGAGATCCTGGGGAACAGCACTCCAGCATGCCGCAAAACCGTCCAGTGGTGCGCTGGTTGTGACCACCCGCCTTTCGCCTGAAGTAAAACTTTCTACCCGGGCCGTGATCTCCTCCCCTTTCAACATCGCCGAGATCAAATCCTTGGTCCATGTATCGCGGCTAAGGTCGATCGTAATGTCATCGATGATGACCCCAATGAGTTTTTGAGCAGAGGCAGGGCCAACAAGATTTTCGTTCTTGTGATCTACAATGCTAATCAATTTGCTCGGTATTAAGGAGCCATCTTCCTTCGGGGCTTGGCGATTAGGGGAGATGGCTATGGCTCGCAGTCCTTTCCCGAGAACGCCCTCTTTTCTCCCCGTCATCGTCACCACCTCCTTCTTCGTGAATTTGTCCCTGAGCCTCAGCATTTTCCAGCTCCCTTCGGACTTGTCTGCTACAATTTCAAATGCAGACACACCAGGGGCCGCCAAGCAGCAGAGGATTAAAGGCACAAGAAAAGTTCTCACTCCCCGAAGTGCATACGGCATCTTGGTCGTTCTTATCAACCCCGAAGGCGGGGCTGTCTGGGCGGCAGCCTCCACCCGCGAGCCATCACTTCACCCCCGCCTTAAACTGGGTTCTTGGTTCTAAATATTACTCTGCGAAGTGCTCGGGGATAAGGTTTTAGCTTCGGGCCAGGCCTTACAAAATCAACATGCAGTCGCCGTAACTGTAGAACCGGTATTGTTCGCGGACGGCCTGCTCGTAGGCCTCCATCACCAGGTCGCGGTTTGCGAAGGCGCTGACCAGCATGAGGAGGGTGCTTTTCGGAAGGTGGAAGTTGGTGAGGAGGGCGTCGACGATCTGGAATTCGTAGGGCGGATAGATGAAGATGTCGGTGTGCCCCTGACCGGCGGTGACCGGGCCGCGGCGGCCGAGGTGCTCAAGGACGCGGGTGACGGTGGTCCCCACCGAGATGACCCGGCCGGCCCGCGTGATACGTTCCGCGGAGGCGGCTCCCAGCTCGTAGGCTTCATCGTGCATCCGGTGCTCGGCGGGATCCTCGACCTGCACCGGGCGGAAGGTGCCGGGGCCGACATGAAGGGTCAGGAAGGCATGGGGAAGGGAGGCGACCAAGTCCGGGGTGAAGTGGAGCCCGGCGGTAGGGGCGGCCACCGCGCCGTCCTGCCGGGCATAGACGGTCTGGTAGCGCTCGGCATCCGAGGCCTCCTCTCCCCGTTCCATGTAGGGGGGAAGAGCAAGCTCCCCGTGAGCACCTTCATCGACGGGCTGGTCCCAGGTGATCAGCCGGTAGCCGAGCTCGTCGATCCCGGTCACCGTGCCGGTGCTGCCGCCGACCTCCACGGACCGTCCGACCTTCATGCGCTTCCCCGGGCGCACCAGACAGCGCCAGTGGAGGGGGTCGGCATTGTCCACCCGTAGTAATTCAATGCGCCTGTCGTTGGAGAAGAAGCGAGCCGGGACTACCCGGGTGTCATTGAAGACGAAGAGGTCGTCGTCCCGGACGAAGGAGGGCAACTCAGCGAACTTGCGGTGTTCGATGGTGCCCTGCTCCCGGCTGATGACCATCATGCGCGAGTCCGCCCGCTCGGGAAGCGGGTGGGTGGCGACGAGTCCGGGAGGAAGTTCGTAATCGAAGTCTTCAGTTCGCATCGTTGGAGATTGAAGGCAGGGCATTCCAGGCGCCACATGGACCGTGAATTGCCCTACAGTGGTTCCAGCCCGGCCTCAAGCGCGGCGACCTTGATCATATCCAGCCCTGCACGGCGGAGACCCGGTGGATGGAGGAGGCGCACCCTGACCAAGGTGCAGTCGGGACCGTGATCTTCATCCGTAGTGAGCACGCGATAGGGAGCGCGCTCGAGATCCCAGGGCTCACTGTCGCCACAGGGGGTCCAGCCCCGGGCCCGAAGATCGGCGAGGAGCTGGAAGCGTCCCGTGCCCGCCGCCCCGAGGAAATGACACTCGATCTCCTCGCGCAGGTCGTCTGCATACTTCCGGCGATCCGGGCGCCGCGGAAGGAGCCGGGGCCCTGGGCCTCCATGACGCCAGCGGCTGAGGGCCCGCACCAGCGGTTGAACGAGTTCGCACATTCTCACCAGCAGGTGGACGATGCGGGTATCAAACCTCCGGTCTGGCAGGCGCCTCGGAATTCCATGATGCTCCAGCCCCTGGTAGCCGGCCAGGCCCATCGCGCCGAAGTAGATGACCGCGTGGGGGTCCACACTGAGGGCTCCTCCACCATACACGCTGCCGTGCCAGGCAATGCCTCCCTTGTCAAAACGGCCCGGGTGGGCCTCATAGAGAAGGGCCTCCGCCCGGCCGTAGCCGGACTGCTGCCTGAGGTAGCGGAGAAGGGTGGTTCGCCGGCGGTGCCAGACGAAGGCAGCGGGCACGAAGGCCAGGTTCCAGCCGTCATCCAGGAGCCGCCAGCAAAGATCGACGTCGTCACCGGCGGCAAAATACTGGGAGCGGAACCCCCCGATCGCAGCGAGGGCACTGCGTCGAACCACGAGATTGCAACCCGGCAGGTGTTCGGCATTGAGGTCTCCCAGCAGGACATGGGAGGGCGCGCCTGGCGCCACGGCCACCACGGCCTCCTGGATTCCCCCTGGTTGCGGAGGAAGATTCGGCCCTCCGGCAGCCGCCGTCCCAGGCTCTTCAAAGGCGCGGGCGATCCAGTAGAGCCAGTCGCGATCCGGTTCACAATCGTCATCCGTGTAGGCGATCAACTCGCCCGTGCCCGCCCGTGCGCCATGGTTCCGGGCCACCGAGAGTCCCCCATGCTCCTGCCGGAGATAGCGGACTGCCGGAAAGCGGGAGACGACTTCAGCCGTGCCGTCGGTCGACCCGTCGTCAACCACGAGCACCTCGAAGTCGGGATAGTCGAGGGCGAGACACGCCCTCAGGCAATCCGCGAGGATCGCCGCTCCATTGAACGTGCAGACCACGACTGAGACACGGGGAGCTCCCTGCAGCGAGAAGCCGTCCCGCGCGCTGGCGAGGGCCGGGAGGCGCCCGCGCAGGCTCTCGAGGGCGGGTTTCTCGCTGCGGTCGTCCCGGGTGAGCCCGAAAGCCCAGTCCGTCATCTCGCGTCCACGGCTGGCCCATCGGTCGGACCAGGCAAAGAGGGTTGTCCCAGCCATCCCCGCGCCGAGACACGCATCGAGGTGAGCGCTGATCAGCTCATCCTGCTCTGCCTCACTGTGGCGGATCGTGTCCAGGCCGAACTCGGTGATCAGGACTGGCCGGTCACCGGCGATGTTCTGCAGGCGGGGCAGGTAACGCTGCAGCGCCTCCCGGTTCTCAAGGTAGACGTTGAAGGCCGTGAAATCCGCGTTGCGGGGTTCGAGGTATTCCGTGCTGGGGTAGTTGGCGTAGGCCAGAAGAAGATCGTCGCCACATTCTGCCCGGCAGAGGTCAATGAGGTCCTCGATTGCTTCCCTCACCTCCACCGGCCCCATCCAGCGCACAAGGTCGGAGGGGATCTCGTTGGCGACCAGGAGGGCGCCAAGGGCCCCGTGGGAACCGTGTGCGCGCAGGAATTCCAACAGGCGCATCTCCCCCTCTGTCCGCAACCTCGGCTCGGCCAGGAAGTCGCGGGTCCACTGCCAGGGAATTCCCGCCATCACAACGAGCCCGTTGTCCTCCGCACAATCGAGAAGGTGATCATCCGCACCGGTATAGACCCGCACCGCATTGAATCCGCACTCTGCGAGACGGGGAAACTCTTCGCCTGGATCAAGCGCGCGGCCATCAGGAAAGGGCCCGAAGGTGACCCCCTTCAGAAAAAGGCGCTCGTCCCCGAGCGACAGGAAGCGTCCGTCAACACGCAGGCGGTTCGGAGCGGTCGGGGACACGCATGAGACTGTCCGGTGCCATCGGGTTTGGCAAGACACGGGGAGGCCCCGCTCAGCTCACCTCGATCAAGTCATCGCCCTGTCCGGCCATTTCGCCGATGACCTCGGCACACGGAGCGCCTGCATCGCGCAGGACCCGGAGAACTTCCTCCAGATTCCCGGGGGCAACCGCAAGAAGAAGGCCCCCGCTCGTCTGGGCGTCGGCAAGAAGAAGCCGGAGGGACTCGGGGACGGATTCCGAGAAGGAGGCCGTGGCGGCCGCCGCAAGGTTGGCCCGCGTTCCGCCCGGGACGCAGCCTGCCTCGATGAGCTCAAGAACGCGCCCGTCAATGGCAGGCACATTCGCGCTTTCCACCCGGGCGGTGACGCCGCTTTCGCGAGCCATGGCGCCGAGGTGGCCGAGCAATCCGAAGCCCGTGACATCAGTTCCCCCCCGGACGAGGCCCGCCTTGGCAAGTGCCGCACCGGGGGTGTTGAGGGTGCTCATCAGCTCGGTGGCGCGAAGGCTGAGGGTGCCAATATCAAGCCCCCGCTTGGTGGCGGTGGAGAGAATTCCTGTCCCCAGTGGCTTGGTCAGGACAAGAAGATCCCCCACGGTGGCGCCCGAGTTTGTGATCAGGCGGTCGGGATGGACCAGNCCGGTCACTGAAAGGCCGTANAGGGGCTCGGGGTTCTGGACGGTGTGTCCTCCTGCGAGGACACAGCCAGCCTCCGCCACCTTGTCAGCACCGCCTTTCAGGATCTGGTTTACATCCTCGAGGGAGAGATGCTCCATGGGCACTCCCACCACATTCATGGCGGTGACAGGAAGCCCTCCCATGGCATAGACATCGGAGAGGGAGTTGGCAGCCGCGATCTGTCCGTAGGTATAGGGGTCGTCCACGATGGGGGTGAAGAAATCNAGGGTCTGGACCATCGCCAGCTCGTCGCTGAGGCGATAGACCGCNGCGTCATCGGAANTGGCGGCTCCCACGAGGAGNGCCGCGTCCTCAATCTGGGTCAGTCCGCGCAGNACCTGCGCGAGCTCGGCCTGGCCGAGCTTGGATGCTCAACCGGCGCAGGAGGACAGCTCCGTCAAGCGCTTGATTTCTTCGCGGGACATGGCGCAAGAGTAGGGGAGAATCGGGGGGGGAGCAAACCCGGNAGACGGAATTCCGTGTTAATTTCAGCCCCCCGGAAGGATGCCCCGGCCCNCCGAGCCCTTCCCGNAAAAGGCTTGTCGAGAGCCGGGGGTAAATCGAGAAGGGCACATGCGATGCGCCCTGCTGCTGCTCCTGATGACGTCTCTCGCCCTGGCCGAACACAGCCGCACGAAGGCCTATGAGGAGAAGATGCGCGGGCTTCGGGAGGAGGTGAATGGCAAGGTCCGCTACCAGAACGTNCAGTTCCACTGGTCCGCAGACGCCGTGTTTTACCGAAAGGAGGGAGGCCAGGGGTGGATCCGGGTGGCCCTGGCAACAGGCGAGCGGCGCGAGATCGCGGAAAAANCCGACGGGCTGCAGGAATCCCGCGCAGCTGAGGACTTTGCCCCACGCAAAAGAAGAGAGCAGGAGGGTCCTCCAAAGGGCAGGACTTCCCCGGATGGAAAATGGAGGCTCCACGTGGGGAAACAGGAAGTTGTCCTCCGGTCCGCCGGGGGCGGAAAGGGCAAGGTTCTCGCCCAGGCGGAGAGCGGCTGGCGCTTCTCGGAGAACCGGATCCTGTGGTCCCCCGACTCACAATTCTTTACGGTCTGGAGGAGCGAGGAGCGGAAGCCGCGCCAGGTCACCTATATTGAGTCTTCGCCGGACGANCAGCTCCAGCCCAGGATCTTCAGGCGGGACTATGCCAAACCAGGTGACGAGTTGAGCGTGGAGCGCCCGGTCGTCTTCCCGGTGGAAGGCGAGCCCATCATGGTCGACGACTCCCTCTGCCCCGATGCCTTTGATTTTCGCCGCCACAGCTGGCGCCAGGAAGGCGCCCGCTTTGTCTTCGAGTACATCGAGCGGGGCTTCGGCAAGCACCGCCTGATCGAGATCGATGCCCGCAAGCGGAGCCAGCGCATTGTTGTGCGGGAGGACAGCGAGACGTTTGTCTTTGTCTTCGGGAAGTCCTACCGGCGTGATCTCAATGACGGGAGGGAAATCCTCTGGCTCTCCGAGCGGGACGGATGGAATCATCTCTACCTCATGGACGGGAAGAGCGGNACGGTGAAGAAGCAGCTCACCTCGGGCGAGTGGCTGGTCCGGAACGTGGAGGCCGTGGACGAGGAACGGGGCGAGGCCCTCCTGCGCATCATCGGCTATCATCCAGAACAGGACCCCTACTTTCACCACTGGGCCCGGCTGGACTTGAAGAGCGGCGCGCTCACCCTTCTTACCGATTCAAACGGAACGCACCGGCTGCAGTTCTCCCCGGACCGCAGGCACTACGTAGCCCGCTGGTCCCGCGTGGACCACCCTCCCGTTTATGAACTCCGGCGCACCGCGGACGGGAGTCTGGTGTGTGTGCTGGAGCGGGCCGACGCAAGGGAGCTCGATAAAACAAAATGGCAGAAACCCGAGGTCTTCGTAGCAAAAGACCGGAACGGGAAACACGACATCTGGGGCGTCATCTGGCGACCCCGCGATTTTGACCCCGGGAAAAAGTATGCCGTCGTAGAACAGATCTATGCCGGCCCGCAGGGTTCCTATGTGCCGAAGGACTGGCAGCTCTGGTCGGGGACCCGCTCCTCAATGGCGGAATCCGGGTTCATCGTGGTACAGATCGATGGGCTGGGAACCTCCAACCGCTGCCGCGAGTTTCACCACTTCTGCTACAAGAATCTCAGGGACGCGGGCCTTCCTGACCGAATCGCCTGGATGAGGGCCGCGGCCAGAAGGATTCCACAGATGGACCTCGACCGGGTCGGGATCTTCGGAGGATCCGCGGGTGGACAGAGTGCGCTCGGAGCCCTGCTGTTTCATGGCGATTTCTACGACGCNGCGGTCGCGGACTGTGGGTGCCACGACAATCGCATGGACAAGGTCTGGTGGAACGAGCAGTGGATGGACTGGCCCCTGGGCCCCCACTACGCGGAAAACTCGAACGTGACCCATGCCGCCAGGCTGAAGGGCCACCTCCTNCTTACAGTAGGGGAAGTTGACACCAATGTGGACCCCTCCTCGACCATGCAGGTGGCCAACGCCCTCATCAAGGCGGACAAGGACTTCGAGCTTCTGGTCGTCCCGGGAGCCGGCCACGGCGTGGGAGAGCGCCCATACCTGAAGCGGAGGAGAGTCGAGTTTTTCCAGCGAACACTGGGAGGGCCGGTGCCGCGCTGACCGGGCCGGGGAGCCCGCCGAAGGGCAATCACCGGGAAAGTTCATTGCCATCGGACAGGCGATCAACAAGCATCTCNGGTGGTCTNCTACCGCCCCGCCCAGATTCCGTGATGCGAGCACTAATCTCTTCCCTCCTGCTGCCGGTCTGCGGCTCCGCCGCGGAGTATGGCCCGTTCTGCCAGTGGCACCGCGACCCCACCACCACGATGACGATCCAGTGGATCGCAACCGAGGGCGNGGANGAACAGGCCGGGACCTGGAAGATCGGCACCGCGGGATTCGGTTACGGGGATGACGACGACCAGACNGTTCTCAGGGACATGCGCGGGAAGTATCGCTCCGTCTACATCCGCCGGCCCTACGANATTCCAGCCGATGCGCCCGAGGGCGCCGAGCTTACAGTCGGCATTCGCTACGACGACGCCTTCATTCTCTACCTGGACGGCAAGGAGGTCCTCCGCAAGGGAGTGGAAGGGTCTGGAGCCGGGATNGCCAGGGTAAGGCACCACGAGGCGGAAGTCTGGGAGTACTTCAAGCTGGGACCGGCAGTAGCTGGGAAGAAAGGTGTGATCGCGATCGAGGGCCACAACGAGAACCTCGACAGCTCCGACTTCACGCTGCGACCACGAATCGACTACCGCGCCAATGGGCGCCTCAACCCGGTAATCCACGAGGGAGCAAAGTGGGCCTATCTGGCCGGAGCTCATCCCCGTGCCGGGTGGAAGAGGATTGGGGGACTGGAGCCGGAAAAGCCGGAGGCTCCACGCTATCGTCTGGCCTACCGCCCGAAGGCCGGCGGAGCCTGGACCTTTGCACCCCTGAGCGATCGAAAGTTCGGAACNACCAGTCACCGGGTCTTTGGCGCAGACCTCCGAACGCTCCAACCGGCGACTCGTTATGTCTTCAAGATCGCACGCTGGGGTGCCCCAATCGGAACCTGGGAATTCGAGACGGCCCCGCCCGAGTTTGTGGAAGGAATCTCCTTCGTGACGGGAGGGGATATGCTGGGCAGCCGTGCGCTGCTGGACGCGATGAACACCCGAGCTGGTCGCGAGAACCCTCTCTTCGCCCTGCTCGGGGGGGATCTCGCCTACGCAAATGGGACGGACAGCAGGCGCTGGCTCGAGTGGGTGGACTCCTGGAACAAATGTGCGGTTGCCCCGGACGGTCGTCTCGTCCCGATGATCGTGGTGATCGGCAATCACGAGGTGAAGGGTGCCAAGTACCGTCCCACCGATGCGCCCGGGCGCGACCAGGCCCCCTTTTACTACAGTCTCTTCCTCGGCCAGGCGGCCGGTTCGCAGATCGCCATCAATTTCGGAGACTACCTCAGCGTGATCGGGCTGGACTCGGGCCACACCGAAAATATTTCCGCGCAGACCCAGTGGCTGGGGACCGTGCTGGGGAACCGCCTCGATNTTCCCCGGCAGTTCGTGTGCTACCACCGCCCCGCCTGGGGAGTCGGGGTAAAGGGAGACGCGGAAGACATTCGGCGGGAGTGGTCCCNGCTGTTCGAGCAGTTCAAGGTCGACTGCGTCTTTGAAAACGACCACCACACCTATAAGCGAACGCACCCGCTCCTGAAGGGGGCGCGCAACGACCGGGACGGCGTGCTCTACCTCGGCGATGGCGCGTGGGGGGTGAAGACGCGTCGCATTCCCGGGGATTGGAAAACCAAGCGCCCCTATCTGGTCGAAGCGCGCGCGGTCAATCACCTCATCAAGGTTTCGATGACGGACCGCGAGTTCCTCTACGAAGCCATGACGGCCGNGGGCGAGGTTTTCGACCGGACGACGCGGCCGGTGCGGAGAGTGCNGCGCAGCGAGTAATATCCCCTGAGGCTCCCGGATGGGCTAGCAGGCTCACTCCTTGCGCCAANGGGNACCACCCCGTTTTCAATTTCGCTCCCCGGCGCNANGCCGGGCGCGCTGTCGCATGGGAAACTAGAAATGAATGGCGTGCCCGCCTGCATCGAGCGCCGCCTCGTGCACGCCCTCGGTCAGNGTCGGGTGGGCATGGATNGTTGCNTGGAAATCCTCGATTGTCGCTTCCAAGGTCAGGCCCAGTCCCATCTCGGCGATCAGGTCGGTGGCATTCGCGCCGATGATGTGCGCGCCGAGAAGCTCGCCGTGCTCCTCCCCGAAGATGAGCTTGATAAACCCGTCGGTTTCNCCNGCGGCCTGCGCCTTGCCCAGCGCCTGGTAGGGGAACTTGCCCACCTTGCAGGCCACCCCTTCCTCCCGTAGTTCGCGTTCGGTTCTGCCCACCGAGGCCACCTCGGGATAGCAGTAGGTGCAGCCCGGAAAGGTATCAACCCGCTTGGGTGTGCACCCCTCCACAAAGATGCCCTCCACGCACTGGACCGCCTCGAACATGGCCGTATGCGCCAGCCATGGGGGCCCCACGANGTCCCCGATCGCATAAACGCCGCTCATCGAGGTNTNGTAACGGTCTCCCGTCTGCATCCACCCCCGCTCGGTGAGCCCCGGAAGCTCCCCGCCNGGCAGCAGGGGAACGACGCCTATCGCCACCAGGCACACCTCCGCCTCGATTGTTTCGCTGCCCCTCGCATTCTCCACGGTCACGGCCACGGAGCTACCCCGGTCCTCGGTGGCAGTCACCTTGGTATCCGTCAGGCACTTAATGCCCTGGCGGGTGTAGGACTTCTTGAGGGCCTCTCCGATGTCATCGTCTTCCACCGGAACGAGCCGCGGCATCATCTCCACCACGGTGACCTCGGTTCCGAAGGCATTGTAGATGTATGCGAACTCCACCCCGATCGCTCCCGCNCCGATAATAACCATGCTCCTGGGCTGTGAGGGCAACGTCATGGCTTCCCGGGAACCAATCACGCTCGTTCCGTTGAAGGGCAGGCCGGGGAGTTCTCGGGCCTTCGCTCCCGTGGCAATGATGATNTTGGCGGTCTCAAGGATCTGCGTGCTCCCGTCCTCGGCCCTGACCTCCACATGNGTTCCATCCACGATCGATCCGTAGCCTCTGACGTAATCAACCTTGTTCTTTTTGAAGAGGAACTCCACGCCCCCCGCCAGGCGATCTGAAACGCTGCGGGACCGCCCAATGACGGCCTCCCAGTCATGGGAAAGGTTGTCAAACCTGATCCCGAACTCCTTGGCCTGATGTTGCAGGGTGTGGAACATGTGGGCGTTGCGCAGCAGTGCCTTGGTGGGAATACATCCCCAGTTCAAGCACGTGCCCCCAGCCCGCTCCATCTCGACACAGGCCACTTTTTTCCCAAGCTGCCCGGCCCGGATGGCGGCCACGTAGCCGCCCGGACCGCCACCAATTACGACGAGATCGTAGGACATTTTACAAGACGGAGTTCAGAAACGCCCCCAAGGAGGCCGTCCCCCTGCCGAGGCTGGGCGCACCCCGCGGAAAGTCAAGGCCCCGGGGCCGCCTCCGCAACCCGGGCGCATCGAGGCTTCCACAAACACAAGCCCGCCCAGCCCCTCNTCAGCCAGGTCACCGCTGCCTGCATTCCCCTGAATAATGACATCATCGCCCCCGGTATTGGCGCTAACACGCAATCCATGCTGGACCCTCCNGAACTTCGTCGCATCATGCCTNTCCCCCNNTCCCGCTGCCTGCCTTCGCCCGGNCCGAGATTGGCGCAACGTCCGAGGACAGAAATGGATCAAACCGTCATGAAATTTCCCGCCGTAATTTTCCTCTCTTGCCTGTGTTCCAGCCTCTTGCCCGCCGAACGCACGATCGAGGAGTGGTATGCCGAATTCGTCGAGCGCTACAATAAGCTGGAGAGCTACCGGGCGGTCTTCACCGCGGTTTCCCAGGATAAGGAAGAACCACTGCGGGGATTCGTCCTTGAGGACCGCTCCACCGGGGCGTGCCTCCTGAGCTTCGGCTCTGAGGAGACGGGGCANGGGACGNTGTGGTGGCAGCCCTCCGCAGAACCGGCACCAGAGGACGGCAGGCNGGGACGCGGAACGACCTTCGCGCAAAACGGAGACGAGACCTTCCGCGTGCACGGTGTCTTCGAGCTGATGTACGCCCTGGACGACCTCGCCCGGCTGGGAGGCCTTCCCCCGACCGCCCCTCGCCGCCCGAATGCCGCCCCTGCTATCTGGCTTGGTGAGGAGCACATCTCCTTTTTCGTGGCCTCCGTCACAACGAACACCCTGCCGTGGCTTTCCCGGAGCACGCTTGAGCGAGTGGAGGAGGTTCGTGAACTCGCCGCCGCGGTGGAGTTCGTCCTTGATGACGGCAGCTGGATCCAGATTCAGAAGGATACCGGGCTCCTTGCCGGGCAGGGCTATCCCGTTGAAGAGGGTGAACGTAAGATTGTCCTGGAGGCCGTTCGCCCACTCACNGGACCGGCCGAATTACGCAAGGAAGTTCCTGAGATCAATCCGGAGAAAATCCAAAACGCCCCGGTAAGCGAGGTCTTCAATGTAAACACAGTCCACGTCCAGCTTTTCCAGACCTTCCTGCAGGCAGAGAAGGATGGAGGACCAGAGGCCCCCATCAGACTTCTCGCCGGGAGCCCCGGCCTCCTCCACGCCTACTGGCAGGCCGCCTGGGGAAATCTCCCTCCCCCCGGCCTGCCCGCCGCCCTCGTCAAAAACATGCGGGATCTCGAGGGGCAGAAGCGACACCTCCGGCTNGAATGGCTCCGGGCCAGAGAAGCGCGCCCGTTCACGATGAAGGATGTCACCTTCAAACAGTTCTTCCGCAAGCGTCGCGAGGAGCTCCGCCGGGATCTCCGTAATGAGCTGGAGTCCAATTCCGAGAGCCTGCCNACAATAGCGGGCCTCGAGACATTCNTCGACGGGGAGATTGCGCGGCTCAAGCCGGGAGAAGTGNCCCGGGGAAGGAAACTGGCCGCTTACCTGGTCCAGAGCCAGCTCGACTCAATGGTGCTCGCCCTCCTCCCGCCTGTCACCGATGACGAAATCGATCAGCCGTGATCCCGCTCCCGNCCCAATCCCTCGCCAGGGCGGCAGCCCCCCAGGCNANTACTTCCTGCCTTCTTCCAGCATGAACAAAAGGTGGCGGGCAGTAAGCTCCCCCATCGTTTCACAGCTCCTGAAGGCCTGGGTNCCATAGCGCTCGCCCAGGGCCGCCCTCAGTTCGCNCAGGTGCTCCGGTGGAGCGATGGTATCCTTGCTCATGGTCCTGAGAATACCCTTGATCCGTGTTCGCGAGGCCCGGAACCGGCGTGCCATCTGCGTGCGCTCCTCACTGCGATACTGCAGGATCGTGGTNGGATTGAGATGCTCCCTGACGAGCTCATCGACAGGTTTGTTGTCCGGAAAATAGTGCGCCCGGTAGACCCGCAGGGCNCCCTCGTAGCATTGCTGGTCGAAGTCGATGGGCCGCACCCGGTATTGCACCTCCTCGAAGTCAGGCGTGATGTCGACCACGTAGTTCACGCTCCGCATATCGCCCAGGAGCCGGAGAAAGGCGCGCTCCCCGAATTTCACGAATTCCTTTGCCACCCGCACCTGGTTCAGAATCGGACGCCCCAGATAGTCCTTGATGAAGATATTNCCAGGCACCCCCGCGATGTGCTCCTCGATCAATGTGTTGCCGTTGACCAGGTAATTAATCCGGTTCGGCGAGAGGATGTGCTCCAGNTCCAGCCCGTAGATACGGTTGGCGTCCGCAGTCTTCACGTAATAGTAGTCCGAGTTCCCGTTGAACTGGTTGGTGATCCTGATNCGGAACGGGCGCGAATTTCCGAACTCCCCAAAGTCGATCCGCTCCACGGTGAGGTGCTCGGCCAGTGACATGTCGCCCCCGATCTTGAGCATNGCGTAGATTTTGGTGAGCTTGGGACGAAGCTCAGCCAAGACTTCCCGGGGATGGAAGACCGTGAGCCAGAGCGTCTCNTCCCCATCGGGATTCTCATAGGGNATTGCCTCCGAGAAGCGCAGCAGGTCGTCGTAGACGAGCGGGATGTCCGAGCGCCGCCCGAAGTGCTGCAGATATTGCAGCAGATAAGGCGACACCGGGTAGTGTTGCTTCCGCTTCTGGATGAGAGGGGGCATGTGTTCTCGGATCTGGAGCCTCGGAGTTCAGGCCTCCCCCGGCCCGGCCACCTTGCTCCCTTTCTTCACCCGGTCTCGAAGCGGGCGATGAGATGGAGGGTGTCGATCCCCCGCTTGGTAAACTCTTCCCAGTAGCTCTTCTCGATGGGCTCGGTGTGGGACCGCCGGGTTTCCTCGTCCAGGGAGTTCCAGGCCGGCAGACCGATCTTGCGGATGACATCCCGTTCCGCAAGACGAAGGGTGAGCTCCTCCCAGAAGATTTCGTTGCGCATCTCATCNAGGGAGTCCTGCACGAACGATTTGGTCAGGTAGTCNGTGGTCACCCGGTAACGCTGCTGGCTCTCGTCGAACTCGATGATATCACCAAATCCCAGGTGCGTGACCTTCTCCAGGATCGTATTCTCCAATTCCTCAAAGCGCGTATATTGCTCCTTTGCACCCGGTCGCCGGTTCAGGGATCCAACCTCGGCTGCCAGGCTGACCATGTCGATCAGCACGCTGAGCTCTTCCTCTGTAAAGCGGAGATGCATGAAAAACGGCCGGAGGCCGGGCCNCNCCATCCCACCATCTGGCCGGGCCGCCCGCAACGCCGAATTCCTCTAGACCCGGCCCGCAGCAGCTGATTAGATCCNCCCCGGTGAGACTCCTGCTCATCAGTGCTGCCGTCCTGGCGTTGCCCGGTTGTTTCCTGTTCAAGAAGCGCCCCCCGGACCCTTACCCTGTCATTTCCTTCGAGAAAGTNCAGGCCCGCGCCGGTGGTCTGCAACCACAGGATCACGTCGCTCTCGCCCGGTGGGACGAAAGCTACTACTACTTCGAATGGCGCCGGATCCTCGAGCCCGCCACGATGAAGACCAGCGANGGTGCCGGGCGGGTGCGGATCCGGGAATTCGACCGCAAGAACGGAAAAACCCTCGAACGCAAGATCGGCATCATCGGCAAGGAGGANCTCAACGGTCAGCTCTACAACGCCGGGGTCTACTGANCAGCAAGCGGCGTCCTCCAGCCGGGGNCAGGCACCCGCCCTGACGATCCNCAGCCTCNCCGCGNAGTTCAGAGATCACGAGGGTAAATCACCTCTTCCAGGGTCCATCCTCCGGGATTGATTCCTGCGGACCATTTTTCCTGCCCGGCAGAGAGGAGCACCGCAGTCGCCGTTTTCATCACGANCGCTTCTCCGCTCAGCAGGCGCACGAGGCTTTCCCAGCCGGGATTGTGCCCCAGCAGGAGAAGGCAGCCCACCCAGTCCGGTATTCCCGGCAGCTCATCCTGAACAGCCCCCGGCCCGTCGTGGTAAAACGAGGGCAGGTAGCGGGCCTCCACCGCGCCGGGGAAAACCTCGCTCATCGCGGCAAAGGTTTCCCGCGTGCGCTTCGCATCGCTGCTCAGGACGAGATCCGGAACCCATCCCCGTTCCACCAGCGCCGCGCCGACCCGGGGGGCGTCTTCCCTGCCGCGAGGGTTGAGGGGCCGGGCGTGGTCGGTCGGGGTGGAGCTTTCCCACGAGCTCTTTGCGTGGCGCATGACGATGAGGCGCCGCATCACTCCGACCCCGATTGCTCAACCTGGTAAAACTCCCTCTCGGGCGTCGGGAACGGGAGAGAAATAGAATGGCTTGCCCGCTCCTGACTGGCGCGCTCAAAGGGAAACTCATCGGTGAAATTCTCGAGGTCCCCCGTCCGCCGCACCTTGTAGAAGAGCCCCCGCCGCTGGGTCCAGTCGAGGCGATACTGCCCGTTCGGCATTGGCGTTACCGTGAGCTGCGGGCGCTCGTGCAGGATGCTCCCGTCGAAATACCTGATGCCCAGCTCCCACGCCCCGATTCCGCACTGGGACCCCATAGCCCGGCCCGGCCCGTCGTCCACCGGCACATGAATACCCCCGTAAAGCCGGGAAAGGCCCGCCTGGTCCGAGGCGTCGTAGTAGGTCGCCCATTGCAGGGACACCGCCGCGGTCGGACCGGCTTCGAACTCCAGGTCGCCCGCAGGGATAATGTGTGTGGCAAGACCTCCGGGAAAGAATTCGCTCCCGGTGAGACGGGTCAGGACCTCGGCCGCTGCCCGGCTGAACGTGCTGTGCCCCGAGAGATAGCCCGCGAAGGCAGGGGTTACAAACGTATCACGCTGATAGGGAACCCAGCGATCGGCCAGAATCCAGCCGACCCCGCCGATCTGGGTTGCAGGGTCTGCCGGCTCTCCCTGCCACGTCCGGATCGCGATCTTGCCGATCGCTCCCAGCCCAAGATGGCGATGCCGGCCTCCCGGCTGGGTGGTAGTGGCCGTGACCACTTCAATCAGATCGGGAACGAGGGGCAGGCCTTCTTCATGGTAGGACGGTCCGGTTGGGTCGCTCGACTGCCCCTTCTGACCCAGATAGCGGATACTGCTGATGGGGCGCACGTAATCGTATTCCCGCTTGCAGGTCCACGCCGCCACCGCGGCGTCATGCACCGCGGCATTGATCAGGAAGTACATCTTGACGTCCCACTCCAGCTCATCAAGGACCGGCCCGGCGCCCATGAAACGCCGCTCAAAGTCGGGATGGTCCACCACCTCGTTCGCAATCACGTTCCAATGCCCGGGGGGGGTTTCGGACTCCGGCCCATCCGCCCAGTACTCCGCAATCACCCGCCCGAAATCAGCCTCGTTCACGAGGTTGGCGGCGTAGGGAGCATCTGTCACGGGGTTCTTGACGTGTCCGGTCCCATCGTTGGCCCCCAACGAGTTGTTCCCAATGTTGCCCGGTGAGCAATCCAGAACAGGAGCGCTGGTTGGATCCAGCAGACTGCTGTAGCGGATTACCTCCGCGTTTCCGTCCTTGAATTCCTGGTCCCCCGCTCCCTCCAGCTCCGGAGGTATCCCGGGATCAAGATACAACGTCTCCCCTGGTTCGCGGCTCAGCGCAAAGGGCCAGACGTCGCGCCAGTGCGCTCCGATGAATTCCTGGATCGTAAACTGAAGGGGCTGCCCGGTCTGCGAAAAGGCCTCCACGAATTCCAGCGGTTGCCAGCGGTTTGGATCCACGAGGGTAGTGCCTGCAAACTCAAGGATCAGGGGTTCGTTTACGGCCGTATACGTATTGTCCGTATAGCCGCCCGCCTCGTTCGAGTTGTCCCCTGCTGTCCAGCTAATGATTGTCTCCGCCACCCGGTTTCCCACTGCCGCCGGGCTGTCCCCGGTCGTGGAGCTGTTGTTGGGGTCATAGCCCAGGCTGGCAAGCCGGGCATCGAAATTGGCTTGCGCCAATAATACGTTGGCCGCCGGGGTATTGGGATGGGCCACCACGCTGTAGCGATGGGTCAGAACCCGGTAGGCTGCGTAGCTGACGGCCTCGTGGCGCGCCGCAGCCACGTCCGGCGCGGTGGCGTCCTCCCGGTGCAGATATCCCACGGCGACCGGGTCATAGGCCGACCAGGCGTCGTAGAGGGCGGCCGAGACGTGAAAGAGGTTGCGCGCATGGACTGGCGGGTCCGGAAAGGAGAGCCGCACCGCCCCAAGGAGCTCCTCATTCCAAGTACGGGCCACCGATTCAGCACGGGCCAAGCTGGGGGAGGTAAGGAGGAGAATTGCCGCGAGGGCGCCTCCTGAGGGCCTTTTTTTCATGCGGGCGGGGGAGTACCATGCAAGATAAGGCCTCTTTCGGCGCGGTCAATGCCTCATGGGCTGGCAAACACCCCCCAGGTGGGTCAAGTCCTGCAATGCCATCCCCGGAACGATGGTTTTTCGGGATCCCCACGAGCCGCCGATTCGCTCTTTTTTGCGTGCATTCGGCTGCATTCGCGGTTCCAAATCTCCGCCCCATGACCGCCGCGGAAATCCGCCAGAGCTTCCTGGACTTCTTTGTCGAGAAGGGGCACACCGTTATCCCTTCCGCTTCGCTGCTGCCCCAATCCCCCGGCCTGCTCTTCACCAATGCCGGAATGAACCAGTTCGTGCCCTACTTCCTCGGGACGGACAAGGCCCCTTACGACCCCCCGCGGGCAGCAGACACCCAGAAGTGCATCCGGGCGGGTGGGAAGCACAACGATCTCGATGACGTTGGGCTCGACTCCTACCACCACACCTTCTTCGAAATGCTGGGGAACTGGTCCTTCGGAGACTACTTCAAGAGGGACGCCATAAACTGGGCCTGGGAGTTGATGGTGGACCGATGGGGATTCCCCCCCGGCCGCCTCTACGCCACCGTCTACCGGCCCGGGCCGGATGACCCGGCGGAGTTCGACCAGGAAGCCTACGACCACTGGAAGGCCCTCTTCGAGAGGGCCGGTTGTGACCCGGCAATCCACATCGTGGACGGGAACAAGGCCGACAACTTCTGGATGATGGGAGAGACAGGCCCCTGCGGACCCTGCTCGGAACTGCACGTTGACCTGACCCCGGAGGGCGACACCGGCGGGCTGCTGGTCAACAAGGACAGCGACCAGTGCATCGAGATCTGGAACCTTGTCTTCATCCAGTTCAACTCCGAGGCCGATGGATCCTTCCGTGACCTCCCGTCCAGGCATGTGGATACGGGGATGGGCTTCGAGCGCGCGTGCTCCATCATCCAGAACACGAGGGGGTTCACGGATTTCTCCCGGAAGGCATCAAACTACAACACGGATGTCTTCCGGCCCATCTTCGACACCCTTGAAGAACTGTCCGGAAAAACCTACCATGACGTCTACCCCGTTGCCGGGAACGAGCACGAGGACGAAGAAATCGGCACTGCCATTGCGTTCCGGGTTATCGCGGATCATCTCCGCACCCTGAGTTTCTCCATCGCAGACGGTATTCTCCCGGGCAACACCGGCCGCAACTACGTCCTGCGACGCATCCTGCGGCGGGCGGTCCGCTACGGCCGGGCCCTCGGATTTAGCGGTGACAAGTTCGTCCTCACCGAACTCGTGGGAACGCTGGTGGACCAGATGGGAGAGTCCTTCCCGGAGCTCAAAAGGCGGGAGGGCGTCATCGTGGAAACCCTGCAGCGCGAGGAGCGCAGCTTCAACGAAACCCTCGACCGCGGCCTGGCCCTCTTTGAGGAGGAGGCCGCAAGGGTCTCCGGCCGCGCCTTCCCGGCCGATGCCGCATTCAAACTTTACGACACTTTTGGCTTCCCGGTGGATCTCACCCAGCTTCTCTGTCGCGAACGAGGCATTGACCTCGAGATGTCCCGCTTCGAGGAACTCATGGAGCAGGCCCGGCAAATCGCCCGCGAGGCCCAGAAATCTGAAATCGTTTCCGCCCTCGATATCTCAACGGAGGTGACTACTGGATTCAACGGCTTCGAGCAGGACAGCTGCGAGGCCACCATCCTGGAGGAGCATGTCGCCGGAGACATCCGCTGGCTGATCACCGACCATTCCCCGTTTTATGCCGAAATGGGAGGGCAGGTCGGGGACACCGGGGTCCTGGTCGCCGGAGAATCCGAAATCCCGGTGATCGCACTGCAGCAGATCGGCTCCGCCCGGGCCCACGGCGTGCCCGCTGACCTGTCCAGCTCGCTGAAGCCGGGCGACAAGATCACCCTGAAGATTCATTCCGCACGCAGGCGCTCCATCGAGGCGCACCATACCGCTACTCACCTCCTTCACTGGGCCCTGCACGAGATCGTATCACCGGAGGCCACCCAGCAAGGTTCGCTGGTGGCGGAGGACCGCCTTCGTTTTGATTTCACATCCACCGCAGTGGCCGCGGACCAGATCGCCGCCATCGAGGAGAAGGTCAACAGCTGCATAGCCGCCGGGGAGCCGGTCAGCTGGCAGGAAGTCCCTTACCCCGACATCCAGGGCCGCAAGGACATCATGCAGTTCTTCGGGGACAAGTATGGCGACCGGGTGCGGGTGGTCCAGATCGGAGGGAGCCCCCAGGCCCTCGACGGCTACTCGATGGAGCTCTGCGGGGGCACCCACGTGCGCAACACTGCGGAGATCGGCCTCTTCAAGATCCGCCGCGAGGAAGCGATTGCTGCCGGCACCCGAAGGATCGAGGCGGTGTGCGGAGCCGCCGCCGAGGCCTACCTCGCCGGGCAAGCCGAGAAGGAGTGCGAGGAGAAGGCGGCCGCCGATGACAAGCTGGCCGCCGCCAACGATTCTCTCGCCGCTCTCGGGGCCAACACCTTTCCCGCCCCGCAAGATGCCTCCGCGGCGGAGGTCAGGGCCATCGCCGTGAACGCCGAAAAGGCCCTCAAGAAGGCCCGCACCGCCAGCGCGGCCCGGGAGGCCGACGAGTTTCTCGCCAGCCTCGTTGAAGACGGGGGAGCGGCCACCAACATCGTCCACGCTCTCGAAGGCTCCCCGGCCCTCCTTCAGGAGCTGCTCAACGGCCTGAAGAAAGTCCAGTTTACCCACGCCGCCTTCCTCGTGGTGGATGACGGCGAAAAACTCCACCTCGGAGCCCTCTGCGGGGAGGACGGCAACAACGCCGGTCACGGTGCCGGGAGGCTCATCCAGGACCTGGCCCCGATCGTCGGCGGCAAGGGGGGCGGCAAGCCTGACATGGCCCGCGGTGCCGGAGCCCAACGCGAACAAAGGGAAGCTCTCCTCGAAGCTGCCCGGAAAAAGCTCCTTTGAGTTCCGGATCAGCCTCCGCCCCCGGAGGGGACCCACCATTACCCCCCGGCTGGCGCTCGCTCCACCCCGAAGAGGTGACCACGGCCCCGCAACTTGCCTTGAATTGCCCGCGATCGCTGCGAAAACTGGTCCCGTGCACATGGAAGAGGAAAACACCGTCTGGCGAGGGAGGCCGTCACAGATTGTCAATCTCCCCACTTTCGCAGCCTGCCTCCTGATGGGAGGCGCCTTCCTGGTTGTGGGGGCCAACACCCACTGGGCTGTTTCTCTGGGCGCGATTATCTGCGCCCTGGTCGCGGGCTGGAAGTGGCTCGTCGTTCGCTGCCTGCGTTTCGAAATCACCTCCCAGCGCCTCCGGATCATAGAGGGAGTCCTCAACCAGAATATCGATGAAATCGAGCTCTACCGCGTCAAGGATACCCGCATCCTGCGCCCCATCTGGCTCCGCTTCTTCGGTCTCGCCAACGTCGCCCTCGAAACTTCGGACCGCACCCATCCCCGTCCCGTCCTCAACGCCATCAAGGACGCCGCGAAGGTCCGGGAACAGCTCCGCATGCATGTCGAGAAGCTCCGCGACCAAAAGCGGGTCCGTGAGGTCGACTTTGACGAAACCGGCGACAGCGAGTTCGGAGATGAGCTAGGGTAGGGCCGACCCCGGGGCCCCAGAACGCGGCCTCCGCCTTCCGAAGCATGATGGACGAGACCCCGCCCCACCCCCGGCCTCCGGAAAACCCCTACGAGCCCCCGCAGGCCCAGCAGGCCCCCAAGTCCCCCTTTGCGCCCCCGGCCGGGCAGCTCCCCAGAGTGATGGGCAGGATGATCGTGGTCGACCGTTCCGGCCCACCCCTCCCGGTAGACACGTGCTTCAAATGCAACCGTCCCGCAGAGTCCGTCAAAACACGCACCCTTTCCTGGTCATCGCCGCTCTCCCACCTCATCCTGCTCCTCATGATCTTCCTTTCGCTCCTCGCTGTTCTGCTGTGGGCGATCGTGCGACTCGTGACCCGGCGGCGCGCCCCTGTGAACCTCGGCCTTTGTGGACGCTGCCGCAGCCGGCGCGCCAACCTGGTGACTTGTTTTATCGTCGGCGCCTCCCTTGCCCTCGGGCTGGGACTATATGCCGCCGAGGGTAGCCAATGGGGCTTGTTTTCCGCCGCGCTGCTCGTCTTCTTCCCCCTCATCCTCGGAGCCGCCCTTGCCTCACGCCTCGCGGTGGCCCGCCGCATCGACGAGCGCTGGATCTGGATCGCAGGCGCCGGCCCTTCCTTCCGCCGCCGATTCCGGGAGAGCGCCCCCGGCCCCCTGCAGCACCCTCAAGGCTCCCCTTCCTGAAAATCTGGCGTAAGAGCTTGCGCCGCGATCCAAATCCGGCATCCTCCGCAACCCTCCTGCAGGACATCTTCGCGGGGTTAGCTCAGTTGGTAGAGCAACTCGTTTACACCGAGTGGGTCGGCGGTTCGAGTCCGTCACCCCGCACCATTCACGAAGAACCCCGGAGCCTTTTGAAGGCCGGAAGCCGGGGCCATGTATCTGAAAATTACCCCCGCCCGCAGCGCTCCCAAAACTTCCCATGTGAAAGGAATTGTTTTTCGGGTAAGGCTTCCCAGTTCCGTGCGCCAATCCCTTCCATTCGTTATCCTCTTCCTCCCCGGCGGGCCCCTCCTGGCTTTGCCGCCTGCCCCAGACCCCAGCATCTATGGGTCGGACATCCGTCCCATCCTTGCGAGGCATTGCTTCAGCTGTCATGGCCCCGACAAGCAAAAGGGCTCGCTGCGGCTGGATACCCTCGATCCGCACTTCAAGGGCCCCGCGGCGGAAACATGGCACGACGTTCTCGAGAATCTGAAACTGGGGGAAATGCCGCCCGAGGACGAGCCCCAGCCGGACGCCGCTTCCCGCCGCCTCCTCAAGGGCTGGGTGCGAGCGGGTCTCGAAGAAGCCGCCCGCCAGCGGAGGGGAATTGATGGCCGCACCGTGATCCGACGACTGACGCGCTACGAATACAACAATACCCTGCGCGACCTGCTCGGGATCGAGATGAACCACGCGCTCAACCTTCCGCCCGACCCAGCCTCCCCCGACGGCTTCCGAAACAACGGGGCCTCCCTCGGGATCTCTCCCTTGCAGATTGAATACTACCTGAAGGCTGCCCGCTCTGCGATGGACAAGGCCATCGTGACCGGACCTGCTCCGGAGGTATTCCGGCACAGTTTCACCGAGTCTTCCCCGTCGACCCGGGGAAAGCTCGAGCTGTCCCCGGGCAATCACATGCGCCCGGGAAGCTCCTTCTTCGGAAAGTTGCTCACCTTCCCCCGCGAGGGGGAGTTCCGGATACGGATCAGGGCCGGGGCCAACGTTCCCGAGGGCATGGCCTACCCACGCATGCGCGTCAGCCTGGGCATGCGATCGGACACCCAGAGCCCTGCCCGGGTCGTCGGGGAAATCGACGTGACCAATCCGGGCTCGGTTCCCCGGCTCTACGAACTTCGTGGCCGCATCGAGGAGTTCCCCCTGCCGGGCCACAATCCGAAGTTTCCCGGCGTGACGATCATCGTCACGAATATCCATGACGACGGTCTTCCACCCGACAAGCCCTACCAGTTCAGGGCCATCGCCATCCCGGGGCCACTGAAGAAGGAGGTCGGAAAGGCGGTTAAGGCCAACCGCCCAGTCCTCCCGGTGGAGAAAGACCTGCTGGCGGCCCACGGGAAGGCCCTCGGAGGGTTCACCCGTTTTGTCGACGGCCTGCAGCGCAAGATCGAGGAGCTTCGGGTCATTGACCCCCTGGATAAGAATCAGGTCGATATCGCGTTCCGGCTCTTCGAGGTCAACGCCCTGCGCGCCAACATGGAGAGTCAGGTCAGGGGAATCGGGAAGCGACTCCGGCAACCGGACCTCGATGCCTTCTGGGAGCGTTTCCAGAAGGCCAACCGGGCTGCCCTCGCCCGCCACGAGGGGGTCGTGGATCGGTTCCGGGGTGTTGAGCCAATCGACCGCAGGGACAAGGCTCGCCTGAAAGAGCTCATTCCCCGGCAACAGGAGCGCAGCACAATCGTCCTGGAGTCCCTCGAGTTCGAAGGCCCCTTCTTTCAGTCGTGGCCGCCAGCAGGCCACGTCCGGCTTTTGCCTCCCGGCGGAGGAGGCGAACACGCACGGGCGCGGGAGGCGCTCTCCGGATTCATCACGCGGGCTTACCGCCGCCCCGCGACCGAGGCGGACGTGGACGTCGTGCTGGCATTTTACGAGAAAATCCGCCCTGTCTCCTCCTCCTTCGAGGAAGCGATGCGGGAGTGTTTTTCGATGATTCTCGTCTCCCCGGAGTTTCTCTACCTCTTCGAGCCGGAAGCGTCCGGCAAATCGCGCTCGCTGACTCCGCACGAGATCGCTGCGCGGCTGTCCTTCTTCCTCTGGTCCACCACGCCGGATGATTCCCTGATCGCCCGGGCCTCCTCCGGGGCCCTCAACACCCCGGCTGAACTCTCGCGGCAAGTCCGCTCGATGATCAAGGATCCGCGTTCGGAAGAGTTCATCCGGCATTTTACCGACCAGTGGCTCGATCTTTCCGGGATCGACCGGGTCGCAATTAACCCGGAATATTACCCCGGCTTCGATGACCGGCTCAAACCCATGATGCGGGAGGAAACTCGGCGGTTTTTCGGCGAGATTCTGCACGGTGACCTCAGTGCCCTGAACCTTATTGATTCCAGCTTCACGATGCTCAACGAGCCCCTCGCCCGCCACTACGGCCTCAAGGGCCCGCGAAGCGGCGCTTTCGAGCGCGTTGCCCTGAAGCCCGGCGACCACCGGGGTGGCCTGCTGACCCAGGCCGGGATCCTGCTCCTCAATTCAACCGGGGAGGACTCTCACCCCGTGCGCCGCGCCGTGTGGGTCCTCGACCGCCTCCTCGATGACCCTCCCGCGCCCCCTCCCGCAGACGTCCCTGGCCTTGAAGCCGACGACCCTCGTTTCCAGTCTCTTCCCGTCCGGAGGCAGCTTGAACTACATAGCCACAAGGAGGCCTGTGCCGATTGTCACCAAAGTATTGACCCCTGGGGGATCCCCTTTGAGCACTACGATGCGGTCGGCCTCTGGCGTGAGGCAGTTGCCCGCTCTCCCAGAGAACGGAAGGGTAAGAAGGTGACCGCCCCCATCGAAGACCAGTCCATTCTACCGGGCGGGCACCAGGTCCATGGGGTCAGCGACCTGAAGGCCTTCCTCCTGAAACACCGCAAACGGCGTTTCGCGACGGCGCTGACCTCCAGGCTCCTCGCCTACGGCCTCGGTCGCAGCCTGTCCTTCGAGGACGCAGAAGAGGTCGAATCCTTGACGAACCAATTCGAAAAGAGCGATTATCGGCTCGGCTCCCTCCTGGTCGCCATCGCGCAGAGTGAGACGTTCCGACGCAAGTAAGTTCCTGAACCCGACGAACCCATGGCAACCAAATCCTGGCGCCTGAACCGAAGAGCGTTTCTCCGCGGGGCGGGTGCAACCCTCGCTCTTCCCTGGCTGGAGTGCATGGCCCGGGAAACCGGCTCCCGCGCCGCTGCCGCGCTCCCGAGGCGCCTGTGCTGTGTCTACTGGCCGTTTGGCGTCGCCATGCCCAAGGACGGCCACCCGGACCGTCAATGGGGCTGGTTCCCCACCGGGCAGGGGCGTGATTTCCGGTTCACCGAGGTTCTCTCCTCCATGGAACCCCTGCGCGAAAACGTCACCGTGATTGGGGGGGTCTCCCACCCCAATGGCTGGAAAATGGGCGGCCACGACACGGGGGATACCTTCCTCACCGGCGCCTTGATGAAGGGGGGCGCCTTCGGCAACAGCATATCACTGGATCAACGCGTGGCCTCCGCCTTTGGCGATCAGACCCGCTACCGGTCCCTCACCCTCTCCAGCGACGGAGGGGTCGGTGAACCAACCCGGGCAACGACCCTGTCGTTCTCCCGGGAAGGCCGCCCCATTCCTGCCCTGTCGAGTCCACAGCATATTTTCAACCGGCTCTTCGGAATCGAGCCCGGGGAGACCACCGAGCGCCAGCGCCAGCGCTTGAAAAACTCCGGGAGCATTCTGGACCACGTGCTGGAGCACTCGAGGTCCCTCAACCACCGCCTCGGCAAGCAGGACCAGGAGAAGTTCGACGAGTACATGAGCTCCGTCCGCTCCGTCGAGCAACGCGTCGAACGGGCCCAAGCCTGGCTGGACGTCCCCAAGCCCGAGGTCGACGCCACCGCTGTCGACCTCGAGGCCACGCAGGACGGCCCGAAGGAATACATCAAGGCGATCTACGACCTCATGTTCCTCGCCTACCAGACCGACTCCACGAGGGTTTGTACCTATATGATCGGCCAGGTCGCCGGGGCGACCACGATTGCCAACAAATTTCCTGCCTGCCTCGGACTCTCGGGAAACTGGCACGGCCTGGCACACGGGGCGGGCAAGGGCCAGGGGGTCCGGAACCTGGGCCGTTTTGATCAGTTCCTCGCCCAGAACCACGCTCGCTTCCTCCGCCGGATGGCCGAAACCCGCGAAGGCGACGGCTCGATTCTGGACCAGACCATAGTCCTCTACGGCTCGAGCAACAGCCGCACCCACAACAACCACAACTACCCGCTGCTCCTCGCCGGTGGACGCAACCTCGGCTTCCGGCACGGGAGCTACCTGAAATTCGACGAAGAGAAGATGCCGCTTTCCAACCTTTACGCCACAATGCTGGACAGGCTGGGCATCCCTGATGGGAGATTCTCCGACAGCCGTGGAGAAATGTCCGAGGTCCTCGGCGGGTGACCCCGACGGTGCCCGCGCTCTTAGCCGGGACTGCCCCGCACAAAAGCCCTCAGGGGGGATCAGCGGAGAATTCGTATCGAGTTTCTTGCCAGATCCTCTTACAGCCGCCGTAATGATCCCCCACCAGACACAGCGTTCCATTGTTCTGCCCCGGCCCACGGTGGCTCCCTTCATTCCGACAATCTAACCTACACAGCCATTCATGAAAGCACGGCTCCTCCCGCTCGCAGCACTCCTCAGCGCCATCGCCCCCCTCAAGGCGCAGAACCCACCCAAGGGATTTGAAAAAATCGACCAGGAAATCGTAATCTCGACCCTCCAGGCCGCGATGAAATACGATGTGCGTTCCTTCAGCGTCAAACCAAACGCTACGGTGAAGTTGACCTTCCGGAACCCGGACGACCTCCCGCACAACCTCATCATCTGCACCCCGGGCAAGTCCAAGGGCGGCGACAAGGGCAAGGAGGTCATCGACGCAGTCCTCAAGCTCGGAGAGAAGGGTGTGGAGCAGAACTGGGAGCCGAAGGGCCATCCTCGGATCCTCCACAGCTCCGGAATGGTGCAGCCCAAGAAGGAAACCGTGATCTGGTTCAAGGCCCCGAAGAAGGAAGGCAACTATCCCTACATCTGCACCTTTCCCGGCCACTTCGAGTTGATGAATGGCATGATGGTGGTTTCCAAGCGGGCCAACCCCGTAACCAACCTGACCTACAAGTTCTATCACGGGAGCTGGACCGCACTCCCGGATTTCTCGAAGCTGGACCCCAAGAAGTCAGGAACCCTGGCCAGCGGACTCTTCGACATCAGTCCCACTGACCGGAGTGACGGCTTCGGATTTGTCTTTACCGGGGAGATCGAGTGCCCGAAGGACGGGGTCTATACTTTTGAAACAGGCTCCGATGATGGGTCCCGGCTCTACATCGACGGCAAGCTGGTGGTCAACAATGACGGGGTGCACCCTTACCGGGCTGCTCAGGGAAAGATCAAACTCAAGGCCGGCAAACGCCAGATCGAGGTCCACTACTTCGAGGGAGGTGGGGAAGAACGCCTCTATGTGGGCTGGGCTGGGCCCGGCTTCAAGAAACAGTCCCTTTCGAAGGGGGCCCAGGCCGGTGGAGGAGGCCCGAGCGGAATGCTGATCACCGCAGCCGAGGGCGAAGCTGCCATCTACCGCAATTTCATCGCCGAGGCCGGACCCCGGGCCATCGGGGTCGGCTACGATGAAGCCGTGAACCTCACCTTCGACGCCAACAATATGCGTCTCGCCCAGATCTGGCAGGGCGACTTCATTGACGGCGCCCGCCACTGGAGTGGCAGGGGCCAGGGCTTCCAGCCTCCTGCGGGCGAGGCCATCATAAAATTCCCCAACGGGGTTGCCTTCGCCACCCTGGACTCCGCCACCTCGGCATGGCCCAAGGCCGAGCCCCGCTCCCAGGAGCTGCGTTTCCGCGGTTATCAGCTGGACGAGCGCCAGCGTCCTACTTTCCGCTATGATCGCGGCGATGTCTCCATTGCGGACACCCCGGTGCCAGTGGCGAGGGAGGAAAGCAGCTACCTGAAGCGGACCTTGAAACTCTCCGGCAAGGGTAGTCCCCGCAATCTCTACTTCCGGGCCGCTTCCGGCAATATCACGGCTGCGGGGAAGGGGTTCCTTGTGAACGACGAACTGATCATAACAGTCAGCGGGGGCAAGGCTGCCATCCAGAACGGAGAACTGCGCATCCCGATCGAATTCAAGAATGGAGCCGCCCGGCTTGAGCTCGCCTATCAATGGGCCGAATAAGCGCCATCCCGGAGACAACAAACCACCAAGGAACAAATTCTCATGAAATCAACGATCCATTCCCCAGCAGCCCGGGCCATGTGCCTCTCCCTCGTCACCCTGCTGGCGATCACCGGCATCGCCGGTGCCGCCAGCATGGAAGACTTCTATAAGCGCGAGGAAATCCCTCTCCCGGAGGGAGAAGTCATGGAGGGCTCCTCCATTGCCGTCATTGATAACAAGAGGGTTGCCCTGGCAACCCGCCGGGGTGACGTCTGGATCTGTGACGGTGCCTTCGGCGACGATCTCAGCAAGGTTACGTGGAGCAAGTTTGCCAGCGGACTGCACGAACCCCTCGGCATGTCCCACAAGGACGGCTGGTTTACCTTCACCCAGCGCCCCGACGTCTCGCGCATGCGGGACAGCAACGGCGACGGTCGCGCAGACCAGTTTGTCACGGTCGCCGCGCCCTGGGGTATCAATGGCGATTACCACGAGTATGCCTTTGGAACACCCCCGGACAAGGACGGCAACGTCTGGGTGGTCCTCTGCCTGACGGGTTCCTTCAATGCCAACTCGCCCTGGCGCGGCTGGTGCTTCCGGGTCACGCCTGATGGCGAGGCAATCCCCACCTGCTCCGGCATCCGCTCCCCGGGTGGGATTGGATTCAACATGGAAGGTGATGTCTTCTACTGCGACAATCAGGGAACCTGGAATGGCTCCTCGTCCCTGAAGCACCTCAAGCCGGGCGGCTTCGTGGGTAATCCCAACGGCAACAAGTTCTGGGAGCAGGCCCCGAATATGGGCCCTAAGCCACCAGAACCCAAGAGCGGCTCCCGTATCGAGATCGAGCGCAAGCGCATCCCGCAGCTCGTGCCCACGTCGGTCTGGCTGCCCCATGGGAAACTGGGCCAGTCGCCCACCGGTATCATTCCCGACCACACCAAGGGAGCCTTCGGCCCCTTCGCCGGGCAGGTCCTCGTGGGGGAACAAACCCACTCGCAGGTCCAACGCGTCTTCCTNGAAAANATCAANGGCGTTTANCAGGGCGCGGCCTTCCCNTTCCTCGANGGCTATCGCTCNGGCATCGTCCCNCTCCGGCTNGCTGATGANGGNTCCCTNTTCGTNGGCACNACCAACCGNGGCTGGGGNGCTCGCGGAGGACTGCCCTTCAGCTTTGAGCGCACCCGCTGGACTGGCAAAACTCCCTTCGAAATCCACGAGATGCGCATTACTCAGGACGGCTTCGAGCTGACCTTCACCGAGGAGGTCGATCCCAAAACCGCTGGGGACAAGGGCAGCTACGCGATGAACTCGTGGACTTACGAATACAAGAGCGGCTACGGCAGCCCCGAGGTGGACAAGACAAGCCAGACGATCGAGTCCGTTGTGGTGGGCGCGGACAAGAAGTCGGTCCGGCTCAAGGTCGCCAATCGCCAGGCCGGCCACTGTCACCACCTCAAGTCTGCCGGTGTGCGCAGCAAGGCAGGCGGCGAGCTCTGGCACAAGGACGCCTACTACACAATTAATGAGTTCCCAAAGTAAGCGGGGGTCCTGCAGGAGCGAACCACCGGCAGAGTGAAGACCGGGGCCCTNGCCTCGTCCGATTCTTTCTCCATGGAACTTGACTTCGAGAGGCTGCGCGNGGCGGATCGCTACAAGGTNCTGGCTTCCCTCGTGGCCCCACGCCCCATCGCCTGGGTGACGACTTCCGATGCGGACGNCGTCGTCAATGCCGCCCCCTTTTCCTTCTTCAACTGCTTCGGTTCCAATCCTCCCATCCTCGCCTTTGCCCCCGGAGACAAGGAGCCCGGACTGCCCAAGGACACTGCCCGCAATATTCGTGCCCGCAGGGAGTTCGTGGTCCATATCGCAGACGAGTCCCTCGCCGGGCAGATGGTCGCCACCTCGGCTTCCCTGCCCTTCGGCGAGTCCGAGCTGGAAGCCGCCGGGTTGACCACCGCGGCATCCACCACGATCGCCGTGCCCCGTATTGCGGAAGCCCCGGTCGCTCTTGAGTGCCGGGAATGGGCCACTCTTGAGATTGGCTCCACCCGGATGGTGATCGGCGTCGTTCAACACGCCCACGTCCGGGACGGCCTGCTAGACCCGGACACCCTCCACCTCGATACGGCCCGGTTTCGTCCCGTTGGGCGCATGGCTGCGCCCGATTGGTATTGCCGAACCGNCGAGCTCTACAAGATTCCAAGNCCGGAGTAAGGGGCTTGCCTGCGGATTCCNGCCCTTGCTCCGCATGCCNGTTCCGGGGAAGGGGTTCTCCCGATTTGCCCATCGCCGCGCCCGATTCTCTTTTAATCCATCTCGAATCGGCATAAGACTCAGTTTCAATGGCCGAAGATTCAGACTCCGAAGTCTTCATCAAGGTAGAGGACCTGCACCAGCGCTTTGGCCGCCATCGGGTCCTGCGCGGAGTCAACCTGGAAGTCTCCCGGGGGGAGACCCTCTGCCTCCTCGGGGGTTCGGGCGGAGGCAAGAGTGTGCTCATCAAACACATGTGCGGACTCATGCGCCCCTGGAAGGGGGCAGTTCTGGTGGAGGGGCAGAATATTGGAGACCTCCCCGAACGCGCCCTCGGAGCGATGCGAAAAAAAGTCAGCATGATGTTTCAAGGCGGGGCCTTGTTCGACTCCTTTTCCGTGGGCCAGAACATCGCCTTTCCCCTGCGCGAAGCAGGGCTAAGCGACACTGAGGAGATCAATCGCCGGGTGAAGGAGGCCCTCGAGATCGTGCGGATGCCCGGACAGGAAAAGAAGATGCCGGCTGACCTTTCGGGGGGCATGCGCAAACGGGTCGCCCTCGCGCGCGCGGTGGTCGAGAGGCCGGCCTGCATCCTCTATGACGAGCCGCACGCCGGNCTCGACCCCGTTACCTCCGATTCCATCGACCACCTGATCAAGGACCTGGGGACGGATCACAACATCGCCAATGTGGTTATCACCCACGAAATACGCAGTGTTTTCCGCATCGCCGACCGGGTCGCCTTCATGNAGGAAGGGGCCATTTACTGGCAGGGAACCCCCGAAGAANTGGGGGCCTCCAGCGACCCCATACTCGTCAATTTCGTGGAGGGCCGCTCGGAAAACCGCGGCCGCTGGGACCGAAGCACTCCCCGCATTGACACTGGCGGGTAGCGGGTGGAAAGTGTGTCATGGCCAATTCGCCCAAACGCGTCGAGACCCTCGTGGGGCTCTTTCTCTTCCTCGGCCTTGCCTTGCTCGGGATTCTCGTCATGCAGTTCGGCCGGTTCACCGACCGATTCCGGGGGGTCTACACCGTTACCGTGTCCTTCAGCGATGCCTCGGGATTGATCAAGGGCAGCCAAGTCCGCTTGGCCGGCGCGATGGTGGGCCAGGTGGTCGAAGAGCCCGCCCTCACGGAGGAGGGAACGATCCTCGTCGAGGTGTGCATCCGCGAGGACGCACCCAGGATCGACAAGAACGCGGTGTTCCAGATTTCCTCTCTCAGCATCCTTGGCGACAAGGCTGTCATGATTTCGCCGCCGGCCACGCCGGAAGAGCGTGCGGGTGAGTTTATCGAGGATGGCGCCTTCATTGAAGGGGCCGAGCCCGGCGGGCTCGACGCACTCCAGACCGATGCGGGGCGCATTGCCGCTGACGCTGCCGAACTGCTCTCCCGCGGCAAGGGCACGCTCACTAAAATCGAGGGAGGCCTCGATGACCTGCGGGCAGTCGCCAGCCGGCTGACAGAGAGCCTCGACCGGATCAATGGTGGTGTTATCTCCGACGAGAACCTCGCCGCCTTTTCCAGCACCCTCAGGAACCTTGAAGGGGCAAGCGACAACATCCGNGACGCCAGCGTCGAAATCAAGCCACTGCTGGCCGACGCCCAGAACGCCATTCGCAGTTTCGACCAGGCTTCCGCAGCGGCGGAGGAAACCTTCGTCCAGGCGTCATCTGAAATCAGCAAGCTCCGGCCTGCCCTCCAAAAAGTGCCCGAAACCGTTGAATCGATTGCGGCAGTCGCCGACGAAGCCAAAGGAACCCTCCAGAGCGTCCAAGGGGGCGATGGCCTCCTCGGCACCCTCGCCTACGATCGCGAGATGAAGGGCGACGCAAAGACCTTCATGAAGAACCTGCGGCACCACGGCCTGTTACGTTACAAGGACAATGAGACGGTCGACGAGCGAGACCCTCGCAATCGATTTCGCGGCCGCCGCCGCTAGGAAGAGCAGNGGCAAGGCCACTTAACTGCGGACCGTGCCCAGGGGCCCCGAGGCCAGTGCGAGCCGGATGCCTTCCGCCTTCTGCAAGGTCTCGTCGTATTCCATCGCGGGGTCGGAGTCTGCAACGATCCCCGCCCCCACACCGTAACTCAATTCCAGGCCATCCCGTTCCAAAGTTCGAATCGCGATGTTGAACTGGCTTTCCCCATTGAAGCCGAGATAGCCAATCGCCCCGGTATAGAGCCCACGGGGGACGGTCTCGAGTTCCGCGATCACCTCAGTTGCACGCTTTTTTGGTGCCCCCGTGATGCTCCCACCGGGAAAGCAGGCCTGCAGGGCATCAAGCTGATCCGCTCCCGCGCGGAGCCCACCCGTCACCGTCGAGACGAGATGGTGCACCTGTTCCAGGCGTTCGTGCTTGAGCATCTCGGTCACCTTCACGCTGCCATACTCGCACACCTGCCCGAGGTCGTTGCGCTCCAGATCCGTAATCATGACGAGCTCCGCGATTTCCTTTTCGGAGGTCTGCAATTCGAACGCAGACCGGCTATCAAGCTCCGGATCTGCAAAGCGAGGGCGTGTTCCCTTGATCGGACGCGTCTCGATAGAGCGGCCGTGCATCCGCAGAAATGTCTCCGGGGATGAGGAGAGAATTTCCCGTTCGCCCTCCCGCATATAAGCCGCCATCGGCGCGGGTGAGACCGCCCGCAACCGCTCGTAGAGGGGAAAAAGCGAAGCGCTGGAGGAAAGAGTCGTGCGGAATCGTTGCGAGAGATTCACCTGGTAGATGTCACCGCTCGCGATGTAATTCTGGGCTGCGCGCACCCGCTCGACAAATTCAGCCCGTGTCAAGTTGCTCTCCCACGGCCCGGGAATCTCGACGCGACCAAGTGGGGCCACGCGCAGATCAGCCAGGAGGGAACCTACCTCGAACCACCGCCCGGTGCCGTGGTTGAAGACCAGCAAATCGTCGTAAAGCCCAAACTGGAACTGCCCGTCATACCTGATCCAACCACAGGCCGCTCCCAGCGGGAACCCACAATCAGGCCGGGCCACTTGCCGGGCGCACAGTTCCCTGCGCAGCTCTTCCACGTCCCCAATCCGGCCCTTCATCAGTCGGCTTGGGCGGGCTCCAATCAGCGAGAGTGATTGCGGCCGGGCACGGTTTCCCGCGCTGTCAAAGAACACCAGCCCGGGCAGGTGACGCAATGCAGCCGCCACCTCGGCGGGACCAAGAGCGAGATCGACGGGCCGGAACTGGGGCGCTTGGCGAAGGCTGAATGGCACGGGGGGGGAATTGATACTGTAGATGGCAGGGCCTTGTAAACACCCCCGAGACGAGGCGGTGAAATTCCTTCCGCCAGTCCAAAGCCCTGCGGCACCCCGGGGGGCTGGTAAAAGCGCTTCCAAAGCGGGCCATTGACGGCACTCCCCTCACCCGCTACCGTGCGCGCCCCGTGTCGCCCAGAACACCTCGATCCCAGGTCCGACTCGGCACCTTTCACGCAGCTTGCTGGATTCTTGCCGTAGTGGCCTTCCTCGAGCTGGTGGCCGTAGGTGTCGCGCTGGCCTTGCGCAGCAACCCCGGAGAGCCTCCGGTGGTGGTGGAGCGGGTGGTCACCGAATACGTGCCAATGAGCCTCCCTGACGCAGGCCGCCAGCCAGCTGAGCCAGCCCCGGCCCCAACGCCTCCTTCCCGGCCTGCTGCTCTTCCCAAACCGGAGGCACCCATTCCAAAGGCTTTCACCAACATCGAGGAAATCCTCAGCACTTCCTCCGGGCGCGCTGGCGCAAAACCCCAGCTCGACACGCCGTTTATTGCCGATCCCGAGGTTGAGCGGCTTGTCAACGAAGCCCGCGAGGCACGGCTCAGGGACAATATTGGTGCCGCAGTGGTCAAACTGGAAGCCGCCCAGGAGAAGGCGCCCGGGGACCCTAACGTTCTCTACCAGTTTGCCGAGGTCTTTGGCGCGGTCGGTCATTACGACAAGGCCGCCGACTACTATCAGAAGGTATTCAATCTCGGCCCCATCAAGGCGGGAGCGCTCTGGGAGCTTGCCTCCCACAAGCTCAGCGTGGGCTTCGAGCAAGCCCAGAAAATGGAAGGCAAGATGTCCCTCGGGCGCGTGCGCGAATTCAAGGACGCCCGCGTGCAAGCCGGTCAGCAGGTAGTCCTCACAATCCCGGTTCTTGCCGCTCCCGGCCAGCGCATCGACCCCAACAAGGTCAATCTTGAGGTCACCTTCTTCGACAAGCGGCGCGGCGAGGTTCACCAGGCGTCTCCCGACAGCCAGCGCATTCACAAGTGGATTACCAGCCCGCTCGATTGGAGCGACAGCGGGGAGGAGCTTCTACAATACACCTATATCATTCCACCCGGCGATGATCGCGATGTGCACCTCCTGGGCGTGCGCAGCTATTTCGGTTATTCGGTCGTCCTGCATTATAACGGGGAGCTGGTCGACCACCAGGCCTGGCCCCGGACCCTGGCCCGGCAACGCAATGTCCCCGAGGCTGACCCGCTCTCCATTCCGCCGGAGTTCCTGCCGGATGACATTAATCACGCCAACCCTCTCCTGCCTCCGCTGCCGAGGTAGGATTTCGGAAAGGCTGGCTGATCGAGAATGGCATTGATTGTCTTGCCTCTTTAATAAAGAGGCGTCATCCCATGCACTGACTGCTTGCCGCCCCGCAATGTGGGATCTAAAAAGCGCAGCAGATGTCCGAAGAAACCGAACAACAGTGGTTCTTCATAAGCGTGGTGAACCAGGAGCAGTACGGCCCCTACACCGCCGACGAGCTAGAGGGTTTCGTAGCGAGCGGATCGATTACGAAGGAGACCATGATCTGGACGGAGGCCCTGAACGACCAGTGGATTCCAGCCTCTAACGTAGAGGGGCTTTTCCCCCCGGCACAGTCCGTCCCTCCAGCCGCAGCCGCTCAACCAGCTCAACCAGCTCAACCAGCTCAGCCTGCCCGACCACAGCTCCTGACCGGCCAAGCAGCCCAGGCAGTCGCCCCCCTCGGTGCCGGCCCGGTCCAAGCTCAACCTCTCCAAGCCCAGCCTCTCCAGGCAACGCCGGTCCAACCCGCAGCCGCTCCGGTCCAACCCGCAGCCGCTCCGGTTCAGCAAACAGCAACACCGATAGCGCAAGCCGCTGCCCAGCAGCCCGTCTCCCCGGGGATGATCCCTTCCTCGATGCTGGGAGCGACCCAGCCAGCTGCTTCCGCGGTAGTCCCGGGGCAACCAGCGTCCCCCGCGCTGATCCCGGGACAGGGCCTGCCAAGTCAGGCGTCCCCCGGGGAACCTTTTCCCGCCCCCCCGCCCACCAAGGCGAGTTTTGGAATGTGGCTCAGCCTCCTGCTCAGCACTCCAGTCATTCTCGTTCTAGCCTTGGTGCTGTCGAAGTCGGCGAGCGCACTCGCAGCCATCCTCCTCATAGTCGCCTACCTTCCCGCCCTGGGGGCCAGTATCATGAGCCTCGTTTACCTCTACCGGGCGTGGAACCTCCTCCAGCCCGGGGGCGCCCGGGTTACTCCGGGCAAGGCGGTTGGCTTCCTGTTCATCCCCTTCTTCCAGTTTTACTGGGTTTTTGTTGCCTTTGGCGGTTTACCAGCTGAATGGAACCGGGTGATGGGCTCCCACCCTAACCTCAGCCGCGCCCCCCGCCTCAGCGGCGGTCTTGCCATGGCTTGCTGTGCCGGAATGTTTTTCGGCATCGGGATTTTCCTCTTCATTCCACTGCTCGCCAGCATCTGCAAGGGCATCAACTTCATGGGCAGCCTGCACATGATGCCAGGTGGCGGGACCGGAGGCCCCGGGGGGCCACTCGGAGGCGTCCAGAACATGGCACCAGCGGGGCCTGCTTCCCAAGCGCAACCGCCCGGTGGCGGAATCCGCCTCTACTAGTCCAGCGGGGCTGCGGCCCGTCTCCCCCCTGCCTGAAACGTCAAGCGCCGGAGGGATCGGGCTCGATGTCAATCGTGACCTCCCCGCCTTCCTTCTTGGCGGGACCGCTCTTCATCGCATCGCGTGCCTTTTCCCGGCCCGCCCGGGCGCCCTTTACCATGCTTTCCCGAAGGTTTCTGGGCACCAGCTCAGCTGCGAGGGTCCCAAGGAAAACCGCTCCGTAGGTAGTGCCGTAGGTGAGGTCATGGAGAGCCTCCGAGACTGCGGATTTCACCCTGGGCGCCGCCTCCTTGGCCCTGCCGGCAGCCTCGTCCATGGCCCTGCGCGTGGCATCGCCGAAGGAATCGAAGGCGCGCTTCCCCTCGTCGCTTCCAGGCTGCGGCTTCTCCGTTGATCCCGTTCCTTGTGCCTTTTCGTGGTGATCCTCGTGGTGTTTCATGATGGTAAGCTGGTTGCAGGATTTCCCTGGCGCCAAATATATAGACACGTGCCCGGCGATTTTACTCATTATAATCGCACATTTCCTTTGTAATCCGCTATCGCCCGGACTCGGAAATCCGGTAGAGGTGCTTTTCAGTCCGGATGAGAAACGACGCACCGGAGACCGCGGGAGTCGCCATCAGGGGCTCGTCGGCCAGCGCATTGCTGGCAAGGATCTCGAATTTCCGGGAGGGCCTGATTACAGTGCAAAGACCCTCCTCGCTGAAAAAGTAGATACGCCCTTTCGCCGCGATGGGCGAAGCAGAGTAGTTCCCTTTCAGCCGCTCCTGCCAGATCTCCGTGCCCGTCTTTGCTTCCAGACAGGTTGCGATCCCGTTTCGGTTCACCAGGAAGAGAAGATCCCCGACGAGGAGGGGCGACGCGCGCGGCGGCATGCGCTTGTCCTCCCGCCATGCGATGTGGGTTTCGGTGACATCTCCACTGCCATCCGGCCGGATGGCCCAGAGCTCGGGGTCATCCCGGTCGATAATGGCAAAGACAAGCCCATGGCCATGGACCGGGCGCGGAGCGATGGACCACCCCCGGTGCCGCATCTTCCATAGCTCCCTGCCTGTCCGCGGGTCATACGCAAATACCCCGCGGCCCCCGACCCCGACCAATTGCTCGCCGTCTTCTCCCCGCGGAATCAGGATGGGCATGCCATAGGCCTTTCGATGATGAACCGGCACCTCGCTGTAGTCCAGGGAGCGATCGGTTTTCCAGGCAGTCGTTCCGTCCTTCTTGTTGAGCGCGATGACATACTGGTGGTCGCGCCCGTCGACGTGTACCACGAAGTAGTCCCCCACCAGGGTCGGAGAGCTGGCCGGTCCAGCCCCTTTCTCGTGATCGCAATTCAGGTCACGGCGCTCCCAGAGGACCTTTCCGGTTTCCGGGTCGAGGCAAGCCGTTCCATACGTTCCGTAGTGAAGGTAGACCCGCCCCTCTTCGATGACCGGAGTCGGGGTGGCATAGGTATTGGCGGAGGTGATCGCCATGGCATCCTTCACTTCGAAAAGTTTGAGATCGTGAAGCAGCTTTCCCGTGTCCTTCCGGACGCAAAGTGCATACAATTCGCTACCCTTGCGGGTCGCGGTGGTCAGCCAGACCTGGTTGTCCCATACAACCGGCGAGGACCAGCCCCGGTCATGAATCGGGACTTTCCACACCACGTTAGTCTCCTCGTTCCACTTTAGGGGCAGGTCCTCCGACAACGTGTGCCCGTTTCCCTGCGGCCCGCGGAACTGCCACCACTGTTCTTCCGCGAACGCCACAGAGTTCGCCATCAGGGCCAGGGTGAATATCTTCCCTGCCTGTGCAAAAAATTCGGATCGCTTCATGGAGACTCTCAAGTAACGCATCAACCTCGCCCTGCCAGCACAAACCGTTAAAGGGCTGAAATACAGGTCAGGTCGTGCCAGGGGCGGCTGGTGCGAAGCGAGCTACTGGCCAGCAAGGCGCGCTCTCCCTCCCGGGCGGGCTACTGAACGACGTCCGGTCTCCACCGGAAGTAGTCAGCGGCTGTCCGGGCCCCACCACGCGGTTCCACACTATTTCAACCGGTAGTGACCCGTGAGCGGGTAGGCAAAGAGGGCATCCTCTTCCCTCGTTCCCCTCCCAATGTTGTGAATAATCAGGGGGACGCCCGTGGAGTTCTTCCGACTGCTCACAATCATTATGTGAGGAAGGCCAGGGGGCACGGTGCAGGTCACGAGATCGCCTGGCTCGTAATCCTTCGCCGTTCTGGTGACCGGAAGGGAGAAGCCCTGGCGCTTGAAGAAGGTTCGCAGATTGGGGACGCGCCGGTGATCAATATTGCGGTCAGCCCGCTTCAGTCCCCAGATCCTCGGATATTTCGAAAAGTTGGCCTTCATGTCTTCATGAACAAGTTTCTGCAGGTCCATGCCCCTGGCTGTCCGCAGAGCCCGGATCACCACATCGGTGCAGACGCCCCGCTCACTCGAAACATCGCCCCCTGGATACTTGAGAGCGACGTAGGATGGGTCATAGATCACCGTCACTCCCACCTGCGCCCTTGCCGCCTCGACGACCTGGTTGCTTGAATCGGCACTCTCCACCTTGTCCCGGCCAGCGACCTGCCCTTTCCCGCAGGGAAAAATCGCCATTATCAGGATCCCCATCGAGATCACGACGGATTGCCCGGTTGCGGCTGGGACGCCGGGCGGCCGCGCCAGAAAGGAAGTGTTCATTGCTGGTTTCGTTGTTCCAGGAAAGGTTCGAGAAGATTGTGCATGGGCTGCATGGCCGGGGCTTCCAGGTACTTCCGTGTGAGCAGGGAAACCTCCTCGGCTTTCAGCTCATGCAGGGCCTGCAGCATGGTGTAAACATGGTAGGCGCTTTCCCGATCGCCGTCCTGGGCCCCGCGCAGCACCTCCAGGCCGGGCAGCGCTTTTACAATCTGGGGCACGGCATCCTGATAGGCGAAGCGGGCCATCGCTCCCGCTACTGCAGCCCGGATCTTCAGCTCGTGTTCCAGAAAAGGCAGGAGCCTGGGAGCCACGGTTGCATCCCCTATCCTGCCAAGCGCTTCGATAACACGCTCCGGATTGACGGCCTCAGGGCGCCCAAGGAGAGCAACCAGGTCGGGAACCGTCGTCCCCGCGGCAGGGCCAAGATCATGGAGCACGAGGACCGCATCATCGAGCTGGTCGCCAGGGTGCGCCTCCCGCAGGAGGAAATGGAGTTCCTTGACCGCGGGACTCCCGAGCTTGGGCAGGATGCGCCGAACCCGCTTCCGGTAGGTCCCGTGCCAGCCCTCGGGGGAGGTGCGGGGCAGCAGGTAGGAGCACAGCACAATGGCCCGCTCGCGGGGATGAGCGATCCTCCCGGCTTCTTCCCATTCGGCCCGGTCTGAAAGCCCCTTTTCCACCGCCGCGAGGAGCTCTTTCTCCGTCTGATGCTCCCCCGAGGGCAGGAGGGTGCACGGACCGGGCCCGGTGAGCTTTTCATAGCGATAACAGCGCCCCTCCTCTACCCAGATCAGGCCCCCGCTTCCCTCCCGCGCCGTAGCCAAAACCCGCCAGTGCTCCCCCTTTCTCTCCAGAAAACAGATCAGGCGCTGTGAGGTGAGCCTTCTGGAAGGGCCCTGCCGCTTCCCACCGGGATTCCTCGCTGCAATCGTCCTCCCATGCATTTCCAGCCCGCCCACGGTAATGACCGGGACCGCCAAGACCGGATCGGGCGGCTGCAGGATCCAGCGGTGGACCTGCACCCGGTTCACTCCCACTCGCTCTCCGCGCACAATCGCATCCGCGTCCGCGCACATCTCGTGAGGAGACAACGCCGGCAAATTGTCCGCACCCGCCGGCGGGACACCCAGGCCCAGCGTTAGGGAAATGCCGATGACAAAAAACCTAGGCAATGGGACACTATTCCCCGCCATCCTGCGTGCAAATCCAAGGAAAATGACTCCCGGGTCTCTCCGCGCCCTCCACCGTATGCCCATGAACACGCGGGCTTTCTCCTCAGACCAGCATGAGGGCAGGCTGCTCGATGAGCTTCTTTACCTGGCCCAGAAATTCCGCTCCAACTGCCCCATCAACCACCCGGTGGTCACAGGAAAGCCCCAGATTCAGACGCAGGCCGGGGACAATCTGGTCGTCCGACACCACCGGTTTTTCCACGATCGCACCGACCGAAATGATGGCGGCCTGAGGCGGGTTGATAATGGCGTCGAATGATTCAATTCCATACGATCCCAGGTTGGACACCGTAATGGTTCCTCCGTCGAATTCACTTGGCAGGAGTTTTCCTTCCCTCGCCCGCCCCGCGAGATCCTTCACCTCCCGGGAAATCTGGAGAAGCGACTTTGCGGACGCGTTCCTGACCACCGGAGTAACCAACCCGTCTTCCACTGCCACGGCGACGGAGACGCCAATTTCACCAAACTGGACCACATGGTCGCCCCGGAAGGCTGAGTTGACCGCGGGAACCGCCTGAAGCGCTCCGATGACGGCCTTAAGCACGAAATCATTCACGGTGTATTTGTTACCGTGCGATGCCTCGGCCTGGAGGTTCACCTGCCGGCGGATCTCCATGAGCGGCCCGGCGTCGGCCTCCATGTGGAGGTAGAAATGGGGAATTGTTGTCTTGGAGGCGAGGAGGCGCTCCGCGATGATGCGGCGGAGGTTGGAAAGCTCAATACGCTCATCGCCGTCATCAAGGGCAGGCACGGACACTTCCGGCGGAGCCGCCATCGGTTCCACCTCGACCGGGGACACGGAAGCAGGCTTGGGCTCCGGGGCAGGCGGCAGGGTCGCAGCTTCGGGGGCATCGCTTCCCGCGGTGTCCGCTCCGCCAATAGCCGCGTCTACATCCTTCTTCACGATCCGGCCTCCCGGTCCGGATCCCCTGAGGCCCGAGAGGTCCACGCCATTGGCAGCCGCCACCTTGCGGGCCAGAGGCGAGGCCTTGACGCGAGTCGCCGGGGTCGCCGCTGGCCCCGGAAAGGAGGCAGGCCCGGGCTCGGGTGGACTTGCCTCGATCGCAACCGGATTGGGTTCGGGAGCGGGCTCTGGCTCTGGAGCCGCAGCGGGGCCCGGGTCGACCACGACCGGTGGCTCAGCCGGGGCCTCGGCCACCTCTCCCTCTTCCTGAAGAACTGCGAGGGTGGCCCCGATTGCGGCCTTGCCACCCTCCTCGATCAGAATCTCAGTGAGAACGCCCTCGTCGAAGGCCTCCATCGCCATGGTGGCCTTATCGGTTTCAATCTCCGCGATTTCGTCACCGATTTCCACCTGGTCGCCAACCTGCTTGAGCCAGCGCACCACGGTTCCCTCGGTCATGGTGTCCGAGAGCTTGGGCATTTCAATATGCGTAGGCATGACTGGAGAAGGGCGAAAGGAGTTGGAGCTAAGGGCGGGGCCAGTTCAATACTGTTGTAATAAACTTTTTCAAGATCAACGCCACTCTTTCGCTAACAGGCAGCGGAGACGGGCAGCCGGCACCAACAAGAAGGGCTCTCCGGTGAGGGAGAGCCCGCCTTTAAATGATGAATCGGACAACTTAGTTCTCGTCCGCGGCAAGCACCTTCATGGTCGGAATCAACCCGATATGGGGTTCGCCGCTGGCTCCCTGGGCGGTCGCCCGCCGCAGCACGTGACTGCTGGTAACGTCACCGCAGTCGTCGTCCACACAATACCACGATCCGGAAGGCGCGCATTTGACAGCCTTGCGCACGATTTTAACAATGGGCCGCCGAACCTTGACGGTGCCACCCTTGCCGCCCTCGGCATAAACTTCTTCTTCAATCCACTCCACTTCCTCGATTTCGACATACTTCTTAGTGCCGCAGGAACTTCCTTTGACGCAACTGAGCTGGACACAATTGGAGCCGCAAGAGGAGAAGAGGAAGGCAAACAGCGCGATTGCCGGGACTAAGACCAGTTTTTTCATAGACGGTAGGGATGCTAGGGTTGTGAGGTGGCGATAGAAACAGATTTAAGGAGGGCTTGTCCAGCCTGCAAGTGAGGCATTGATTATTGGGGAATTCGAAGCTCTCCCGCCTGTGCAGGCCTGCTGCTCGCGCTAATTTGCGACCCGTCTCCTCAGGCGATCGTAAGCACCTGGGCGACTACGCGCCGGGCGTTGGGCAGTTGCTCGTCTTCAATATGGGGTGAGTATATGGCCGGAGCATCGATGCTGCAGACCCGCTTCACGGGGGCATCGAGGTGATCAAAGGCGTGCTCCTGGATCAGTGCTGCGACTTGCGCGGACACCCCGTTGAATGGCTTCGATTCGTCAACCAGAACTGCCCGGTTGGTCTTGATCACCGAGTTCAGGATCGCTTCCTGGTCGAGGGGCCGGATAGAGCGCAGGTCGAGCACTTCCGCGGAAATGCTGTGATCGCGTGCAAGTGCCTCCGCGGCCTCGAGCGCGACCAGAACAGAGCGGCCATGGGCAATCAGGCTGATGTCGCTGCCTTCCCGCTTGAGATCGGCCTTGCCCAAGGGAACAAGGTGGTCCCCATCCCCGGGCTCGGGAACCGGACCCGGATTCCCGTAGAGCTTGGTGTTTTCCATCACGAAGACCGGGTCGTTGTCGCGGATGGCCGCCTTCATGAGGCCCTTGGCGTCTGCAGGGGTAGCGGGAGCACAGACCTTCAGACCGGGAAATGCGGCGAAGAGGCCTTCGGGGCAATGGGAGTGCGTGGCTCCCACATTGGTACCTCCGTTAGCAGGGCCACGGACCACGATGGGAACATTGATGAGCCCGCCCGCCATGTAGCGCACACAACCGGCATTGTTCACCAACTGGTCAAAGGCCACCGAATGAAAGGACCAGAACATGAGCTCCATCACCGGGCGCAGGCCCAGCATGGAAGCGCCCACGCCCATCCCGATAAAGCCAGCCTCCGAGATCGGGGTATCCACCACGCGCTTGCTCCCCCACTTGTCCCACAGCCCCTCGGTGACCTTGTAGGCCCCGTTGTATTGCGCGACTTCCTCGCCCATTACCACCACGTTCTCGTCGCGGCCGAGCTCCTCGTCCAGAGCCTCGCGCAAGGCATGGCGGTAAAGAATTTCTCTCATTGGTCGAAGCTGGTCGTCAGTCGTTGAAGAAGTGGCGGCCGGTGTTGCCGGCTTCCGTGTCTTCGTCCACCTCCCAGTAGACGGCGTCCAGGATATCTTCCACCGTGGGAGGCGGGGCGCTCTCTGCGAACTTGATTGCGGCGGCTGTTTCCCGGGTGGCCTCCTTCTCGATCGCCTTGGCCTCGTCCTCGGTAAGGTGACCCTCCTCGATCAGGCGCCGCTCCCAGAGCCGGATGGGATCATGGTAGGTCTTGTAGCGTTCGATCTCTTCCGGGGTCCTGTACTTGTCGGCATTCGCATCTGCCACCGAATGGCCGTAGTAGCGATAGGTCTGGATCTCCAGCAGGCTCGGGCGGTGCTCCTTGCGGGCCCGCTCCATCGCGATGTGTGTCTTGGCCCGGATCTCATAGAGGTCCTCGCCGTTGATCAGATCCCAGGCCATGTTGTAGGCTTCCGCCCGCTGGGCCAGGCAGTCGCGGTAGGCACTGGAGCGGGACTGCGAGGTCCCCATTGAATACCCGTTGTTTTCAATGATGTAAACGACGGGAATCTCGAAGAGCGAGGCGAGGTTGAGCGATTCGTGAAAGGCGCCCTGATTGATCGCGCCGTCCCCAAGGAAACACAGCGCGCAGCCCGGCAGCCCTTTGTACTTCAGCCCATATCCGAGGCCAAGCCCAAGCGGAGTTTGTCCCGCTACGATTCCATGGCCGCCCCAGAAGTTGCGGTCCGGCGCGAAGAAATGCATCGAGCCCCCCTTCCCTTTCGAACATCCAGCCGCCTTACCGAAGAGCTCTGCCATGCACTCCTCCATTCCCATTCCCACGGCAAGGGCATGCCCGTGGTCTCGGTAAGCGGTTATCACATGGTCGTTCGGGCCCATGAGCGAAACGGCACCCACCGCCACGGATTCCTGCCCGATGTAGAGGTGCAGAAATCCGCCCATCTTGTCTTTCTGGTACTGCCCCAGCGCAAGGTGCTCAAAACGCCGGATTCGCACCATGGAGCGGTAGAAGCCGATTTTGTCATCGGCACTCAGGACACGGTTCACCGGCGAGCTGGAGAAATCCATCACGGCGAATGGGGGCTCGGTGGAAGAGTCCTGCATGGGGTCAAGGTCTGAGCGTGCATACCCGGCCGGGCGACACCGGGCAAGGGCGAAGCGGGAGGATTCGGCTACCTTGTGCCCTGATCCTGGCGCCGCACCCGCAGGGGCGTGAGCCTACCACCCGGGCAGGCGTGGCCCAACCACTGCCGCTGGCCCAGGAGGAAGAGGGCTGTGAAAAGGGCCCCAGCCGCCACAGAACCACGTAAAAAGGCCCAGGCTGGAGGAAAAGGCCCGGGGAGCCCCACTGTCTGGGCCTGCAGAAATCCCAGCCATGTCTTGGAATACTGGGCGCTGAGCAGCCACGAGCCGGAATTGGTCACGACGTAGAACAGGACCGCAGCGCCCACCGACCCGCCCAGCAGGGCCATCCCCCCGCGGCCCCGAAGCAGGAACCCCACCCCCGTGGCCGCGCCAAACCCGGCGACCACGATGATCATCTCCCAGCTCCATCCATGGCCGTTCATGAGGCCGGTCAGCCAATAGGAGGCCAACCAGGCCACTACGGGCAACCAGAGCCAGCGGTGGCCCATGCAAGCCGCCACGCAAAAAAAGACGGCCGGGAGCGGATTGAACCCGGGGAAACTCTGCTGCAGCTGGGCGGCCGCGAGGCTAAAGCCGACGAGGATCAGGATCAGGCCGAGTAAAAGAAGGAGTGGGAGCGTTCGCTTCACGCCTCTCTGCTACACCCGGACCCGCCCCCCTGCACGCAAAATAACCGAAGCCGGAGCTCTCTTCCCAACGGCCATTCCGCCCGAAAGGGTTCTCCCTATTTACGGCCCCCGGATGAGGTCGGGCCCGATTTGGAAAGTGGCTTCACGACGATCACATGCTCGTCGTAACGCGCGCTGGCACCGGCATGGTCGAGGCAATAGCGGAGAACGACCGATGCGGGCACATTTCTGAGCCGGAGGGAAAACCTGCGCTGCTCAAGGAGGTTGCCGGGATCCTGCACGACGAAGTTCGGGGTAAACTTTTCGGCAGTGGACCGCAATACCAGTTCATCGAGCGCTCCGAGGGCCTCCCGGAGGCTGAGCTCCTCAAATTCAATCTTCGCCAATTTTACCTCCTGTAGCTGCACTTGTCTCTTTTTGGCTGCGAGAATGGGCCTGTTGAGTTTCAACTGGCTCAGTTGAAATCTCGCATTGGCGTTCCGGGGCTGGATTCTCAGAACCTCACGAAAGCAGGCCTCGGCTGTATCGGCTTCGCCGACCTTCATGGCCGCGAGGCCCTTCGAGTAGAGATTCGCAGCCCTGGCCTGAGCGGTTTGCTCTGCTGTCGCAAGAGTTGAGAACGCGCAGAGGGCACTTGTGATCAGGATGGTGATGCAGTTCATTGAGCACGAATCGTGTGATGTTCGAGTAAGGTGGCAGGTCCTGTCCTCACTCAGGCCCGAGAGTAGCCGCGCTGGTCTCCCCGGTCAATGTGCCCGGATGAGCTTGGTGCTCCGGATTTCTTAAGGAGTGAATCTTTAAAAATTTATCTCATTTCTTCTTCTTATAGCGTCGAATAACTTGCTCAGATCCGTGTTCCCCGTTGATCGGGCGGGTGTTCCACGGTGGTAACAAAGGGGGAATAAAAATGGGCCGGCCGACGAGCTTGGTCAGAGATTGTTTCTTTGGACGGCAGTGCGCACGGCATTCGCAGGGTGCCCCCATTTTCCTCCCAGATTATCCACGGCTCTTGCTGAGTGCCGGCGGGACCGCTAGAGCTTTGCTGTGAACGACAGTGAATTCATGCGGGAGGCGCTGGATCTGGCGGAGCGGGGAGTGGGATTAACCAGCCCCAATCCTCCAGTGGGAGCCGTCGTGGTGAAGAATGGGGAGCAACTTGGGGGCGGCTGGCACAGGGCTGCAGGGTCTGCTCACGCGGAGGTAGAGGCGCTGCGGGATTGCGCCCGGAGGCATGGCCCATCAGGGGCAAAGGGTGGCACAATGTATGTCACCCTCGAACCCTGTTCCACCCAGGGGCGGACGGGGCCCTGTACGTCGGCACTGATTGAAGCCGGATTGAAGCGGGTCGTCATCGGGTCCAATGATCCCAACCCGGCCCATCTCGGGCGTGGGTGCGACGTCCTGCGTGAAGCGGGAATTGAAGTGGTTGAGGGGATTGAGGAGACGAGGTGCTTGGAGTTGATCCGNGGNTTCGCCAAGGTTCAGCGTAGTGGCCTGCCCTGGNTGATCATNAAGACCGCNTTCAGCCTGGANGGTAGAATTACGAGGCCGGGGGGCGAGAGNCAGTGGCTGAGTGGCGAGGAGTCCCGGAAGGATGTCCAGGGCNTGCGCNGCGAGGTTGACGCAATCCTGAGCAGTGGAGCCACGGTGCGAGCGGATGATCCCCGTTTCACCCTGCGCGGTCCTTCAATTATCNAGGGAAAGAAGCAACCATGGAGAGTTATCTTGACATCAAGGGAAAAAGGGGTCCCCTCCTCTGCCATTATTTTGAACGACGAACATGCGTCCCGGACTCTGATTTACAAGGGACAGCGGATCGAATGCGTTCTTCGGGAACTGGTCTCCGACCATGGAGTGGTCACGGTCATGGTGGAGGCGGGTGGGCATCTGGTAGGCCGCTTGCTCGACGAGGGCTGGGCCGACGAGGTAGTGTGTTATCTTGCTCCGCTGGTGACCGGAGGAGCTGTTGCGGCGAGCGCGGGCGAGGGAGCCGGGGGCCTGGATGAACGGCTACGCGTTGAGGGAGTGCGCTGGCAGCGCCTTGGGAATGATGTGCGGCTGCGAGGTGTCCTTGCGGGAACTGGAGGGGAGCTGGAACGCTGAGCCCAGTGTGCCGTTGAATCTAAATACTACTAACATAGTATATGTTAGGCGACAGAACATCGATAATGTGAATCGGTTCTGATTGTCTGCCCGGTGGGCCTGAGCTCGCTCGAGAGTGGAAGGGGGCCCCGGGAATGATAGAATACAGGGTGTGAAACCCTTGAAAAGCAGGGCTTAGATCCCTTGGGCCTGCTGCTGGTGAGATTTTTCGAGCCAGATGGAGAGGAGAGCTATATCGGCAGGGGTAATCCCGCTGATACGGGAGGCCTGCCCGAGGGTCTGGGGACGTATTTCGCTGAGGCGTTGCTGCGCTTCGCGCTTGAGGCCGTCGATAGCCTGATAATCCGTGTCGATGGGCAGAGGGCGGGTTTCCTGGCGGGCGAGGCGGTCTACCTGCTGGCGTTGGCGGAGGATATGCCCTTCATACCTGAAGTCCGTTTCGATGAGGGGCCATAGTTCCATGGGGAACGAGTTCCTTATCTCCGGAGGAAGAGACTCCCAGCGGTTTTCGTCCCGGCGGAACCAGTGGTCGAGCTTTATCCCGTCGTGGGATGTCTCCCGCACGAAGCGTGCGGCGCGTGCGAGATTCTCCACTTTGCTGGAGGCCAGCCCGGTGCGCTCGGAACAACTTAACCCGTGCTCTGCGGCTAGAGGGGTGAGACGTTGGTCGGCGTTGTCCTGCCGAAGGAGGAGGCGATACTCGGCCCGGCTTGTAAACATGCGGTAGGGTTCGCTACAGCCTTTGGTTACAAGATCATCGATCATTACCCCAAGATAGGCCTGGTCCCGCAGGAGGATGCAGGGGTCGCGCCCCAGAACCTTCAAGGCCGCATTAGCGCCCGCCAGCAGGCCCTGCCCGGCAGCTTCCTCATAGCCGGATGTTCCGTTGATTTGGCCGGCGAAATACAGGCCTTGGACGAGCTTTGTCTCCAAGGTGGGAGAGAGCTGAGTTGGAGGGCAGTAGTCGTATTCGACGGCGTATCCGGGACGGATGATTTCAGCCCGCTCGAGGCCCTTGATTGTGCGGATGAAGGAAAGTTGCACTTCGTAGGGCAGGGAAGTGGAGACGCCATTGACATAGTATTCCCTGGTGTGGCGGCCCTCCGGCTCCAGGAAGATCTGGTGTCTCTCCTTATCTGCAAACTTGACCACCTTGTCTTCGATGGATGGGCAATAACGGGGACCTGTTCCGGCGATCTGGCCAGAATACATCGCGCTTTGGTCTAGATTCTCGGTAATTTCCTGATGGGTTTGGTGGTTCGTCCACGTGATCCAGCAGGGGAGTTGTTCCACGTGGAACCCTTTGGAGGACCAAGCATTTAAGGTGAAAAGATCATCTGGATCCTTGCCGATGGTGTGGGAAAGGTAACTGAAAAGCGGAGGCGGCTGATCCCCTTCCTGACGCTCGCACTGAGAAAAATCGATTGATCGCCCATTGATCCTGCAGGGCGTTCCGGTTTTGAAGCGCTCAATTTCGAAGCCGAGGTCCTCAAGAGAGTCGCTGATCGTAGAGATCGAATCACCCATTCGCCCTCCGCGTTCGTTCCGCTTTCCCACGTGCATCAGTCCCTTCATGAAGGTCCCGGCACTCAGAACAACCGCCTTGGCGTTCAACTGGAACTGGAGAGTCGTCTGGATGCCCGAAATGGAGGTGCCAGTCAGGACGAGCTTGCTTGCATTGCCCTGGTGCAGGTCGATTCCGGGGGTTGATTCCAGCAGGTGCTTCATCCGGAATTGATAGGCCTTCTTGTCACACTGTGCCCGCGGAGCCCGGACGCTGGGACCCTTGGAGGCATTAAGAAGGCGCCACTGAATGGCGGTGGCATCTGTGTTGAGGGCCATCGCTCCTCCGAGAGCGTCGAGCTCCCGGACCATGTGGCCCTTGCCGAGCCCGCCGATGGCAGGGTTGCAGCTCATTTGCCCGATGGTATCGAGATTCTGGGTCAGCACCGCCACGCTGCAACCAAGGCGGGCCGCTGCGAGGGCGGCCTCGACGCCGGCATGGCCAGCGCCAATGACGAGAACGTCGTATTCTTTGGGATAGCGATACATGGGGGGCCGTGTGGGATGTCCAAGGCTAGCAATTGAGAGCCTGAATTCAAGGGCCGGAGGGGTCTTCTAGGTTCGTGTAGCTTGACTTCTTGTCTTCAAACAAATGGTTCCACGTGGAACATGGCGGCGTCTTTGGGCGGGTTGCTCTGACAGGACTAGCGGATGGTGGGCTTCCCGCGCTTGCAGGCCGGGGGTTCCCCGCCCGCAGAAAGGGCTCATATCACTTATAACCAGTAGGTTATATAAATACGGGGAAAGAATAAAAAACTCTTCGGGGAACATTCCAGCGAGAGTGCACACCTGTGCGGGCTTTCCAACTACTCACCTCCGGTAGCCATTTTGCCCTCCGGGCGAGCTCGCCCCAAGCGGGTCACGGGCTTGGTTTCAAGTGTGCCTTGGCGGCGTCGAGAAACCGCTGTCGGGCGAAAGCGTGCTCCACCACTGGATGCGGGTAGTTTTTCCCGAGGCAGACTCCCGCTGCTTCGAGGACGGGGGATGGCGCAGCCCATGGCTTGTGAATATAGCGGGAGGGCAGCTTGGCAAGGGGCGGGAGCCAGCGCCGCACGTAGGCGCCTTCGGGGTCAAATTTCTCTCCCTGGGCAACGGGATTGAAAACCCGGAAGTATGGCTGGGCGTCACAGCCGCTTCCCGCCGACCACTGCCAGCCCGCATTGTTCTGGGCCCAGTCGCCGTCCGTGAGGTATTTCATGAAATGCTGCTCCCCTTGCCGATAGTCGATGAGGAGGTGCTTGCAAAGGAAGCTCGCGGTAATCATCCGGGCGCGGCCGTGAACAAAACCGGTTGCGATCAACTCTCGCGCGGCAGCATCCACGACGGGATACCCGGTGCGGCCCTCGGCCCATGCCTTCCAGCCCGCGGCGTCTTCACGCCAGGGGAAGTTGGTCCAGCTGGAGCGGAAGGGCGACTTGAGAAGGTTTGGGCGGTCCCACAATGATGAGTATGAGAACTCCCTCCAGATTAGTTCGGTCAGGAACCGCTCTACCGATTCGTGACAACAATCCTGCTGCCGGTCTGCCACTGCCCACCAGATCGAGCGGACGGAAAGAGTGCCGAATTTGATATCTGCCGAAAGCCGGCTGGTGGCGTCCTGGCCCAGGTGATCTCTCCCCGTGCCATAGCGCCCAAGGCCACGGGAGAGGAACTGCTGCAGACGCTTGTGGGCGGCCTGTTCTCCTCCTGGCTGGAGGTTTGCATTGCGGCAGATCCCCAACTCAGAAAGTGACGGCGGCGGGCGGTGCTCCCGAAGGGCCTGCGACGGAACAGGGGGTAGCGTGGATGGAGCGGGGAGGGGTCTTGCAATCGCAGCCTCCCTTCGCAGAGAACGTGAGAAGGGAGTAAAAACGGAATAGGGCGAACCGCTCCCGGTGCGCAAGGTTCCCGGCGGGTGAAGGGTCTCTCCCTCAAGCAGTTCAAGGGGCACTCGCAGGGCCCTGGCAACCTGCCGGTCACGGGCTCGACCGAAGGGTTCGACCCAGCGGTGGGCGAGGACGCGGGACACATTCCATGCCTCTGCCACCCTTGGAATGACTTCCACGCTTTTGCCCTGCAGGCAGATGAGGGTGCTTCCAAGGGACGCGATAACGCGGGCGAGTTCCTCAAGGCTCTCGAGCAAAAACTGGATGCGGTGGGGTAGATCCTGAGCCCGGTGTGGATCGAAAAAATATGGGTCCAGCACGAAGACCGGGATTACGTTACCCTCTGCGAGGCCGCGGACGAGGGGGCCGTGGTCAGTGATGCGAAGATCCTTGCCGCGGAACCAGACCAGTGTTCTAGGAGGGCTCATCATGGGGGGGGGCCGAGGCCTTGCCAGGGGCCAACCCAAAGCGGAAGCGAATAGCAGCAGCCCGGTAGCTGAATGCTGCCCGGAGCTGGTTGGCTATCATCAGGCGATGGACGAGGCGTCCAAGAATGCCGCCTGGCACGGCGTAATACACCCGGTCCTCCATGACAGTCCTGCCCCCGTCCCGGTGGAAATGATGCTCATGCCACCATGACCGATATGGGCCACGGACCTGCGAGTCGACAAAGTGCTCGCCCTCCTCCCAGTGCTCAATCCGTGTGTGCCACCCGATCCGCACTCCCAGGACCCGCAGGCGGTATTCGATTGCCGCGCCACTCCTCATGGCCGGGTCAGCCCTGAGGATCCTGAAGCCCATCTTGGGAGGAGTGAGGAGACCGAGGTTGGTCGGCTCCGAAAAGAAGGGGAATACCTCGTCAAGTGGCGCATCAAGCACGGCCTGACTAACAAGGTATCTGTTAGGAGGCCTCCTTCGCAGGTAGACGGCGTCCCCCATTGGGGCTGGAACCCCCGGCTGGAGCGGTTCGAGGGAAACCTCCTGCGAACCAAGCAGGTCGAACAGCGCGGCCTCAAGTGTTGGGAAACGAAAGGAGAACCCACAGGCGACGGCCTTGTCCGGAAAACAGCGCTGACTGGAAAGGAGCGCGGTGGAAGATTCTCCAACCAGGAGCCGGAGAAGGAACCCGGGCGCCGGGACAAGCGCTGGCCGGTGCAGGACGCGGCCGAGGGCACGGGAAAGCGCTGCATTGGTCGCTGGAGCCGGGCCAACCACATTGAGAGGCCCTGCAAGGCGGTCATCCTCGAGAGCCTTCAGGATCAATGCGACACAGTCGTGCAAGTGGATCCAGGGGACGTATTGAGAACCAGCTCCGATGGGCCCACCCAGGCCGGTGCGGAATACGGACGCGAGCCGGTCGAGGGCCCCTCCACCGAGGCCGAGCACGATGCCAATGCGCAGGCACACGACTCTCATAGACTCACCGGAAAGGTCTTGGGCCGCGTTTTCCCACGAGCGGCAGAGTTCAGCGAGGAAGTCTGCGCCGGGGCCGTCGTCCTCATGCAAGCGCTCTTGCCCGCGGTCCCCGTAATAGCCCACCGCGCTTCCTGAGACGAGGACCCCGGGTGGCCTCCGGGACCGTTTCATGGCTTGGACGAGGCGGGCAGTCAGGGAAACCCTGCTTTCAAAGAAGTCGTCCTTTCGACGCCGGTTCCACCGTTTTCGAAAAAGGGGTTCTCCCGCCAGATTAATCACCGCATCACATTGCTCCAGGACTTCGTCAAGCCCTGCGTCTTCCCGGGGCAGCAGCGGCAATAGCTCGACGTCCTTCCCCAGCTGGGCCCGGGCAGCGGCGGGGCACCGGACCCAGGCCGCGACCGAATGCCCTTTCTGGAGCAGGGCGAGGACCAAGGCCCGCCCGATGAACCCTGTTGCTCCAGTAAGAAAAACCTTCATGCGGCGACGCCGATCGGCCTCATTATGGCCCTATTTCGAAGACCTGCAAATTGCCGGGGCGCGGGAGGCAGGATTCGGCGTCTTTCCGCGCCCCCGGACATCTATGCGGGGTCCCCAAGGAGATCAGTGCGGGTGAACAGGGACAGGACCTTGATTCCCCGGTCCTCGAGGGCCTGGCGCCCACCTTCTTCCCGATCTACGAGGACGAATGCGAAGAGGATTTTCCCGCCTTCCGCCTCTATGGCCTCAATGGCTTTAAGGGTGGATCCTCCCGTGGTGATCACATCATCAACCACCACGATGGCATCCCCGGGGCTGAAATTGCCCTCGATGCGTCGACCTGCACCGTATTGCTTAGCCTCCTTCCGCACGGTGAACACCTGGAGAAAATCCTCAGGGTGTTGCCGGGCGGATTCCATCCCGATAGCGAGAGAGATGGGGTCTGCACCCAAGGTCATACCGCCGATTGCTGATGCAGAGAGACCGTCGGCTTGAAGGAGGGCCTGGACCTCTGCCCAGCCCGCTTCACCGATGAGGCGGGCGCCCCGCGCGTCAAAACTGGTGACCCGGCAATCAACGTAGAGATCACTCTTTTTTCCGGAGGCGAGGGTGAAGTCGCCCGTGCGGACCGACTTTTCCAAGAGCAGTTGTTTCAATTGTTCGCGCGTGTCTTCGGACATAAGATCGTTGGGAACCTGCAAAGCAGAAAGCTGTGCGAGATGCGAGACGGATCTCAGGGCGGGTGCGAACTATTCCCGAAAAAAGAATGGGAGGATGACTTCGAGTTGCCCTGTTTGAATGTTGAGCTTCCTGGTCACGTTTAGTCCGTGAAGAAAGGGAATGAAAAGGGTGGGAGAACGACGTTCAGCAGAAATATATCTTGAAGCAAAGGCAAATTGGCCGGCTTTTTTTCCCCGGTAAGTCCTGCTAAGGATCACAAGATGCTCCGACAAAGACCTAGAAATAAAGCATAACTAAAATATAAACCAACCTGTTGGTTTGTTGCGGCAGGAAATACAACCGCTGAAAACGAGCAAAACGCCGGGACCAGCGTNGGGCCGGTGCCAGAAACGAGAACGATTAATCCTCGCCGCTGCCTGCAGGGTCCAATGTAATGCGGGAAATGAAGACGTGGACAAAAATAGCGGGCGCTACCCTGGGAATCGCGGTGTTACCGGCCGAAGCCCAGGTCCGTTATCTGACGGTCGGCGAAGGAGGAACCCATATTGACTACACGGTTGGCGGAAGCACGCCGGGAGTAGGCTCAGCCTCTTATGATTACTGGATATCCGACGGCCCGTGGAATGCCCCCCCGGCCTCGGGCTTTGGGGATCAGAGCGGGGACAATGAAGGGGCTGTTCTCCTCGCCTTCAACCCATACACGGGAGAGGTCTTCACCGAGATCGGCCGAAATGAACAGTATTTCAATCCCCGCTCCGCCTATTCGGGTGGTGGTCACTCCAGCCTCGGTTCCGCTGCGGACTTCAAGGCCAGCGGGGGGATATACCCAACCGCTGCGACTCACCCCCTGCCGGCAAACGCGGCCCTGGAAAATACGATCGCGTTCACAACCGAGCTCCGGCCGAACGGGGCAGGCAACTGGGTTGTCGGAATGTATGCCCAGGCGTCGGCGGACGGAGCCGTTCTTGGAGAATTCGACCCCGGCCACGCGGGCATTGCGACCTACAACCCTCACTTTCTCTCGCCCGGGGAGGAAGTTGGCTCCGCGGGGAGCTTTGACGGAGCAGATATCCGAGTCTACTGCGGCTACATTGGTTGGGGTGGGGCGGCCTGGATGGGGCAGTTTGGAGGTGCCGGGGAGAGGGGTATCGGGTTTGAAATGGACGGCTACANGGGCTGGGCAAGCGTCACCGTTTCGGGAGACCGGGCCGGACTNATCCTGAGGGAATACTACTTTGAAGGAACAGTGTTTCGCCGCACAGCGGCCGACTACCAGTTTACGGTATCCAGTGATGATGGAGGCAGAACCCTGGCCTTTAGCTGGCACAGCTATCCAGAAGANGCCTACAGCGTCGTGTCTACTGATAATCCCGAAGCCAGCCCGAATCCGGAGAATTGGCCAACGGTGCCCGGCTTGGAGAATCTCGCCGCGCGTTCCCCGCGGAACCAATACGTCGTCTCGAGACCGGCCGGACTTCGCCGTTTCTATGCGCTGGTCGCCGCACCAGCCCCACCGCTGTTCTACGATGATTTTGAGTCGGGCGCTGGGGGTTGGGTAACAGCCATCAATGATGCCGTGGGCGACACGAATTGGGAACTGGGAAGCCCGAATGGAAGCACGGGCCCCCTGACCGGGGCGGAGGGCTCTTCAAACGCGTGGTCCACCAACCTGGGGGATTATGGCCCGGGTGCTGATATTTCCTTGCGGTCGCCGGCAATCGACCTGCAAGGGCAGCAGGGAGCGCAGCTCACTTTTGCGGCCTACCGGGATGCCGATGGGGTCGGAGATTACGCGGCGATCCGGTTCCTGAGGGCTGCAGATCTTAGCCGCCTGGGACCGGAGACCGCCTTGGCCATGGACACCATCGACAGTGAATACCTCACCCACACCATCGAGGTTGCCCCGGAAGCCCTGGGTGAGGAGATCGTCATCGAATTTCNCTTCACCAGCGATTCGAGTGGCGACGCCTACAGCGGTCTAACGATTGACGACGTCACGGTTGAGGCAACCGGCGGGAAATAGCTTGAAATCAAGGNAAAAGCCCNCCCCTGGAGNCGATCGGCGAGNGAGTGGCTATTTGGCGCCCTTGCGGCACTCCGAGAGAACGCGCAGCGCGTAGCCAGTTCCATACGCATAGTGGTATTTATACAGGGGATAATCCCACCAGCAGCCATTCTTCTCTTGNTTGGAAAGCATGATCTTNGCNNAGTGCTGATAGTAAACCGACCTGTCGGTTTGTNGAAGCAGCGCGATGCAGTCCATNGCGTAATAGTGNCCATAAAAGTAGAAGTAGCCGGAATTGGCGAAGTGTGTGGAGTGGGGAATGGGACGCTTGCGGGCGATATCAACCCAACCNTTGCGAATGATGAGGCGATCGAGCCATACCTTCAGAACCTCNTCGGTGGGCCCCGGATCTCCCCAGACACGGCGGGCTGCATTACAGGCCGGGGAGCGGCAAAGTGATCCACCTGGGCGATTGATGCTGTAACGGGGCCGATACCGGTGGTTGTTCGAATAAACGTATGCAAAATCTGGGGTTTGCTGCCGCTGGAGGAACGCCAGGCCCCGCTCTGCCTCCACGGGCGGAAGATCAAGGCCCATGACCTCCTTGCCCTTGTGCATAGCCAGCATNACGGTTGCNGTTGTGAAGCTGGTAGGGATCCCGGTAGGCTTGCGGGTGGCTTCGTCAAAATCGTANTAACCCCAGCCTCCGTTCACATCCTCGTAGCGCTGCAAGCGNTGAACCTGTCTCTGNGCCAGATTCTTGATCGCCGAGCGCTTGGCCTCATCCCCATCGCGGTATTTGTAGAGTTCGGCCAAGGCTTTGATTCCGTANGAGTGCCCCCAAACGTTATACATCGTCGAGACNGTGGCGCGTCGGAGACGCGGNAGCTCCTTGAGGAACCACTCCTCAGCCTTCTCGATTGCAGCGACGGTTTCCGGCCGCCGNTCGCCGCTCAGGAGCAATCCTTCAAGGGCNAGTCCGGTGGATCCGGCGCGAAAAGCATGGTGGGCCCCGGGAATCGGCGCNGTGATATTCAAGCCCTTGGTCATGGTGGCGGAACCCCAGGACCCGTTCTTATTTTGACTTGATATCAAGAAATCNACCCCCCTCTGGATCGACCGATCTATCTCGGTCCGGGAAATCGGCGCTATCTCTGGCAANGGCGGTAGTTCCGANTGCCAAGGTTTCTCCGNCGGNGGAGCTTTTTGGGGCTCTCCATCCTGAGTCTGGCCGACGCCAGNCACCAGGANNAAGGCAAGCCCTGCAGNTGGGAAAACACGCATAGGATTACTTCTTTTCAGGNCCCTTGGGAGTTGCGGCCTCCGGGGTGATAACNATCTGGCCTTCCNTGAGGCCGGAAAGGACGACGATCTGGCCGTTTGATTCAGCCCCGACNGCTACGGGGACGCTGCTGACCTTGCCATCCTCGCCCTTGACCTNGACCGAATAGGACCCATCACCCTCCTCGCGAAGAGCGTTTGCCGGGATGACGAGGCTGTCNCCCTCGTCGCCAGTTGTGANCTTGATCTTGCCCTTCATCCCGGGCACGAGGTGAAGGCCGTCGACGCCTGANACCTTCATGGAGACGTGATATTTGCCATCGACCGCCGGATGGGCNGACACCTTCGTCACTTCCACCGCAACGCGGGAGCGAGGNGAAGANACNGGCGCGGCGTAACCCTTCTGGCCCTTACTCAGGCGGGAAATAGCGGTCTCATCGACGAATCCGTCCAGCTGCATGGCGGCCCCGGCGGGAATGACGGTAGCGAGAACCACCCGCGGCGGCACCTTGCCTCCAACCTTCATGAATTTCGCCGCGGCGACAGGATTCCAGCGGCCGTGGTTGATTTCACCGTGATAGACCAGACCGTCTACGGGNGCGACTACCTCCATCTGGGCCCGGTCTGCCTTGAGNTCNGCCTCTTTTTCATCAGCNCGGNTGTCCTCCACACGCAGCTTCTTGACTTCAAGACGNTTTTGCTGGAGCGCAGTGGGNATGTTTTCACGAGCAGTTTTCCAGAGCACNTCGGCTTCTTTCAGGGCGCGTTCCTGGTCGATCGCGGAGCGGGGAATCGTNACCTCAANGCTGCGCTTGGTGGANAGNTTGGCAGATTTGAGGCGAAACTCCGCGGATTCGACGGCATATCGTTGCCGCTTGAGGATAATTTCCTCGGTCTCCTCGGTCAGGTCGTCCTCCTTATACATCTTGAGCAGCTGCTTGAGTTCCTCGGTAGCGGATTCGAGGTAACGCTCGGAGCTCTGCAGGGTGCGCTGGGTGGACTCCTCCTGCAGAGGACGACCAGTCTCGACAAAGTAGGTGTGGTCATCCTTGGCGCGATTATAAGCCATTTCTGCCGCCTCAAGGCGCCACGGGGTGGTCTTTTCCAGNTTGGCGAGATCCAGCTCGGCCATGGCAAGAGTCATCTTGCGAAGGCTGATGGCGTCCACGTTATCGGCGAGCTGGCGATCGATGCCCTTGGTATCGAGCACGACCACGGGNTGCCCTTTTTTAAGGCNNGAGCCCTGTTCGGCGACCTCCTTGATCGTGAAGTCGGCCCAGACTTTNGGGTCGATCTTGAGAAGGTGGACCTTATCGGGGAGGAAGACTCCGTCGAGTGAGACGGTAGACTTGAAAGGCTTTTTCTCGACCTTGAATTCCCCGGCCTGGGCTGCAGGGGCNAGGAGNGCGAGGAGGATGAGGGGTGATGGCTTCATATATTGAACTATTTCTTGTGTGCCCCTCGTGAGGAGCGGGGTTGGTAGNCGCCCTTGCGGGCNAGCCAGATGNTGGCGCGTTTCTTCTGTTTTCCCTTGGCTGAGATGGGCACCAGTTCCTGGGCCACATCGAATCCGGCTNGGCGGAGCTTTCGCTCAAAAGAGCGCGGCTCTGCCCCGCACGATATCGCGAAAAGGCCCCCTCCCTTTAGCGCAGAATGCGCCTGTTGCAAGAAGGAGGAACGAGGAACTCCATCGGGCTTGGTCGCGCCCTCCACGGGCAAGCCACTCTCCGCGTCAATCACGATGGCCTGAAACTCTTCTCCAGCCTGCCGGAGGGCCCCGGAAAGAGTCTGTCGGCTGAGGACCAGGCGGGGGTCGGATAGTTGCCCCGGGTGGAGGTCGTCAAGGTGCTGGCGGTGCCAACCCGGCAGCTCGGCGAGGGGCTCCGCAACCTGAAAAAANGCCTTTTTCTGGGGCAGGGCCTCGCGCAGGGCCGCTAAGGTGAATCCCAGCCCGAGGCCCGCGAGCAGGATGCGGGGCTGCCGGGCCGAACGAAANGGCTGGGCTGCCAAGCGGCCGAGCTCGGTGGCCGCATTGTGGGCAAAGCTGCTCTGCAGCTGAACACCATCACNAAGGAGGTAAAATTGTCCGTCGTGTCCGACGAGGGCCAGGGTTTGACCGCNGGNGGTGTGCGACTCGGCAAGGGTGTGGGCAGGCTTCACGATCTGGAGGGGACGCAGTGTCGCGAGGGAAGCGCGGAATTCGATCCAAAAGTAACCCTCAGGGTATTCGCAAAGGGGCCGTCTAAGGAGCGGGTTCTCCTTTTTCCCGGATCTTCGCGACTAGCTNNTCCAAGCAAGGGAAATTCCGGGCCTCGGGACTTGTCAGGCTNTCCCGCTTGGGGATAGGGTTGAGTGCGATGTCTGAAGATACACCACCACAGGATGCGCCCCCGCCGCCCCCTGCGCCTCCCGCCGGAGGAAGACCGGCAGGCGCCGAGAAGAAAGTGGTCGCCGGGGTTCTTGGAATCCTCATCGGCGCTCTCGGCATTCATAAATTCTATCTTGGCTACACCAAGGAGGGCATCATTCATATCTGCCTGAACCTTGTTTGCCTGGCGGGCATCATTGGCCTGATCGAGGGCATTATCTACCTGACCAAGTCGGACGAGGAGTTCGTCGAGACCTACGTCAAAGGTCACAAGGGCTGGTTCTAAGCTCCGGACGCCCAGGCACCGGCACTCGCTATGGCGTTTTTGAATGAGAAGGACTGGCGCGAGCTGTTCCGGTTGCGCAGGACGCTTGCCCGCGCCGAACAGGCGCTCAGTGAAATCGACCGCACGATCCTGCCNAAGGGATTGTGCGAGAGCGANCTNGCCATTCTGGAACGCCTGGCGCGCAAGGGTGCCCGGCCGGTCAACGGGCTGGCCAGGCAGGTTGGCCTGACGAGCGGCTCGATGACATCTGCAGTCCAGCGCCTTCTCCGACGAGGGCTGGTGGAGACGAGACGGGACCTGGAGGACAAGCGGGTGGTCTGGGTCTCGGTCACCCGGGAGGCCGAGGAGATCGTGGAACACTTTTCCCGGATGAGGGGACAGGCCCTTGAGGAAGTATTCCACAGGTGGTCGGAGCGCGAACGCGGTGTTCTGGCCAACCTCTTGCGCCGGGCGCGCAAGGACGCGGAGGAGGGCCGGGAGGCAACCGTGTAAGGGCGCCGTTCCTGCCGGGCGGGGCGAAAGGGCTCGCGAAGGCAGGNCCCGCCGGGATCATTTCCCGGGGAGCGGCCCATGGATATAGGCTTCTTAAAAGAGCGAGAGTGTGGCAGGGTTCAGGGGTTCGTTGGCCGCTAGCGGGCCTTGCGAACNGCGCTTCCCCTGCCATCAAGGCGACTGATGCGGCCTTGCCTGCTGGTGGGACGGCGCTACGTTCCCCACCCTTACCCGCCCATGATTACCTTTCTCCTTATCCTGGCCGTGGTGGCGATTTTCAACGTCATCATCTTTGTTCACGAGCTGGGGCACTTCCTCGCCGCGAAGTGGAGAGGCCTGCGGGTCGACCGGTTCCAGATCTGGTTCGGCAAGCCCATCTGGAAAAAGGAAATCAACGGGGTGCAGTATGGTCTGGGATGGCTCCCTGCCGGAGGCTTCGTGGCGTTACCCCAGATGGCCCCCATGGAGGCGGTGGAAGGCAGGAACCGTGACTCCGAGGAACCACTTCCTCCGGTCAAACCCCTGGACAAGATCATCGTGGCCTTTGCCGGGCCCCTGTTCAGTTTCCTGCTGGCACTGGCTTCCGCCTTTATCGTGATGGGAGTGGGGAAGCCGAAAGACACGATCGAAAGCACTGTGATCGGATGGGTTGACGAGGGTGGCGTGGCCCATGGCAAACTTCAGGTCGGGGACGAGATCCTGCAGGTCAACGGCAAGCCCGTGAATGGATTTGCAGGATCGGCGCAGTTCGATTCCGTTCAGGAAAGTGTGATGCTGAGCGAGGGGGACCGGATTGAATTCCTCGTGCGGCGCGACGGCGAGGAGGTGAGCGTAACGACCGACTTCAAGATTCCCGATACTCGCTGGTGGGAGCGCAAGGGCATGAGAACGGTGGGAATCTGGGTGGAGAACAAGATCATCGTCGAAAGCATTNTGGAAGGGGGACCGGCCGACCGGGCCGGCCTCGAGGTTGGCGACAAAATAGTCTCCGCAAACGGGGAGGAGCTCAGGAGCCGGCGGCGCCTCACTGATATCGTCAGCAACTCGGAAAACGAGGAGGTCGCTCTCGTGGTCCTCCGGGGAGAGACCCCGGTAGAGCTCGTGGTTACCCCCCTCAAGCCCACCAACGCAGAACGGTCGGCGATGATTGGGATAGGCTTTGAGTTCGGGGACGAAGTTACCCAGACGATTTATCATCCCGGCCCACTCGAACAGGTAGNNGACAGCGTGCGCATGATGTGGGTGACNNTGGCCAAAATCGTCTCGCCAAAGTCCGATGTCGGAATTCAGCACCTGTCGGGTCCGGTGGGCATNGGCGGGGTGATGTTTGACATGCTCAGCATGGAGGGCGGCTGGCGGCGGGTCCTTTTTTTCATGGTTCTGTTCAATGTGAACCTGGCCATTCTCAACATGCTCCCGTTTCCGATNCTCGATGGCGGGCACATTGTCCTCGCTGCCGTCGAAATCGTGGCGGGCCAGTTCAATGCCTTGTTTGCCCGGCTGCTGGAGGTGGTTCAGTTTGCGTTTTTCTTCCTCCTCCTCGGCCTCTTCCTCTTCATCACCTCCAAGGATATCGGGGACCGGGTGAGCACGGGAGGCGGAGGGGAACCGACCGAGTACGAGTGGCCTGAATAGGCCCGGCTGTCCGGGGAGAAGGTGGTTTCGCTTGCACACCCGGGGCATTCGCCCGATTCTAACAGCTACCTTGAGAAATCTNCTGGCGCCAACTTCCATCAANGCCGCNCGCATCACCTACCTGCTGGTGTGTGAACTGGCGGGGATCGGGGTATCGCTGAGCACGCGAGGGATGGGCTACTTTGAGATTCCNCTCTGGGCGGGGGTTCTTTCGGGCTTGGCGGTGGCGGGAATAATCCTGTTTTGNGAAACCTTCCTCCGGACATTCACCCTGCGGGGGTTCGCCAATACCTCGTTCGGGATCCTGGTCGGNTTGTTCTGCGCCTGGCTGATCACCAAGCTGAACTACCAGAAGGCGGTGGAGGGTATNCTCGTGGGCCTCAATCCCGACTACGAGGCCAGCGCGGTTGAGCTGGCCTACTCGATCAATTTTGGAATCAACATTTTCCTCTTCGCGAGCCTGGCTTTCCTGGGCGCAGTCCTGGCGATGCGGAGCGGGCGTGATGATTTCGCCTTCATCATTCCCTANGTCCGGTTCCGGCAGGACGCGGCCTCGGGACAGCCCCTTCTCCTCGATGCGGATGTGATCATGGATGGGAGGGTTCCCCGGGTTCTGGCCTCGGGCTTCCTGAACGGACGCCTCATCGTTCCCCGGTTCATCCTGGAAGAACTCAAGATCCTGTCCGGGTCGCCCTCCCCGGGCAAACGGCAACGCGGGCAAAGGGGGCTCGATTGCCTGGACGAGATGCAGGAGGACAAGAGCATCCGCATTTCGGTGCATGAGNCNCCNGAAGGTTCGCAGGCTGACGGGCTGGACGCCCGCCTGATCCAGACTGCGCGGGTGCTGGGAGCGCGGCTGCTCACTACGGACGAAAATTTCGCCAAGGTGGCACGCCTGCAGAGCGCCGAGGTGCTTAACATCAATGATCTNAGCGAGGCCCTGAAACCGGCGGTAGTGGTCGGAGAGAAGATCCACCTCGCACTGGTACGTGGNGGGAAGGATGAGCACCAGGCGGTGGGGTATCTNCCGGACGGGACCATGATCGTGGTCAATCATGCGGTCGCGAGTATCGGAACGACNCAGGACGTGCTGGTTATTTCCACCCTGCAGACCTCGGCAGGGCAGATGGTGTTCGCCGAGCTCTACGACCCCGAGGAGGCGGAAGCCTAGGCCGGGGCCCGGGGGAGGTGCTTTCCGGTTTCCGGTGCTGGCCAACATGCCGGCCTGCGTGTATGCGNTCAGGGTTATGAAGGTGATTGCCCAGTTCTTGGCTCTTGTTCCCCTGCTCTTCGTGGTGGAGCGCTCCCGCGCAGATCCCGCCGCACTCTCGGTGATGGAGAGCACTTTCAAACTCTTCAACGAGGACAGCACGGCGACATGTTTTCTGCTGCATGATGAAGGGGCTCCGAGGAAGGTCTACCTCGTCACTGCCGCTCACGTTCTTGAGAAGGCGACCGGGGAGGATGCCATTCTCGTCCTGCGGGATGCCCAGGNNGATGGCACATATGTGCGGCGTGACGTTCCCTTCAAGATCCGGGAGGGAGAGAGGGGCCTGTGGACGAAGCACCGGGAGGAGGATGTGGCGGCCATGTTGCTTGAGACTGCCGGGACGGACCTGCCGGCCCTCCCGATCGGCGTGCTGGCCCGCGAAGAAGATCTCAGGCAGGAGGGNGTCACGGTGTGCAGCAGGGCGTGGATGCTTGGCTACCCCGCCCGCATGGAGGCCAATGGCGCAGGCTTTCCAATCGCCCGCAACGTCTCGATTGCTAGTTTCCCGCTGGTCCCGGTCGAGCCTCACCGCGTCTTCATGGCTGATGGGAGCACGTTCGCCGGAGATAGCGGAGGNCCGGTGTTCGTGGCCCGCGCGAAGGGGGCGGATGCGGGAAAGCCCATGGTNCTGGGAATGATGGTGGCCCAATACCGCAATGACGAGAAGATCAGGACCCTTCACGAAGAGCGACTAATCCGGCACCGCCTGAGCCTGGGGAAGGTCGTGCAAGCTGAATTCATCCGCCAGACATTGGCAGGAATGAAGTGAGGGCGCTGGANGGTGCNGGTTTTCCCTGCCCGTCGNCTCCGNCCNCGGCGCTCTGGCTCACACGACCTGGTCTACCGAGCGGAGCACAATGTCGCCCAGTTCGACGTGAGGTGCCGCTTCCAGGATGTGGATGACGCTTCCGGCAATATCCGCGGGATCGAGCATGCGGGTGTTCTGACGCAGGGCCGACAGGTCCTCCGCCCGGCCGCGGAAGTAGGTGTTGATCAGGGGGGTATCGACGAATCCGGGAGAGACCGATCCGACCTGGTGGGGAAGGTTGGCGGCCTTGAACTCATTCCGGAGAGCCTCGGTAAGCCCTTTGACCGCGAATTTGGTGGGGGCGTAGAATCCGCCGGTGGGGGGTACCCGGTGACCGCTCAGGGAAGAAACATTGACGATCCGGCCGCCCTCGGGAGGCATCATCCTGACCGCGTGCTGGCTACAGACGGCGATGGCCCGGACGTTCACTTCCCACATTTCATCCCACTCCTCGGCCGAGCCCTCAAGCAGGCTGGAGAGATAGGCGACCCCNGCGTTGTTGATGAGAATATCCACGGAGGGGGTGGCATCCTGCAGGACTTCGAAGGCNTGGGCGATGCGNTGCGGATTGCGCATGTCGCAGGAGATTGGGGTAGCGGCTTCCGGGATCCTGCCAATTTTCCGGCAGAGCCCGAAGACCCGGGCGCCGCGGGCGAGAAGCGATTCGGCGATGGCGTGACCAATTCCGCTGGAGGCACCGGTGACTACCGCGACCTTTCCGGAGAGCATACTCATGAGAGAGAAGAGAGCAGAGCCTGGAAGGGATAGTCCAGTCGCAAGCAGCGATTCGGGGCCATTGAAGGGATTTGGAGCAGGTCGCAGAGGTGGTGCGCGCAGGAAGGAGAGAGGTATTTGAAAGGGGTGCTGTCACTGGCTCNCCATGCCCCCGGGGCAGCCCCTGCCGGGCAAGATGGCCTCCCGCACTTGCTTCCCGCCGGGCTGGACCTTTACATCCCTGCCATGCGGACATTAACGGGACTCCAGCCGAGCGGCGTGCTGCACGTGGGCAACTACTTCGGCGCCATGCGCCCGGCGGTGCAACTCCAGGAAGGGGGCGAGGCCTTCTATTTCGTGGCNGACTACCACGCGATGACCACCACGCACGATGCCGCTGAATTGCGTGAAAATGTGCGAGGGGTGGCGGTAGACTTCCTCGCTTGNGGCCTCGACCCGGAGAAGGCCGTTTTCTGGAGGCAGAGTGATGTGCCCGAAGTCTGCGAGCTGACCTGGATTCTCTCCACGGTGTGCCCGATGGGCCTGCTGGAACGCTGCCATTCCTACAAGGACAAGATCGCGAAAGGGATCGCCGCAAGCCACGCNCTCTTCGCCTATCCGGTTCTCATGGCCGCCGACATCCTGCTCTTTGATTCGAACCAGGTGCCGGTGGGGGAGGACCAAAAGCAGCACCTGGAGGTCACCCGTGACCTTGCCATCAAAATCAACGAGCGCTTCGGCGATGGGACACTGGTCCTGCCGGAAGCCCTGATTCCTGAGGCGGTGGCCAAGGTGCCCGGNCTCGACGGGCAGAAGATGAGCAAGAGTTACAACAATACCCTGCCCATCTTCGGGGAGGAGAAGCTGNTGCGAAAGACGGTCATGCGGATCGTGACTGATTCCACTCCCGTGGAAGACCCCAAGCCCACCGAGGGTTCGGTCATTCTGGATCTGTACAAACTGTTCGCCAGCGAAGCGGACCACGGGCAGATGGTCACCGACTACCAGGCCGGGGGCTTCGGCTACGGAGAGTTCAAGAAGCGCCTCTGGGAGGCCTACTGGGATTTCTTCGCGCCCATGCGATCGCGCCGGCAGGAGCTNCTGGCCGATGCCGGGTATGTTGACAAGGTNTTAGCCGACGGNGCGGCGCGCGCCCGGGAGCAAGCCGANCAAGTGCTCACTCGGGTTCGACAGGCGGTGGGGCTGGCATAGTTNCGCGNTGCCGGGGCATTGCTTGGGTGGGCCCGGTGCCGGCAGCCCGTAGACGGACTGGTGGCAGGGGTGCAAGGCCCTTCGCCACCAGGNTCGTTACGTNNATTACGTAAATAAGAAGCCGATNCCGGAGCCTCGGAACCCTCCNGTGCGNCTGAAGANCCTCCGGTNCTGAAAAATCCGGCCAACAAATCGANCGAACNCCGGGGCAGGNCGGGCTCACCCGTCAGGCCGGNGACTGGAAGCCAATGCGNTTCAGGGCATAATACCTTTNCGNCNGGCCTANCAAGGGGCTTTAGCTNTCATGCCGCTTTGATCTTTTCGGTTTGACCTAATCGAGGATTCGTTAGAAGATCACGGCGGTTTAATTAACTTCTTGAAAGGAGGATCGGTGGAAAGCGACTTGCTGCACACGGAGAAGATTCTGGCTGATCGCAAGGTGTTCTATCTGGATTTGAAGGAAAACGCCCGCGGCAAGGTAGTGAAGATCACGGAGGATGTGGCGGGAAACCGCGATACCATCATGGTCCCGGCGGAAATTCTGGCGGATTTTATCGCGGCCTTGCAGGACATCCAGTCGACTTCTGACTCGGAATAGGCCCCCGGGCGGGGACTCACTGCCCTTGGCGAGCAGCCTCGTAGAGGACAATCGCGGCTGCAGTTGCCAGATTGAGGGAGCGGGTTGCGCCCTGCTGCATGGGAATGCGGATGAGGCGTTTCCGGTGAGCTGCGAGGANGGACTCGGGNAGGCCCCGGGTTTCGCAGCCGCANATAAAGTAATCCCCTTGCCTGTAAGAACGATCCCAGTAGGCGGTCTCGCCTTTGGTGGTCAGAAACCAGACCCGCTCAGGNGGAGTAGTGGCAAGGAGCTCTTCGAGAGAATCCCAGAGCCTGACCCTGACGTCCTTCCAGTAGTCGAGGCCCGCCCTGCGCACATATTTGTCCTNGAGGGAGAANCCCAGTGGCTTGACGAGGNGGAGGGTGGAGCCAGTGGCCAGGCAAAGCCGGCCCGCCGCGCCCGCGTTGTGGGGAATCTCCGGNGAGACAAGGACGAGGTTGAACATGGGCAGGTGAACTATTTNAAGTTTCAATCCCGCGGGACCGGATACAAAAAAGCGACCCCGGGAAAGGGGCCGCGGGGAGCTTCCGTGAGGAAGGAACAGCGGGGCGCCGGGCTAATTGGCACCCGCTTCCGCCACATTCACGCGGCGACCCTTGCGGTCGAAGTAGACGCTGCCATCGACCAATGCGAAGATGGTGTGATCTCGGCCGAGCCCGACATTGCGCCCGGCNTGCCATTTGGTGCCNCGCTGGCGGATGATTATATTTCCGGCGATGACTGCTTCGCCGCCGAATTTCTTTACNCCGAGCCGCTTGCTATTGGAGTCGCGGCCGTTCTTGACNGAGCCTTGTCCTTTTTTGTGAGCCATGGGTCAGAGAGTTCAGAATTCTAAGTTTCGCAGAGCGTAATTGCGGGATTCATCCGGCGATGCCCGTGATTTCCAGCTTGGTGAGAGCGCGGCGGTAGCCCTTCGTCTTGTGGTAGCCCTTGCGGCGCTTGAGCTTGAAGGCCACCTCCTTCGGGCCCCGGAACTGGTCGATGACCTTCGCGGTTACGGAGGCCCCTTCAATCAAGGGAGTNCCCACCGTGGTGTTGGATCCGTCACTCATGAGGAGGACTTCACCAAAGCGGACTTCCTCGTCGACCTCCACATCGAGCTTTTCGACGTCGAGNTTGTCGCCTTCCTGGACGCGGTACTGTTTGCCGCCGGTCTTGAATACTGCGTAGGACATGNTTGTAGAGGGGCGAATTAAGCGAGGTTTCCACCGGGCCCCGTTGGCGCGGCGGGCCGGGAATTCACCACAGCGGCCTGACCGGAGCAAGAAATTTTTGCCAAATGGGCCAGGGGTTCGCAGANTGCCGCGACATGGATTTTCCCAGGGAATGCGAGGATCCCTGCGCCCTGCAGGCGTTGGGCAGAGCTCTGGCGGGTGCAATGACCGACGGTGGAGTGGTNGGGCTGGACGGGGAACTGGGAGCCGGAAAGACCGAATTCGTCAAGGGATTGGCCGACGGGCTGGGTTGCGAGGATATCGTGACGAGTCCCACTTTTACGCTTTTGCACGAATACCGNGCCTCCGCGGCAACGCTTTACCACCTTGATTTCTATCGAATCGAGAGGGCGGAAGAGATTATCGCGGTGGGGTGGGACGCACTCCTGGAGGAGCCGGGAGCGGTCGTTGCGGTAGAGTGGGCAGGGCGTTTCCCGGAATTACTGCCCCCTGACTGCATCCGGTTGCAGCTGGAGGTCAACCCGGGCGGTGCCCGGCGTGTTACCCGCCTCCTGGGATAGGGGACTGGCCGGACCTGGCGGAACGCAGGTATACCCGGATGCCGGNAGCNGCGCGGGGAGACGGGNGGNCCGTAAAACCGGCTACTCGCGCGATGCGANCTCCACCGAGGANTGGATGGCGAGGCCCCTCGTGCGNGCGGCGTCCGCGACGGCCGGGGTGGCGGTTTCTTTCGCGTCACTAACAGTGCGGACTCCAGCCTCGATCAACCGGACCGGGGNCTGAATGACCTTGCCTGCAAGGCCACAGGAACAAACGCAGATGCAGAGCGGAGCGANACTTAGGAGGGCGAGACGATTCATCGGTTGGAGGACAGTATGCNGCCGGGTCCATGATGCAAGTCAGNCCTTTTTCNCCGCCACGAGGGTGACGNCCTTTTTGAAAGCAGCGTCTTTCCCNTTNGCNAGCACGNTTCCCTTGTCGTCGACGAGCAGGTAGCCCGGGGCCTGCTGCGGGGTAAGTTTGGCGAGGCCAGCGTCCTCGATCTTGTCCATCGGAATGGTGGGCCACGGAAATTTCTCTTTCGTGGCCCATGCGAGGGCNGCCTTCGGATNAAAGTCCAGGCTCANGTGGATCATTTCCACGTCAGGTCGCGGGGTGATTTCCTCCTTNTNCTGCGCCGCCAACTGGGGCGCCTCTTCCTTGCAGGGGCCTCAGAAACTGCCGCTGAAATTCAGGAGGTAATACTCGGGGGCCTTCTGCAGGACGGCCCCTGCATAGCGGTCGCCCACGAGGTAGTGTGTGCGTCCGAGGAGCTTGCTGCCGAAGGGCTGTTTCCCGAGGGCCTCCACCACCTCCGGACTCGGCCNCGGAGGAGGCTCGGTCAGGCCGGTNGCGGNGGCNCCGGAGGGAGGGTCGCTCGTCTGCTCGCCGCAGGAGGCGAGGGCGAGCAGGCCTGCCGTTCCGGNGATCCGTGATCAATNTACGGGACACGCNTTGGTGAGGAGNGTTCTCCTTGCGGGGAGGGGTGCAGAGATGGAACCGTCTTCAATTCGGAACTATGGACTTCCGGGNGGTTTCCAGAGGTCGCCGAGGAACGCTTTCAGGAGGCCCCAGGCGCGGGTATCAGCCTTTGCATTGTAAACGTGGGGAATCCTGAATTTTTCACCGATCCGGTCCGCCCCGGGGACGGTGAAGCTCTGCATCGCATCGGGGAAGGGCACGATCTTGAGATCGGTCTTCACACTGGCCATCTCATTCTCGAAGGCTTCCACCTTGCCCTTGGACAGNTGCACGTAGGGGTCTTCACGGGCATCGCAGACCAGCACCCGGGCGGAGGCTTTCCGGATGGGAGGGTTGGAGGGGCGGATTCGGAAGAAAGGGTGGAAGGCGACCACCCCGTCCAGGCCCCGCATTCCATTCCGTGCCATCTGGAGACAGACGTCCCCGCCGGCGCCGTAGCCAATGGCGGCGACTTTTTCAGGATCTACGCCGGAGTGGGCGGCGAGAAACTTGAGGTGGGCGAGAACGCGGGCATTCATCTCCCGCTGATCCGCCTTGAGCAGCCCATCGAGCTGAGCGGCCTCTTGAGGGGTCTTGGCTACCTTTCCCTCGCCGTAGAGATCCATCGCGAGGGCGGCGTAACCAAGTTTGGCGAGCATGTCGGCGCGCATTCGGACATACTCGTTGTGACCCCACCATTCGGGAGCGATGAGGATCCCCGGGTGGGGGCCGGGCTTGTCCGGCAGGGACAAATAGGACTTNGAAATAATCCGGCCGGCGNCGAAGGAGACCTCGAGGCCGGGCCGNGTTTTTGGAAGCTCAGGCTCGGATTCCTGGGCAGCTGCCGGCGAAAGCAGGTTCAGGAGCAGAAGAGCCGCGGCGGGAACCGCGAGGCCGGGCGCAGGGTGCATNGAGTTGACGATAGCTGTGCTTTCTTGTGCGGCAAGGCAACAGATGCCGGTCGCCAGCTTCACAGCGAAGGGCCCAAATTACCTCGCTCAAGCAGGGATCCTGATGTTGGTTTATCGTGCATGAAGGATGTGCTTCTACAGAGTCCTGTTTTTGCGATGGCGGCCCGGCAATTTGACCAGGTAGCCGATTTCATGGAGCTGACCGATGAGATCAGGGAGCGCTGCAAGTGGCCCAAGCGCCTGATTTCGGTTTCTGTTCCGGTGCGTATGGATGATGGCCGGACGGAGGTCTATTTCGGCCACCGGGTCCAGCACCACCTTTCTCGNGGGCCGGTGAAAGGCGGGTTGCGCTACCACCCGAGTGTTGACTTGGGGGAGGTGGCCGCCCTCGCGATGTGGATGAATTGGAAGTGTGCCCTNATGCGGCTGCCTTACGGCGGGGCGAAGGGAGGAATCAATTGCGACCCGCGGCAGATGAGCGACCGGGAGCTGGAGAAAGTCACCCGCCGCTTTGCTGCTGAAATCACCCCCTTCATCGGGAAGGAAGTCGACATCATGGCGCCCGATATGGGCACGAACGAGCAAACCATGGCTTGGATCGTGGACGTCTACTCGTCTCATGAGGGCCATCTCGCCCCTGGAATCGTGACAGGCAAGCCGTTGGAGCTGCAGGGATCGCAGGGCCGCCGGCAGGCGACCGGCCACGGGGTGGCGTTTCTCGCCATGCGTGCCCTCAACAAGCTCAANCGCGGCATCGAAGGCTCCAGTGCCATCGTGCAGGGCTTTGGAAACGTGGGCTCCCACGCCGCGGAAACGCTTGCATGGTCCGGGGTGAGGGTGAAGGGCATTTCGGATATCACGGGTGCTGTGTGGAACGACCANGGTCTCGACATCCAGCTCCTCCGCGCCCACGCCCGGGCCACGGGAGGTGTGGCCGGTTTCGGGGAAGGCGAGCCCATCGACCCTGCGGACATGTTGTTANAGGAGTGTGACATCCTCGCTCCCGCGGCCCTTGAGCGGGTCATCACGGAGGAGAATGCAGGGCGGCTGCGGTGCCGTGTGCTGGCGGAGGCCGCCAACGGGCCGACCACACCGGGAGCCGACGCGATCATAGCCGAGCGGGGAGACATCTTTCTGCTTCCGGACATTCTTTGCAATTCCGGTGGCGTGACAGTCTCCTACTTTGAGTGGGTGCAGAACCTCTCGCGCTTTCATTGGTCGGAGCAGGAAGTTCTCACCAAGTTGGAGACGATGATGGAGGGGACCTTCGAGCGCATGCTTCACTTCGCCCGCGAGCACAGCGTGAGCCACCGCACGGCGGCCCTTTGCCTTGGGGTGCAGGAGGTGGCCCAGGTGAAAAAGAGGCGGGGGCTCTTTCCCTGATCTGGTAGTTTGGTGATTGCGCTCGATATCGAGNACATCGGGGGTGCCGCCGGGAGGGGCAAGTGCTGCCGTGCCCTCGAAGAAGGAGCCTCGNNTCGCGGTGGGCGACCNGGAGGATGTCTCCGGCGAACTTNAGCTGGTNCCGNAGCCGGCCAGCCCCCAGCCCGAGCGNCCGCTTCNGCCTNCTTCGGGNNCCGNANANGACCNACGAANATANTCGTCCGGATGTGGGAAATTGCAGGANCGATTACTAGAATCCTCGTAGATAATACGAAAAAGACGGGAAAATGGCCCCCCGTTCGGGGGACAGTTTCTCGTGCCGATGGTCGATTTCGCTCCGCTCCGGCGTTTGCTTAAGCTATCCTGACTTCCGTGGCTGAGATGACCTACACGGGCGGCAAGGACCACGGAGTTGGATTCGGGCAGGCAGTGGGAAATTGTCCGCGGAAGGAGGGCCGTGAGAGGTAGCGAAGAGAAGGCTTTGATCGAAGCCGCACGAAAGGTCAGGGAGCGAGCNTACGCGCCCTATTCGNAATTCAAAGTCGGGGCTGCCTTGGTCTCGGAAAGCGGTCGGCTTTTTACAGGATGCAACGTGGAGAATGCTTCCTATGGGCTCACGATCTGTGCCGAAAGGGTGGCGCTGGCCTCGGCGGTAGCGGAAGGTGAACGGGGATTCGAAGCCCTCGCCATCTGCGCGCCAGGTGCTCCTGCTCCCTGTGGGGCGTGCCGGCAGGTCCTCCATGAGTTTAGCCCTGACCTGGTTCTCTTTCTGGTGGATCCGGCGGCCCCGGAGATCGCGAAAACACATCTTTCCGCTCTCTTGCCGCATGCCTTTCAACGAATCTCTTTAGATATAGAGCCCGAAGTNTAGGACAGGTTTCCGGGGTTAGCGATTGCGTCATCCAGACCTNCGGTGCTTCCCTATAATAGAACANTAATTACACGACCTCTCCCCAATTGCTCCCGTGCAAATCCGTCAGTTACTGCCATCGCGCCCCCCCAGGGCNCAGAGCTTCTCCTGTTATCCAAGGGACGGGGTGAGGGCTGATCANCGGCCCAGGGGCGTGAGAGCGCAACGANCNCTAGGTCTCCGGNCAAAGCGCACGGACCGATTTCTGGAACTGCCGGGGAGGCAGGTCGAAGTAGGATTTCACCTCCGAGGCAAAATGCGTGTAGTGCTTGAAGTCCAGGCGCTGCGCAATCACCTGGAGAGAAAAGCCTTCCGCAACCAAGCGGCGGGCCAGGAGCATCCGGTGNCTCCGGAAGAGTTCCTTCGGGCGGAGTCCGGATGCCCGCTCGACGGCGTATTCCAGTTGCCGGTTNGTGAGGNTCAGGTGCTCGGCCACCCCAGANACCGAAAAGCCNTCAGCCTCAGCCAGTTCGAGAAGATCCTGNCCGTCNGGGCACACGAAGCGTTGCCCTTCCCGGGTAATCTGGAATCGAGGAAGNTCCTGGGCCATCTTAATGCTCGCAAGTGGAGGAATGGAAAGCGACGGAGCAGTCTTCAGGAGCTCACGTGTCACAAGAGAATTNCTTAACTACTCTTTTTCATCACGGCCCCTTAGTCAATGCAGAAAGGATCNTCACTTCTCAGTAGTGTTGCAGTCTGTCGAAACAGNCAGGGCGCTGAGATTACAGCTAATATCCTGAGATTGCGCAGATACTCGGTCGCNTTCGAAGTCTACAACCCTTACAGNATNCTGCAACTTTCTGAAGTTTTACGAGATTTCAGGATTCGCGTAGGAGATCGCGTGGTGTATCAGGGGGAAGCGGTGGTTGCGGGACTCGTAAACACGGGGATTCTCCTCGTCTGCGAGGCGACGCTGGGCAATGCCTGGTTGGACGTCGATTTTCTTTCGGACCGGGAGGGGCGGGAGCCTCTGGCCGACCAGTTCGANGTCTTCGTGCAGGATTGGAAACGGGCCCACGAGGTGGACTCGTCCTTCAAGCTCACGGTGGCCAACATGCAGAACCTNCTCNTCGGGCTACAGCGATGGACGGAGCAGATCGATCTGGGAATCCGGGCNACCGCCTCGGTGGATCGCCCAACCCTTGAGAGGGAAGTAATCGGACAGCTGCAAGGCCGCGTCCTGGAGGAGATTCGGCCGGTCATGGAGAGCTTTGAGGCTGCGGTTGAAGAAGTGCCNGATGGGAGGGAAGCGACGCACAAGTTTTACGTCCGACGGCAGATTCATCCGCTGGTNCTNTGCTCGCCGTTCNCNTACCGGGCCTTCCACAAGCCGCTGGGTTATGCCGGGGACTACGAGATGGTGAACATGATGGTCCGTGATCCNTACGAGGGGGGNTCGCTCTTCGCCAAACTTCTGAACTACTCCTTTCTGGAAACTGCTCCGGTCATTGCGCACCGAAACCGGATCAACTATCTGACCGAGGCACTGCGGAAGGANGCTGAGCGTAACGCCAAGGTCGGGAAGCGAACAAAGATCCTGAATCTGGGTTGCGGGCCGGCGCATGAAATTCAGCGCTTNCTTCAAAACGANGATCTCAGTGATCTCTGCGATCTGACGCTGCTCGACTTCAATGCGGAGACTATCGAGCAAACCCAGAAAGCCCTGAACCGGGTCCGGACGCAGTCGGGCCGGGTCACCCCCATCAGCCTGATTCAGCGATCCGTCCACCAGCTTCTGCGTCAGGCGACAACGGGGGACACCGACCTTCAGTGGGAGTCTTATGATTTCGTGTATTGCGCCGGGCTGTTCGACTACCTCTCGCAGCGGGTTTGCCGGCGACTCAATGACCTGTTTGCCCGGCTCCTCGCGCCCGGGGGCCTGATGGTGGTCACCAACGTGAGTACTGCCAACCCGAGCCGGGCCTGGATGGAATTCGTGGTGGAGTGGAATCTTATTTATCGGGACAAGCAGGCGATGAAGGAGATCGCGCCACTCAACGGGGGGCAGTTCGACATCGACCTCGCCCAGGATGAAACCGGCGTGAATCTCTTCCTCGAGATCCGGAAACACACCACGAATGGTGGGCATCATTAAACGCGGAAAGGGAAAGCCGGCGGAAGAGCGCACGCACCTTGAAGTCCGCTTCGAGGAGCAGGAGCGTGAGCTCCGGCTGCAGAACTATCGCCGGGGTGCGATCATTGCGGCGGGTGCGATTTTCCTGGGTGCGCTGATGGANGTGGTGGCCTTCCGCAATAGCGCCGACCCGGGGGTCGTCTCGAAGCTCTTCATGCTGCGGCTGGGTTGCGTGGTGGGCTTGATCACGGTGGGACTCCTCCTGAGGCACGCCCGGACCCGGGCGGTGCAGCGGGTCCTGGGGCACATGATCGCCGTGCTCTGCATGGTCACCATCCAGTGGATGCTGGTGGAGACCGGAGGAGGAGAAAGCCCCTACTATGCAGGATTGAACCTGGTCATGGTTGGTGCGGTGCTGTTGTTGCGCTGGAGCTGCAGCGACGGGGTCATCAATTCGCTGCTATGTATCGGGGGTTACCTCGGGGTTGCCTTCTGGACGGGCACGAGCATTGAGAACATCAGCATCGCACTGTTCTTCCTCTTTGTTACCGCGGCCTTCGCCTGCCTGGGNCTCTTCTTTTACAACAGGCTGCGATTCGCAGAGTTCTGCTTGAAGGAAGAAGTCGTCACCCAGCAGCGGGAACTGGCGGAGAACCATCGCAAGCTCCAGGAACTCGACGAGACCAAGACACGCTTCTTCGCCAACATCAGTCACGAACTCCGGACTCCGCTGACCCTCATTCTGGCGCCAATCGAAAAGATGCATACGCTGAATGCAGTCCGTAACGATGCGCAACTCGGGGCGATGGTCCACGGTCTCGAGGAAAACGGCATGCGCCTTCTGAGACTGATCAACGACCTTCTGGACCTGGTGCGACTGGACAGCGGGGAGATGCCCGTGCGNCCGGAGCGATTCANGCCGTTCACCTTTATCGACGGACTGGGGCGCAACCTCCAGCCGGTGGCTGACCGCAAGGGGATCAACCTGCAATGGCGAGCGGCCTGCGGGAAGGAGGAAGAGGTTTACCTNGATCGCGACGGCCTCGAAAAAGTGGTCCTGAATCTCGTTGTCAACGCCATCAAGTTCACCCCGGCCCAGGGACNGGTCTCCCTCGAGGTTGGGGTCGAGGATGGAGCGCTGACNCTCGANGTGGCCGACAACGGAGTGGGNATGCGGGAAGACCAAGCTGACTCCGCCTTCGAGCGNTTCTGGCAGGCAGATACCTCGGCAGCAAAGAAACACCGCGGGGTNGGAATTGGACTCGCACTCGTCAAGAGCCTGATNGAGTCGATGGACGGGACCGTCGAGATNGAGAGNGAATATGGCAGGGGAACNACCTTCANCATTTCCGTNCCCCTCCTTCCGCTTCCCTCNGCTTTCATCGAGGTCGCGGANGACGANGAAGATCCCCTTACNCAAATCCATAACCGGGCCCGTGTCGCGGGGGCCCTCGGCAACAAGGAGGNGGGGGCGCCCTCGCCNCTTGATCCGGNNGGCCACACAGGGCCNGGCGTCAGCGGCCCGGCGCGAAAGGAGCTCGTCCTCATCGCGGAGGATGAGACCGGGTTGCGGAGTTTCCTGAAGGGCGAGATGGAAGAGATGGGTTGCGGTGTGCTCGAAGCNCGCGACGGCCTCGAGGCCTGGGACCTGGCCTGCCAGTTTCAGCCCCAGCTCGCCATTCTCGACTACATGATGCCGGAAATGGACGGGATCACCCTGACCCGGCGGTTACGGCAGAACGACCAGACCTCCCAGGTTCCCATCCTGCTGGTGACCGCNGCCGCCGATGAGACACCCCGCATCCAGGCCCTGGAGGCCGGGGTGAGCGATTTTCTGACCAAGCCCTTCACAACNGCGGAGCTGCGNCTGCGCATCCGCAATCTTCTCGANCGCCAGAAGCACCAGCGGGAGCTGGGCATCATCAACCAGGAANTGCGNGTGGCGGTGGAAGAGCGNGATGTGGCCCTGGCCGAGATCAAGGAGAACGAGGCTCGCCTCCTGCAGGCGGAAACCCTCTCCTCNCTCGGNCGCATGAGCGCGGGGATCGTGCANGAGGTCAACAACCCGATGAACTACGTGAAGACGGCGCTGCATGCTTTGCGGATGCACAGCGACGACGTGGCGGCCGATGAGCGCGCGGATTTCGAGGAGATCATCGCTGATGCTGAAGAAGGGGTAAACCGCGTGATCCGGATCGTCAGCGACCTGCGCTCCTTCACCAAGGGNGANGTCGCGATGAAGGAGGAACTGGTCGTCAGGGAGATTGTNGAGAATGCCCGGCGCCTCCTTGCCGGGGACCTTTCNGGCATCCAGTTCCAAGTCAATGTGGCGGCGGACCACAGGGTCAGCGGCAATGCCAACCAGCTCTGTCAGGTCTTGGTTAATATCATACAGAACTCCGCGCANGCCCTGGAGGGATGGGACAAGGCCGGGGGGACGCCGGAAGTTCAAGTCTCNTCCGAGCTTCTTGACGAAAAGAATGTCTGCATCCGGGTCCGGGACAACGGGCCGGGCATCGAGCCCGTCGACCTGGACCACATCTTCGATCCGTTCTTCACCAAGAGGGATGTCGGAGAGGGGATGGGACTGGGCCTGAGCATCTGCCACCGGATCCTGGAATCGCATGAGGGAAGGATCGAGGTTGCNAGCGATCCCGGAAACACGACNGAATTCAGCATTATCCTTCCCCGCCACTGTTACGTGGAATTGGAGGACGATGAGGACGACTACCTGGGGGCGATCTTCCAGAGGGATCCACCCAGCCCGGATGCACCGGAGNCGGAGGAGGGCCCCGGGGCAGGCAACCTTGCCGCTGCGGAAAGAGCCCCNCAGAATCCGGGGCAGGAAGCCCAAGCCCAGGGCGATCCCTGCTCCGACTCGGTTCAACTAGAAGAAGCCTCTAACAAATGAGTCAGCAATCTCTCGATTACCGGCAACACCTTGTCCTGTTCGTCGATGATGAACAGCGCACCCGCAAGTACTTCTCCAAGCTCTTCGGCAAAACCTTCCGCATTGTCCTCGCGGAGGATGGGGTGGCGGGATTGGAGCGCTTCCGCGAGCATCAGGATGAAATCGGCGTAGTGGTCACGGATCAGCGGATGCCTAAAGAAGAGGGGAGCGAATTCCTTGCAAAGGTGGCGCTGCTCAAGCCCGGGGTGGTCCGGATCCTCTCCACTGCCTACGCGGACATCGACGCTGCGGTTTCCTCGGTGAACAAGGGGGGGATCTACCGCTATGTCACCAAGCCCTGGGAGGTGCCCGAGCTGGAGGTTACCCTCAAGCGGGCCATGGAGCTCTACGTGGTCCGGCTGGAACGGGAGGAGCTGGTGCGCCAGAAGATGATGAGCGTTGACATTCTGGCCGCATCCGATCGCATCGTCTCCCTCGCCGCCCTCGCCATTTTCCGTGACGCTGGAATCCGNTACGTGGGGGAAGCCCTCAAGGCCATTGTCCGGNTTGCGGAGGATCCAAGGGAAAAGGCCATGNCGGAATCCATCGGGATGGAGGGCCTGTCGTGGCGCGAGCTTTACCGGCGGCACCTCTCCTTCCTCGGAGCGGTCAACGCCTCGCTGCCCTCGAATCTCACCAGTCCCTCCNGTCTCGACTTTGACAGCCGCTGCATGGTGCGGGAGATTCTCGACCCGGTGGTGGCGGGGAGTTCCTCCCTGGANTGGANCGAGGCCCGGGCCANCCCTCCGGATTGGCCCGGACCTCTATCGGATATCCAGGGNGTGGTCGCGCCTTTCCTCAACACTCTTGCTGAAGCGGTGGAAGGTGGTGGCCCCGTTCGTCTCGAGGAGTGCCTTTCCGGGCTCGAACTGGTTTTTCCGGGCCGCCCGGTGCGCTCCGTGCTCTCGCCCGTCATGAGCGCTTCCGCAGAGGAGCCGTCCAGGATTGCGCTCGACCTGATCGGGGCCTGTCTGCGGATCACGCACCATGGNGGCGTGATCGACTTCCTGCCGGAACCAGAAGAGGCCGAGGTGCGATTGCGGATCGGCTTCGACGTCTCGCGCATCGAGCGAGCGCCCGATGACCCTTTCGAGGAGCTGGCTGCTGATCTGGTTGGCAACGAGCTCTTCTGGTCACGCTTTCTGGCCTAGCAGGGCCCGGAGAAACAAAGAACACCAAGACGATTCCCTCAATATGATCAAACTCGTTTACTGCGTCCACCGGAAGCCAGGGATGTCTCCCGAGGAGTTCTCCAGCTACTGGAANGAAAAACACGGACCGCTGGTTGAGAGCTACGCCGCCGCCCTCAAGGCACAGCGGTATGTCCAGAGCCACCTTCTGGACTCTCCTCTTAACGAGGTGGCGCGAGGGGGTCGCGGGGCGACCGGAGCCTTCGATGGGATTACGGAAATCTGGTGGAATTCCCACGACGAGTTGATGGCTGCGATGCAGACCCCGGAAGGCGTATCTGCCCATGAAAAGCTGATCGAGGACGAGGCCACGTTCTGCGATCTCTCCCGCTCTTCGATCTTTCTTACCCGAGAACACAGCATCTTCGATTGCAAAGAGGCCTAATCCGAACCAAATCAACAGACATGACTCTCCGTAACATTCGAAACGCCCGGGCAGGGTTCATGGCTGCCGCTGTGCTGCTTGCGGCGCAGGGGACGCTCAAGGCCAACGGCTTTTACATCCCGGTGCAGGATTCCTTCGCGACCTCACGGGGCAACGCCTTTGTGGCCACCGCGGACCGTCCCTCGGCCATTTACTACAATCCGGCTGGACTCACGCAATTAGACTCGGTCTCCACCCATNTGGGCCTCTACGCCGTNCGCCTGGGGATCGAAGCGGATACGGACTTCGACGGGGGAAGTTACGAAAATGACGCGGAGTTCATTCCCCTGCCACAGCTCTACGTGGCGGCACCGATCAACGACCGGCTGGCGGCCGGGCTCGGCGTCAATGCGCCCTTTGGCCTGCGGACGGATTGGGGCGCAACGCCCTTCGGGGCGGTGGCTACCGAGACTGAGCTCGTGTATCTCACCAGTTGGGGCGTGCTGGCCTACGAGCTCAGCGACAGNCTTTCGGTGGGTGGTGGGATCGGGGTGACGCACGCCGAGGGCACGCTCAAGAGGCTTGCCGCCCCTGGCGCAGAGTTCGAATTTGAGGGAGACGACGTGGCTGTCAACTGGATCGCATCGCTGCTCTGGAAACCGGCTGAGAGGCATTCCGTTGGCATCACGTATCGCGCGAGGACGGAGCTTGACCTGCANGGTAGCGCGAGGGCCCCCGCGATAGGACTGCCCGGGGTAGATGCCTCCCTCGACCTGGTTACCCCGGATACGCTGGTTGTGGGTTACGCCTACCGCCCGGATGCCCAATGGACCATCGAGGCCAACGTGGAATGGGTGAACTGGAGCCGCCTGGGTGTATCCACCCTGCGACAGGCTCCTNTGCCCGACAGCCCCATTCCCTTCAATTGGGAATCCAACTTCATGTATGGCCTCGGGGTGACCTATGCGCCGAACGACACCTGGTCGTTCAATGCGGGNTACATCTACATTGAGAACAGCCAGCCAGACCTCAACTTCAATCCGGCGGTGGCAGATGCGGACCGGCATTGGCTGAGCGCGGGGGTGAACTACTCCGCAGACGACTGGGAAGTGGGCCTGGCCTATCAGTATGCCTTCGGGGACCGAACCGTGAGGGACAGGACAGCAGCCCCCGATGCCAATGACCTGGTGGCTGGCGATTACAAATCGCGGTTCCANGGGCTCATGCTTTCGGTCAACAAGTCCTTCTGAGCAGGCCGGGGGTGCCGAGCGTTGATCTTGTGGAACAGGGAAAGGGTTGGCATTGTGGTGCCCTATCGTTCGCCCATGCCTGTGCAGATCCTGCCCTTCGTTCTCCTCATCTCGGGGATCCTTCCGCCCGCCCTGCGGGCAGGGGCACCTGCTGCCGAGGCGCGCACGCACTGGGCGTTCCAGGCTCCCGTCGCGCCTGATTTCAAGGGAAATGCTCACCCCGTCGATGAGCTGCTCTCGCGACGCCAGGGGGAGATGGGCCTTCGGCCGGTGGCGGAGGCCTCGCGGGCGGTGCTTCTCCGGCGGGCCTGGCATGTGATTACCGGGCTGCAACCAGAGCCCGGGGTTGCGGCCCGCCGCCTGGCTCAGGAAGGCCTCTCGCTGGANGATTGGAGCACCCAGGTCGTTGAGGAAGCGCTCGCCTCGCCACACTTCGGGGAACGGTGGGCGCGGCATTGGCTTGATGTGGCCCGTTACGCCGACACCAAGGGGTATAATTTNACGGCGGGCCGCTTGTTTCCCTTTGCCTTCACCTACCGGGACTGGGTAGTGCGTGTCCTGAATCAAGACCTGGCCTACGACGAGTTTCTTCGCCGGCAGATCGCAGCCGATCTCATGAATCTGCCGGTGCGCGAGCAGGCGGCCCTTGGCTTCCTGACGATCGGCCGCCGTTACCTCAACAAGGAGGATCTAATCATTGCGGACCGCATCGATGTCACGTTCCGGAGCACGATGGGGCTGACGATGCAGTGTGTCCGTTGTCACGATCACAAGGACGATCCGCTGACGATGGCGGATTACTANGGAATCTACGGGGTGTTCGACAGCACCGAAGAAGTGCCCGAGGGNGAGCTGCCTGTGATCAGCACCCCGGAGGACAGCCCGGGCTATCGCAAGTTTCGTGCGGAGCTCATCAGGAGGGCCAACGCAGCCCACGCCTACGCGGCGAACAAGATCGAGGGCTACCAGAGGCCCGCGGATCCTCTCAAATTTGACCCGCAGGTTGCCCTGCGCAAATTGAACCAGACGGAGAGAGGCAACNACCGGGGCCTGCTCGCCAAGCTGGATGAGCTGCAGGGGAAATCGGAATTCGCACCCTCCCGGGCGATGGCGGTGCGCGATCGGGAGCAGCCGCGCGAACCTGTAATTTTTGAACGTGGGCAGCGGGGGAGCCGCGGGGCGAGGGTAGCGCGCGCCTTTCCGGCCTTTTTCCGTGAGGATCCCAAGCAGGTCTTTTCGCAGGGCAGCGGGCGGCTTGAACTGGCCCGCGAAATCACCCGGCCCGGCAATCCGCTCACCGCCCGCGTTTGTGCCAATCGCGTCTGGATGCATGTGATGGGTTCACCTCTCGTCGAAACTCCGGGGGACTTCGGGGTGCAGGCCGAGCGTCCCCTGCATTCCGCCCTGCTCGATCACCTCGCGCTTTATCTGCAGGAGAGCAACTGGTCGATCAAGGCCCTCGTCCGGCACATCATGCGCTCCGAGGCNTGGCGGCGGAGCAGTTTCGCAGAGGGCCANCTTGTCGAGCGAGATCCTGAGAACAGGTACTTTGCCCGGAGTCACAGGCACCGCAAGGACCTGGAAGCGTGGCGAGATACGACCNTGCAGGTCAGTGGACGGCTGGATCGAAAACTGGGGGGGCGTCCGGTAAAGATTCACGAGGCCCCATTTCCCGGGCGCCGCACCATCTATGGCCTGATCGAGCGGCAGAACACTCCTTCGTTCTTCCGGATCTTTGATTTTCCGGATTCCAGCCAGCCGGTCGTACGCCGGGTGACGACGACCACGCCCAACCAGGCCCTCTACCTGATCAACAGCCCCTTCGTTCATGGAGAGGCGAGGGCCACGGCGGCCGCGACGTCCGGGGACGCACCCCGGCAGCAGAGGATCGCGGCTCTTTACCAGCGGGTCCTGCGCCGTCCGCCCACGATCGGGGAGCTTGAGCGGGCGGNGAGATTCCTGGGAGGTTCTGGTGGCGGCGGGGACCAGTCTGCAGGGGCCTGGAGCTATGGGCATGGACGTGTTCATCGGGAGTCGGGACGGGTCGACTTTGAACCGCTGGNACACTTTACCGGCGAAACCTGGCAGGGGGAGAAGGAGCTTCCCGGGAAGAAGACGGGCTGGGTCCATTGGACCGCTACCGGCGGGCACCCGGGTCACGGGGATCACGCGGCCATCCTGCGCTGGGTCGCGNCGAGCGCAGGCGAGGTGCGTATTGAGGGAGAGCTCGCTCGCCCGGACCANCGGGGAGACGCGGTGCGGGGCCTGGTAGTGGTGCGTGACAGGATCGTGGGGGAGTGGACGGTTGAGCCGCAGGGCAGCAAAAAGACCGAGGTGCTCGTCCAGGTCTCTGCGGGAGAGGCGGTNGACTTTCTGGTCGAGTCGACAGGAGAAGAGGCCTTCGACGGGTTTCATTGGGCNCCCGTCATTACGGAGGAAGGAGCAAATCTGCCCCTNGCCGAAGCGCGCGCTGGTTTTTCCGGGCCGGCCCTCGCTCGCTGGCCGCTCCTCGCTCAGATCCTCCTTCTTTCAAATGAGTTCCTCTACGTTGATTGACGTGAGAAAATCCTTCCCCCTCTGTTCCAGCAGATAGCCGCATGTCCCATCATTCCACCAACCCCGAGGACCTCTTCCTGACGCGGAGGCAGCTGCTGTCTCGTTGCGGGATGGGGATGGGAGCTCTGGCGCTCAATGGNGTTCCGGAACTTGTGGCGGGAGCCGAGACAGGGGGCCCGGGCTCCGGGGGCAAGCTCCCGCTCAATCCCCTCGCCCCGCGCAAGCCGCATTTTCCGGGACGGGCGAAGGCCGTGATTCACCTCTTCATGAATGGAGGTCCGTCGCACGTCGATACTTTCGACCCCAAACCGGAGCTNACCAAACTCCACGGGAAGAAGCTCCCCAAGATGCTCCAGACGGAACGACCGACCGGAGCGGCATTCAAGTCTCCCTTCCAGTTTGCGAAACGGGGCCAGTGCGGGTTGGAGGTGTCCGGCCTCTACCCCCATGTAGGCGAACTGGCCGATGAACTCTGCGTCATCCGCTCNATGCATGCGGACGTGCCGAATCACGAGCCCTCCCTGCTCCTCATGAATTGCGGGGATGGGCGGTTGGTGCGTCCGGCGATGGGGTCGTGGATCACCTACGGGCTGGGGTCGGAAAACCAGAACTTGCCCGGGTTTGTGGCCATGTGCCCGGGAGGGTATCCCATCCAGGAGACCCAGAACTGGCAATCGGCCTTTCTCCCCGGGGTGTTCCAGGGCACCTACGTGGATACGAAGCATTCGGACCCNGGGAAACTGGTGGAGTTTATCGAGCGCCGCACCGAGAACCGCGAGCAACGCCGGCAACTCGACCTCCTGCGTGAAATGAATGAGCGGCACCAGAGGGAACGGCAGGAGGACGCGCGTCTCGAAGCCCGGCTTCAGTCGTTCGAGCTGGCCTACCGCATGCAGATGGAGGCCAGCGACGCTTTCGATATCCGNCAGGAGCCGGAGGAGGTGCGCAACATGTATGGAACNGGAACGCAGGCGCGCCAGATGATGATNGCNCGNCGGNTNATCGAGCGNGGNGTGCGNTTCGTGCAGGTCTGGCACGGGCANGGNCAGCCGTGGGACAACCACGACGACCTGGAGAAGAATCATGGGAAACTGGCNNGGGANAGNGACCAGCCNATNGCAGCNNTNCTNAAGGANCTGAAAATGCGNGGCNTGCTNGANGANACCCTGGTCCTCTGGGGAGGGGAATTCGGGCGNACGCCCACCGTGGAAATGCCGAAAAAGGGNTCAAATGCGGGGAAGGTCAACGGACGCGACCACAACCACTACGGCTTTACGGTCTGGATGGCGGGGGGAGGAGTCAAAGGCGGCTACACTCATGGATCGACCGATCCCTTTGGGTTCCAGGCGGAAGACAGCCCCGTACACGTTCATGACCTGCAGGCCACNATCCTGCATCTTCTGGGCTTCGACCACGAGAAGCTCACCTACCGNTACTCNGGNCGCGACTTCCGGCTCACGGACGTCCACGGGAAGGTTGTGCAGGACCTCCTCGCGTAGCGACCTGCCCCGCTCCCGGTGCCGGGATGGTGCGCCCGGGTGCTACCCTTCTGTATCCGGCAGGGTCCGGCGCAGGCTTAGCCCCGGATTTCCTCCATGATCTCNGGGTCCTCGCTGAGCTTTTTACGCATCTTGGAGACCTTTTCCCACNTCTCCCNGATCGTCNCGANTAGCCNCGNNNTTTAAGGTTTCTTGGATGGCCCNGCAGAGNTCCANGGCGGCANCGTAATAGTCCTCGAACTTCTCGTGGACCTTGCCTTCAATCTCCAGCAACTCTCCGATTGCGTCCTGGGCGTCCGCCTTGGCGTCCGACCCCTCGGAGGGATCCTTCTTTCTGAGCATGGACATCTGCACCCGACTGAATACCCCGGAGGCCCGGGAGTCGATTTCGTGGAAGCTCCCGCCCACCGACAGTTTTTCAGGAGCCTTGCCGCGGGCGTGGTCGAGGAGAAGTTGAGCGGATATGTGATTGGGCATTTTTTCGAGAACAGCTTCGAGTTTCTCCTGCACGCGGCCGTTCTGGAGGACCTTTTCGCCCTGTTCCCCGACCACCTCGGCAATGGCCTTGAAGTCGTCGAGGGTGGTCTGGACGTCCTTGTCCTTCTCGGCACGTGAAAGCGCGCGGGCCTGATCCATGTCCTTCATCGTGAAGACCTGAATATCGAGGAGCTGCTGGACCCCGTCGAGGACGAGGATGTCATTGACGCCTTTGGCGTTCGCCTCGGGAACGCCCACGATCTGGCACTTGCGCCGGGTGGCTCCGCGAATCTTGGCTGCTACCCCGCCGATGGAGGTGACCTTGCCGTTGGGTGTAATCCCGCCCGTGCAGGCGAACTGGTCATCGATCTTTTCCCCGGAAAACAGGGAATCAAGCATGAGCGCCATGGCCGTGCCGGCCGAGGGCCCGTCGACCCGCTGGTCACGGTCCTGGAAGACAATGTTCACCTCGTAGCCGTCGGGGACCATTTCCTTGGGCTCATAGGTGACCCGCAGGTAGTCCCGGATGGACTTGAGGCTGTTGCCCATCATGTCACCGACCTTCTGGTCGATCTTGAACTCCACGCCCCGGACGCCCTCCTGCTTGAGGGCGGTCGCGATAATCTCGCTGGCGGCCCCGGCGTGTTTCCCATTGCCCAAGGTGACCACTACCAGTCCGACGACCGAGCTCTGGTTGGAAGCGAGGCCCTTGGCTTCGCCACCGGGCATCTTCTCCCTGCGGGGCTCCATGCGGCCACGCCTCTCAAAGGGGTTCCACGGTTGCTCCCGGACGACTGCCTTGCCCTTGAGCCGGTCCCAATCGACTTCGATGCCGCCATCTTCAAGGTCGCTCTGGATTTTCTCGAGCTTGTCCGCGCTCCGGTGCTTGGGGACCAGGCGGAGGGCGACGTCCACGCAATAGGCCGCACAGATCCTGTTGCTCTCGTTGTCCTTCTCTCGCAGGAGCCGGTCTACGCCGGAAAGGATGTTGCCTACGAGGCGGTCCTTGCTGGTGCCACTGCTTCCGTAAGCCTCCGCATCTTCCTCCAGTTGTTCGAAGGTTGTTTTGAAGGACCGGGCCTTGGGGTCGATCCGGCCTGCAATGCCCAGCGCATTGGAGCGCAGGATGTTGGGGACCTCCCCGTGATCCTCGGAAGGATCGAAGTCGCTCGCAACACGCGACAGAGCAGCAACCAGACCGGCCTTGTCAAATTCACCCCGGCGGCCGAAGTTGAGCTTCTTGGTGTCGAAGAGCTCGACCTCCATGTCGGGCAGGTAAAAGAGATCCTCTTCGTCCTGGGCCCGCGCATTGGGCTGGAGGTTGGCGATTAACAGGGCCGCAGTAAGGGTGAGGGCGCTGAACGGGGTTCGGATCATGGTCATGCTGGGGGGACTCTACGCGAGTTGAGGTGGATCGCTAAAGCAAAAGCGGCGCCCTGCGGGGCAGCCTTCGGGAGGAGAGCGTTTCCGCCAGCCCCCTTTGTGTAATCAGTTGGCGTTGGGCGGATTCCCCGTCCCGGGGGCCGGAGCGGCTGCAGGAACTGTTTCCTTCGTGAAGGGAGCTAGTTCCTTAAGGAAAGTTGAGAGCCTGCTCTGCAGGCGCTGGTAGTGGGTCGTCAGGGGCAGGTCGAGGTAGTAGAGCTCGCCTTCCCGGAGAGTCCCGTCCCGCTTGCCCTGGCCGAGGGTCTCAGCCAGCTCCGCCAGATTGTGTGCCTCTTTCAGAATATCCTGGTCCTTGGGCGAGATCACGGGTGCGAAACGATCGATCTCGGCCTTGGTGACATCCCCGGTGGTGAGGAGACGTTTGACGGTGAGCTGGGAGAGGGGAGTGCCTGCGAGGGCGGTAAGGGGCTCGACTGCGCTGCGCAGGATGCGGGCCGCAACCTCGCGCTCCACCCGGGTGGGCCGTTCGATTGCATCGCCCTGGGTGAGGAGCATCGTGGCCGAGTAATGAAAGGGGACCTTGCTTCGTATTTCATCGAGCCGCTCGCGCACTCGCGGGATCACACAGAGTTGCCCCACGTCCCTGTCGCGGCCCAGCTCGCGGAGCTCGGAGTAGGCTTGGGAGACGAGGAGCACTTCCTCGGGATCGCCATCCGAGCTGGCGAGGCTGAGCGCGACCTCGAGTGAACTGGCGATAAGAACCTCCCAGCGGAGAAAGAAGGCGGGATCCTCGAGCGCGATCATGGCTCGCAGCTCCGGCTGGAAATCAGGGGGAACGAGAAGGCGGCCGCCTTCCGCCACGCGGAGGGCCCGGAGGTAGTCCCAGCTCAGCCGCGGTCTCGTGAGGCTGCCATCGGCCTGGAGCTCTCCGAGAAAGACGACATCGGGGCGAAGGGTCTTGCCTGAGAGGGCGGCGTGGAGAAGGAGAGCTGCTGGCCCGGAAATGGCCTGCTCGTTTTCAGAGGCGTAGTGTTCCTGGCCGGTGGAGAGGCGGGCGACAGTGCGCAATGGCAGATGGGGCCAGCTTTGTTCGAGCAGTCTACGAACGTTGGTGCGGGCGGAGGTCATGCCGGGCGACTCAAACGCGGGGACGAGCGAGAAGGTGAAGAGGCTGGGTTCGCTGAGCTGCTCGACCTGCATGCCGAGGGAAACGATGCGGAGGTGCCGGTGCATGTTCTCGTCGTAAAGAAAGAGCGGAGTCTGCGTGCTCGCCTGCCGAAGGAGAACAGGAGCCCGCTTGATGGGCGGCGCGACGGGCTGCTGCGGGTCGGGGGCCTGATCGGGGGGCTGTCTGCGCCGGAATGCTGCCAGGGGCTCGACCACCTTTTGCCAGCGCCCCGCTTCCCCGCCCGGGTCGTGGAGCTTCACAAGGGGGCTGCGCGGATTGATTACGGCAAGGGCATCGACAATCTGGTGCCCGAGGCGCTGCCCGGCCGCGCCGGCCTCGGGATCTACCAGCCAGTCGGCGATGCCCCATGCCTGGCGCAGGGGGTCGTTGATGTCACCCTCGTAGGGATCGACAGGGTCACCGTTCCGGAGCGCCTTGTCGATCTCGCGGGCGGGGCGGTTAGCGGGATCGAGGCGCACAGCGACAGCAAGGAGCTGGGCGGTGGCCCTTAGTTGGGCGGGGTCGCTTGCCCCTTCCCGCCGAGCCAGGCTGGTCAGGTAGCGCGAGAGCTCCCGCATGGTGTCCGTATCGATGGGGATCTGGTCCCGCTTGAACAGGCCCCGGGCCAGGTCGGGGCCGTGGTAGACCTCCGCTCCGAGGGGAGAGGCGAGCAAGAGAAGCAGGAGGAGGGGCCGGCGCATGCCGCGGAATTCTCCCCCACCGGCAGGCGTGGTGCAATCTTTGCCTTCGGTGGGCTGCTCCACTTTTTCAATACCCGGCTGGGACCGCAGAGGGAAGCGGCTACAGTGCGGGCATGCCCGAACCCGTTGCTCCCGAACAATCCACGCAGGATGAGGTCATGTTCTATGATACCGACGTCGGTGGCGTCGTCCACAACCTCGCCTACCTGCGGATGATCGAGCGATGCCGCACCAAGTTGGCGGGACAATTGGGGTTCGATCTCAGGAAGATGGCTGAGACGCAGGTCTATCCCGTGGTGGTCCGGACCGAGATCGACTACCGCAAACCCGGACGCCTTGGAGACCTCTTGGAGACCAGGGGCTGGCTTGCGGAGTGGGGCCGGGCCCGCTTCTGGTGTGCCTTCGAGATGCGACGGCAGGATGGCACCCTCCTCATCACCTGCCGGCAGCAGCTTGCCCTCGTCTGCATGCCTGAAGGCAGGCCGCTGCGACTCAAGGGTAGCGGGTTCCGGCCCGCCGGTTCCCGGTGATCCCTGGTGGGCTATGCGCTGGATCGTTCCGGGAAGGGCCTGCTCCCGGGGCAACGCGGTGGCCCCATCTAACGCCCAAACATCTGCGTCCAGTGGGTGCCGTAATTGCCGAGACCAATCCTGCGCTGGGCGGGATGAAACATGTTCTTGTGGTGCCCGGGGGAGCGGAACCAGCCACGATTGGCGGACTTGGGACTGGTGGACCCCATGTAGATATTCTCTCCGCTGGAGGTAGTGCCCGCGAGGGCCGCTCTTTGCCCGAAGGACTGCTTTCCTTCCACCGGTGAGGTGTGACTGAAGAACCTGAGGGTAGCCATATCCTCGGAATGGCTGCGGGAAGCCTCGCAGAGACCGGGGTCGAGGAGGAGAGCGTTCAGGCCTACGAGAAGCCGGGTTTCATTGAGCTCTTCGATGCCGCGGCGCTCTCCCTCGGGGATCATCTCGTCCTCAGCGATCTTGCGATTCTTCTCCATGATGCGCAGCCCGTCGCGAGGCAGGCCAGAGAGGGAGGCAGCGATCTTCTGTTCCTCAGCCCTGACCCGGTCCACGGTGGTGGCCTCTTCGATGGCGACCGCCGCCTGAAGGATTCCATCCCGGAATTCGCCGAGGCGGAGGACCTGCGCGCGCTGTGTGCTGAGAGGCCCCCCCGCGGTCTTGAGGATGCGATCGGCGGATGGGAGGAGGAGTTCGCGTAGTTGTGTGACGGCGGGCTCGCTCCGTTTTTTGACGGCCTCTTTCATGGGGCCCTCGGGCATGCTTCGGACGGCGTGAAAGGTTTCCCGGGCCGCTCGGATGGCCGCCTGGCTTGCCTGACGGGAGGCCCCGGAGTTTTGCCCCTTGGCCTCGGTCTCGAAGGCGCTCAGGTAGGCATCGCGGAGACGGGGCCAGACCTTGTCATACTCGGCTTGCAGGCGGGCCAGTTCCCTGGGCTCCAGCGATCCGAGCTGTTCGATGAGGTCGCTGAAGTCGGCCTTGTTCTCAAGCCTAGTCTGGAGGGCGGAGAGGATTTCGTCGGTAGCTCGGGGGGCCGCCACCGCGAGGTGCGCCCATAGAAAGAGGGCGACTAATACGGTGGGGCAATGTCTCACGCGCGGGACGTTAGACCCGCGGGAAAGGAAATGCGAAACATGAATTTCGGGGCAGGTCCGACCCTGCCGATTGCGGGGTCCGGCGGTGGGGCAGCTGTTTCCGAGAGGCTTCAGCCGGGAGCAGAACGGCGGTCGCCAATAACCCGGATGTGGAAGAGTGTGGCCGATTTCGCGTCATGTCCAAGCCGGCAAACTTGTCCGCGGGCTCAACCAGCTGTATATCAACATCATGGCGATGTCCCCCCCGGCCTGTGTGCTGAAACGCCGACTGCCCGCAGTATTCCTTTCGGTCTTGGTTACTGCTGCCCCCCTTCAGGCGCTACCGCTGATCACGGAGTTCCTTGCCTCCAACGATTCCATCATCGCTGACGAGGACGGCGATTTCAGCGATTGGATCGAGGTTTTCAATCCGGACTCCGCGACGCTCGATCTGGGTGGTTACTATCTCACCGATGACGCCGCTAATCTCACCAAGTGGCAGTTCCCGCCGGGGGTGGCCCTCGGGCCGTCGAAGTTTCTCGTGGTCTTTGCCTCGGACAAGGATCGCAGGGTGGCCGGGTCTGAACTACATGCCAATTTCAAGCTCGCGGCCGACGGTGAATACCTCGCTCTCGTGGCCCCTGATGGCGCCACCGTGGTGCACGACTACTCCCCGGCCTTCCCGGTCCAGTTCGACGATGCTTCCTACGGGCTGGAGCAACTGGGCGACACCAGGGAGGAAACTCTCGTTGGCGAGGACGACGCCTGCGAGGTCCTCGTCCCGACTAACGGGAATCTGGGGACGTCCTGGACCCAGGCGGGCTTCAATGACGCCTTCTGGACCTCGGGCACTCTCGGGGTCGGCTACGAACGGAGCAGTGGCTACCAGAATTTTATCAATGTCGACGTCGAGTCACAGATGTACGGCTCGCGCACGAGTGTCTACGTCCGCATTCCCTTTACCCTGGCCAATGCCAGTGAGATCTCGGCTCTCCGCCTTGAGATGCAATTCGATGACGGCTTTGTAGCCTATCTGAATGGCACCAGGGTGGAAGGAGCCAACGATCCCGCCGCCCCGGCCTACAACTCTCCTTCCACCGGGGAAAACCTCGATGCCGACGCCGTCAACTTTGAGTCCTTCTCGCTGAACGCCCACGTGAACGCTCTGCAGGACGGAGCCAATGTGCTCGCCATCCACGGGCTCAATCGCAATACCACCAGCTCGGACCTGCTTATCCGGCCCCGCCTCATCGCCACCCGGCTCACCGATCCTGCCCTTGGCGGCCCCGGCTATTTTATCGACCCCAGTCCCGGTGCGCCCAATGGGGAGGAACAGGGGCTGCCCGCCAGTGAGGTCGTCATCTCGGAAAAGAGCAAGGCCTTCACGTCCAGTTTCCAGGTGAGCCTGAGCGGTGCAGCTGCGGGCCAGAGCATTCGCTACACCCTGGACGGCAGTGCCCCGACGCCCGCATCGAGTGCCTACAGCGGGGCTATCACAATCAGCAACTCCACCCAGCTTCGTGCCCGGATCTTTGGAGCTAACGACGCCCGGGGGCCCATCGCGATGGAGACCTACCTGAGGCTTTCCAGCGACTTGCAGAACTTCAGTTCCAACCTGCCCATCCTCATTCTCGAAAACTGGGGTGCGGGCAGGCCTGGAACGGGCTCTGCGGTGGATGGCTTCTGGGCCATTATTGAACCAGATGCGGCTACGAACAACCGTGCGGAGATGCTGGACCCCTTTCACATCGCGACCCGGGTGGGAATGAAACGCCGGGGGTCGTCGTCCGCGGGGTGGCCAAAGTATTCCCTCACGCTGGAATCTCGTGACGAGGAGGGAATGGACCGGGGGATCAGGCCCCTCGGCCTGCCGAGGGAATCTGACTGGGTCCTGAGCGGGCGCTACACCTTTGACCACGCCCTGATGCGCAACCCACTGATCTATCGCCTGAGCAACGAGGCCGGGGAGTATGCCGTGCGCACACGGTTCGTCGAGGTCATCAATAACACGGGTGGCGGCAATCTCTCCTATTCCAGCGACTATTTCGGCGTTTACACCTTCATGGAGAAGATCAAACGCGACAACAATCGCGTGAACGTCGCGAGGATGGATGCCGACGATATCACGGAGCCTGATGTCAGTGGCGGATACATGTTCAAGAAGGACCGCCTCGACCCCGGGGACGGGGGTTTTTCTGTCAACACAATGGGACGGTTCGGCTGGGTGGAACCCAAGGAGGACGAGGTGGCTCCGGCCCAGTCAAGCTGGCTCCGCAGCCACCTCAATGAACTGGATACCGCTCTGTATAACAGCAACTGGACCCATCCTACGACCGGCAAGCACTTCACCGAATATCTCGACCAGCATTCGTGGCTCCGTCATCACTGGTGCAATACCCTGGCCATGAACGTGGATGGCTTTCGCCTCAGCGGCTATTATTACAAACATCGAAGCGGTACCAATGGAGGAAAGGTGGGGGCGGGGCCAATCTGGGACTTCGACCGCACGATGGGTTCGAAGGATAATCGTGACAATAATCCGCAGACCTGGGATGGCACGGGGGACTCCAGCAGGACGTGGAGTGATTCCCGTTACCCTTGGTGGGGTCGCGCCCTCACCAACCCGGATTTCCGCCAGGCCCATACCGACCTCTGGCAGGAGCTGCGCCGGGACGTCTTCTCCACCGGCAACATCAACTCCATCATCGACGAGTTCGCGGCCCAGATTGACTACCAGGGCGCGGGCGGTTCCCCTGCGGCCCGGAACAGCGCGAAATGGGGCACCAGCAACCATGCCAGTGAGGTGAACATCCTCAAGAACTGGCTGCAGACCCGGGCCAACTGGATCGACTCGCAGTATACCACCCAGCCAGATTTCACGGTGGCCCCCGGGGTGGTGTCGGCGGGAACATTCCTGGGCCTCTCGGGGGGAGGGGGCACAACCTACTACACCACCGATGGCACCGATCCCCGCCTGCCGGGTGGCAACATTTCCCCATCCGCTTCGACGGGAAGCCCCGGATCGATCAATTCGACCACCACGGTCACTGCCCGCGCGCGCAGTGGTACGGGCCTGACCTCGTGGAGCGGACCCCTGAGGGGAACCTTCCTCGTTGGACCCATTGCGAGCGCGGCGAACCTTGCGATTACCGAAGTTCATTATGCTCCGCTGCCACCGGGCACCCCGGCTGAACTGGCGGAGGCAACCGATGCAGCTGATTTTGAGTTCATTGAACTGATGAACACCAGCACAACGGATACCATTGATCTTACCGGGGTGCACTTCGCCGATGGCGTAGATTTCTCCTTCACGGGCTCCGCCATTACCTCCCTGGCCCCGGGAGCCTCCGTTCTCGTGGTCAGCAACCAGGCGGCCTTCGAAGCCCGCTACACCCTCGTTCACAGCGATCGTATCTCGGGAGAATTCGTTCCCTCTCGCCTTGATAATGCCGGCGAGCGCATCCACCTCGTCGATGCACTCGGCAACACCATTGCCGACTTTACCTACGATGACAAACCCGCCTGGCCCCCGGAGTCGGGCTACGCCGGCTACAGCATGGTCCTGAAGTCGACGGCCCTCCCCGTAGCGGATTACACCGACCCCTCGAACTGGCGCAGCAGCACGGGCCTGGGGGGCAATCCCGCCACGTCGGACTCCAGCCTGCTCGTGGGGCCGCCCACCGCTGATGACGATGGGGACCGGTATGGCAAACTTCTTGAGCATGCCCTCGGCACGAGTGACAGTGATCCTGGCGACACGGGTGGAGCGCACGCTGTTGGCGTGATGAGTCTGGACGTAGAGGGGGTTGTGGCCGAATACCTCACCATCTCCCACCGCCGGAACCTCGCCGCCGACGACGTCGTGATCAATCCGGAGACCAGTTCCGATCTTGTGACCTGGCGCTCCGGGGAGGGCGAGTTCGTGCTTGTCTCCGAGGTCCACCAGGGGGACGGCACTTCGGTGGTCACCTACCGGGCGTTCGCTCCCCACGACCCGGGTGCCAACCCGCGTGTCTTCATGCGGCTGAGAGTCACCAACTAGCAGCCCCTGGCGGGCAATCGCTGATAGGAACCACGCGGCTTCATCAAGTTACCGCTTGTATCGGGAAGGGTGGGGCCTGAAACTTCTTCCATGAAAAAGGGGGGTTCAGTCGTTCTCGCCGTCCTGGCGCTGGCCAGCGCAGCTCTCTGTGGGCAGGTGGTCGTTCCGGCCAGCCCCAAGAAGTTCACCAAGCGCGGCACCGGTTCCGGGGCGGGAATCAGCAATGGTGGAGTCCATATCGGGCGGACGGAGCGCGGGCCCGGGAAGCGGACCGTGCACATTACCTACATCGCAGTTTCCCCGGTTCGGGAATGGAGGGACGACCGTGGGCGCACCGTCACCGGTTCTCTCCTGGCCTACGAAACCGGTGACGCCAAGGCCGTCCGAGGAGCCTTCACCATCGTAAAGGAGGGAAAGGTCCGCCTCCTCAGGAAGGGAGGAACCAAGCCTCTGCCATTTCCGCTGGCGGCTCTTTCCAAGGAGGACCAGGACTACGTTCGCAAACTGGACCGGGATAACCACCAGGTCGCGGCCGAGCGGGCCGCCGAACTGGAATCCGCCGGAAAGCCCTGAGAGGCGAGGCGGCCGTCCGGGGCAGGGAGTGATGCCTCGGGGGGTTAGGGCGGCTTTTTGACAGCGCTCTCTTGTGCCCCGGGCCGGGCGCGGTCCCAACCAACTGTTTCTGAAAGCTGCCCGTTAGAAAGAAAAGAGGGGTCCCGGACTTTCGCCTTTGCGGGGCTGTGATGCTCCGATATGCCGGGTCGCCACCCATCTTGTGATGCCCGGTGCCGAAGACGAAGGATCTCTCCCCCTTGCGGGGGAACTGGGAGACTACCGCCTTCTGAAACTTGTCTCCGAAGGGATGGTGACGCAGACCTACAGGGCCCGGCAGACCTCGGTGGATCGGGAGGTTCTGCTGGAACGCATCAAGGCGGGAACCGGGCTCAGCCCGGAGCGGGTCGGCGCGTTCCTTGCCGATGTGCGGGCCAAGGCTGCCATCCTGCACGCGGGCATCGGGTCCGTTTACGAGGCCGTGGACGGAGAGCAGGAGGTCTATTACACGAAGGAGCTTTTGCCGGGAAGAACCTTCCAGGATCTTCGTGAGGAGGATGTGAAGTTCGATCCCATCGTGCTCGCTGGCATCCTGCGCCAGGTGAGCGGGGCGATGCACTTTCTCTCCCAGCGAGGGATTGCGACCCTGCCGCTGAAAGCCCGCCACATTATTCTGAGCGGACCGGAGGTGGTGCGCATCGCCAATCTAGCCGTCGCGGGCGCACCTGACCCGGGGACAGGCGCTCTTGACCGCGCCCTGCTGGGGGAACTCCTGGGTGGCATGGTGCGCACCGGCGAGCCTGGGGCGAGGAGGACAAGCAGGCTCCTTGGAATCATGATGAGCCGGGAAGATGGAGTGGAACTCAGCTGGGCTCAGGTCGGCCGCATGGCCCAGAAGCTTGAGCAGGAGCTTTCGACCGAGATCTGTGTGGCGGGGGCGGAAGCGCTCCGGGGCGGGGCTGTGGATGGAGGGGGGCTTCGAGTGTTCGGCTCGACGCTGTTCGCTGTTCTGCTACTTGGGCTGGTCGTGGCAGGCGCATTTGTCCTTTTCCACCGTCCAAAGGCCCCGGAAGCCCGGGATTTGAGGGCCATGGTCGAGATCCCCGCGGGAACCTACCTGGGACCGAACGGCAAGGAGGTGCCCCTCGGGCGCTTCTGGATCGATGCGCACGAGGTCACCATCGCGGAGTATGCCGAGTTTCTGGAGGCCCTCGCCAGCGTGGGAGAGGACAGGCGGGACGCATACGATCACATCAACCAGCCGACCACCAAGCTGGATCACCAGCCGGACGACTGGGCGTCCATTGTGGGGCTGGCGCGCGTCGGAGGAAATTTTGAGGGACGGGAGCTCACCTTGAATTGTCCGGTAACGGGTATCGACTGGTGGGATGCGCACGCCTACGCGAACTGGAAAGGTGGCCGGCTGCCCACTCTCGCCCAGTGGGAGGCCGCTGCGGGCCCGAGCCCCGGGCCGGTGCTCTCTCCCGGTGGCTGGGGAGCGGTGGACCAGGAGGTGGGAGACGTCACGGACCGGGGGGTCTACGGTCTGGCAGGCAATGTTGCCGAGTGGCTGGAAAAGTCGGCACTCAATCCGTCATTTCCGATGAATGCCACAAGCCCGGTGGCGGCCGGTGGGAGCTTCTTGAAGCCGGGCCGGGGGGTCAGGGAACGGAGCTGGCTGGAAACCCGCGGCGCCCGGCGCCCTGAGCTGGGATTTCGGGTCGTGCGGGACGCCGCTCCCTGAAGAAAGAGCCTGGATAAATCGGGGCGCAGCAGATCCACGCCCGTTTTCCAAATTGTGGCCGAGGAGAGAGTTTCCCTTGCGGAGGGCCCGGGATGGGGCGTAAATCCCTGTTCACGCCTAGTTTGGCAGACCACCATGATCCCTAATCGCAAATTGCTCTTCCTCCTTGCTGCCGTCGTCGCGGGGCTGGGGACTGGAGAACGGGCGGAGGCTCAGATCAGGGCGAGTCTGAGCATGTCGAAGAAAGAGTATGTCGCACATGAGTCGGTTGTTGCGACCGTGACCCTGACCAATGATGCCGGCCATGACCTGCTTATTCACACGGACGGCCGCACAGCGGTTGATTGGCTCGACTTCCAGGTAAAGAACTCGCGGGGAACCTCCCTCAGTCCCCAGGCTCCGATGAACCTCGGGGCGGTGACCATTCCAGCCGGCCGCAGTATTTCCAAGAGCATAGACCTGACCGGAGTCTACCGGGTGACCCAAGTGGGCCGCTATCGGTGTACGGCTGTCATCAGGCTCCCGGGGGAGGGCGGGCGCTTCTTGACCAACACGGTCCCCTTCACCGTGACCCTCGGCAGGCGCCTGTACAGTCAGCGAGTGGGTGACCCGGGGAATGGGAGCGCAAGGGAATACCGCCTTTCGATTCACAGCGACTCCCGCAAGTCGTCGCTCTACCTGCACCTGATCGACGTGCGCACGGGCCGAACCCTGCAGGCCTTTCGAATGGGAGATGTGATTTCCCGGAAGACGCCGAAGGCGCTGGTCGATCGGAACAACAACCTGCACGTCCTTTTCCTTGCGGCGCCCAACATTTACGGGCACGGGACGGTGACACCAAACGGTCGTTACGGAGGGGCCAAGTATTACAAGCCCGCGCCCGGGCGAACGCCCGCTCTCGTCACCTTTCAGAATGGTGATGTCGTAATTTCGGGTGGGCTGCTCTACGATCCCAAGCAGGCGGTTCAGCGCCGGGCCCAGATCCGCAAGCTCTCCGAGAGGCCCCGCCTCACCTTCCGTTAGAATCCTGCGTCCGTGCGGTAGGCCCTGCGGGCGCACGGCCAGAAAGGCGTTGCGGGGAAAGTCCCCCTTGGGTAGAAGCTTTTCAGCGGGGATTCCCGCCCCGGCTTTCCTGCCCATGTTCTGCCGCATTCCCAAGCAATTTGCTCTTGCTGCTCTCGCCGTCGTTCTGGTCTCCCCGGGCGCTTCGGCCAAGTACTTCAGCCGGGTCGTGATTGATCCCGGCCACGGAGGGCACGACCGCGGGGGGCGCACCGGCAAGGTCTACGAAAAACACCTCGCGCTTGATACTGCGTTGCGGCTTGAGCGCTACCTCGAGGCCAGCGGCTACCAGGTGACGATGACCCGCAAGAGCGACACCTTTGTCTCGCTGGCGCGGCGGGCTGCGATCGGCAATCGTTATCGCAAGGCCATTTTCGTGAGCTTGCATTACAACTACACCTGGAAGCGCAACGTTTCGGGGCTGGAGACATTTTATTACAGTTCCGCGAGCCGTGGTCTGGCGGAAGCCATCCACAAGAACATGCTGCAGCGGGTGCGTGCGGCGAACCGGGGCGTGAAATTTGGCCGCTACTACGTGCTGCGGGCCTCGCAGAACCCGGCCGTGCTGGTGGAGTGCGGCTTCGTTAGCAACTCCCGGGAGCGCACGAAGATGAAGAAGGGTAGCTACCGCGACGCAGTGGCGCGGGGAATCGCGGAGGGAATCGCGAAGTACCGGCGGTCGTGGTGACCAGGCCGTTTCGGTCCCGTAGCTGGAACACTGCCGCGCAAAGAAGTCGCAAAAGGGGAGTGCGGTGGTCCCCCCGGGGGCTAGGCTGGGGCCATGGGGCTCATCGACTGTCAGGGAATGCGTCAGCTGGAGGAGGAGGCCTTCCGCTCGGGAGTTTGCGCGGAGGCCCTCATGGACAAGGCTGGCCGTCGGCTCGGGGAGGCCGTGGACGGCTTATCTTCCGGGCCCGGCAGGGTAGTGGCCTACGTGGGCCGGGGCAATAACGGAGGGGATGCCCTCGTGGCCCTGCAAATCTTGCGGGCAGCGGGATGGAAGATCGCCGCCCGATGCCCCTACGCGCCCCTTGAGCTCGGGATTCTCCCACGCCGGAAGCTAAGGGAGCTCGGCGAGATTGAGCTGCAGGGAGCCCCTTTTGAACCCGGGGACCGGAATACTCCGCTCCTCCTGATCGACGGGCTCCTCGGGATCGGGGCGCGTGGGCCGTTGCGCGAGCCGCTGGTGGCCCTCGCCGCCGAGATGAATGCGCTCCGCCGGAGCGCGGGGGCGCAGGTGGTTGCGGTGGACATCCCATCCGGGCTTGATGGGGATACCGGGGAGCCTTGTGAAGGGGCGGTTGAGGCCGACCTTACCGCCACGATTGCGGTGCCCAAGTGTGGATTACTGGAAGACACTGCCCTGAATCACGTGGGGCGGCTGGAGCTGATCGCCCTCGAGGAATTGCCTCCGCCGGCGGCAGGTGACCGGCTCACGACGGCCCGGGATTTGCGTGGCCTCCTGCCGCGGCGCAAGTTCGGGACTCATAAAGGCGAAGCTGGGCGAGTCGGGATCGTGGCCGGTTCCCGGGGGATGCTGGGAGCTGCCTCGCTGGCAGCCCTCGGGGCCTTGCGAGGGGGAGCTGGGCTGGTAACGGTGTATGTCCTGGAAAGAGATTACGATCTCCTGGTTTCCTCCGGAATGCCGCCGGAAGCCATGATCAGGCCGGTGGGAAATTATTCGGAGGTAGGAGTTGCCGGGCAGGATGCCCTCGTCATTGGCCCCGGCCTCGGTAATCTTCCGGAAAGGGACCGCGGACCGCTCTGGCAACTCCTTGAAGGCGCGGACTGTCCGCGGGTTGTTGATGCAGACGCGCTCAACCTGCTCGCCTCAGCGGGCGCCCCCTGCCCGGGTGGAGACCGGATGCTGCTGACTCCCCACCCTGGCGAAATGCGGCGGCTCCTGCCGGAGGCGGAGGGACTCAGCCGGGCAGAAACCGCGCAGAGGTTCGTGCAGGCCTACGGCTGCACGCTTCTTTACAAGGGTGCCCGCACGATCGTAACCGCACCGGGTGAGCATCTGCATTATAACAGCACCGGAAACCCCGGAATGGCGACCGGAGGGCAGGGAGATGTCCTGAGTGGATTGCTGGGAGCACTCGTGGCTGGCGGACTTCCGCTGCTGGATGCCGCAAGGGCGGGGGCNTGGCTTGCGGGTCGGGCCTCGGAGCTGGCGCTGGCAGGNGGCGAATCGGNCGAATCACTTTTGGCCGGGGATANNGCGCGGGCCCTGGGGGGGGCATTCAGGGCCTTGCTCCGGGGAGGCTGAACGNNATGGACCCGTTCCCTGGAAAGCGGGGAGGGGCCGTGGTCCGACAGGTTGTCGGCCGCNGATGCGGCTGCCTGAGAAGACAGGAGACGGGNNAAAACNTGGCGNACCAGCCTNGACAAATGCGGGGGAAGAATCCGCTTTAACCATGGACGGAATTTCCCTTTTGGGGCATCCTGTCAATGTCCCCNGTCATGTTCGATGAGTGATGGATTNCGCCGCTTCGCTATTCTCCTAGGNGTTTTCGTCTTCGCGTTCCTGGCGGTTTTNGTCTTGCGCAAGCTGCAAGGTGGCGAAGGGTTCNTTGANCTGTTNAAGTTCGGGAAGAGCGAAAGGAGTGGAACGTTCATTCCGGAGAGCTACACCTTGAGCTCCAAGCCGGCCCTTCCCCCGGGCGAGGTNGAGTTCCTTGCTGCGCTTGATGGTGAGTNCGCCAAGCTCACCGAGGCGGTCGTCCCCTCCGTGGTTTCGCTGCATACCGAGGGCATCAAGCGGCAGCTCATGCAGGACTGGTTTGGGCGGGTCTGGGTGGACGAGGGTTATCCGGTCCGGGGGATAGGATCNGGCGTGATCGTTTCCGAGGAGGGTCACGTGGTAACCAACGAGCACGTTACGAACGGCAAGTCCAAGATCAGCGTCACGATGCACGACGGGAAAACCTATCCCGCAATTGTGATCGGGGAGGACCGNGCTCTCGATGTCGCGGTGATTCGCATCAAGGCGAACCGCGACTTCCAGCCACTTAAGTTTGGGGATTCGGACCGGGTGCGGCAGGGACAACAGGCCCTTGCGATCGGCAACCCCTTCGGACTTGGGGAGACGGTGACNCGCGGTATTATCTCCGCCAAGGAGCGTACTATTTCGGACCGGCAGCGCGACCTTTTCCAGACGGATGCCGCGATCAACCCGGGAAACTCGGGGGGGCCCCTGATCAACATTTACGGCGAGATCATCGGGATCAACGCCGCGATCTATTCGCCCGACACCGAGGATCGAGGCTTTGTTGGAATTGGATTTTCCATTCCTGCCAACGATGTTCACGAAGTNTTCGAACAGATTCTGGCCAAGGGACGGGCGACCCGGGGTTGGCTGGGGGTGCGGAGCTACGACTGGAACCCGCTCGTACGGGAGAGGATCGGCTGGCACGAAAGTGGGGGCGCCTATATTCTGGATGTGGTCCCCGAGTCGCCGGCGGAGAAGGCAGGCCTCAGGAGTGATGACGTGGTGGTGAGTTACAATGGCAGAGCAGTGGACAACCGGATCCATTTCTTCAGCGAGATTCAAAGAACGCCGATTGGTCAGGAAGTGCCCATCGTGGTCTGGCGGGCCGGGAAGGAGGTTAAGCTGACGGCCACCGTAATCGATGCCGAGGATTCTGAATCCCTGACGCGGCGGCGGGAGCCCAGCACGCGGAGCGCCACGGATGAGCGGATCGTTCAGGATATAGGNATCAAGGTTCAGGAGCTGACCCTGCTGCAACGCACGCGGGGAGGGAGTGGGGTCCTGATTACCGCCGTCCAGCCCGGAAGCCAGGCCGCTCAGCGCGGGTTGCGCCGGGGTGATCTTATTCTGGAAATCAACAATGTACGGGTGGAGCACCCAGTCGATTTCTATACCCGGTTGGTGGCATCGGCGGCGGTGCAGAAAACCTCGGTCGTGGTCCAGAGGGGTCGCAATATCTACAGGGTGAAGCCTTTTGAGAGGGTTGCCCGGATGGATGACGAAGAGCAGCGATAGCTCTGGTTGGTCCTTTTCGTCATGCCGGAAAGGTTGTATCGTTGGGCCAAGGGTGTGCCGCTGCGTCCTTCGCTCATGTCTTATGATCCCTACGACCGCTANGATTCCCGGAGCAAGTACCGGGTAACCGCCATCGTGGTGGTCGTCGTAGTTGTCGGGCTGCTGTTATTCCTTGTGGCGGGCTTTTTCGGCGCGGGTTCGGAAGAGAGGGAAACCGCTGCGAGAGGTGGCGGGGAACGGAAGGAGGCAGTGAAGGCACTTCATCCGCTGAGTGAGCCACTTGACGGGGCGGGGGTCGAGCAGGCGACCGTCGAGCCGGAATCGACCGAAGAGATCATGGAGACCCTCGGTATCGGGGTGACCACCGTGGATCCGGTCCTCCTGGTCGAACAGATTGGACGGACTCTGGAGGCTGGCAAGGTCCGCGCCGCGGCCAACATGATCGGCCGCAAGGCGCTCTCGGAGCAACAGGTGGAACGCCTGCATGAGCTGGCNGGCCAGGCNCGCCTCCGGCTCAACGTAGACCGCCCGGTNACCGAGATCGGGGAACTTGAATTTAACAAGCGGGGGCGCTGGGCGCTCAACATTGAAGATGACTACGCGTCCAGGATTTACCTCGATCTCCTTCGGGAGCAGGGAAAGTGGGGCGTGCAGAGGGTTGTCCTGCCCGGCGAGGTGATCGTTGGCGGGGGCGTTGCCCGGGCGGTCCTCGTGGACGCCCTGGGAATCACCGATGCCTTTCTTCAGGCGGCGCTTGAGCAGAACTTCGAGACCGCGAAATCGTTTGTGAACACGGAGGTGGTTTCCGATGCAAAGATTGCCGGGCTCTGTATCGTATTTGAAGAAGGCCAGTATCGTCTGCGGGAGAGCAAGCCGTTACGCGCAATCCGGAANCGCGACAACGTGGCCGCCTTTCTNGCNAACGTGGAGACCGGCNACGGTTCGGCGGCGGCCCAGTTCGGCATAAATTTGAAACGCACGGACGAAAATGCGCCCTGGCGGGTGACNGAAATCAACCTCGACGGGCTTCTTGCCGATTACGCGGAGCGCGTGGCGGGNGGCGATGTCTACTACACGCCTCTGATCCGCAATCCGAAGGGGGGGGACACCCTCATCCTTTACTTTGGCTTCGATGAAGAGACTCTGACGCCCCGGACGGAACGCCAACTCGAGATTGTTTCGCTCCTTCTGCAGACCGACNCGGAGAAGGAGCTCACCCTGAGNGGGCATACCGATGCGATCGGGTCGGTGGCCTACAACAAGACTCTCTCCGGACGTCGGGCCGATGCNGTTCGGCAGTTCCTTGTGGATAGTGGAGTCGAGCCCCGCCAGATCAAGACGGTAGCCCTGGGTAAGACCCAGCCCCGCCGGCCCAACACGACCGAGAGTGGGGAGGACAATCCGNAAGGCCGGCGGGCCAACCGGCGCACCGAAATCTACCTGGACTTCTGATCGGGCATGGGGCGGGGCTTTCGCAGTGAAATCGTGGTGGGGCTCTGCGTGTGTGTCCTGTTCCTCGTGGGGGCGATTTTCTTCAATGCCCCCCGCCCCAGTGACCCGATCCAGTCCCTGCGCTCGTGGCAGGATGCTGACGCACCGGTTGGGTATCCGGTGGGCGCTGGTGAGGGCTCTGAAGGGCGCATCCCCCCCTTTGACCGGCTCTTCGTCCTGCATGATGCGTTCAGCCGGTTTCTGATNCCGTCCTCTCCGCTCCTGGCCCAGCCGCTGGGCTCGGAATCCGGCGCCTTTGCCTACAACGCGCAGCCTTTCTTTGAGATGAACGAGAGGGCGCAGATGAATCACCTCGGCGACGACCTGAACGGGATCGGGGGAGGCCACTCGGACCTGGGGGANCCCGTCCATGCNGCGGGAAANGGCTTTGTNGTCTTCGCGGGGGACCGCAAGGCCAGTTGGGGCAAGGTTGTTCTTCTNGGGCATCGTCTGCCCGGGGGCCGGGTCGTGCACAGCCTCTACGGACACCTCGACAGGATATCGGTTGCATCCGGGGCAATGGTGGCCCGGGGGCAGGAAATTGGAACGGTGGGAACGGGCAACAACGCGTGGCTCGCTCACCTGCATTTCGAGATCTACGAGGGGTCTTTCCTGGACCCGGGGCCGGGCTATGCCCTCCANGAACGCAATCGCGTCAACCCGGCCGAGCTCATCGCGGCCNACCGGCCGNNNCGGGNTGCGGATCTGGCACCCGCACCCCTGAGCGTATTCGAAGAGGTGAGACAGGTTTTCGAGCTGGGCGAGTAGGGNANGGCTCTGCCAGGTCGAGGCACTGCTGATGCGGAGGATGGAAATCCGTCAGGCGAGCAACTCCTTCACGATCCTGCCGTGTACGTCCGTGAGGCGAATGTCCCGCCCGCTGAAGCGGTAGGTCAGGGCCTTGTGATCGATACCGAGAAGATGGAGCATCGTGGCGTGCAGGTCGTGAATCTCGACAGGGTTTTCGGCCGCCTTGTAACCCCACTGGTCGGTTGCGCCGTAGACGGTTCCGGGCTTCACGCCTGCTCCAGCCATCCAGAGGGAAAATCCGAATTCGTTGTGGTCGCGGCCATTTCCNCCCTGGGCGAAGGGAGTACGACCGAATTCGCCGGACCAGAGGACGAGGGTCTCTTCCAGCATACCCCGAGCCTTGAGGTCCCGGAGNAGGCCCGCGATGGGCTTGTCCACCGAGCGGGCATTGTTGCCGTGGTTCTTNTGCAACCCCCCGTGGGCATCCCAGCGGTCCTCCCCGATATTGGGGATGGTCAGCTCCACGAAACGCACGCCCCGCTCAATGAGACGACGGGCAATAAGACATTCTCGGGCGTAGGTCTTCGTNCCATTGTAGCTGTCATCGATCCCGTAGAGTTTCCGCGTGGCCTCGCTTTCGTCACTGAAGTCCATGAGGTCTGGAACGGCCAGCTGCATGCGCGCGGCCAGCTCGTAGTTNTCGATGGCGGACTCCAGTTCGGTATTGCCCCGGGTGCTGCGGGCGTTGAGTCGCCCGATGAGCTGGCGCTTGAGGACCTGGCTCCGGGCCTTGTGCTCGTTGGGGCGGACGTTAGCCACNGGGGTTCCGTTCGCATTGAGGAGGCTGCCACGGTGGGTGGCGGTCAGGAAGCCGTTGGAAAAGCAATCCAGTCCTCCCGAGGGGATGCGCCCCCCATTGATGACGACGAAACCGGGAAGGTTGTCGTTTTCCCTTCCGAGCCCGTAGGAGGCCCACGCGCCCATGCTGGGACGGCCCTGCAGGCCGGTCCCGCTATGGAAGAAATAATTCGCGGTCGTGTGCTCGGGAAACTTGGAGGTCATCGAGCGGACCACGCACAGCTCGTCCGCCAATTCCGCCATGTGGGGGAAGAGGTCGCTGATCCAGCGCCCGCATTGTCCGCGCTGCTTGAAGTTCCAAGGGGACTTCATGACCTTGCCGATGTTGTCGAACTGTGTCTTTTCCAGCTTGCCGATGGCCGCACGGGGGTCCTTCCCGTTGTGCTTTTCGAGCATCGGCTTGTAGTCGAAGGAGTCCACCTGCGAGACGCCTCCCTCCATGAAGAGGAAGATCACGTTGCGGGCCTTGCCGGGAAAGTGNGACTCGGGAATCAGGGGAGAGGCAGCGTTTGCCTTCTCGAGGAGACCGGCCATCGCAAGGGCTCCAAAGCCCATCGACGTGCGCTGGAGGACTTCACGGCGGGAGAGAAGAGGGTCATGCGGGGTCATCACTAGCGCAGGTAGATGAAGTCGTTCATGGAGAAAAGCCCGTGGCAGAGGTCGTGCCAGAGCTCGGCTGAGTCTGGGTTGCCGCCGTGCAGCTGCAGGAGTTCCGGCAGGGTTTCCATCAGGATGGTCAGTTCGTGATCCCGGGGGGGACGGGCGAAGGCTTTCTCGAACATGTGCTGGAAGCGCTCTACGGCACTGGCTTGTGGCATGTCCTTCAGGATGTGCTGGGCCCACACCTTCGACTGCTCGTAGATGAGCTTATCGTTCATCAGTGCCAGTGACTGGGCCGGCACGTTTGTGATGTCCCGGCGCCCCTTGGTGCTGAAAGGGGTGGGGAAGTCGAAGGCAAGCATGAGGGTGGGCAGGAAGTTGCGGCGCACCGAGGTGTAGAGCGAGCGCCGCCCGGCTCCATCGAGGGGACCGCCACCGGGGCGTCCCCGTCCGATGACGAATTCGTCCAGGAAGGTGGGGATCGGCTTGCCGCCGACCTTCCGGTCCAGTCGGCCGGACACCGCGAGCACCGAATCGCGGATGGCCTCGGCCTCGAGGCGACGCACGGGCATGCGATGCAGGAGAACGTTTTCAGGATCGGCCTGGTCGTAGGCGGGATCCGCACTCTCGCTCGCCTGCCCGTAGGTATGGGTGAGCAGNAGGCGTGAGAGGAAGGACTTGGTGGACCATTTGTGGGTGTCGACGAACTCCCGGGCGAGGTAGTCCAGCAACTCGGGGTGAGAGGGCCTCTCGCCCAGCCAGCCGAAGTTGTCCACCGTGCGCACGAGGCCCTGGCCGAAGAGCTGATACCAAATGCGGTTGACGATCACGCGAGCGGNGAGCGGGTTGCGTGGGTCAGTCACCTGGTGCGCGAGCTCCAGCCGACCGGAGTTGTGTGCCTCGATCCGGCCGAGGCCNAAGGCAACCGGCAGCCCCCTCGGGGCGGGATCGAGGAGCTGGGTCGGACTGCCCCGGTCCATGTTGTATTCGTCGACCCCATTGCCGTCGAGCCAGGCGACCGCGAGGCGCGATTCCCACTTCACTCCCTTNCGGATTTCCTCGAGGGCCTTGAGGTAATCGCCAGCGACCTGGGAGGCCTTGAGCGCGGGTTGCGCAACAATCCAGCGGGCGGCGTGNATGTGCTCCTTCTCGATCACNCCGTCGGCGAGATCCTTCCAGGCCGCTGAGAGCTCGGTCCGGGTGAGATTGAGAGGTTTCTGCTCAACNGTGGGAGGCTGGTCGGCCTCGACCACCATNAGAACCTCCAGCGGGCTCCCCCCCTCAGCCCCGAACTCAATATGTGTGCGCAAGCCGGCGTAGCGGGACAAGTCGTGACTGACCCAGCGAGGCTGGTCCCCGTCGACCTTTGGTCTCTGGATCAGGCGTCCGTGGAGGGGCCCGGTGACCATGATGTGCTGGCCCACGCCCGCGTAGACCGAGGCGTGCCCCCGGATGAGATAGTGGAGCCTGCCGCTCTTCAACTCGAAGGCGGGGGTGCGGATCATCTTCCCGGAGCGCGAGTGACTGTTGAACGATCCCGAGTCATTCGCGCTGTCNATGATCTTCAGCTCGTTCCAGAAGGGGTCGCGGCGGGCGGCTCCGTAGGGAGCGATGCGCAGGGCCGGCTCGTCGTTGCGGGAGCCTAGAAGGAGAGCTCCCTCGGGGGAAACCGCGGANCCGAAGGAGGGTCCGTCGACAATCCAGGGGGTGGCTCCCGGGCGCGTGTAATCGGCCACGATGCGCACCTCCTGTCCGTCTTGAGGCTTNAGGGTGAGCGGTCCGGGAATGCGGAAGGTGGCCTGCTTGCCGAGCTCCTCGAAGTGAGGACCGGCTTCCCGGACAAGGTTCCGGAGGACTTGCGCGGCGGCCTTCTCTCGCAGGGCCCTCAGCTTTCGGGCCTGCTGCCGGTTGATCTCGATTGATTCGAAGCGNACCTGCCGGTAGCTCGAACTGGCCACGAATCCCGAGAGGGCGTAGTAGTCCTTCTGGTAGATCGCGTCGAACATATGGTCGTGGCAACGGGCGCAGGCCACGGTCAGCCCGAGAAAGGCCTTGCTCATGACATCAATCTTGTTGTCGGTGCGGTCGGTCTCATCCTGGCGGATATCGACGGGGGAGTGCACTTCCTCGCCGAGGAAGGGCCAGCCGGTGCCGAGGATGGATTCGTTGGCACTGGTCTCGGGGTGCAGCCGGGGAGGATCGAGCAGGTCGCCGGCGAGGTGTTCCCTGACAAACTGATCGTAGGGCACATCGGCATTGATCGCGCGGACGAGGTAGTCCCGGTAACGCCATGCGTTGGCGATTCCGAAATCGCTTTCGTGCCCGCGTGACTCGGCATACCGCACGAGATCCATCCAGTGCCGGGCCCANCGTTCGCCGTAGTGGGGCGAGGCGAGCAGGGCNTGCACGGCCGTCTTGCGCCGACCGGGGCCCTTGTCCTCAAGGAAGGCCCGGGTGGCCNCGGGCGAGGGAGGAAGGCCGGTTATGGCGAAATGGATCCTGCGGAACCAGTGGCGATCGCTTGCCGCGGCAGCCGGTTTCATCCCGGACTTCTCCAGCCGGGCCAGGATGAAACGGTCGATATCATCTGAGGGCCAGGCCGAGTCCTGCACGGCCGGGGNCGATGGCCTGGCAGGCGTTTCCCAGATCCACGGCAGGCGGTTCTTGTATTCCTCGAACTCGAATTCGGCATGACCGAAGCCGGGCAGGAGGACTGCGATCAGGATGGAAGGTGGGAAAATGGNTCTCATGATCGATCCGTTGNCCATAGTATCGGGGAGAGGGCTGGGCTGACAACGGGAAGTTTGCCGGTCTTCATCGCTTGTTGGGGCGATGGGCCCGGTGTTTTTGGGGATTGGGCGGTCTCAGAGGAACTTCCCGGGATTCAGGATGCCCCTGGGGTCGAGGGCGGCCTTCAAGGCGGCATGGGCGTGCAGCCCTGATGCGCCTACCGCCTCGCCNAACCAGCGCTTCTTGGCCAGNCCGACCCCGTGTTCACCGGTGATGACGCCGTCGTTNCGGAGGATCCAGGTGAAGAGCTTGTCGAGCGCCTCATCGGCGTGAGCACGCATGGCCGGGTCGTCGTAGTTCTCCACCATCAGGTTGGTGTGGATGTTGCCGTCGCCTGCGTGACCGAAGCAGGCGATCGNAATCCCGGTCGACTCCTNGAGACCGTGGGCAAACTCGACAAGGTCCACCAGCCGCGAACGTGGGACTACGATGTCCTCGTTGAGCTTGGTCAATCCGGTGTGGCGAAGCGAGTAGGAGAAGTCGCGGCGCAGTTGCCAGATCGCCTCGCAGGCCGCGTCATCGGTGTGGTGCTCGACGGCAAGGGCCCCGAGATCCTCGAGGAGGCCTGCGAGCTCGACGCGTTCGCTCTTCACGGCCCCGTGGCGGCCGTCGATCTCGACAATGAGGTGAGCATCGCCNTCGGGGAGGGCGGTGGGGCCCAGGTATTCCCGGGCGGCCCGCAGGGTAAACCCGTCGGTAATCTCAAGGGCGGACGGNAGATGGCGGGAATTCANGATGCGCTGCACCGCATGGGCNGCCTCNGGGAACTTCGCAAAGGTGGCCGTCAGCATGGCGCGGCACTCNGGGTGAGGGATGAGGCGCAGGGTGGCCTTACTCACGACCCCGAGCATNCCCTCGGACCCCACGAAGAGCCCGACGAGATCGAAGCCGGTCTTGTTCTTGTGGCAGCGGGAGCCGCAGGAGAGGAGTGAGCCATCGGCGAGGACCACCTCGAGGCCGAGGACATAGGGGCGGGTGACCCCGTATTTCAGGCAGCGGGGACCGCCGGCGTTGGTAGCAATGTTTCCGCCCAGTGAGCACTCCTTGAGGGAAGCCGGATCGGGNGGGTAATACCAACCAATGGCGCGGGCGGCCTCCTGAAGATCTCCGGTGATCACGCCGGGCTCGACGACGGCCACACCGTCAGANGGATTCAGCTCNAGAATCCGGTTCATCCGGGCCACCGAGAGGGCAATGCCGCCTTCCTTTGGCACGCAACCCCCTACGTAACCCACCCCGGCTCCGCGGGTGGTGACCGGTATCTCGCGCTCGTGTGCGAACCTAAGAGCGNGGACGATGTCATCGGTCGACTGGGCAAAGACCACGGCATCCGGGTGGGCNGAAGCATGCCACTTGTCGCTNGCGTGAGTGGCAAGGACTTCGCCGGCTACGGAAACCTTTTCCGGGCCCAGGAGTTCAACGAGTGCGTCGTGCACGGGAGAAGTATGGCNGCGGGCCCGGACGGAGGAAAGTTTCATCCTCTGCCCTGCCCCTCGTAGCAGTTATATTCTTGGAGCGAGTTCCGGAAGGCGGNCACACCTCCCTGCGCTGGGNGGANGTANTGTGACCGCGNGCAACGGCTTGTTCGGCAAAGNGGCGGAAACGGTCCTCGAGGTCCTTGGGGTCATATTCGACGTAGCTGAGNACGTCCGTTCCCGAGTCCCCTTCTCCCTCATGGGCAAAGCCCCGAGGCGGTAGCCCTCGACCAGTTTTTTGAGCGAAACCACCAGCGAGGAGCCTTGCCCTGGCAGGTTGACGACCACCTCGCCTTGCTCATTGAGGTTCAAATAGTCCGCCCTCCATCGGCACATGCCGGAGAGCTTGCGGGCGTCTTCGATGGANCAGTGCTCGGCCATGGCGGCAGTGTGANGTGGCCCGGGAGGAGGNGGAGATCAAAGGAAAAATGGGGGAGTGGCAGGGAGCCGCCTGGAGTAGCGGACGGGGTGCTTTGGCCCAGGGCGGCCTCCTTCCAGGCTGGCGGGCAGGGNGGGGGAGGCTCGCTCCCTTCAGCGCCACTCAAGATGGAGTANCCCGCTCGCGAGGACGTCGTGCAGAAGAGAGGATCCGCTCAGGCCGTGATTGATGTAGTGCCCGAGGCCGGCCTGGTAGTCGTCGATCTTCCCGGAGGCGTATACGCCTTCGATCTCCTCNAGTTCGTCCAGACGCATCCGTCTCCAGAAGCGGAAGCGTAACCGGTTCGAGGTCGCGAGCTCAATGGACCCGGGAATGATCTCGTGGATGCTGGTGAGAGTGGAGATCACGAGGTCGAGGGTCTCGCGCTCGTCCCAGCCATGACGGATGGCGGTGGCGGTTCCAACTTCGAAAACCTCGATGAGATCCTCGAGTGGGGTTTCCTCCGGGACCAGGTAAAGACGGGTTTCCCAGTCCCCCGGGGCGCGTCCGAAGAGAGAGCGCAGGCCCTCACGCGGAGACTTCGGTGGGGGGTCGCGGGTGTCCGCCTCCGCGCCGACCAGCCAGGCGGGGTGGTGTGTGCTGGGCTGATACGTCATGGCAGGCGACCGGGGAAGANACAGTGGTGGTGTTTTAAGCGGGACCGGGCGGGCCCACAACAGTTCAGATTGCGGCACGCGCGGGAAGGGGCCTGCAGATTGCCGGAGGAGCTGGANGGACCAACCGTAGTTCACTTTCAGAGTGACAGACCCNAGCCGGAGGTTGTCAGATCGGGAGGTGTCGGGGATGGAGGACGGNTCTCTCAGTCCGCGCGGGGTGGGGCGGCTCCTCGAGCTGGCCCTGGCCGGGCTCGAGCGCGAATACCCCAATTTCCCGGGACATGTCTTCAGNTCGGATGAGGATCTGCTTCCCCCCCGTCGAATTCATCCGGTCTTCTTCGGGCATTACGATTGGCACTCCTCGGTGCACGGGCATTGGACGCTGGTGCGGCTTGCGAAACTGTTTCCGCAGCATGAGCTGACCAGGGAAGTGCGCCGGGTGCTGGAGCGGCGCCTGGATAGGGAGGGCCTGCAGGAAGAGGCGGATTATCTCCGGGAACGCCCGGGNTTCGAGCGCATGTACGGGTGGGCCTGGGCCCTGCGGCTGGTGACGGAATTGAGAACCTGGGAGGACGGGCAGGCCCGGGAGTGGTCCCAGCGACTAGAGGGGCTGGAGGCCGTCATCGTAGGNAACACCCGGAGTTANCTTCCTGTTCTCGCCCAGCCCATCCGTTGCGGGTTTCACCCTGAATCGTCGTTTCCTCTGGCGCAGATGCTCGATTATGCGCGGGCCGTGGGTGATGCGGATTTCATCACCCTGCTCCGCGAACGGAGCCTGCACTACTATGGCCGGGATCGTAACTATCCGGTGGCCTACGAGCCNTCCGGGCACGACTTTTTCTCGGCGGGATTGAACGAGGCGGACTTGATGCGGCGGCTCCTCGCGGGCGAAGAATTCAGCCTGTGGCTCGATGGGTTTTTCCCGGGACTGAGGAAGGGAAACATGGGTCATCTTTTGAACCCCGTGGACGTGCCTGACCTGCACGACGGTCATCTTGTGCANCTGGTCGGACTTAACCTCAGCCGTGCTTGGNCCATGCGGGGCATCGCGCAGGCCCTTCCCGGCGAGGACGAGCGGCGCGAAATCCTTTTGGAGTCGGCTGCCCGGCACCAGCGCGCTGGCCTGGCCCTNGTCTTCAGCGGAAGTTACGCGGGGGAGCATTGGCTCGGCTCCTTCGCGCTCTACCTGTTGAGCGGAGTCGGCCTTTGAGGCGAGAGGNCTACCTTCGAGATCGGGTTCCTCGCGAGGCAGGAGGCAAAGCCGCAGGGAACTTGATTTTTTACGGCCTGACCGTGATANGCNGAACAAGGCGTCAAACAAATTTAAGTTTTATGTAATAAATTGCGCCTTTGTTTGGTATGGTGACCTCGACAATTCGGACGACCGCTGTTCACCCCTATGGGATCGTCACTNGAAATCGGGACCGCCCGCGCGGAGATCCCTGCGCCTGCTTCTTGNGGAGTGGCTTGGGAACGTATCCTCCTGCGNCTGGTCCTTTGTATTCCNNTCCTGGTCCTCACCCAGTGCAAGAGTGTGGATGGAGGAGAGGGCAAACTGACCTCGGGAGGAGAAGCAGCTATTGCCCTCGGCCAGCCGATAGCCTTCTCCGGCAATCCCGGNCGCGACGCGCGAGCGCTGGGAGGCTCGAACCAGATCATCCAGCTTGCGGACTGGGGCCGGATGAGCGCAGGCCAGAACTGGTCCAAGATTTTCGGCAAGCACCAGGTCTATGGAGAAAAGGGATTCACTGCCCGTCTGGCACCCCCCCCGCGGAAGACCAGGAACATTCCCACCTTTCACCGGCCAGATGGGANGGTGCAGATTTACTACCGCCTGGAACATTTCGGAGGCGTGAACGTGGCCAACACCCGGAAGAGCTTCAACGACAACTCGGTTGTAACAGTTACTCCCAACAAGCTTGAACCGNTGGTCAAGGTCGTGCAGGACCACCTTGGGGACCAGGGGACGGTATCCGCCCTGCCTTCCGAGAACGTGCTCGTGATCACCTGTGCGAAGGCCTCTCAGGAGAGTGTGATGCAATTGATGGAACAAGTCGACTCGGGCCGCAAGCAGGTGGAGATCGCGGTACGTATCTTNGAAGTCTCTGATGACTTTGACATGCAGGTGGGCTTCAACACGCTGCTGAAGCACCTCGGGANCAACAACTCCCAGGCGCTGCTGGGCAATTTCAGCCCGGCAGCTTTCGTGGACCGGGTGGTCGANCCCCTGAATGGCATTGGCCCTGATCCGGGGGGAATGCTGAATCTTGTCGGTGTGCTGCAGGAGGCGGGGATCGGCATCGACGTGACCCTGGAGGCCCTTGAGCGCTCCGGAATGGTGAAGGTAGTCTCGCAGCCCCGCATGACGGTGGAGGCCGGGCAGCCGGCCTACATGATGGCTGGCCAGGAGCTCCCNATCCGGGAAGGCCGCCTCACGAACGACAAGTTCGTGACNGAAAAAATCACCTACAAGCCGGTNGGGGTCCAGCTGCACATTACGCCCCAATCCATCGGGGAGGAGAGCGTCAAGCTGCACATTCTCACCGTTGTTTCGGCCATCTCGGGATTCGCNCCNTTGCCGAGCCTNAACGAGAATGAGTTCAAGAGTCAGCTGATGAANCCGGTCCTCGACTCCCGGCAGGCNGAGACCCGTGTGGAAGTGCCGCACGGGAGCACCCTGGCCTTCGGCGGCTTGCGCATGGCGCGCCAGATCGGGCGCGAGGAGAAAATTCCGATCCTGGGGGATGCTCCGGGGATCGGGAAACTTTTCAAGAGCAACCGGAAGCAGAAGACCATGAGCGATCTCTACTTCTTCGTNACGCCGCAGCTGGTGAGCCAGTAGACGGCCCTGCGAGCNCTCGNGCCCNCTTTCCGGGAAGCCCTCAGGGGCTCACGTCGAGNCAGACAGCTTCCCCGTTGTTGTTGCGNGCNATCAGCTTGCCGTCGGAAACGGCAAAGGGNGACCAGCATTTCCGCGGAAGGATGTTGAGNCGGCCGGTCTCGGTGAATCCGCTGTCGTTNACCCGGCCNGCCACGAGGTCCCCGGTTTCGGATAGCAGGAGGAAGGTNTCCCCGATGAGGGCNGAGGAGGCCCGGGTTCCTGGCATGGCCTTGCGCCAGTGTATCTTGCCGCTNGCGAGGTCCATGCGGATAAGCTCGGCGTCGATGCGCTTNTCCCCGAAGACACCCGTTATGGTGTCGCCGGTGCGCACACTATTCTGGAAAATCATGCGGATGTCCCGGTCGCGGTGCAGGATCTCGGGGCTGGTCCCGGTCACGTCNACCACCGCGTAGCCCATCCCGTAGCCGGAGGCGAAGAACACCTTGCCGTCGTGGTAGTGGGGGTTGCTGGCGTTCACGTCGTAGGATGTTTTCCAGCGGTGCTCGAAAAGGGCCTTGCCCCGGNCTGCGAGGTCGTGGGCNACCAGCGTGCGCCCATANAAGACGAGNGCCGCGCGTTTCCCATTGATGGTTGCGAGNACAGGCGCGGAGTAGCCCGAGCGCTGCACGTTGCGGGTGTGCCAGGCGACTGTTCCACTCTTCTTGTCGAGGGCGAAAAAGGCTCCGTCCTTGGAGCAGGGCAGGACGTAGAGGANGTCTCCGTCGACCACTGGTGAGGCGGTGAAGCCCCAGCTGCCAGGCTTGCCCCCGAAGTCGTCTTTCAGGTGCTTCCGCCAGACCGGCCGGCCATCTGCCATGTTGAGGCAGAGAAGGACGCCCGACTTGCTCAGCGTGTAGACACGGTTGCCGTCGACNGTGGGCGTGGTGTTTGGACCTCCCTCATAGAGGTTCGGGCTCAGACCTTCGGGATATTGAAAGCGCCAGATTGGCTTTCCGGTCTGGGCGTCGAGGCAGCGGACGATGTCCTCGCGCCCGTCATTGCCGACCACNAGGGCCTTGCCCTTGNCTATGGCCCAGCTGCCACAGCCCTTGTTGACCTTGGCCTTCCAGAGGACCTTTGGAGCCCTTTTTTNCCAGTCTCCATTGATTTTTTCCGGGGAGGTGGCGTCCCCCTCAGGGCCGAGATATTGGGGCCANTCAGCAGCGGGCAGGGTGGCTGCGAAGGCCCCCAGAACGAAAAATATGAATGATTTCATNCGGAAGTGACGAATATNNGGNTTGTTCGAGGAAACTGATTGAAGCGCGTGATGATAGATCCTGTGGCTGAATTTGTCTATCTTGCCAAGGGTGATGATTCCATCCAGTTCGCGCCTGCCATATAACCCGGTCCTTGGCGCTTGCAAAGGACCTCCATGCNACCAGACTACGCCGCCATGTCCAACCGCCCCTTCACCCAGACCCTTGAGGTATTTACTTGCGCTGGCCTGCTCCTCTGCGGAGCAGCGTCGGCCCAGATTGTCCAAACCCTGCCCGAAGTNCGTGTTACCGCATCGCCTGATGGCGAGGGTGCGGGGGAGGGAGACCTTGACGAGACGGTGCTCGCGCCGGAGGACCTCGAGCGATTCGGGGTAGAAACCCTTGAGGACCTGAGCGCCCTGGCCCCCAACCTGCACTTCGTGGACAGCGACACGCGGGGCTACGGCAATGTTGTCTCGATGCGGGGCCTCAGTAACACNCTTTTCTTCGGGCCCGCAGCGGTGGGACTCTATGTTGACGATGTGCCCTTCAGCGANGCCTTCACCTACGCCTCCAATCTCCTTTCCCTCGAATCCGTCCGGGTTCACCACGGGCCCCAGGGAGCNAGTTTCGGAGCCAACGGCGCGGCGGGCATGATCAACCTGACCACCCTGCAGGCCGGAGACAGCTGGCAGGATGCNGCCAGCCTGGACTACGGGTCCTATGATTCGCGGGCTCTGACCTACTCTTCAAGCGGNCCGCTGGCCAACACCTCGTTGAGCCACACCTTCCAGCTCTACTGGAAGGAGCGGGATGGCTTCGTCCGGAACCGGACCCTCGGGGGCCGGCCGGACGACCGCTCCGTGCTGGGCGGCCTGGGCTCNCTCATCTGGACCCCCAAGGAGGGCACCGAGNTCAAGTTGCGGCTCATGGCGGAGTCCGTACGGGACGGGGGCCAGCGGCTGACGCCCCTCCCGCAAAGCCAGAATCCGTTCACCGGAGCGATTGGTCCCAACCGCGCTTTCACGGGGGACCGNTTTGCCCATTCCTCCGACCTCGCGGGGTCCAACGAGTCCGANCGCTATCAACTTTCGCTGCACGTGACGAGAGACCTTGGCTGGGCGACCGCCAAGTCGATTTCATCCTTGCAGAGCTGGGACCTCGGGCCCCAGGTCGTTGACCTTGACTTTACGAACTCCGCCCCGGGGCAGCTGCTGAACCCGGTGGCTCCAATCTTCGCGGCGGCGTCGAGTATCGAGCAACGCCAGACACTCCGGACCAAGGAATTCCGTCTCCNGAGCCCGGAGGGAGCCGGGCCCCTGGCGTGGAGGGGAGGGCTCTTCTACATGAAGAAGCGGAACACGGGGGATACAGTGCGCAATTTTCCCGTTCCGGCCCAGAACCCGGCCAACCAAATTGGGTTTAATCCTTTCGAGGAAAGAGGCCGGTTCGGAATCCAGCAGGAGAGCNTCGCGGCTTTTGGAAAGGTTTCCTATGAACTTGATCAGAGGGTCGCGGTGGAAGCGGGCTTCCGGGCTGAACTCGTCGAAGCNAAGCTGGACCGCTCCAAGGGNTCGACCCTGACCCTGCCGGCCCCGGGAGGCGACATTGCTTTGCCGGCCGTGGCCCTCCGGGAGAATCGGCACGAGTTCTACTTCTCCCCGACTGCCGGAGTGACATACGAAGCCANCGATAAACTGGCTGCATTTGCGCGCTCCGGGATAGGGATCAAACCGCATGGCTACTCGGCCTTCAGCGACGACCCGGCGACNGCGGNCTTTGACGAGGAGAGGAACTGGTCGAATGAAATCGGGCTGCAGTTTCGCGACGAGGACAATAATCTCAATGCGGTGGTGAGGGCCTTCTGGAACGAGATCGAGGACTACCAGCTCAACGCGCAGAACCCCCGCTCAACCGACTTCGTNGTAGTGAATGCGGACGANGTCAGGTCCCGCGGGGTGGAGGGGGAGCTCCAGTGGCGNCCCATCGAGCCGCTNCTTGTGCATGGGACGATGGGCTTCACCGACGTCGAGTTCAAGGATTACACNGATCCCTTCAACCCNCTGGTGAGATACGACGGGAATGCNGTGCCGTTTGTGCCCGAGTTCACTGCGAGCGCTGGATTCCGCTACGACCTGCCGGGTGGGTTCTTCATCGGGTCATCGGTTCGTGCTACGAGAAACACCTACTACGATGCAGCCAACACTGGCGCTTTCAGCGAGGGGGGTTACTGGGTTTGGGATGCACAGGCAGGCTACGAGCAGGAAAACTGGTCTGTCACGCTCTACGGCCGGAACCTCCTCGATGAGGAATACTACACCTTTATCAACNCCCAGATTGGCGCGGGCTCCCCGGGAGATCCCCAGTTATTCGGGATTCGCGTGGACCTCGATCTTTGGTAGAGCTGTNCNCCTAAGCTGTTCCTCCCGGGCAGGTTTCCNGCGGAACCTGGAAGGGAGGNGCCCATTTNATCCTGCGTAGATAACCACCCATGAAGATGATTCGAATCTCAGCCAGCCTGCCCCTCCTGGCCGCCTGCGCGNTGGCCACTGTCGCCTCGGCGGCCCCGCCCAAGGCCACCGGCCTCCTGAGTTGGAGGGGCCCGGACCAAACCGGGGTCCTGCCCGGTTCCGGCTTTCCTGANAAGTGGGGTGGNCCCGAAGGGGAGAACCACCTCTGGACCTATAACGTGAAAGGGGGTGGGACGCCTGTCGTCGCTAACGGCAAACTTTACGTTTTCGGTTATTATGATGATCCCAAGGATCTCTCCGATGTGCAGGAAGCCCTCATCTGCCTCGACCCGGAAACCGGCAAGCTGGAATGGGAATACCGCTTTCGAGATTACATCAGCGATGTGGTCTACAACCGGTATGCGGTTGGCTCTCCCATTGTGGATGCCGAAACCGGAAACGTCTATCTGCAGAGTTCAAACGGCCGCCTGATGGCCTTCACTGCCGATGGCAGGAAACTGTGGGAGCACTCCCTCGTTGAGCAACTCGCCCGCCTCACTTTCCCGAACGGCCGCACGGGGTCGCTCGGGGTGGATGGTGCGCTGGTCATTCTGCATTGCGTGACAGCCAACTGGGGAACGACTGGCCCGGCTCGCGACCGNCTCTACGCNTTTGACAAGGTGACGGGGGAACTGGTGTGGTACTCCACCCCGGGGACGGTTCCGGATGACAGCTCCTTCGCCATGCCGGTTTACGCCGACATCGAGGGGCACCGGGTTGGCTACACCGGACATGGCTGCGGGAACATCACCAGCGTGGACATGCGGACAGGCAAGCCGCTTTGGCGGTTTCAGTTTGCCAAGGGCGGAATCAACTCCCAGATCCTCAAATACGGGGAAGANAAGCTGATTGCCATTCATGGGAAGGAGAACNTAGACACGACCGCGAAGGGGCGTCTGATCTGCCTCAAGGTGCCCACCACTTACAACCAGGGGAAGGCCANGATCCTCCCGGCCACCGCGGAACTTTGGCGCAACGAGGAACACGTGGCCTTCACCAGTTCGCCGGTTCTCGTGGGCGACCGGGTCTANACGACCATTGCGACGGGAGAACTACTTTGTGTGGATGCCGCCTCGGGCAAGACCGTGTGGAAGAAAAAGCTCGGGCCGGACCAGCTGCACGCCTCGCCGGCTTACGCGGACGGCAAACTCTACGTGCCCCTGGCGGACGGNGTCTTCTATATCCTCAAGCCCGGGGAAGAGGGCGCCGAGGAGCTCAGCAAGATACACCTGCATACACCCTGCCTGGGAACGCCNGCNCTCTGGAACAAGAAGTGCTTTCTCATGACCAAGAACGGCCTGCACTGCTTCGGCCAGAAGTCCGAAGAGGCAGCCGGCGGTGCGGGTGGAGAAGTTGAGGCTGCCGCCGAACCGGGGCCGGTGGCGCAGATCCAGATCGTGCCCGCCGAATTCGCCCTCTCGCCGGGGAGCAAGCAGACGTTCACGATCTGGGGCCTTGATGACAAGGGGCGCCGGGTCAGGAAGATGGAAGGNGCGGAGTGGGAGGCCTTTGTTCCNCCCACTGCCAAGGTGAAGGCCAAGGTGGATGCAACTTTCGATGGGGACACGCTCGTGGCCGGTCCCGGCGCGAAGCTCTCGGCGGGTGCATTCAAGGCGAGTGTGGATGGCATGACCGCGACTACGCGCGGTCGCGTCATTGCGGGCCTCGGCTACAACGCCGATTTCGAGGGNACTCCCCTGCCCATGAAGAATGCGGACGGTGAAGCGGTGAATTTCCCGCCCCTGCCCTGGCTCGGGGCACGGATCAAGTGGCATGTGCTCAAGCACGACGGCAGCCAGGTCATTGCCAATCGCCTCGACAACGTGCTTTTCCAGCGGACCATGAACTTCTTCGGAGATCCCGAGCTCAGCAACTACGTGCTGGAAGCTGATGTTGCGACCGACGGCAATCGCCGGGTGATGTCGACCATTGGCTTGGTCAACCAGCGCTACCTCATCACCCTGGACGGGAACCGCCGGATCCTGGAGGTGAGTTCGAATCACGAGCGCGTGAAGGAGAGCGTGAAATTTGTGATGCGGCCCAACACCTGGTANCACCTGAAGACCAATGTGGTGCGGGGGCAGGACGGCAAGGGCGTGGTGCGGGCCAAGGCGTGGTTGCGTGAGCAACCCGANCCGGCGGAGTGGACCATCGAAGTGAAGCTCGATGACGTGCACGAGAAGGGGGCGCCCGGCATCTTTGCATTTTCGCCGCAGGTCCAGAAGCGAGTCTACATCGACAACATCAAACTNTCCGCCGCCGAGTAAACCTTCAACCCGATTTGTTCCATTCAGCCATGAAATTAAAATCAGCTTGCAAACTCATTGTTTCCGTCAGCCTCATNTCGGGCNTGGCCTNCTGCCAGGANAAGACTGNCGCTGCCGGGAAAGAAAAACCGGGCAACCAAGAGGAAGGTTCCAAAGAGGAAGGTTCCAAAGAGGAAGGCTCCAAAGAGGAAGGCTCCAAAGAGGAAGGTTCCGGAGGAGAAGAGACCCCGGTCCTGCTCAAGGGTGAGGACTGGCCNACCTGGGGGCGTGATTCCACCCGCAACATGGTAGGCAATGCCCGCAACCTCCCGGTCGAGGTGAATCCGGGCGAGATGGATGATGAGACCGAGGTCATCGACCTGAAGACCACCAAGAACGTCCGCTGGATCGCCAAGCTGGGCTCGCAGTCCTACGGGAATGTCTCAGTTGCGAACGGGAAGGTGTTCGCGGGCACCAACAACGAGTCGCCTCGGGACAAGCGTAATGTGGTGGACCGCGGGAACCTCATGTGCTTTGACGAGAAAACCGGGAAGTTCCTCTGGCAACTGGTCGCGCCCAAGCTGGGTGCCCGGAAGGTGAGTGACTGGGAATACGTGGGCATCTGTTCGGCGGCCGCGATNGAGGAGGACCGGCTCTGGATCATCACCAACCGTGGGGAAGTGGTCTGTCTGGATATGAACGGCCTTGCCGATGGCAATGATGGCCCTTTCAAGGATGAGCAGAAGTATTATGGTGCCGGCTTCGCCGGGGTGGCCAAGGCCCGCGCTGTNACGCACGAAGGAGAAACNCGCACCCTCTCCGAGAAGGGGGCTAATGACTTTGCGGCCCTCACCAAGCAGATCGAGGACCTGAAGGCCCAGAACGCTGCTCCGGATGCCCTAAAACCGCTGGTCGGTCGCCGGAAGGGCATCTTTGCGGAGGGGGCGCCCGAGATCGACAACACCTATGCCGATATCCTCTGGATCTTCGACATGCGGGATGCGGACAACGGGGTGGGGGTCTTCCCGCACAACGTCTCAAGCTGCTCCGCGCTGGTGCACGGAGACATCCTCTACACCGCGACTTCCAACGGGGTGGATTGGTCACACACCAATATTCCGGGGGAGTTCATTCCCGGCCTGATTGCCCTCGACAAGAATACCGGGAAGCTCATCGGCGAGGAGATCACCGGGGTCTCCGAACGGGTGCTGCACGCCAGCTGGAGTTCGCCCGCCATCGGCAAGGTGAAGGGCAAGGANATGCTGATCTGGGGTGGNGGCGATGGATTCGCNTACGGGTTNGACCCGATTCCCGTCATGGANGAGGACGAGGGGATCCCGATCCTCAAGGAGCGCTGGCGCTACGACGGCAACCCGCCGCACTTCCGCAAGAAGGCCGATGGCACGCCGATCAAGTATGCGACCTTCAAGGGNCCNAACGAGATTATCGGCACAACCGTGATCCACGACGGGCTCGTCTACATCGTGACCGGNCAGGACCCGGAGCANGGCGACGGNGTNGGCATGCTNAGCTGTCTCGACCCGAGCGGGAGCGGTGATCTCAGTGGCAAGGCGGTCTGGACTTACGAGTATGGAGATGGCTCGGGGATTGGCCGCTCCATTTCGACCCCGAGCATCACCGACGATGGTCTCGTCATTTGTGCGGAATACGACGGGGACATTCACTGTGTCGACGCGAAGACCGGCAAGCCCTACTGGGTTCACGAAACCGGGAGCCGGGTTTGGGCCTCCACNCTNGTNGCGGANGGCAAGGTCTNTCTTGGGACNGANGANGGNGAAGTGGTNNTCCTGGCNGCNACCAAGGAGAAAAAGCACCTCGGNACGATCGAGCTGCATGCCCCGATCTACAGCTCCGCGGTGGTAGCCAATGACACGGTTTACGTNGCCAGCCAGACCCACCTCTACGCCATCGGGACGACCGGGGGAGCGGACTGAGGATGGACCGCCCCCNGGGAAGCTCGTNCGACCGNTGAGNGGAGAGCAGAGAAGGCCNGTANCCGTTCACGGGGATGGCCNNGGCCGCGCTGGGTCCCGGNAGGGGGCTCGGGCAAACGGTCTCGGGGGGCAGGATTTGGCCTTTTTGTTTTTAGGATCTGCAGGTTAGAGTTCNCCTGATCGGATCGTCCGACCTCCGTATGAAAAAGCCTACTCTCCTGTTTGTCGCAGTCTTCTTGCTTCTGGCCATCCTGCACCAGGACGTCTGGAACTGGGACAACGCTTCCCTGGTCTTCGGCTTCCTGCCGGTCGGCCTGGCCTACCACGCCCTTTACTCTCTCGTGGCGGCCACGTTCTGGGCAATCGTCATGAAGGTTGCCTGGCCCGATCACCTGGAGCAATGGGCCGACGGGAAGGACCACNAGCGATTTTGAAAAAGGAACACTGAGATCATGGCAACAATCTGGGTCATCGTCATCTNCCTCGGGGCACTACTGGCATTTGCCATGGGCTCCAAGATTTTCTTCCGCGGGACGAGCAACGATTATTTCGTGGCCAGCCGGTCAATCGGGCCCTTCATGTTGCTCATGTCGGTCTTTGGAACGACCATGACGGCCTTCGCGCTGGTGGGNTCGACCGGCAAGGCCTTTGAGCGGGGAGTGGGAACCTACGGATTGATGGCCTCGTCCTCGGGGCTCATCCATGCTGCCTGCTTTTTACTGATTGGCCTCAAGCTTTGGTCGATCGGCAAGAGGCATGGCTACGTCACCCAGATTCAGTTCTTTCGGGGTCGCTATGAGTCCAATGCGCTTGGGTATCTGCTCTTCCCGATTCTCGTGCTGCTTGTCATACCCTACCTTCTCATCGGGGTGATCGGGGCGGCCAAGACCATCGGGGGNGTGACCGGTCCGAAGGGGCCCAATCCCGGGATGTTCCCGGAGCTCTTCGAGTCGACCAATGGGGCGGTTCCGCCCTGGCTGACCGGCCTGGTGATCTGTGTGGTGGTNCTCTGTTACATCTTCGCGGGTGGTTCGCGGGCAGCGGCCTGGGCCAATACCTTCCAAACCCTCGTCTTCATGGTCATGGGNGTGCTGGCCTTCATNCTGATTTCCAACAAACTGGGAGGGCTGGGGGCTGCAATCGAGCAGGCCAACGANGCCCATCTGGTGCGCACACCTTCCGAGATGGAGTTCACCAGCAAGGCCGGCAAGACGATCCACCGGGAAGTCGGCGTGCCGCCTATCATGTTCCTGACCTACATGTTCATCCCCCTGAGCGTGGGGATGTTCCCGCACCTGTTCCAGCACTGGCTCACAGCGAAGAGCGCGAAGGCCTTCAAGCTCACCGTGGTTGCCCACCCCATCTGCATCATGATCGTCTGGGTGCCCTGCGTCCTGATCGGTCTCTGGGCNACCGGCAAACTTCCTGCGGACGCGCCCCCAGCAGCCGTGCTGGCTCAGATGGTCGGGCGGCTGGTGCAGGANCCCATCATCGTCGGCCTCGTTACTGCTGGGATCCTGGCGGCCATCATGTCGTCGCTCGATTCACAGTTCCTCTGCCTGGGCACGATCTTCACCAACGACGTCGTGCTGCATAACTCCAAGAAGGAGTTCAGCGACAAGCAGATCCTGCTCATGGCCCGCGGCTTTGTGGTGGGGATCGTGATCCTGACCTATACCCTGGCCATGATCCTGATCGACAAGAACGTCTTTGACCTGGCGGTCTGGTGTTTCTCGGGCTTTGCGGCCCTGACGCCCCTCGTCATCGCGGCCCTTTATTGGCGGCGATCGACCGCGGCGGGTGCCTTTGCCAGCGTGATCGTGGTAACCGTGACCTGGTTCATTTTCTTTGCGATGTCGGGCTTTGGCGGCGAATACACCGTCCTCGGGGGCGTCATGCCGGTGGCCATCTGCTGGGGGGCCGGGGCGCTCGCGATGATCGTGGTCTCCCTTGCGACCAAGCCGCCGAACGCCGAGACGGTGGAGAAATTCTTCCCCTAGGCTGGTCGCNTGCGAGCGGGCTTTGGCCCGNTGCGGCGGAGGTTCCCTTCGCGCATTGACGCGGGTTGCCACGATGATTCATGCTGTGGCATGAGACGGTTCCTGCTCGTCGTTTTCCTTGTCCAGCCCGCTGCCCTCGCTGATGCGAAAAAGAAGGAGCTTCTTCTTTATCGNGAGGGCTTCCAGTTGGCGNCCGGGACCCAGGTGGTCGAGAAAACGGAGAGGGAAATGAGCTCGAAGAATCTCGAGCTCTCGGTGGGCGACCTAAAGATTGCCGGCTCGATGTCCGACGCGGGGAGCAAGGAAGTGCACGGNACCCAGGTCACCCCGGACCGCGTGCGCTATATCCTGAAGAATTTTAAGGCCAGGCAGGTGTTCAAGATCGGTGGGAATAAGGANGTGCAGGAAGAGGAGGAGGCCCTCGTCGGCATTCCNGTGATCCTNGAAAGGCACAACGGCCAGTGGTCAGCCCGCCTGGAGCAGGGGGAGCCNAACGACCAGCAGCAAGAGGAACTGGCTGAACTCGAGGANCTATGGAATACCGATGATGACAGGGCCATGTATGGCCCCAAGCCGCGTGCGATCGGGGAGACCTGGAAGGTGGATGCGGCGGATATCCCNTCATTTCTNGGAATGGCTGACGGCGTGAAGGGCGAAGTCACCCTTACCCTGGTGGGCGAGAAGACACTCGCCGGAGTGCGCTGCGCCCGGGTCAAGGGCAAGCTGGACTGCACTGTGCTGATGAAGGGGGAAGACGAAGATCCTGACGTAAAGGTCTCCATGGAGGGGGATTTTGAAATCGTGCGCTCGCTGGCCCATTACGAGGATATCGCCTTTGAGATGAAGGGAAAGATGACCGTGCTTTTTGAGGGGCCCTCGCCCCAGGGGCCACTCACNATGGAGGGGGACGGGCCGTTCACCATGACCGGATCCCTGCAGATCAGGTAAATCGTGGAGATTTCCCCCGAACTGGTATAATCTGCGGATCCAAACCAATTGAGCCNGTGGAGCGATCGGGGGACTTGCGGGATTTTCAGAAAGGGGTAGGGATGGGCGCCGCCTTTTNGGGGTGCATCTATTATGAGCTGTGATTTGACCGTGGAAGAAGCCCGCGCGGCGCTCGACGAGCGCGTTCGTGAGAGCATGAAGTGGCACTTTTCGCCCGACACCGGGTGTCNCTACTGGCTCGATCGGGCCAGGGACCTTGGCTTTGACCCGATCGCGGAAGTGACGTGTTTTGCTGACATCCAGAAGTTCCCGAGTTTCGACGACGAGGTGCTCCGGAAGGAGGATCCCGCCCGCTTCATTCCNAANGCGTTCGAAGGGAAACCCTACAACGTCTTTGAGACCGGGGGCACCACTGGCATGCCCAAGCAGCGGATCGGCTGGGAAGATTACAAGACGGACTACTCGGAGTTCAGTGACCACTATCCCGCGGACTTTTTTCCCCNGGGTGGCAACTGGCTGATGGTGGGGCCGACGGGTCCGCGGAGGCTGCGTCTCTCAATTGAACATNTGGCCAACCGGCGGGGGGGAGCCTGCTATTTTATCGACCTCGATCCGCGCTGGGTGAAGCGCCTGATCGCGGAGGGAGAATATTCCATGGCGCGGAAGTACCAGGAGCATGTCATTGACCAGGCGGTCACCATCATCAGGCACCGGGACATCAAGTGCCTTTTCACCACGCCCAAGCTCCTCGAGAGCCTGGCTGAGCGGATGTCGCTTGTGGACGCCGGGATCAGGGGTGTCTTCGCGGGTGGAACGACCATGACGCCGCAATACGTGCGCTTTATCGAAGAGGAGGTGCTGGAGGGAAAAATCAACTATGCGCCGACCTACGGGAACACTCTCATGGGGCTGGCGATTAGCCGGAAGCGGGAGGCTGGAGAGTATAGCCTGACNTATTACGCTCCCCAGCCGCGGGCGGTTCTTCGGATCGTGGATCCGGACGATGCTGCCGCCGATGTGGCCTATGGCGAATACGGCCGGGTGGAGCTCACCACCATGACGAAGGAGTTTTTTGTGCCGCGTTTCCTTGAGCGCGACGAAGCCATCCGTCGTGAACCCTGCGATGAGTTTCCGTGGGACGGGGTAGGTGATGTGCGGCCCTTCCAGAGCGGCACGAAGCAAGTCATCGAGGGAGTCTACTAACGAAAAACGGAACGCNAAGGCGTGTATTGCAAAATATCATGAGTGAAGAGATCCACATTCCCATCCTGCGGCTCGGTGAGGAGTATCGCAGCCTCGACACGGTGGAGCTGGAGGCCATCGAGGGCCGCACGGTGTTCACCCATACGGCCAACCCGGGGTTGATCCGGCGAGACCTTCTCGGGATCGAAAAATCGAGGGAGGCCCTGCAGGGTTTTGCCTCGGAAACGCTNGCGGATTACTGCGAGCAGGCTGCGGAGCTGTTCCTGCACGAAGAATTGCCTCTNGGCGAGGCAACACAGGGCCCGCAGGAATACGTCGAGTCGCTTTCAGCCCTGACGAAACTGCCTCACACGCTCGTGCGGATGAACATGGGCAAGATCCACGCGGCCATGTCCCAGATCCGGACCGTGATCGGNGGACTCACGCGGGGCCTGCCCCTTGAGTTGTTTGATCGGGGCCTCTCNGCGGTTGATGATCTTGAGGTGAACTTTTTTCCCGTCACCGAGGCACTGGGTGTATCGCTGCCCAGCAATGCCCCGGCGGTGAATTCGCTCTGGCTGCCGGCACCGGTGCTGAAAATCCCGGTCCTTCTGAAACCNGGCCGGGAAGATCCCTTTACGCCCCTNCGCATCGTGCAGGCCCTCATCGCAGCCGGATTCCCCCGGGAGGCNTTTGGTTTCTACCCTACCAGNCACGAGGGCGGTGATACGATCCTGATGACTTGCGGGCGGGGCATCGCCTTCGGGAGCGATGCGACCGTGCGTAAGTATGCCGGTTTCCCAAGCATCCAGGTGCACGGGACGGGGCGCAGCAAGGTGCTCATNGGCTCGGACTATATCGNCAAGTGGGCNGAGCACAGCAGGACGCTGGTGGAGTCCATCTCGGCCAATGGGGGTCGCAGCTGTATCAACACGTCAGCCATTCTGGTTCCCTCCGGTCGCGAGGAGCTTGCCGATGCGCTGGCAAGGGAGCTGGCGGCCATTGAGCCCTTGCCACGGGATCATGAAGAGGCCCTGCTCTGCGGGTTCTCGAACACGGAGTGGGCGGGCTCGATCAATGACCTTATCGATGAGCACCTGAGGGTAGAGGGAGCCGAGGACGTGACGGCGCGCTATCGGAATGGGCCCAGACTGATCGAAATGCACGGGCAGACCTATCTCCGGCCGACGCTGATCTCCTGCGCGGACTCGGCGCATCCGCTTGCGAACACCGAGTTCATGTTCCCCTTTGCCAGTGTGTCAGAAATGCCNCAGGATCGCATGCTCGGCGAAATCGGGGAAACCCTNGTCGTCTCGGCNTGGACCGAGGACCCGGCCTGGATCCGCGAACTGATGCACTCGCCAGACATNGAGCGTCTGAATATCGGACCTTTCCCGACCAACAGGGTGCAATGGGAGCAGCCCCANGAAGGNAATCTGTTCGAGTTCCTGTACCGCCGCCGGGCGATCCAAGGCAACCTTGCTGCGGTGAGTTAATCGNAAATGGAAACATTCGCGACGAGACCCAGCCCGCGGCTGGTGGGCGGACCGGGAAGCCTTCGGGAACTCCCGGATTGCGTTCGAAGAAGCGGCGGAGCTCATGTCCTGATCGTAACCGATCCGGGGATCGTTGCGGCCGGTCACGTTGCTCGAGCCACGGCGATTCTCGCCGAGGCTGAGATTGATTTCACGGTTTACGAAGGCACGAGCGAAAACCCTGCGGAGGCCGATATTGCAGCGGCCTGTGAGTTTGCCCGGAAGGTGAAAGTTGACTGCTTTGTCGGCCTCGGGGGGGGCAGCAGCATGGATACCGCCAAGGGGTGCAACTTCCTGCTCACGAACGGAGGGACCATGAGCGACTACAAGGGGTACGCTCTGGCCCGGGAACCGCTCCTTCCATTCGTGGCCGTGCCTACCACCGCGGGAACGGGCAGTGAATGCCAGAGCTACGCAGTGATCAGTCGNGACCGATCGCACGAAAAGATGGCGTGTGGCGATCCCGGGGCCCNGGCCACCTTTGCGCTCCTCGATCCGGAGCTTACNACCTCGATGCCGCAGCAGGTGGCAACGCTCACCGCCCTCGACGCCCTTGCGCACGCCCTGGAAACCGCTGTCTGCACGCGGCGTAANCCNCTCTCATCGGCGTTCTCCCGGGAAGCCTTCCTGCGGATTGCTTCCGCGATCGAGTCCGTCCTGAAGGGGGAGGCCTCGATGGAGGAACGCAGCGAAATGTTGCTGGGAAGTGCTTTTTCGGGACTTGCGATTGAAAACAGCATGCTGGGAGCGGCGCATGCCTCCGCGAATCCGCTTACCGCGCGGCTGGGGCTTGCCCATGGGCACGCGGTGGCCCTCATGATTCCACACGTCATGCGATACAACGCTGAAGATCCTGCCGCCCGTAAGACTTATGAGCAGTATGGCGAACTGCTTTCCCGGCGGGGCTATGCCCGCCGGCCGGTTACCGAGTGGGTCGAGGGGCTTATTTCTCTGGCGGCCCTGCCAACGCTCGCAGANNCGGGAGTGAAACCGGGTGATTTCCCGGGNCTNGCAGAAGAGGCCACCCGTCAATGGACCGGACAGTTCAACCCCCGGGCTATGACGGGGGCAGGTTTTGTGCTACTATATGAGAACGCGATGGACGTAAGCTCAACGTCGAGGGCGAAATGACGAAATTACAACTGGCAACAGCTGCAACCGGGGCGTTNGTGATGCTACTGGCTCATAGCCCCGTGGGGGCGGTGCCGAAGGAAGAAGCAGAAGCGCCGGGGGTGACCCGGAGCTGGTCTCTTCCGCGNGGAGGTAACGCCCTGCAGGGGCGCGTGCCGGATGCCGCACCNCGAAAGCCGAAGATCAAGTGGGATGTTGCGCTNGATGGGCCNGTGATTGGTGACGCNGCTATCGCGGAGGGGTCTGTNTTTGTCGGCACGGTCATGGGCACGTTTTATGCCGTCGATTTCGAGACCGGNAAGGAACGGTGGAAGTTTGAAACGGACGACACCATCGATGCGCCGCCAACGGTCGGCCTTGGCAAGGTGTTCATCGGATCGAGTGATCGCTTCTTCTACTGCCTCGACCAGAAGACGGGCAAGGAGATCTGGAAGTATGAGGCGGCTGACAAGTTCGTGGGTGGGGGGCTGCTGGTGAAGAAGCCGGATGGAGGTGAGGACTGGATCGTGGTGAACGGCTACGACGGGATTTGCCGGGCCTTGCGGGTCAAGGATGGCTCGGAAGCTTGGACCTACGAGACGGCGGAGCAGATTAATGGAACGCCTGCCCTGGTGGAAGGCAGGACTGTCGTTCTGGGAGGGTGNGATGCCCTCGTGCACATTGTCGATGTCCACAACGGAAAAGGGGTCAATGAGGTGCAGGTGGACGCCGAGATCATTGGAACGGTCGCGACGATGGGGAGCATGGTCTATTCCGCGAATTATGGGAACCAGCTCGTGGCGGTAGACATCAAGGAAGANAAGCCCAAGTGGGTTTACGAGGACAAGGACTTCGGGTTCTATGCCGCGCCCGCCTTGAATGATGAAATGGTCTTTATNGGTTCCCGCGACAAGCACCTGCATGCCGTAAATCGCGCAAGCGGAGAGCGNGCCTGGCGTTTCAAGACAGGTTCGCGAGTCGACGGAGGGGCAATCGTTTTCAAGGATGCGGTTGTTTTTGGNTCCGGGGANGGGAGGCTGTATGCTTTGAATCCGTCGGACGGCGGGGAAATCTGGCGTCTGGATCTNGGGGAGGGGCTCAGCTCGGACCTCGCTTTCGCCAACGGGCATATCGTGGTGGGNGGTTCGGATGCGACCCTCTTCTGCGTCGAAGGAAACTAACCCGGTCATGAGCGATACCGCAGTAACACCGAAAAAGAAGGCTACCCGGGCCGGGAATTACTTTATTTCCAATTACCCGCCCTTTTCCTTCTGGTCGGAAGAGGCGGGCGCCAGGGTGCTGGAAGCGTTTGACCGGGACCCCGTGCCCGGAACGCCGCTCGGCCTCTACCATCACATTCCCTTTTGCCGGAAACGCTGCCACTTCTGCTATTTCNGGGTTTACACTGACAAGAACGCGAGCGAGATCCGGGACTATCTGGAATGCACCATGCGCGAGTTCCGGATGCTGGCGGCCAAGCCCCTGCTNGAGGGGCGCAAGCCGCACTTCATTTACTTCGGGGGCGGAACACCTTCCTACCTTTCAGCAAGGCAGTTGACCGAGCTCACAGACCAGATGAAGGCGATTCTGCCNTGGGACGAGGCNGAGGAGGTTGCCTTNGAGTGTGAGCCAGGCACNCTCACCTCGGGGAAGCTGGCCGCGATCAAACAGATCGGGGTGACGCGAGTCAGCTTGGGAATCGAGAACTTTGATGACCGGATTCTCGAGATCAACGGCCGGGCCCATCGCAGCAAGGAGGTCTGGCGGGCCTACGAGCGGGCCCGGGCCGAGGAGTTCGCCCAGATCAATATCGACCTCATCGCCGGGATGCTGGAGGAGACCGAAGAGAACTGGCAAAAGAATATCGAACAGGTTCTCAAGCTCGCACCTGACAGCATCACCATCTATCAGATGGAGATTCCCTACAACACGACCATCTACAGGGAGATGAAGGCGAGTGGAGCCCTGGTCGCCCCGGTGGCGGATTGGGAAACCAAGCGGCGATGGGTGAAGGAAGCCTTCGCGGAGCTGGAATCTCATGGCTACACGATCAGTTCGGGATACACCGCGGTGAAGGATCCCGAGCGGACGAAGTTCATCTACCGTGACGCCCTCTGGGGCGGAGCCGACCTGGTCGGGCTGGGCGTGGCCTCCTTCTCTCACGTGCAGGGCGTGCATTACCAGAACCTGACCGAGATCGACGACTACNNGAAGGCNATCGACACCAGCCGGATGCCCATNAAGCGTGCCTTCCAGACCAATGAGGAAGAGCGGATGATTCGCGAGTTTATCCTGCAGATGAAACTTGGTCACGTGGAGGCGCGTTATTTTGAGGAGAAGTTCGGGGTCAACATCCTGGAGCGCTTCGCTGCTCAGCTTGCTGAATTGACNGAAGAAGGCCTCCTCAGGGTGGGGGAGGGATCTATCGACCTCGACCGGGACGGGCTGCTCTGTGTGGACAACCTCCTGCACGACTTCTTTCTCGAGCATCACAAGACCGACCGGATCGTGTGAGGCCGTGGGGGCTTCCGGGGGGGCCGCTGGTGCGGAAGAATGATTCCGGCGGGGATTTTCCTTCGATCCCCCGCGCGCTCCCCGGTAGGGTGGGCCAGTTCCGAGCAAACCCAGGGTCCCATGGATCAAAGCCAGCAACCAGCCTTCCCAGATTTTCTGCGTGAGTCTCTCGCGAGAGCGGGGCTGGGTGCGGAGTCCTTTGCGTGGTGCGAACCATCTGAAATACCGGATCCCTACCGCGAGCTGCTTGTCCACGAGGTGGACATGACCTCCACCCTNGAGCGGCATCACGAGGAGGCGATGATCCTCGAGGTGCTGACGGATGGCCGGGTTGGCAGCCACTACTTCAGGGAGGTCGTTCTGCGGGGGGTGGAAACAGGGACGGCCGCGGAGTTTGGNCTNATCGAAATCGAGATCGACCGCTTCCCCGAAAACTTGCGGGAAAGCATTCTTTCCGGCAAAAAACCGCTTGGAGGCATCCTNAACGAGAGNGGACTGNGCTATCAAAGCCGTCCTCTCGGATATTTTTCTGTTGCACGGGAGCATCTACCCCCGAAATTGTCCCTGCTCGGAGGGAACANTACGTTCTACGGCCGCCTGAATCAGCTNCTGGGAGCTGANTCNGGNTGCTTGGCTCGTATTCTCGAAATNATCCCGAATTCCTCCAAATCGTGACTACTCCAAGTGAAATCCAGTCCTGTGACGCCATCGTGGTAGGTGGCGGTCCCTCCGGTGCCACCGCGGCAGCCCTGCTCGCTGAGAAAGGCCACAAGGTCATCCTTCTCGAGAAGGAGAAGTTCCCTCGCTACCACGTCGGGGAATCCCTGATGCCCTTCTGTTACTTTACCCTCGAACGGCTGGGGGTGATCAAGAAGATGGAGGAGCACGCCTTCGTGAAGAAGCACAGCGTACAGTTTGTGACCAAGACCGGGCAGATATCGGCACCCTTTTATTTTTTCCAGCATCTGGACCATCCTGCGGCCACGACCTGGCAGGTGGAGCGTTCTGTCTTTGACGAGATGCTCCTGCGTAATGCGGAAGCAAAGGGAGCGGANGTCAGGGAGGAAACTCATGTCGTGAAATTCACCTACGAGGGCGACTACGTNTCCGGCGTAGTGGCCCGGAGGAAGGATGGGACGGAATACACCGTCCAGGCACCGGTGACGGTNGATTGCACCGGGCGGGATGCACTCTTCCTGAGGAAGAAGAGCTGGCGGCGGCGTGACCCGCAGCTCAACAAGATTGCGATCTGGACCCTCTTCAAGGGCGCCAANCGTGATGAAGGGCTGGANGAAGGGGCAACTACNGTCGCCTATGTCGACCAGCGNGGCTGGTTCTGGAANATTCCCCTCCGCAACGATATCGTGAGCTCGGGCATCGTTGCTGAACGNGATTACCTCTATCGTGATACGCGTGACCCCAAGGAAATTTATGAGCGCGAGATTGAGGAGAACAGCTGGATCAAGGAGCACCTCACCCCGGGAGAGCAGTTTGGTGAATTCTGGGTGACTGGCGAGTATTCCTACCGGGGAGAGCACTGCGCNTCGGATGGGCTNGTCCTGGCTGGCGATGCCTTTGCGTTCCTCGACCCNGTTTTCTCGTCGGGCGTCTTTCTTGCCCTCAAGAGCGGAGAGATGGCGGCNGANGCGGTAGATACNGCCCTCGCNAACGGGGACTACTCNGCGGGNCAGTTTGGCGANTANGGCGAGAAGCTCTGNCAGATGATCGAAGTGATGCGCAAGCTGGTCTATGCCTTCTACGACGAGGACTTCAGCTTTGGGGACCTGATCCGGAAGTACGAGGANATCCGGCCCATGCTGACCGACTGCCTGATCGGAGATCTCGACGGGAAGGACTACGGCCCTCTGGCGAAGGCAATGAGCGATTTTGCGACCCTGCCGGAACCGCTGGCCCACGGGCGNGNGCCCCAGCCCGCGGCGTAGGCGGCCCGGGATTCACTGCATGAAGGTCACCTTTCTCACCGCGGGCACGGGTAGCTACCACTGCGGGGCNTGCATGCGGGACAACACTCTGGTGACGGCTCTTCATGGGGCAGGGCACGAAGTGGCCCTNCTGCCNATGTACCTGCCCATGCAGTTGGATGAGGAAGCTCTNCCCCAGGTCGAACGGGCACCCATTTTTTTTGGAGGGATCAACGTNTACCTCCAGCAGAAATTCCGGCTCTTCCGGCACACCCCGCGCTGGTTGGACAAGCTCTTCAACGGGCGTGGGCTTCTCCGCTCGGCGGCAAGGCGCAGTCATATGACAAGTCCGAGGGACCAGGGCGAAATGTGCCTNGCCATGCTGCAGGTGGACGAGAGCAGGCTCACCAAGGAGCTTGATAAGCTCATAGACTGGCTGGAGCACCACGAGCGTCCGGAGCTCATCGCCCTCTCCAACGCCTTGCTTTGCGGCCTCACNCGTGAACTGAAGAAACGCCTGGGGGACATTCCNGTCGTCGCCTTCTTCCAGGGGGAGGACACCTTTNTGGACAGTCTGCCCGAACCTTATCGCAGCAGGAGCTGGGAGGAGATGAAGGAGCGCCTNGNAGAATGTGATCTCCTTGTTGCGCCNAGCAGCTTCTACGCCGGGGTGATGACTGAGCGGCTGGGATTCGCTCCCGGCAGNATTGAGGTNCTGCCCAACGGGATCAACCTGGAGGGCTACGGAAATCGCAGGGACGAGGGCCCNCAGGCGATTGGCTACCTCGCACGGATGAGCAGGGAAAAGGGCCTGGGTGACCTGGTGGACGCTTATCTGCTGTTTCAGGAAGCCGGGAGGTTCCCGGNGTGTCGGCTCAGGATTGCCGGGGCCCTGACCATGGGCGATGAGGAGTTNGTTGGGGAGCAGAAGAAGAAGCTCGAACGGGCGGGACTTTCTGAGCTGGTAGAATGGCATCCAAATGTGACCCGGGAGGAGAAAGCGGAGTTCCTGCGTGGGCTGAGTGTCTTTTCCGTACCCGTGCAGTACCCGGAGGCCTTTGGCCTCTACCTCGTCGAGGCGATGGCGAGTGGAGTTCCGGTTGTGAACCCGGAAGCATCGTCTTTTCCNGAGATCGCCGAGGCAACCGGGGGCGGGCGGNCAGTCGCCCCCGGAGATCCGCAGGCACNGGCCCGGGGCTGGGAGGAGCTCCTGGCCGATCCCGCCGAGATCGCGGCAATGGGAGAAAGAGGTCGCCGCGGTGTGGGGGANCGGTATAGCGTTGCCGCCATGAGAGACGGTTTTGTGGAACTCGCAGGGCGGGTTCTTGCCGAAGCCGGACTCCGAGATTCATGAGCGACGAGGGCTATTCTTTTGAATTTCAGCGACGGGTCGAGTTTCACGAAACCGATCTTGCCGGGATCGTGCACTTTTCCAATTTCTACCGCTACATGGAAACTGCGGAGCACGAGTTCATGCGCAGCCTGGGCCACNCGATTCATCAGCAAATGGATGAAGCGGAAATCGGGTGGCCCCGCGTGAGTGCGACCTGTGAATTCCGAAAGCCCGCGCGCAACGCCGACATTCTCATNATCAGGGTTTCNATTGAGGAGATTCGGACGCGCTCGGTCCGCTACGGATTTCGCTTCTACCTTGATCCTGGCGATCCGCCCATCGCCACGGGGAGCGTTGCGGCGGTGTGTGTGAAGTTNGAGGACGGGGAAATNATCGCCATCCCCATTCCGGATCAGATCCGCGCTGATCTCGAGGCTGCACAGGCAGCAGCCAAGCCCTGAATTGACAAGTGAGTTCCGCACCACCATCACCCAAGAAAACGAAATCCATGAATTGGCTTCTCTTCGCTCTCATGACCGTGGCCTGCTGGGGGCTCTACGGGATTTTCCTCCACGCCGGCCAGGTCGAAATGCAGGACAGGGTCCTGGGCCGCTACAAGGCCTTTCTCTTTGTCGGCATCGCCTACTTTCTGGTTGCGATTCTAGCGCCTCTNGCCGTTTTGNTCGCCAAGAATGCCGACTGGTCCATGCCGGGCAAGGGCATGTGGCTTTCCCTTCTCGCAGGCGTCCTCGGGGCGATCGGTGCTTTTGGGGTGCTCCTGGCGATGGCGGCCGGAGCGAAGTCGGGAATGAGNCCGGCAGTGGTGGCGATCTCAGTCATGTCGATCATCTTCTGCGGGGCCCCGCTGGTGAACGCGCTGGTNTCGATCTGCAAGGATCCTCCNGNCGGGGGCCTGGGGGCGATACCGTGGCAATTTCTGTGTGGTATCCTGATGGCCGCGCTGGGGGGNTTTTTGGTGGTCAAGTTCAAGCCGGAGGGTTCCCACGNTCCTCCCGCCGGGGCCAAGAAGCCGCCCGTGCAAGCGCCGGCCAAAGCTGAGTNATTNTCTGGGGTTNCTGCCGCAGGGCGGTCCACTCCGCATACCGAATGTCAGTCTCCGCCATCAACGACCTGTTTGAGGCTATTCTCCCGGCGAACAAATTCTACGCCGGAAAGCTGGGAGGGCTGCGTCGGCTCGCGAGCCTGGAGGAGTTCGCCTCCCAGGTGCCCTTCACCACAAAGGATGAGCTGGCAGCGGACCATGAAGCCCATCCCCCCTACGGNTCGGCCCTGACTTANCCGNTGGAAACCTACAACAGGTTTCACCAGACCAGTGGAACGCGNGGCAATCCGCTGGCGTGGCTGGATGATCCCGCGGGCTGGGCCTGGATCCTCCGTTCCTGGCAATGGGTATGGAGCAAGGCAGGTGCCCAGCCCGGGGACGGCGTCTTTTTTCCATTTTCCTTCGGGCCGTTTCTCGGGTTCTGGTCCGCTTTCGAGGCGGCGGCTGAAATGGGCCTCCGGGCGATACCGGGCGGAGGCCTGTCCAGTGAGGACCGCCTGAGAATGATGTCGACTCACCGCCCGAAATTCGTGGCCGCAACCCCCACTTATGCGCTGCATCTCGCTGAGGTGGCCAGGCGCATGAACCTTCCCGCCAACACTCTCGGGGTGGAAGCCCTCGTGGTTTGTGGGGAGCCTGGCGGGAGCATCCCCGAAGTGCGGGAGCGGATTGGGAGCGAGTGGGATGCGCGGGTGGTTGATCACCATGGCATGACNGAGATCGGCCCCGTTACCGTAAGCGNCCCCGANGATCCNGAGCTTCTCCGTATTTATCATTCGTCCTATCACCCCGAGGTGATCGATCCTGCGAGCGGCNAACAGGTAAGTCCTGGGGAGGTCGGGGAACTGGTTCTCACGACTCTGGGCCGTTATGGGTCGCCCCTGGTNCGCTATCGGACGGGTGATTTGGTGCGCCCGGTGGCCGCTACCGGGATGGATCCGGCACCCTTTGCCCTGCGGGGAGGTATAATTGGGCGAGCGGATGACATGGTCGTGGTGCGGGGAGTGAACATTTACCCCAGCGCGGTGGAGGCGGTTGTGCGCTCGGTCGATGGGGTGGGCGAGTATCGCGTCGAGGTGGACCAGCGGGGTGAGCTTCCCGANATTGGCCTCGTGATTGAGGGNCCCGGGGGGGAGGAGGCTGCAGGAGAGCTGGCCGNCCGCCTGCGATCCGTCTTCTCGATGCGAATTCCNGTGAGAGCCGTGGAGTCCGGCACNTTGCCGNTCTCTGAAGTGAAAGCCAAGCGTTGGAAAGTGATTTGCGAATGATTGAAGTCCGGAATGTCAGCAAGGTGTACGAGATGCCCGGGGAGTCGCTGCGGGTTCTTGATGGGGTCTCCCTCNATGTGAAGACTGGAGAAGCGACGGCGGTGGTTGGTCCCTCAGGCAGTGGAAAGACAACCCTGCTAAACCTGCTGGGAGTACTTGACCGGCCCACCGAGGGACAAGTCCTGATCAACGACCAGGATGTGGCCCTGTTCGATGAGGAACAGGCGGCGGCCTTTCGGAACCGGGCCNTGGGTTTTGTATTCCAACACCACCACCTCCTGCCGCAGTGTACGCTGCTTGAGAATGTCGTCCTGCCCCGCCTGGCAGGTGGCTGGAAGGAATCGCAGTCGGAAACCACCGCCAGGGCGGAGGCGCTCCTCGCCGAGGTGGGCCTTCAGGACCGCCTCGGACACTTCCCTTATCAGCTCTCTGGTGGCGAGCGTTTGCGCACGGCCCTGGCCCGGGCCCTGGTGAATGAACCAAGCCTCATCCTGGCAGATGAGCCAACCGGTTCGCTGGACGAGGAGACAACCGGGGTGGTGGCAGATCTCCTNGAGGAACTGAATGCAGGAAAGGGAGTTACCCTGGTTGTTGTAACCCACAACCGGGCCCTTGCCGGGCGGATGCAGAACTCCTACGAGCTTCGTAACGGGAAACTGGAGAGGCAATGAACGCGTTCACCTTCATCCGGCGCGGGATCTGGNATTACAAACTGTCCTACCTTGGAGTGGGGGCCGGGACCGTACTCGGTGCTACCGTCCTGCTTGGGGCACTGATCGCCGGGAGCTCGGTAAAGGAGACNCTGCGGGAGGTGGCGAGCCAGCGCGTCGGGAAGGTGGAAGATATCTTCGTGGCCGGCGNGGGGTTTTTCCGGGATGCCCTGGCGACCGAAGTTGGGGGCGACTCCCTGCGGGCGGCTCCNGTTCTTTTGTTGCGTGGTCAGCTCAGCTCGCAGTCGAGCGAACGAGGCCTCGGGAGCGTCCAGATCCTGGGAGTGGATGATCGCTTCTGGGCCTTNGCCCCCGGTGATGGTGCCGTGGTGGCTCTNGAACCGCGGCAGGTAGCGGTCAATGAATACCTCGCCGAAGCGCTGGACCTCCAGCTGGAGGATTCCGTGGTCCTGCGCCTTCAGGCGCCGGGGATGTTGTCTCGTGACGCGCCACTTTCCGGGGAGGCGGAGGATATTATCAGCTTCCGGGCCAAGGTGCGCNCGGTCGTGGGCAACGAGCAGTTTGGCCGCTTCAACCTGCAGNCCACCCAGCTTCCGGTTCCGACNGTGTTTGTNCCACTGAGCCGTCTCCAGCAGGTAGTCGACCAGCCGGCCCGNGCCAACATGATCCTGCTCGGNAGNGGANGCGCTGGCGTTGCCTTCGAGGGAGATCTGGATGAGCACATCCGCAGCCGGATGGTGCTGGAGGATTACGGCCTTTCCCTTGTAGAGGTCCCGCTGGCGGGTGCAACCGAGGTGCGGTCGGCGCGGATTTTCTTTGAGGCTCCCATTGTTGAGGCTGTCAGAGCACGGTTCCCCACNACGATTCCGGTAACCAGTTACCTGGTGAATACCTACGCGGCAAATGGCAGGGAGACTCCCTATTCGATGGTTGCCGCTGTCCGGCCAGAGGCTGCGCCTTTTCTCCCGGATTCCTTTTCCGGGGATGAGATCGTGGTCAACGACTGGCTTGCGGAAGATCTCGCGCTAGAGGTCGGTCAGCCCATCAGCCTGGCCTTCTTCAAACTGGTAGGCGGGAACCGGCTCGAGGAAGATACAGCTGGGTTTCGGGTTCACAGTATTGTTCCTCGGGAGGGCCTGGCGGCGGATCAGCTCTGGATGCCCGATTTTCCCGGAGTGGCGGAGGCGGAGGATGCCCAGGACTGGGCTCCGGGGCTTCCCCTCGACCTGGAGCGTATCCGGCAGAAGGATGAGGATTACTGGGATGAGCANCGTGGCACGCCAAAGGCGTTCATCTCGGAGGAGCGGGGGCGGGAGCTGTTCGGGAACCGCTGGGGAGAGTTTACCTCCCTGCGGATTCCGAATACGGACACGGCTGCGCCGGAACTTGAGAAGGAGCTCCTTCCGCTACTCAAGCCGGGGATGGCGGGGTTGCTTCGGCGGAGCCTGCGTGCAGAGGCGGAGGGTGCGGCCGAGTCCCCGGTCCCCATCGCAATGCTGTTCCTCAGCATGAGCTTCTTCCTGATCCTGGCATCGGTGGCTCTGGTGGCGATGTTGTTCCGCTTCAACATTGAGCAGCGCAACCGGGAAAGCGGGCTGCTGGCCGCCCTGGGCTTGCCNGCCNGCAAGGTAATGCGCTGGCGCCTTCTTGAAGGCCTGCTGATTGTTGCGGGGGGCGGGCTCCTTGGCCTCCTCCTCGCGATTGCCTACTCGACCGTGATCCTGCGTGTTCTCGAGTCGATTTGGAACGAGGACTCTCCCGGAGGCTTCTTCGTCTTTCACCTCGACGTTCTCAGCCTGGTGGCTGGGTTAGTGCTCTTTACCGCNTTCTCCATGCTGGTCATATGGCTGACGGTCCGCAACCAGGCACGGAGGACTGCGAGGCTGCGCCTGGAAGCGGGGGTTGAGGAAGTTTCCCGGGGAAAGGTGCGGGTCGGGNTTCTTCGGNACGCCGGNTGGGCCTGTGNGATTCTCGGGGTTGGTGCGATCGCGGCGACCGGCATCATGGGGGCACAGGGTTCGTTCTTTCTCTCCGGAGTATTTTTCCTGGTCGCAGGTCTCCTGAGGTATCGAGCNTGGCTGGGACGGCTCGGGGCANNCCTCCGCGGGGAGGTTACGCCGGGGGCGCTCGCCGTCCTCAACAGTGGTCGCCGTCCCACGCGCAGCCTCGTGGTGGTGGGGACCCTGGCATGCGGGGTCTTTCTTGTTATTGCGGTGACCGCCTTCCAGAAACATGGCGGGGGCGAGTGGGCCGAACGATCCAGTGGAGCCGGGGGCTTCGCCTTGTGGGTGGAGACCACCAACCCGATCAACAGGGCTGCTGATGCCAAGCAGGATCCCGACTACTTCGAAATGGGGGAACAACGCGGGCTGCTTGGGGAGATCCGACCGTTCCGGGTCGGGGTGGGGGACGACGCCAGTTGCTTCAACCTCAACAAGGCTACGAGGCCGCGCCTCCTTGCCACCGACAGCCGTGCCCTCGCGGGGAGGGATTCGTTCTCGCTGAAATCCGTAGCAGGGGGGATGGAGATCGAAAAGGGGTGGGNGCTTCTGCGGGAGCCCGCNGCACCGCGTGTTCTCCGGGCCTTCATCGACCAGACCACCTTGATGTGGGTTCTCAAGAAGAGAGTGGGGGATCGAATCACCTACCAGGACGAGCGGGGCGAGGACTTCGAGGTCGAAATCACCGGCGCCCTTGCCGACAGCGTGTTTCAAGGAAACATGATCGTNGATGAAGAAGCGTTCCTCGCCTATTTTCCGTCTCAGGAGGGTTACCGTCTTTTTCTGGCNGACCTCTCGGGTTCGAGTGATCTCGAGCGCGCGCGCAGGGAGATCCAGAAGGCGGCTTCAGATCGCGGAAGCACAGTCACCACCACTCGCGAACGCCTGGAAGGATTTCACGGGGTCGAGAATACCTATATCGCGATCTTTCACGTCCTCGGTGGACTGGGCCTGATTCTCGGGAGCGCCGGGCTGGGCATCGTGACTGCACGCAACCTGGTCGAACGCAGGAGTGAATTCCAGGTGATGCGGACGATGGGCATTGCCCACCGCGTGACCCGGGGCGTGATTTTCAGGGAGGTGCGGGCCTTTATTGGATGGGGGCTTTTCATCGGGCTGCTTGCCTCGCTGGTGGCCATCCTGCCGGCCCTGAGCGGCACGCCGCCCCTNGAAACCCTGCTCGGACTGGGCGTGATGGTGGTCCTGATAGCGCTTAACAGCCTCTTCTGGGCCTTCGTTGGCTATTCAGTTGGCCATAACAGGCGGATTGGATTGGCCGCATGAACCAATCCNTCCCGGNAGATACTGCCCCCAAGAGGGCGGGGAGCTGCCGNTGGGGCTCTCAGCTGGAGCAACNGGATGGAGGCTTCCGGGGGCTTCCGTCCTCCATGGCACTAGCTGGAGTGCGCACNCTCAGCTCGCCGGGGAGGCTTCTTCCTCCTCGTTCCCCTCNTCTTCATCGGGGGTAACCTTTTCGATCTCGGCACTNTCGCGCAGTCCGGAAGCAAACTCACGCAGGGCGTTGCGGCGCTTCTCGAATTCCACCCGGTGTGCGATTTCCTCCTTGAGTTCGTCGAAGGGNCGAACCGTGGAAGNTTTGATCTCCGCGATCTTGAGAATGTGGTAACAATGCTCGTAGGCGATTACCGGGCTCACCTCGTCGAGGCGCATGGTAAACATGATGGACTCGATCGGGTTGGAGGGCCGGTCGAAGGTGATCCAGCCCAGATCAGTTTCGCCTGATTCCTTCTCGGTCTCGGTCTTGGCGATCGTCTCGAAGTCGGCCCCCTCGACCAGTTTTTCACGAAGCTCTGCCATTTCCTCAAGAAGCAGAACGGGGTCCTCGTGTTTCTCGAGGGCTTTCATGAGATGCAGGACGCGGACCTCGGCCGCGGTCCGGAACTCCCGCTCATTCTGCCTGTAGTATGCGAGCAGGTCTTCGTCGGCCACGTCCGTNTTGCCGGCCAGCACGCNGTCGAGGAACATTTCCATCCGGAGGTTGGCCTCGCACTCATCNAGGAGATTGTCGCGCTGNGATTCAAGCATCTCCCAGCTGGCCCCGTGTTTGCGATACTCCTTCAGGGTTTCTTCAAAGCGGGNCTTGATTTCGGCCTCAGGCAGCTCGGGGAATCGANTCTCGGCCTCCTGCGCAATGAGGACGGAGTCGATGACTTCTTCCTCGGCCTGGGCCATGAATTCGGGGTCGCGCTCACAGCAGGACACCTGNAGGCGGGCCTCGGCCTCGGACTTGATACGGGCAAAGGCATCCTCGAGGAGATTGGGATCGATGAGCTCTCCGTTGACGCGCAGCATGCCCGCACAGGTAGCGNTGGAGAGCGCAATGGCAACCCGAAAGCGTCCGGGAGGGGGCTAGCCTGCCACAAGATTGACCAGACGCCCGGGAACCACGATAACCTTCCGGACNGTCAGGCCCTCCAGGTGCGCCTGGACCTTGGGGTCGTCCCGGGCGGCGGATTCGGTGGCCTCCCGGGAGGCATCCGCGGTGAGCCTTATCCTGGATCGCACCTTGCCGTTGACCTGTACCACCATCTCGATTTCGTCCTCCACGAGGAGGGACTCGTTGTGTGAGGGCCAGGGGGCCTCAAGGCAGGAGCCTTCGTAGCCAAGACGTTCCCACAGCTCCTCGCTCAGGTGGGGAGCGAAGGGGTTGAGCAGGATGAGCAGGGTGTGGAAGAGTTGATGGGGCACCTTCTCTGCGGCGGTAAATGCATTGGTGCACTCCATCATCTGGGAGATGGCCGTGTTGAACCGCAGCTTCTCGACATCCTCTCCCACTTTCTTGATGGTGGCGTGTACGATTTTGAGGAGATCCCCGGGGGCCTCGCTGTCGTNCAGCTTGGCGGAGGTGACCCANGAGCCTTCCTGGTCCTGGTCCAGGGCCACCCGCCAGATCCGGGCGAGGAACCGCGAAATGCCGTCCACTCCCTCAGTGTTCCAGGGAGCGCTTTGTTCCAACGGGCCCATGAACATGAGGTAGAGCCGCAGGGCATCTGCACCGTAGGCTTCCACCACGTCGTCGGGGTTGACTACGTTCCCACGGGATTTCGACATTTTCTCCGCGCGGTCACGGACGCGGATGGAAGGATTGCCTGNCAGGACAAAGCTGTCCTTCTGCTTGGTGACCTCGTCCTTGTCGACGGTTTCCTTGACCAGCTCTTCACCAGTCTGCCTGTGCCGGAAGATGGTTCTCTTTTCCTCCTTCTTTTCCCGGACGTCCCTGAAGCTGACGAGTTCTCCCTCCCCATCCCGGAAGGTGGAGTAATCGGTAGGGCCCATGATGAGCCCCTGGTTGACCAGTTTTTGAAAAGGCTCACGCATACCGACGTGCCCGAGGTCGTTGAGGACCTTGTGCCAGAAGCGGGAGTAGAGAAGGTGGAGAACCGCGTGCTCCGTGCCGCCGATGTAGAGATCCACCCCGCCCGGGTTTTTGTTACTACCGAGCCAGAATTCNTCGGCCTCCGGGGAAATAAACTGCTNGCTATTGGAGGGGTCGCAGTAGCGCAGGTAGTACCAACAGGAGCCCGCCCACTGCGGCATGGTATTGGTTTCCCGCCGGACTCCGCCTGGAAGCTCCACCCAATCNGTCGCCTTGGATAAAAGTGGCTCAGGCTCACCGGTCGGGTTGTAATCCTCCAGTTCGGGAGCGAGGAGGGGGAGCTCATCCTCGGGCAGCGCCTCGTGGTGTCCATCCCTCCACACGATGGGGAAGGGTTCCCCCCAGTAGCGCTGGCGGGAGAAGAGCCAGTCGCGCAGCTTGTAGTTGACCTGCGCTTCCCCCCGGTCCTGCTCCTCGAGCCAGCTGGTGATCTCCTTCCTGGCCTCGNGAGTGGAGAGGCCATCGAGCATGCCGGANTTGATGGCTGTNCCCTCGCCGGTGAACCCGCGCCATTCCTCGCCCGNGGGAGGCTCCACCACCTGCAGGATTGGCAGCTCGAATTTTTCGGCAAACTCGTAGTCCCGGGTGTCGTGGGCCGGGACGGCCATGATCGCGCCGGTGCCGTAGCCCATCATGACGTAGTCCGCAATCCAGACCGGGANTTCCTTCCCGTTGACNGGATTGATCGCGAAGGCACCGGTGTCTACGCCGGTTTTGTCCTTGTTCAACTCGCCACGCTCCATCTCGGACTTGGTAGCGCAGGCCTTCCGGTAGGCCTCGACCGCCTCCCGTTGTGCNCTGGTGGTGATCAGTCCAACGAGGGGGTGCTCGGGGGCGANTACCATGTAGGTGGCTCCGAAAAGGGTGTCTGGACGGGTGGTGAAGACTTCAATTTCGCCCTCGTGCCCCCCTGCCAGCGCAAATCTCACGCTGGCTCCCTCGGAGCGCCCAATCCAGTTTCGCTGGAGAAGTTTGATGCCTTCCGGCCAGTCGAGGTCATCGAGTTCGTCGATAAGGCGCTGGGCGTACTTGGTGATGCGCAGCATCCACTGCCGGAGTGGACGGCGTTCCACCACATGCCCCTTTTCCTCCCACTCGGCGACTTCTTCGTTGGCCAGGACGGTGCCCAGGCTGGGGCACCAGTTAACGGGTGCTTCTGCGACGTAAGCGAGGCGGACCTCGTCGATCTGCTCACGCGTCCAGCCCCTGGCCTCGAGTTCGGAAACGGGCCTGGCCCTCTGCCGTTCTTCGTCGAAATAGCTGTTGTAGATCTGCAGGAAGATCCACTGGGTCCACTTTACGTAGCCGGGGTCGGTGGTATTGACCTCGCGGTCCCAGTCGTAGCAGAAACCCAGCATCTTGAGCTGGCGCCGGAAGTTTTCGACGTTGTTGTGGGTGTTGATACGCGGATGTTCTCCGGTTTTCCGGGCGTGCTCCTCTGCAGGCAACCCGAACGCATCCCAGCCCATGGGATGGAGGACGTTGGCGCCGCACTTGCGCTTGTAACGGGTAATGATGTCCGTAGCGGTGTAGCCTTCCGGGTGTCCTACATGAAGCCCGGCCCCGCTGGGGTATGGGAACATGTCGAGAGCGTAGAACTTGGGAGCAGATGCATCGAAGCCCTCCTCGCCGGGTCCCGGCATGCGGAACGCTTTGTGCTCGTCCCAACGTTGCTGCCACTTGGCCTCAAACTCGTCGAAGGGATATGGTCTGCGTCGCTCACTCATCGTGGTGCTTCCTCGGTTCCCGAAACGGGGCGGGACGGTGGCAGATATCTCCTTGCAGGGCAAGCGCTCCGCTGGCCGGACCGCGACCGACAGCCACCGGCGGCGGCGCCCTCCTTTTTTTTGTTGGCTGGTCCCCGGCCCCGGGCTGCGCTACTCGATCGCCTCATATATGAGGGGCTTGAGAGCGTTCTCGAGAAGGAAGTCATAGGGCAGGGTCTGCTCCATGGTAACGACCACCAGCTCGTCCCGGGGAGAGATCCAGTAATGGGTGCTCAGCATGCCGCCCCAGCCGTACTCGCCGAGGCGGCCAGCCTTGTTCCATGCGGTGTGCTCCACCTTGACGCAGAAGCCGAGTCCGAAGCCGGTCCCGTGGCGAACGTTGTTCGGGAAGCTGATGGGCATGGCGGACCCCGTGAGCTGGTTGCGGGTCATCTCGGCAACGGTTGCCTTCTTCAGAAAGCGCGTTCCTCCGAGTTCCCCCTGATTTGCGATCATCTGCAGGAACCGGGCATAGTCTCCGATGGTCGAGGCGAGGCCTCCTCCCCCGGAATGCATCCTCGTCCGTTCGCTGTAAGTGAAAGTATTGCGCTCATGGCGGGTGAGGGTTCCCCTCTTGTTGGAGTGGTAGACTACCGCCATCCGCTTGCGTTTGTCGGCGGGAAGGGCAAATCCGGTGTCATTCATGCCGAGCGGTTCGAAAAGCCGCTCGTCGAGGAACTGTCCCAGGGGTTTGCCTGACGCCCGCTCCACCACCGCACCGAGAAGGTCGGTGGAGATGCCATAGAGCCACCGCTGGCCCGGTTCGAAGGCCATGGGGACTGCCGACATCCTCCTGACGAACTCGGTGAGCGACTCGGTTTCCATGAAAGGACCCGCCGCGCGGTGCAGCTGGTCCAGTTCCGGGATGCCGGTGGCCCCGTAGGAATATCCGGCGGTGTGGCAGAGCAGGTCCCTGACGGTGGGATCCATTTCCGGGGCGACTGCTTTCCCATCTTTCCAGACCCTGGCCATCTTATACTCCGGCAGATACTTCGAGAGAGGGTCCTCGAGGTGGACTTTTCCCTCTTCAACGAGGATCATGGTTGCGGCCGAGGTGATCGCCTTCGTCATCGAGTAGATGCGGAAGATGGTGTCCTTCTTCATCGGCAGCTGGTTTTCGACATCCCGCAGGCCGAAGCTCTTGTGATAGACGAGCTTTCCCCGGCGGGTGATCATGACGGACGCGCCGGCAATCCGCTTCCGGTCGATCAATTCGTGCACCTTGGCGTCGACAAGCCTGAGCTTGGTGGGCGACATGCCCACCGTCTCTGGAGAGGCGGCCGGAAGATGGCGCGCGGAGTCCGGCTTCTCCGCAGGGGCGAGGGCCGGAAGGAGGGCCAGAAGGAGAGCGGCGGGGATTAATTTCATTTCCCCTGTTCTGTGAAATGTAACGGCAGATGGCAAGCGAGCGACCCCGGCGCTCGTATCAGGGGCCGCCCTGCCTCGGAAAGAAGCTTCTGGAGGTCGGGGGGAGCTGCCCTGGACTTCCTGCGCGCCCTTGCGAGCGGGGAACGGAAGGGATTTGTGGATTCCTCCTCGGCATTTCCCGTGGTGGGTTTATGAGATTGTGCCATGAGGAGGCTGTTGGTTGCGACACGCAACTCCCACAAGACCGAGGAGATTGCGGCCATGCTCGGAAGCTCATTCCAGGTCGTTGACCTTTCCGCGCTTCCGGGTTCCCCGGTAGTGGAGGAAACCGGGGTGACCTTTCACGAGAACTCAACCCTGAAGGCGGTTGCAATCAGCCAAATCAGTGACTCTCTGGTGCTGGCGGATGACTCAGGATTGGAAGTGGATGCCCTGCAGGGTGCCCCGGGCGTCTACTCCGCGCGCTACGCCGGCGAGGGAGCGGATGATGAGGCGAACAACCGCAAGCTGTTGTCTGAGCTTGCGGGTGTGGCGAGCGCGGACCGGACCGCGCGCTTCCGGTGTGTCATCGTGATTGCGCGATCGGGCGAGGTCCTTGCCGGATTCGAGGGAGCGGTGGAGGGGCGTATCCTGGAGTCGCCTCGTGGAGCTGCGGGATTCGGCTATGATCCGCTTTTCGTCCCTGAAGGTCATCTTCGCTCCTTTGCCGAGCTGGGTCCGACCGTTAAAAACGAACTGAGTCATCGGGCGCGGGCAATGGAGGAGGTCGTGAGGTGGCTGCGCCAGGGTGGGTGATCAAGAGTCTTCCGGAATGCGCGGGCCATGTTGGCCGAGCAGGTGGGAGCGCGTGTTTTTTTTGAATGGTCGAGACCGATAAGCGGAGTCATTCTTGGGCGCCTCCGGGAAGGAAAGGGATCGACAGGACTACCCCGTTATGTTAGAGGATTTAACTTCCTCCCCTCGTTAATCTATTGATGAGAGCCTTTCTCGTGTTCCTGGCCGTTGCGGCTACCTTCTGTCTTTCCTCCTGTGGCTGGAAGGACAAGCCCAGGTATGCGGTGGCCTACAAGGCGCACCCTAACAACGCGATTCTCGTCAACGGCTGGGCGGTTGCTCCCCGCAATGCTCCCCCCGAGGTCAAACGTGCGATCGCAGCAGCCAATCGGATCCAGGGTCTGCCCTACAAGTGGGGAGGAGGACACGCGGTGCTCAATGACAGCGGCTACGACTGCTCCGGGGCAACTTCCTATGTGCTGCGAAACGCGGGCCTGCTCAGCGACCAGATGCCTTCCAAGGGATTCCTGAGGTATGGAGAGCGGGGCCGCGGCGAGTGGATTACGGTCTGTGCGCGCAAGGGCCATGTCTTTCTCGTGATCGCGGGTCTGCGCTTCGATACCTATGGCCAGCACCGGCAGGATGGCCCTCGCTGGCGGCTCAAGCCCCGGTCCGTCAAGGGGCACGTGTTGCGGCATCCGCCTGGCTTGTAGGCCGGGGTCAGGGGCCGCTGGCGCGAGTTTATCCCTCCGGCTTCATGGTAGTGAGGAGTGCCGCCAGCTCGTAAGCGTCTGCCAGAACATGGTCGGCCAGCGAAAAGTTGCAGCATCCAGTCACGCGGTTGGGGATTGCGACATTGGGCATGCCGGCGGCCTTGGCCGCCTTGATCCCGTTCACCGAGTCCTCAATCACGAGGCAGGCGGCGGATTCCATTTCGAGCTGCCGTGCGGCCTCGAGATAAAGGTCGGGCTCGGGCTTGATGCGTGGGGCGTCGCCGCGGCAGACCGTGAGGTCGAATTGGTGGAAGAGGTCGATTCTCTCCAGCCAACCGTCGACCCAGTTGTGAGAGGAGCTGGAAACCACGCCGAGCTTGAGGCTGGTCTCTTTCCCTGCCTGCACGGCCTCGGGGATGCCCGGCATGGCGGGAGCACCCACGAGGTTCTTGTTGATGGAGGCCTGGCGAGCGTCATCGAGCGGAGGCCAGTCGATCGTGTTTCCAGTCAGCTCCTCAAGGTGTATCTTGGGCGACCAGGTTTCAAAGTCGGTGCCGATGCACTGGTTGAAGGTTTCGAGCGAGAGTGGATGCCCGTGGTCACGAAAAGTTCTCTGCCAGGCCTCGTAGATGGGCCATTCGGTATCGACGATGAGCCCGTCGAAGTCGAAGAGGAGAGCGCGGACTGGAGGGAGCGTTTGCATGGGAGGGGGTTCAGGGACGGACTGGCGGGAGCCCGGGTTTCGCCCGCAGCAGAGCGAGGATTGGCCGGAGGGGAGCGAATCCCGGTGATTGTCTGCTCATCTGGGGCGGTTGTGAGGTTGGTTTGAGGAAGGGGCTGTTTTTGATCTTTTACTGGCACCTGTGCGGGAGCCGGGGAAACAATGCCATATGCGCACGCTGCTGACCATTGCCATCGCCGGTTTGACCGTCCCCTTTGCCGCGCCAGCTGCTCCGGAGCCTGAGACCCGCGACCCCGACGAGGTGGTGGTCTACCGCAAGACCAAGGAGGCGCAACTGAAGCTGGAGATCTTTCGTCCCCGGGGTTGGAAGGCTGCCGACCGGCGACCAGCGATTGTATTTTTCTTCGGGGGTAGCTGGATCGGGGGCACGACCAGGCAATTTCATCCCCAGGCCGCACGCCTGGCGGCGCTGGGCATGGTCGCCTACTGCGCGGACTACCGGGTCCGCAGCCGCCACAAGACATCGCCCTTCGAGGCCGTGGCAGATTCCAAGGCGGCGGTGCGCTGGATCTGGAGGAATGCCGGGGGCCAGGGAGTGGATCGGGACAGGATCGTCGCCTCGGGGGGATCTGCGGGGGGTCACCTGGCCGCCTGCAGCGGCTTGCTTGCCGGGCATGATGAGGTGAAGGAGGGCGAGCCCGTCTTCATCCCGGCCGCGCTGGTGCTGTTCAACCCGGTGATCGACACCTCAAAAAAAGGTTTCGGCTACAACCAGTTGAAGGAGCGCTACCGTGAGTTATCCCCCGTGGAGCACGTCCACGACCAGGTCGCGCCTACCCTGATTCTGGTCGGGTCGGCGGACACGACTACCCCGGTGACCGGGCACAAGCTCTTTGCCAGACGCATGAAGGAGAAGCAGCGGCGGTGTGAGCTGATCATTTCGGAGGGCCAGAAGCACGGGTTCTTCAATGCCCGTGGAGACAACGAGAACTACTGGGCGACCCTGGGCAGCATGGAGAAGTTTCTCGGGGGCCTGAAGTTCCTCAGGCCGCCGGCGCGGTAGTGGCTTTAAGGCTCAGGGGAAAGACATCAATGTTGCTCCCCGCCTTCGTCCTGATATTGCTGCTTATCCGCCATGTCCATCTTGCTCGTCGTCCGTCACGCCGAAGAGGGGCCCGGGCTCCTGGCCTGGGGTCTTCGTGCGGCTTCCGCGCTCGAGCTGCCCCTCGAGGTGGTCTGCTGTGACGCGGGTGCTGGCGAGGAGCTGACCTGGCGCCAGGAGGGAGACGAGCCACCCGTGTTCCTGCATGACAGCAAGGTTCGCTGGGGACGGGTGCGCGTTGAGAACGCCCTCGCGGCTGTGACCGACCACGTCATGAGTGCCGGTGTGAAGTATGTGTTCACCGGGAAGCGAAACAGCGGGCAGGAAGCGAAAGGCTCGCCGGAGCGACGCCTTTCGCAGGCCCTCTTCGAGCAGATCCCCTGTGCCATCCTGGTCATGCGGTTGCCCGAGGGAGGAGAATCTCAGGAAGGCCGTATTCTCGTTCCAGCGGCCGGCGGCCCCCACTCGCGAACCGCCCTTGAGCTTGCCCACAAGCTGGTGGGACCGGAAACGACGGCCTTCTTCGTGGAGCCTTATTCGGATGAGGTCTCCCGGGAGGTGGGAGAGCGCCAGCTTCACAAGGCGGTGCGGGGGGCCGGAATTGATCCGGCTGAGATCGGGTGTGAGGTGGCTCTGGGTGAGCAGGTGTCCGATGAGATCCGGCGCCAGGCTGAGAGCGGCCATTACGGCCTGGTCCTGATTGGAGCAAGTGACTCGCGTACCCTGCGATCCAAGCTGTTTGGAACAGTTCCTGACCGCCTCCTGCGTGGTCCGGCCGGAATGGGAATCGGGGTGGTGCGCAGTGCCCTGCCCGCCCCGCAACGCTGGCGGGGACGAGTGGGTCGCCTCCTGCGCCTGAGCGTTCCGCAACTCGACCGGGAAGAGCGCATCGCCCTGGTTGATGAGATCGAGGGCAAGGCCCGCTGGACTTTCGACTTCGCCCTGCTGATGGCCCTGGCGACTCTCATCGCGGCGCTTGGTCTCCTAGCCAACAGCGTGGCGGTGGTTATCGGGGCCATGCTGGTTGCGCCCCTGATGACACCGTTGATCGGAGGAGGCCTGGCCATGGTGCAGGGCAACTGGCCGCTGTGGTTGCGTAGTTCGCGGGCCGTACTGCTGGGCTTCTTCCTGGCGCTTGTGATCGGTCTGGCAGTTGGGCTGCTGGCGCGCTTGCTTGGTTTTGGGCTCACTTCCGAGCTCGCAGCCCGGGGCGAACCCACGCTTCTTGACCTGGGGGTGGCGTTCGCCTCTGGGATTGCGGCTTCCTATTGCCTGGCCCGTCCGCATCTGACTGGGGCGCTGGCCGGAGTGGCGATCGCGGCCGCTCTGGTCCCGCCCATTGCCACGGTGGGACTATGTCTGGCCCTTGGAGAGACGGTCACTGCGCAGGGGGCGGCGTTGCTTTTTGGGACGAACGTGGTGGCAATCGTTCTCGGTGCGGCGGTGCATTTTTTCGCGGCTGGAATCCGGGGGCGGCGGGAAGGCAGCGGGCTCTGGCCCCGCCGGTTCATTATCGTCCTGGCCTTGGCCTGTGCGGGATTGGCTGTGCCCCTGACCTCCATCCTTCTGGGCAAGGTGACCACCCCGCGGGCCCTGGAACGTTCCCTGGCCGAGGTGGCGGAGCAATCTGACTACCGCCTGCTGAAACTGCGACGTTCACGGAGTGCGGGTGCACCGCTGGTGGAAATCGAACTGGCCGGACGGGAGCCGCCCTCCGAGTCCCTGGTCGATGCCCTCAAAGCCAGGGCCGAAGAGCGCATGGACCGCGCAATACGGCTGCGGGTGAGGACGATCCTGGAAACAAGGCGGGCGCAGTGAGGGCAGGGGGCCCGGCTAGGGCGTCAGGGGCTCGGTCGAGGCAAAGGCACGGCAGGGAGAACCGTCTCCACGGTGGACCTTGAGGGGAAGGGCGGCGAAGAAGCAGCGCGAGTCCGGGATGAGGTCCAGGTTGACGAGCCCCTCGACAATGGTGACCCCCCCGGAAAGCAGAATGCGGTGAATACGGGTGAGTTCCTCGGCGTCAAGGACGTTGGCGACGGAAGGAGGCTCGACCCCGAGGATTTTCACCCTGCGTGCGACGCACCAGTGGGCGAGTTCCTCGCCGATGCGGGGAAGTTCCGGGACATAGAGTTCCTGCCCGAAGCGCTTGCTCCAGTCGGTATTGAGAAGGAGGTGGTGTCCCGCTTCAAAGGAGTCCGCAAGCGCGCCGAGGTGTTCCACGGTGAGAACCTCGCGGGGCCGGGTTTCCGGGAGGCGGACGATGTCGGCGGTTCCGAGACAGGTTTCGAGGGGAGTTTGGTCGATGAATTTTTCTCCACAGTCGAAATGCCACGGGGCGTCCATATGGGTTCCGCAGTGGGAGTAGAGATGGTAAATACTCGTATTCCATCCCCCGTTCTCCGTGGTTTTGACCGGCTCGAGGGAGACCCGGGGCAGATCCTCGCTGATGGTGCGGGTGAGATCGATGAGCATGGCGAAGAGTCTGAGCAGCCAGGAGCCGAAGGTCAAAGGGAGCTGCTTTGACCGTGTGGGTGAGGATCGAGTTCATTTGCGTTGAGGCTGCCCTTGCGCGCGACGACATCCTCGACCCAGTCAACCACGCGATCGGCCTGATGCGGGAGGCAGAGAAAGAGGGCGATGTGGCCCAGCGGGTAGCGCCAGCGTTCGGGGCGTCCGAGGGCATCGTAAAGCAGTTTGCCGGTGTGGGCGGGAACAATGCGATCGAACTCGGCGGCCAACAGGAGAGAGGGGACAGGAGGCAGGGAGGGCCCGATCTTGAGTGGGTCCAACTGTGAGCGCTGCAGGGCGAGTTGCTTGAGCCGCGAGCGAGAGTGCTTCCGGGAATCGCTCGCCCCCTTGATCCTGGGGCGGTAGATCTTTATCGCGGATTCCAGGACGATCTCGGGAATATGGGCCCCGCCGCCGATGTAGACTGCGGCGTCGATGCCGCCGAGGTGGCTGATGAGGGCGGGGGTGGCGAGGGTTCCGGCACTGGCACCTACCACGACCCGGGGGCCGCGGACACAGGCTGGGTCTTTTTCCTGCAGGTAGGCCAGCACGGCCTCGGTGGCGTAAGCCGTCTCGGCGAGGCCATTGTCGATCTCATTAGCCATCATGCTGGCTTGTTGACTGAGCTGGGAGACGTCCCATGTTTCCTCCCAGCGGTCCTTTGCGAAGAGATCGATTGAGGGTGTGATGGCGACCACGTTCCATCCCCTCTGCTGGAGTCGATGCATGAAGGCCTTCTCCTCCCTGGAAATCAGCATGATGCTTGCAAGGTAGATGGCCAGGCCCCGGGGTCGGTCGGTTTTGGCCGGGCGCACGACTGCAAGGGTGATACGGTGATCCCTGGTCCTGAGTTCAACGATCTTGTCTTCCCCGTTGTGGGAGACGGTGAGGGTGAAGGGGTCCTTGCGCTCCTTGACCGGGAACTGCCGCCGGCTTGCGACGAAGAGGGCCATGCCGTCCTTCACGGCGCCTGCCTTGAATACGCGGCAGTTCTTGAAGGTGCCCATGTCGAGTGGGGCCTCCCCCTGCTTGACGAGGTAGGACGGCGGCGTGGCGGGCATCCTGCGTGGCCAGAGCGCGGGCGTCGCCCGGGGGACAATATCAGGATTGATGGTGTGGGCAGCCTGAGCGGGTTCGACCCTCGGGAAGGCACAGGAGGTGAGGGCCAGGGCTGCAAGGAGGGTGAAGGGCAGAAGCCAGAAGTGGGACACGAGAGGATCTGGGGTGACCGGATTAGGGCGAAGATGCCTCAGCCCGCCGGTTGAAGCAATCGATCTCCTGTCGGGACCCCCAGGCGGGGAGGATGTGTGTTCGCAAGCCCCACCCCTTCCCATAATCCTACCTCCGGACGGCTTCGGGGTAGCGAGCGAGGATGGCCTTGTGCCGGGCCAGGATCCCGGGGTGATCACTGGCGATGTTCCTGCGCTCTATCTGGCCGTCGCGATAATCGTAGAGCTCGTATTGGGCGGTGTTGGCCGGTGCCCCCGGCTTCTTCCACTCTACCATCCGGTAGCGCTCCGTGCGGATGGCCCGCCCGATTACACCTCCTCGCCGGGGATAGCAGTGGAAGGCGTGATCGCGGACTCGTCTGGAGGGATCTTTCAAGACGGGGACGAGATCTACGCCATTGAGCGGTTGCGGGACGCTCGGGGCCGGGAGGCCGGCCAGCTCCGCGAGCGTGGGGAACAGGTCCACGCTCTCGGCCAACTGACGGGTCGCAGTTCCCCCCGTGGTCACGCCGGGAGCGATGAGCAGAAGGGGAATCCGGTTGGCCTGCTCGTAGTTGGTGTGCTTGGTCCAGATCCCGAGGTCGCCGAGGTGGAATCCATGGTCACCCCATACCGCGATGACGGTGTTGCCGGAGAGTTTCAGTCTGTCCAGTTCCGCGATTACCTTTCCCAGCTGGGCGTCCATGTAGCTGACGCTCGCGTAGTATCCGTGGATGAGCCTTCGCTTGAGTTCGCTGGTGTAGTCTTCGTTCCGCCGCGGGACAGGAGCATACATCGCGATCTCTCCCGCACGTTTATGGGCAATTTTCGGTGATCCGGCAGGATGATCCTCGGAGCGCGGGAAGGGGAGCCGGGCGGGATCGTGAAGATCCCAGTATCTGGCAGGTGCGCTGAAGGGGAGGTGAGGACGTACGAAGCCGACCGCCATGAAGAAGGGTTCCTTGCGCTTGCTGGCAGCCTGCAGGCGCCTGATGGCCTCGGCGGCCACCCGGCCGTCGGCGTAGTCTTCGTCACGGGAGGGGGTTGCTTCGTAGGCTGCGCCCCGGGGGAGGGAGTGGATGCGGTCGAGTTGCTGGTTGGTAAAGTAGGCTTCCTCACGGGTGAGCTTGCCTCCTTCCGTGCTGGCTGGGTCGAGGTACTCGATGACCTTGTCATGAAAGTGGGGCACACTGAAAGATTCAGGATCTCCTTCGTTGCCATGCCCGATGTGGAAGATCTTGCCCATCGATTCGGTCCGGTATCCGTGCCGGGCGAAGAACTGGGGCATGGTGACGGCCCGGGGATGGGAGTGTCGCAGCTTGTTGCCGAGGCCGTAGAGACCGGTGGCTGTGGAATGCGACCCCAGCATCAGTGTGAAGCGGGAGGGCGCGCAGACGGCCTGGTTGCAGTAGGCCAGTTCGAAGCGCATCCCGCGCTCGGCCAGCTTGTCGAGATGGGGAGTCCGGGCGTGTGGATCGCCGTAGCAGCCGAGGGCGGGCTTCAGGTCGTCTACCAGCAGGAGGAGGATGTTAGGGCGCTCGGGCGGGTGCCGGGCTCCGGCGACGGGTGCTGGCGCGGTGAGAAGCAGTGCCGCGGTGAGGACGTGAAAAAGGTTTGGGTGAGGCATGAGAGGAGGGTAGTAGCATGGACCGCATTCTCGCCAGAAAAAGTCCAGTCCGGGGGGAAGCCTCACCCTGGCGGCGCATCTTGGGGCATGGGGCGGTTTTTGTGGTGGAGAGGTGCGCCCGCGGCCGTGTCCCGGGGTAGTTCCTGCCGGACCACGTCAGGCGTTGCGGATGGAAGCAATGGCAGCATTCATGTCCGGTGCCTTGAAGGTGGAGGATCCGGCTACCAGCACGTTGGCCCCGGCAGATGCCGAAGCAACCGCGGTGTGCGGGTCGATGCCGCCATCCACTTCAAGATGGAAAGGCAGTCCATGCTCTTCGCGGAGGCGGGCGGCCTCTTCCACCTTTGGCAGGACCTCGCCCATGAAGGCCTGGCCGCCGAAGCCCGGGACGACGGTCATGATGAGAAGGAGGTCGATCTCGTGAAGAAAGGGGAGCGCTGACTCCAGGGGCGTCGCGGGGTTTAAAGCCAGTCCTGCCTGACAGCCTGCGGCCCGAATGGCGGCCAGGGTCTTCCCAACCACGTGTTTTGCCTCCGCTTCCACATGAACGGTGATGAGGTCTGCGCCAGCTTCCACAAAACGGGGAAGGAAGTGGTCGGGGCGCGTGATCATCAGGTGAACGTCGAGGAAGATGTCATTGGTGGCGTGAATCGTCTCCACCATGGCCGGTCCGAAGGAGATGTTGTCCACGAACTGACCATCCATGACATCGAGGTGGAGCCAGTCTGCGCCGGCGGAGATGGCCCGGGAACACTCTTCCGCAATGCGGGAGAAATCGGCGGCGAGGACGGAGGGCGCCACGATGCGGTCAGAGGCAGTCCAGCTCTTCACGCCCCCGGTCTACCCTGTTTCGCAGCGACAGTCCAATGCAAGCGTCAGGATGTCAGCCCGGGGGTGGGCTCCAGGGAGGGAGGCCAACGCTCAATCCACTGCCCCCGCCCCGGAATTGGGGGCTTGGCTCGCTGGCCACTTCTGCTTGCCTTGATGCGTGAGCGACGATGAGATCATCGATTTGTCCAGTGACGCCTTTTTCATGGAGCAGGCGCTGCGGGAGGCACGGAAGGCCTATGCGGCGGAAGAGGTTCCAATTGGAGCGGTGGTGGTGCGGGAATCGCAGGTCATCGCGCGTGCCTGGAACCAGGTCGAGACGCTGCGGGATGCTACTGCCCATGCCGAGATGCTCGCGCTGACAGCCGCGCAGCATACGTTGGAGGACTGGCGCCTTGAGGGCTGCACGCTTTATGTGACAAAAGAGCCCTGTCCGATGTGCGCTGGTGCGATCGTGCACTGTCGCCCGGTGCGGGTTGTATACGGATGCCCCGATCTCAAGGGCGGGGCGGCAGGGGGCTGGATCAACCTCCTGCAGTCGAATCCGCCGCTCAATCACCAGTGTGATGTGACGGGTGGAGTCCTGGAAGACGAATGCGTAGGCCTGTTGCAGAGTTTCTTCCGGGAGGCACGGGCGCGGAAGGCGGCGGGCGGTGAAAGCCAGCCGGGCACAAGCCGGCCCGGGAGCTGAGAGCGGGCTTGCCGGCGCCGGGCCGGCGAGATAGGGGTGCTACATGCCCGGAGCGGTGCATGTGGTGATTGGCACGGATGACGGGAGGGTCTCCGAGGAGGCGCTGGCTTTGTTCAATGAACTCAAGCCGGGAGGGGACGCGGCGGAGTTTGCAAACGATGTGGTGGAAGGAGTGGTAGCGAATGCGGACGAGGCCTACAAGGCGTGCGCAAGGACGATTGAGGCGCTGCAGACGATCGGTTTTTTTGGAGCTGACAAGATCGTCTGGCTGAAGGCCGCCAACTTCCTGGCAGACGACCGGACCGGCGGATCGGAGCGGGCCAAGCAGGGGGTGGAGGACCTGCTGGAGGTGCTCAAGGCGGGAATCTCTGAGGAGGTAACACTTATCGTAAGCGCGAGCGCGATCGACAAGCGCCGGGGATTTTACAAGTGGCTGCAGAAGAACGCAGAGGTTGCGACCTTTGACAAGATCGACGTGAGCAAGGACGGCTGGGAAGACGAAGTGGCTCTCCTGGTGACGACCCGCGCGAAGGAACTGGGATTGGCCTTTGCCCACGAGGCGCTGGACTTGTTCGTGCAGATGGCAGGTGAGGAGACGCGCCAGATCGGCAATGAACTGGAGAAACTTCATCTCTACCTCGGCGAGCGTCGAACCGTTGAACTGGAAGATGTGCGCCTGCTGGTTCCCCTCAGCCGGAAGGGCGTGGTGTTCGAGATCAGCCGGGCCCTCGAACGCCGGGATGCGGAGCGTGCAATCGAGCTTGTCGACGCGCAGCTTGAAAAGGGGGAAAATGCGATTGGGTTGATTCGGGCCGCGATCATCCCCACGGTGCGCAATCTTTTCATGGTGCGCGTGCTCATGGATGCTCACCCCGGGTTGCCCACAGCCAGTGGTCCGGGCTTCACCGCGGCCCTCAACCGGCTTCCCGAGGGGGAGAGGGCGTGGCTGCCACGAACCAAGACCGGCAAGGTGAACGGCTGGGGGCTGTTCTTCGCAGCGAGGAAGGCGAGCCAGTTCACCACCAGCGAAATGCGCGAGGCAATGGAGTCGGCCTTGCAGGCTGACAAGTCGCTGGTGACCACTGCGCTTGACCCACGCATGGTGCTTCACCGGCTGGTGGCGGAGCTCTGCATGGGAGCGAAGAAGCGCCGGAAGAGCGCCTGATCCGGGGAACTGCCGTAAGCCGGGATCTGAATGCGTTCTTGATTAACGAACTCTTCGTGTTGCTCTGAAGGTCATGAAGATCTTGTTAATTGGCCTGCTGGTCGGAGGGGCGGCCGGATTGATCGGGGCCCTTTGTGGGGTGGGTGGAGGAATTCTGATGGTGCCTGCCTTCGCCATGATCCTCGGAATGGGGCAGAAGCATGCGGTCGCCACCTCGCTTGCGGTGGTCGTGGTTACGGCAGCTGCCGGAACAGCCAACCACATCGCGACCAAGAGCGGCTTCATTGACTGGAAGCTGGTGGCCTGCACCGCGGTCGGTGCTGCAGTGGCCGCTTGGTATGGGACCGACCTGATGAAGGCGGTGAGCAACCAGAATCTGACGCGTATCTTCGGCGTGCTGCTTGTCCTGGTGGGGGTGCGGATGCTCACGATGAAGGCAGCCTAGGAGAGCGACGGGCAGCCCTGCCCGGATGCGGGGACCCCTCCGGGCGGGAGTCTGAATCTGGGCGGATCGCCGCCGTGGTGGCTGGAGCGCCCTAGCGTGACTCGATGAGTGGCACGGGACTGAGCTCCTGGGGGCCGACGTACTTGGTCAGGGGCCGGTAGAGCCGGTTGTCCTCAAGTTGCTCAAGGACCTGGGCCGTCCACCCGCTGGTGCGGGCGATCGCAAAGATGGGTGTGAACAGGTCGGTGGGCAGACCAAGGGAGTAGTAGACGGTGGCTGAGTAGAAATCGACGTTGGCGTTTAGTCCCTTCTTCTCCTTCATGAGGTGTGCGATGCGCTCGGACATTTCTATCCACTTGGGCTCGCCGAGTTCCTCGGTGAGCTTGCGGGCCATGCGCTTGAGGTGGGGTGCACGGGGATCGAGCACCTTGTAGATGCGGTGGCCGATCCCCATGATCTTGCGCTTGCTGGCCAGCGCGTCCTCGATGTAGGCGTCCACCCTGTCCACTTCGCCGATCTCCTCGAGCATCCTGATCACGCCTTCGTTGGCACCGCCGTGGAGGGGGCCCTTCAGGGTTCCGATCGCGGAGGTGATCGCGGAGTAGAAATCGGACAGGGTCGCGATAGTCACCCGGGCGGAGAAGGTGGAGGCGTTCATCCCGTGGTCGGCGTGCAGAGTATAGGCAATGTCGAGGGTCTTGGTGGCCTGTTCGCCGGGCTCTTTTCCGGTAGAAAGGTAGATGAAGTGGCCAGCCTCGGAGAGGTCCTCGCGGATGGGCGGAAGCTCAAGGCCCTGACGGGCGCGGTGATAGTAGGCGACGATGGTCCCGACCTGCGCACAGAGCGACATGGCCACTTCGCGATTGGCTTCTTGGTCGGGCTCGCCAATTTTGGCCCGCTTGTCGTAGAGGCCGAGCATGGAGACCGCGCTCCGGAGGATGTCCATGGGCCCGGCTTCGCGGGGGGCTGCCTGGAGGAAGTCGATGACGCCCTGCGGAATGGCGCGGCGGCTGGCGAGGTCCCTTTTGAAGGCATCGAGTTCGGCCTGATCGGGGAGTTTGCGGTGGTGAAGAAGATAGACCACTTCCTCGTAGCAGCAGTGCTCCACGAGGTCATCGATGTGGTATCCGAGGTAAGAAAGGCGGCCGTCGAGACCTTCGACGTTGGAAAGAACGGATTCGTTGGCAGTAACTCCTTCGAGGCCTTTGGCGTAATCGGACATGTTGATCAGTCAGGTGAGGATGAATGCGGGGGAGGAGGCTCTCCGGTAGATTCGCGCCCCGAGAAAGAAGCGGGCCGCCGTGGGTGGTGCAAGTGGTAATCGCTTAAGATTTCGAATGGGAGAGTTTCTTGGTTGGAGCTTGGACGCCGGGCTCTAGGATTCTGGCGTGGGACAGGATTACCAAATCGCGATTGAGACGAGTGCGACACGTGGCTCAGTGGCGCTGGGGCGCGGGCTGGATGTGCTCCTGGAGGAAGAATTTGAACTGGGGCGGAGGCCCTCGGAGATCCTGATGGAGCCTTTGCAGAAAGCCCTCGAAATACTGGAGGGTGAAGAGGTGGAGTTGATTCTGATCGGTAGGGGCCCGGGAAGTTACAACGGGGCACGGGTTGGAATTGCGGCCGGACAGGGGATTGCAATCGTCCACCAGTGCCCGGTGGTGGGGCTGCCTTCCCTCGAGGCTCTCCCCATGGTGAGGAGAGCAGAGCCCTGTCTTGCTCTCGGCGACGCGCGAAGGGGGGCGTTCTTCACGGTGGAGATTCGTGAGGGCAAGCTGTCCGGAGAGCCTGACTTGTTGGATCATGCGAAGTTTAAGTACCGGGCGGAGGCCGCTGCCGAAGCGGGTCTCGTGCTGGTCAGCATGGAAGATCCGGCCCGCCTTCGCCTGCCTGGGCTGGAAATCAGCCTGGGAGTTCCCTCGGCAGGGCTCCTGCTGGAGGCTTGGAGCCATCGCAGCGAGGGGGAGAAGGAGGAATTGAAAGGGATTCCCCCAGAGCCCGCTTATCTCCGGCCGCCCCACATTACCCAGCCGAAGTAGTCTGCGGCGGCCCCGTCCCTGCTTCGCCTGGAAGACCGGGGGCAGGAAGTGGTCAGATCCATCGTTTGATAGCTCGCAGGAGGGCGGACTCGCGGATTCTGCTTGGTCGCTCGTCGCCGTAGGTGATCGCGTAGTGGTAGGCGAGGAGATCATCTGCAAAGGGGGGCTTTTTGCCTTCCTCGGTGAGAGTGGCCAGCTGTTGCCGCAGGGTGCGACCGGGGGGCATGGGTCGGCCTCTTCGCGCGCAGGCTTGCCTGAAGCGGTCGAGATAACCGGGTGGCTCCGGCAGGAGGTTCGCTGACGTCGCTCCTGGAATTCCGGTGGGCTTGCGGCGGAAGCGCAGGACGATGAAGGAGAGTGGGACCATCAAGAGCCCTGACCCGAGGGCAAGGAGGAGCCAGAGGGAGCCCGGGTCGAGCGAAAGGGAGAAGGCCGGGCGGGAGGGAGGAGAGGGAGAGAACGGTGAGGACTGCTCCTCGTCGATGGGGAGCTCTTCCCCGGCTGTAGCGATGTCGATGCGGGTGCGCGAGCCGGGTGGGGTGGTATCGAAGATGACCCAGCCGATATCCTCCAGGTAGATCTCGGTCCAGGCGTGGGCCTCCCGGGCCCGAAACATGAAGTATCCGGGACCGGAGTACCACTTGCCCCCGCTCCAGCCGTAGGCAATGCGGGAGGGGATGTTGAGTGCACGGCACAGGAGGGCTCCTGCGGTTGCGAAGAACTCGCAGTGTCCGCGCTTTTCGTCCCGGATGAAGTTGAGCAGGGGATCAATCCCACCGGAGTTCGCGATTTCGAGGGAGTAATCGTATTGCTGCCAGAGGAGCCTGCGCAGGCCGACCAGGCGGGAGGCCGGGTCACCCTGAGTTTTACTGGAGAGGTTGATGATTTCGTCTCGAAGGGCCTCGTCTGTTGGCAGCTCGAGGAGGTGGGATTCGGATGGCAGGGAGGGAAAACGGAATTCTTCGAGGGCCCCGGACTCTAGGAGGGCGGTGAGGGTGACGGTCTTGGCAGCCACTTCATAGCTGTAGCCTCCTTCCGGCTCCGCAGCGGGGTTGAGGCGATAAATCCCGGGGTCGACGTGGCGCAATTGATCGACCCTGCCTCGCGTGGCCCCCTGCGGCGCCGTGAAGACGTCCTCTCCCCCGGGGTGGGAAGGTTGGATGACCTCGCCCCGGAGCACGGGCCCGGGGCGGCCCTCGGGTTGCCAGATATTGACGAAGCCCCGCTCGTCCGGGAGGAGGGTATCGGGATCCATTCCCACTGGCGACCAGGTGGAATCGTCAAACTTTTCGAGGGCGAAGGCGCGGAGATAGACCCGGCTGCGTAGAAGGTAGGAGGAGGTGCTCTCGTTCGTGGGGCGGAAGAAAATCTCGGGCTTGTTAGAGGGCCGGGCGTTGCTGCTGACAGGCAGGCGTCGGCGGCCCTGGGAGTCCCAGAGCCAGTTGCCCGAGATGGAGGAACCGTGAGAGCTGTCAGAATTCTCTCCGGCCGAGGTGCGGGTAGAGGCTCGCTGTGGAAAGAGGGCGTCGGCCATCACCTCGGATACGGTTTCGGCATGATGGGGAACGATGCTGAGCAAGAACAGGAAGAGGCACTCGATGCCCAGAATACCCATTCCGATGGCAACGTAGTCAGGCCAGCGGGGGGCGCGGATTGCCCGGGCCATGTTGCAGGCTGGCCGTTCGCGCCGCCGCCACAGCCCGACTCCGAGGACGAGGACCAGCACGGCGAAGCAGGAGCGCAGGACTGGATGCAGCTCTTCGGGCCAGCCACGCAGCAGGGCGTAGGCGGTGGTCACCGTCAGGGCGAGGAAGACACTGCGCATGCTCAGTTCACGGGTAGTAGTGGCCAGGCTCCGGTGAAGCAGTCCGGCTGGTCTCGAGGATGATGGCTCCGGGGTGGGGGCCCTCCAGTGGAAGGGGCCTGCCTTGTCTGGAATCTTTTCACTGGTTGGCGGTCTGAATCTTTTTTGAGCCGTAACGGTGTTGGCGGATGTCGATGAGCAGAGCAGGGCGCTGGGAGAGAGCATTCTCCCAGGCATCGGGAGGCATGTCGGAGAGAACGATGAGCGAGTGATCGTCGGGGACGCGCTCGATGACGGGGGCGAGATCGTGGGCCTCCGTATCCTGCCGGCGCTCGGCCCGGGCGAGGGAGACGAGGAGCTTGCCGAAAGTTGTTCGTGATACGACGGTGAGGGGTTGCCAGTCGTTGAAGTCGGCTACGAAGGTTGTAGGGATGCCGTGCTCGCGAAGGTAGCGCAGGGTGCCGCAAACCAGGGAGAGGGCCCACTCGAAACGGTCCGCCCGGATGAGCTTTCCGGACGTGCCGAAGGAGTGGAAGAGAACGGTGCAGTGCCGGGGGTAGAAGCCGGGGGGATCATTTTCGCGGATGCGGAGCCCGCGGCAGCGGCTCAGGGAGCGGGCCGAGGCGGGCCAGTGGATGTGCTTGGCCGGATCACCGGGCTGCCAGGGTCGGATGCCCCGCAACTCCCCGGGCGCGTTTCCCGGAGTGGTCCCGGGTAGAAGGGAGGCATCGTGGAGGGCTCCCCGCGTGAACAGTTCACGGGGAGTGAGTGGTCTCGGAAAGACGAGAATCTCTTGCGTGACGGTCCCGGAGGCCTTTCTCAGGAACAGCCCGAGAGGCATTAACGTTTCCACGGTATAACTGTGTTTGGCGAGGCAGCTTCGTCCCGGGATGGAACCGCGCAAGCGGACCTCGGAAATGGAGTCTGCGGCAGTCCACGGCGCGAAGGCGTGGATATCGAGCTGACCGGAGAGGCGGAGCTCGATCTTGATCCCGAAGGCATCGATGATCCCTCTTTCGTTGTGGAGGAGAATACGCAGGTCGAATTCCTTGTCAGCGTAGACCCGGGTCGGGGCTCGCAGGGTTAGGCTGAGCTTCTTGAGATTCAGCCGGGAAAAAAACCAGGCTCCGGTGAGCAGGAGGACGCCGCTTCCCCCGAGGGTGATGAGGATTCCGTCTGTTCTGATGAAGCCCAGAGCGGAGAGCGCGAGGGAGGCCCCCAGGAGGATAGCACCGCGTGCAGTCAGCATCAGGAGTCAGTATTCAGGTTCCGGGCCGCCTTGTCGAGAGGTCGGGGATGGGTGCCGGGGTAACGGGCAGGGTTCTACACGAAGATGTTGGGTGGAGGCGGTGGAGACTTCCCAGCCAGGCCCAGAGGGCCGGTAGGCGAGCAGACTATGGAACGGGGGTCTGGCTCAGGGCCCCGTTGAGGATGGGTTCAGGATCGAGGGCATCCTCGGTCTGGAGGCGGTGTCGCAGGACGTGTGGGAAAACAGCCTGCACGTGATCGGGGTGGACGGAGTCCCGCCCGTCGAGCAGAGCGTAGGCCCGGGCGGCGGATTGGAGAGCGAGGCTTCCGCGCACCGAGACGGTGTGGTCCTGGCCGACGAGGGACCTGGCCGATTGACAGAGAGCGAGGAGGTAGCGCTGCAAGTTTTCGGAGATGGCTAGGGAAGTGACCTGTTTCTGGAGCTCGACCAGCTCGCTGAGGGGAAGGATGCAGGGCAACTCTTCCTCGCGCCGAATTTCGGTGCTGTGAAGCTTGAGGATGTCGAGCTGGCGGTCCTCCGGAGGCAGAGTCATCGGGATGGAGAGCAGGAAACGGTCGAGCTGGGGTTCCGGAAGGGGGAAGGTCCCAGTCGATGACGTGTCGTTCTGGGTGGCGACGACCAGAAAGGGATCAGGAAGCTGTCTTGTTTCCCCGTCGATGGAGACCTGTCGCTCGTTCATGGACTCAAGGAGGGCAGACTGGGTCCGTGGGGAAGCGCGGTTGATTTCGTCGGCTAGAAGGAGATTCGAGAAGACGGGTCCGGCCACGAAATCGAAGTTACCGTTCTGCTGGCGGTAGAGGTTGTAACCGATGATGTCGGAGGGGAGCAGATCCGGGGTGAACTGGAGCCGCTTGAAAGACCCTCCAAGGGAGGTGGCGAGGGTCGAGGCCAGCGACGTCTTGCCAATGCCCGGTGGACCAGTCACCAGGGCGTGGCCCCGGGCCAGGAGAGCGGTGAGGAGGAGATCGGCAGCCTGCTCGGAGCCCAGAATTGCTTCGTTGAGCCGGGCGCGGAGGGTTTGAAGGGAGTCGTGAGGCACAGAAAATGAGTTACTCGCTAATGTCGGAGGGGAAAATCACCTTTTTGCTGAAGAGCCGATTGGGTTTCCCCGTGATGAACGGTCCACAGGCTTGGTTCTTGGAGTTTTTGAAAACGGCTGGTCCTGGCTACTGGAGCTCAGCAGCAACCCGGCTGATGGCCTCCGGGTAGATCCTATGCTCCTCAACCTGAATGCGCGCGTGGAGGGATTCGGGGGTATCGCCGGGGAGGACTGGAACGGTAGCCTGGGAGATGATGGGCCCGCTATCCATTCCTGCATCGACGAAATGAACGGTGCACCCACTTTCCGTCGCCTTGTCCTCCACCGCCTGGGTCCAGGCGTGAAGACCGGGGTATGCGGGCAGGAGGGAAGGATGGATATTGATAATACGGCCCGCAAACGCCTCGAGCAGGGGGGCTCGCAGGAGACGCATGAAACCGGCCAGGCAGACGAGTTCGACGCCCGCCTCACGGAGGGCCCTGGTCGTTTCTTCCTGAGATTCCGCGGGGAACCTGGAACTTAACCCACGGCAATCGATGAGTCCGCAGGGAAGGTTCGCCCGGCGGCCCCGCTCCAGGATGAAGGCGTCGGGGTTGTCGCTGAGCACGAGGACGATTTCGGCGTCGAGGCGCCCCTCGGTGATGGCGTCCAGAATGGCCTGCATGTTGGAGCCGGAACCAGAGCCGAGAATGCCGAGGCGGATCACGGGGGAAGGCTAGGGGGTGTGGGGAAACTTGAAAAGAAGAAGGTCTGCGGAGCAGGGTCTCCAGCCGTTTGGACGAGCGTGGGGGCATTGTTTGGTTTCACGGCACCGCTTTCCCTTGCCCCCTCTCCGGTGCGGAGTCATAGTCGGCGCGCTTTGAAACGTGCGTTTTTTCTGCTGTTGAGTGCCACCTGTGGGCTGGGAATGATCTCGTGTGAGACGGTCGACGACCGGAAAGCAGGTGGCGGAGCCTTTGATGACTCCCAGTTGGGGAGGCGGCTGGATTCCAATAACCCGAACCTTGAGGACAACCCCAACGAGAAGGGGAAGACCGCGGCGCCCTCCTATCAGCAGTGGCGCCACGATTAGGCCTGCAAAAAAAACCTTTTTCCTGAGCGAAAATGCACGATCCCCGGATCGACCAGCTGGCACGGCAGCTGATCCGTTATTCGACCAACCTCAAGCGGGGGGAGAAGGTTCTTATCGACCTCTACGATGTCCCGCAAGACGTGGGTATTGCTCTCGTGCGGGAGGCCCGGGGACGGGGAGCGGTTCCCTTTGTTACCCTGAATTCCATGCGGCTGTCGCGGGAGCTCTTGCGGGGGGCAACTGACGAGCAGTTTCGTCTGATTGCGAGGCACCGCATGGCCGAAATGCGTGACATGGATGCCTACATCGCCGTGCGGGGCTCCCACAATATCGCAGAATGCAGTGATGTCCCTGCCGAGCGAATGGACCTTGCGCAGAGCCATACCCGGAAGGTGCTTCGGCACCGGGTGGAGAAAACGAAGTGGTGCGTGCTGCGCTGGCCGCATCCCGCAATGGCACAGCAGGCGGGAATGAGCACGGAGGCCTTCGAGGATTTCTACTTCCGGGTGTGCCTTCTGGACTACAAGGCTCTCAAGCCGGCCATGAATGCGCTGGGTCGGCTCATGACGAAGACGGACCGGGTGCACATCAAGGGTCCCGGGACGGACCTGGAGTTCTCCATAGGAGGGATTCCCGCCATTCCATGTGGGGGGGAGTGTAATATCCCTGATGGCGAGTGCTTCACGGCGCCGGTGCGCGACTCGGTGAATGGTGTAATCAGTCACAACGCCGGGACCATTTATCACGGGATTCCCTTCGATGGTATCGTGCTCGAATTTGAAAAGGGCAGGATCGTGAAGGCGCAGGCAGACGGGAAGGACAGGGAGATCAACAAGATCCTCGATTCGGATGCGGGGGCGCGTTATGTGGGAGAATTCGCGCTGGGTTTCAACCCGGAGATCCGTGAACCAATGCGGGATATCCTCTTCGACGAGAAGATTGCAGGCTCCTTCCACTTTACCCCGGGTCAGGCCTACGACGAGGCGAGCAATGGCAATAAGTCGAAGGTCCACTGGGACATGGTGAGCATCCAGCGCAGCGATTACGGCGGGGGGGAAATCTGGTTTGATGGCAAACTCATCCGCAAGAACGGAAAGTTTCTGCCCAAGAGCCTCCAGAAGCTGAACTGGTGACCCGGGGGTAGCGGGAAGCAGCACCGCTGGGGGATCACGCGTCCAACCCTCGGAGCGGTTGCCGAATCACCTTGGATTTGGTTAGGAAATCTGAAATTGTCAGGATCAGGATGATCCGGCTGGGCTTACTGTGGTTGGGACTCGGGTTGTTGGCCGAGGCACGGGACTACGTTACGAGCCGGGAGAAGGTGCCCTCGCCGGATCGAGAGTTCAGAGCTGCCTGGGTGGCCTGCGTTTACAACATTGACTGGCCGAGTCGCATGGGACTTGGGGCGACCGCGCAGCAGGCCGAATTGCGTCGCATTCTTGACCGGATGGCTGCGCTGCGCATGAACGCGATCATCTTCCAGGTCCGACCCCAGGCGGATGCGGTGTACCGGTCCAGCATCGAGCCTTGGTCGCCCTGGCTTAGCGGGACGATGGGGAAGAGCCCGGGATATGATCCTCTCGCCTACTGTATTCAGCAGGCGCACGCCCGCAATATCGAGGTCCACGCCTGGTTCAATCCGTTCCGCGCAGTCCCGCACAAGGACCATCGAGTGTCCTCCAATCACGTTTCGAGGACACACCCCTCCATCATCCGCAACTTCAAGGTGCACAAGTGGATGGATCCCGGGAGCAGCTTCACGCGGCAGCGGGCGCTTGATGTGATCCTGGATGTGGTGCGGCGTTACGATGTGGATGGAGTCCATATTGACGATTACTTTTATCCCTACCCCACGGTGGTGAACGGTCGGCCGACGCCGGCGTTTCCGGACGGGAAGAAACCCTCCCAGCGGCGGGGTTATGTGAACGCGTTCGTGCGGGCGATGTATTCCGGGGTCAAGGGCAGCAAACCGTGGGTGCGCGTTGGGATCAGCCCCTTCGGGATCTGGAAGCCGGGGATTCCCCGCGGAACGACTGCGGGCATCAACGCCTACGAGCACCTGGCGGCGGATTCCCGGAAGTGGCTGGCCTCGGGCTGGTGTGACTATCTCTCGCCGCAGCTGTATTGGCGCATCGAGGGCCCCCAGAGCTATACCCTCCTCCTGAATTGGTGGCGGGCCCAGGGCCGGCGGCCGGTTTGGCCCGGGATTGCGACATCCCGCATCAAGTCGACTGAAGATCCCGGCCGCCCTGCCAGTGAGATCCTCAATCAGATTCAGCTCTCCCGGACCATTGGGAAGAATTACGTGGGTCACGTGCACTGGAGTGCCAAGGCGCTCATGCAGGATCGCGGGGGCGTGGTGGGTGCCCTGGCAAGGAGCACATACACCCACCCCGCCTTGGTGCCTCCGATGCCCTGGTCGAGCCGGCGGGAGCCTCCCACCCCGAGCCTCCGCGTGAGCCGTGCAGGGGGAGGGACGCTGGTTCGCTGGTCCAAGGTAGCTACCGCTTCCAAGTATGCGGTGCAGGCGCGGTCCGGGTCGCGCTGGAGGACGGTGGCGGTATTTTCCGGAGGACAGCTCACAGTGACCTTGCCTGGTTCGCCGGAAGCGGTGGCAGTGAGAGCGGTTGATCGTTTTGGGACAAGTTCCAAGGCTGCGGTCGTGGCACGGAGGTAGATCCTGTGTGGGATCGCGGATCACGAGGGTATTGCAGTGTGGCGGAGTGTGTCTCCGCGGCCACATTGCAACGAGGCAGGAGGTCTTTGCCCTTGCCGCGACTGTTCCAGCTCATATGGAGAGCCACAGCTTGAGATCAGGCCGGTGGGCGCGAAGCGCGTAACCCGAAAAAAATTGCTTTTCCTTAAAGATTAACCCATAAGACCTTCCACCCAACCCTTACATTAAGCGTATTCATGACCGTTCGCCTTTTCGTAGCGTCAGCTGGAACCTTTATCTTTGCATGGCTGGCCACGACCTACTTCTGGGCTGTCCCGATGGAGAGTTACCAGCCTGAGCCCTCTGCTTCGGGAGAGATCGGGAAGGATCAACGGGAGGTGGTCGCAACCAGTGCCGAGGAATCTCCGCATGTGGTTACGACGGAAACTACCGGTATGCGCTAGTGTAGCGGGTCCGCCGTTTTCTGGAAGAGCTTGGACCGGGAGGGTTGTGCGGCAGGCCTGTCTCCGCGTGGCCAAACGAGGGCGGGAAGAAGGTGCGGCCTGATGCGCAGGCCGGAAATTGAATGGATCCTCGAGAATTTGAATAGATTGGTTGGCTTCCGTCTTCGCGGGAGATCGGGGGTGGGAATTCTTCTTCCTTGCTTCCTTTGAAATCCCGTATGCAAACTCCAATCCGCCTGATTGTCCCGGGGATTGTGAACACCGCACGATAGCCGATGCCTGTCACCTTGAAATGTGCCGCCTGCGGTGCGGAAGTCGAATTCGAAGAGCTCTCCCCCCTGGCGGAGGAGACCTGCCCGGGTTGTGAGGTGAAGGTGCGCCAGCGGGAAGGGGATGAGCAGATGGCGATCCCGGTGAGCATGAGCTTGCCGGAAGAGTTCGCGCACGTGGATTTGAACTCGGTGGCGGACAAGTCGGACCTGCTGGTCGGCCGCTACAAGAAGGAGTCGGAGGATCCGGTTGCCGAGGGGGGAACAGATCTGATTCTGGCCAAGGCACTGGAGTCCTTGGCCCATTCGATCGGCAACCTCGAAGAGAGGCTGAGCCGGCATGAACAGAGTGATGTGGCGGGAGCCGGGAAGGAGGCTGCGGACGGGGAAGAGAACTTCGAGGAATCTGGGGGGCAGGCCAGTCGAGAGAACGGCCACTCGCAGTCCAATGGCGTGACGGTGGTGCCAGGCAATGGGAATGGGACCGGGGTTGCGGAAGGTGGTGAGATTGTTCAACTGGAGCCCGAGGGGGAGGGCAAACACCGTGGCAAGAGTAAGGCCAATCCCATCGATGCGCGGGTTCTCGTCCGGCGGGAGGCGGCCAAGGTGGCGCGCGATTTTCGCAGGGAGAAGCACACCCAGGCGGACTGGGATGAACGGGCCCAGCCCGACGAACGGCCTGCCGGCTTCGCCTGGCTCATGGAGTTTTATCCCAAGACGACCATCCTGGCGACGATGGTCATGGCCATGGCGTTGATTCTGGTGACCATTTTCTGGATGGAGGACTTGTTCGCGAGGAAGAATCCGGCGCCGGAGTTGACCATTCCAGAGCGTCACGAGAGCAGCCTGGGCAAATTGATGGCCGATGATCCGGAGGCGGCGACAGCGGAGGTGGTGGCGAGGGCCTTCCTCAATGCCCAGACCGCAGAGCTGGCCCTGCCATTTGTCTGGCAGTCTGGAGCGGTGGAGGAAAAGTTCAGGCAGTACTACCGTCCCCTGCCTGCGAGCGACCCGTATGAGTTGAACTTGAAGCAGCGGGTAGTGGGCAACGATGGGAAATCGCAGTTTGTCTATCGAGTGCAGTTGCCGGAAGAAAAGGTGCGTTTGCTGATCCTCCTCCCGGAGGGCACGATGCCCAAGGTCTTCTGGGAGCACTTTGCGGAGGTTGGGGACCTGTCGTGGGAGGCCTTTTTAGAGGAAAAGCGCGAGGATCCTGTGGAGATGCGGGTGTGGGTTCAACCGGTGGAGAAGTATGTCGAGGGCTACAACCAGCAACAGTGGCAGAGCTACATGCTCCACGACTACGCCGAGACACGGAAGGTCCTGGCCTATGCCGCTCGTGGGCTGGGGGCGGACTACAGAATCTCCGAGGCTCTGCGAAAGCCGGGCAACTCGGGCCGCGACAAGTCCGTGATGGCCCGGATCAGCCTGACATACATGACCGAGTTTTCGGCCGAAGGGGATTCCGGAGCAGTGGCGGAAATCAAGGACGTGCTTGCTACCTCGGTAACCTCTTGGCTTCCGAAGGAGTTCCACACCCCGGCCTCCGACAGCGAGTAGCTGGGCCTGCGGGCGCTAGGCGAGGCCGTTTCGTTCAAGGAGAGGCTGAAGCTCAGGATCCCGCCCCATGAAATCCCGGTAGAGCTCGTCAACGGGCCGGGAATTGCCCTTGCTCAGGATGGTTTCGCGGAAAGCCTGTCCGGTGTCCGGGTTGAGGACCCCCTCGCGGCGGAAGCGGGTGAAGGCATCGGCATCGAGCACTTCGGACCATTTGTAGGAATAGTAGCCGGCCGCGTATCCCTCGGGACTGTCGAAGAGATGGTTGAACTGCCGGGCGATCGTGGGAGTCGGAGTGGCAAGCCGGGCCTTGTAGTCGGCCAGGATCTCCCGGTCCACCTCATCCAAGTCACGATCGAGGTAGCGGGCGGGGCGGGTATGAAGCTCGAGGTCGAGCTTGCCGAGGGAGAGTTGGCGCATGGTGGCGGTGGCGCTCATGTAGTTCCGGGCCGCGAGCATCTTGTCGAAGAGCTCCTCGGGGATCGGGGCATCGGTCTCGAAGTGGCGGGCGAAGAAATCGAGCGACTCGCGGTCCCAGCAAAAATTCTCCATGATCTGCGAGGGAAGCTCAACCCAGTCGCGGGGAACTCGGGTGCCGGAAAGGCTCTTGACCGGGACCTCGCTGAGGAGCTGGTGGAGGAGATGGCCGAATTCGTGGAAGATGGTCTCCACCTCACTGTGAGTAAGGAGGGCGGGCTTGTCTCCGATTGGCTTGGTCAGGTTGCCGGTGATCAGGCCGAGGTGGGGCCTTCGGGGGTCGGCCTTGCTTGGAGGGAGACCGGTNTGCAGGGAGTTCATCCAGGCTCCCGGNCGCTTCGATTCGCGTGGGTGCCAGTCGGCATAGAACGACCCGAGGTGCTCCCCGCTGGAGGCATCGTGAAGGTCGTAGAAACTGACGTCGGGATGCCAGACCTCGATCGCGCCATTGGAATCGGGTGCTCCCGGTTCGTANTAGGCGCTCTCNCGGGGGGTGATGGTNATGCCGAAGAGCCGCGAACTGAGGCCGAAAAGNCCGTCCATCACCCGCCCAACCGAAAAGTAGGGCCGGAGATCCTCGTCGTCGAAGTCGTAGCGCTCNTTGCGCTGCTTCTCTGCCCAGTAGGCGACTTCCCATGGTTGCAGGGGACCGGGATCGGCCCCGGTCTTTTCCGCCTTGAAGGCCTCTAATTCCCCGCACTCCTGTNTGAAGGCGGCTGCAATTCGGTCGTGNAGGTCCTCCACGAAGCCGAGGGCCCGGTCCCCGTCACGCACCATGCTGCGCTGGAGGTGAAGGTTTGCAAAATTGGAGAAGCCCAGGAGGTCGGCCTTTTCCTGGCGCAGCTTGACGATTTTCCAGATCAGTTCGGAGTTGTCGTAGTCGCCGGTGAACCCGATCGTGCCCCGTCCTTCCTGGACGCGGCGGCGCAAGGCATCGCTGTCGGCATACTGGAGAACAGGGAAGAAAGAGGGGAACTGGAGCGTAAAGCGCCAGCAGGGCTTCTGCTCGGAGCCCAATCCCTTCGCCTGAGCGTCAGCGAGGGCAGTCGCAATTGCACTTTCAGGCAGGCCCGACAGCTCGTTCTCCTCCTCGACCAGAAGCTCCCATTCCTTGATTGAATCGAGGACGTTCTCGCCAAATTTCTTTGTCAGCCTGGCGAGTTCGCTCTCCAGCTCAGCCATGCGTTGCTTCTGGGCTTCGGGCAGGTCGGCCCCTGCATCGCGGAAGTTGGCGCAGGTTTCCTCGATAAACCGGGCCTGGACCGGATTAACCTCCGCTGCCCGGGGAGAGTTGGCGAAGGCCTTGAGAACTTCCCAGAGTTTTGAATTGAGTGGAACCGAGGATTCGAAGGCCGTCACGATGGGCAGCATCTTGCCCAGNGCCTCACGCTGCTTCTCGTTGTCTCGCACGGAGGCGAGGTGGTGGAGCCGTCCCCAGCCCCGTCCAAGTGACTCGGTCGCCCGCTCAAGGGCGGCAAAGGTGTTTTCGTAGGTGGACTCCTCCGGGGTGATAGTGCAGATCTGATCGATCTGCTCCCGGGCCTCTGAGATCCCGGCCTCGATGTCGGTTTCGACCCGTTCGGGAACGAGGTGGGACCAGCGAATGTGAAACTCGTCGGCAAGAAAGGGGTGTTCGGACATGGGGCTGTCTTAAGGTCGAAAGCCCAAAGGTCAAAGGTCGAAGGGCGGAAGTTGGGAGGTTCCGGCATTGCTCCCCTGGGATTGAGGAGTTCCCGCCGGGGGCCCCGAGGGGAAAGAAGAAGCCCCGCCGGAGACCAGTCCGACGGGGCTCGACCGATTCTTAAGACTGCAAAGAAGAAAAGAAAGGGTCGTGCGAGCGGGCAGAGGTGCCGCCCACCGATNTCATGAAACGGTGAAGTGCGCCGGATTCGCACAAGAATTTTCAATCCTTTGCGGGCGGCCTCGCNGTGGCCTGTTTTTACGNGAAAAATCCCCGCTGCTTCTCGGTAATCGGGAGCCCAAGGAATTCAANAACACTTAACATATCCTCCCAGACCTTGCGTTTCTCACTTATGGCCGAGTCGTTGTGCAGGAGGTAGGAAGGATGGTAGGTGACCCGGAGGGGAATGCCCTCGAAGTCGTGCCAGTCTCCACGCATGCGGCCTACCGGCTTGTTCTGGTAGTTCAGCAGCCCTTCGGCAGCGGTGCCGCCCAGGGCGACGATGCACTTCGGGCGAACGATACTGATTTCGGCACGGACGAAGGGGAGGCAGCAATCCATCTCTTCCGGCGTGGGCTTGCGATTGTTCGTGGTCTGGTTCCGGAGGGCGGGCCGGAATTTGCAGATGTTGGAAATATAGACGTCCTGACGGGCCAGCCCCATCGCGGTCAGGATCTGGTCTAGCTTCTGGCCGGCTCGTCCCACGAAGGGTTCGCGGTGACGCTCCTCCTCGTATCCGGGGGCTTCGCCCACCAGCATGAGATCCGCCTCCGGGTTCCCGACTGCGAACACCATGCTGTCACGCAGTGATCCGAGCGATCGCGCGGGCTCCCAGCTCTCAGCCTGTTCCTGGAGGCTGGCGAGCTTTTCGCCGGGGCTGGAGCCCTCGATCCGGAGGGCTGGAAGGGCGGGTGGGCGGGNGCAGGGCTCCGTTTCCGCGACGGTGCAGTCCCCGGCCTGCCGACTCGCCTGGCCTCCCTGCGAACGCACCNGCCGGGGCCCTTTGCTTCGTCCAGCCCGGAGCCACGAGCGCAAAACCTCCTTGGCTTCCTCGTCCAGGCGGACGAATTGTTGGCCATTCTGCTCCAGCTGCTTCAGGTAGGCGATGAGCGAGGCGGCCAGAGACACAACCGGAGAAAAGCAGGATCCCTGTCCCGCTCCAAGCCCCAACCGCCCAGCTTCCCACAAACCGCGAGGGCTCAAGGCCGGGAGGGGGCTGGGAGGCATTCGAATCCGGGCGCTTCCTTGTACTTGCGGCCCTGAGCGAGAACGCCCATGCTTACCCGAGTCAGTTTCAACTCACTATGTTCAAGCGGATCGGCAATATCATCAAGGGGTTCTTCCTCCGTCTGATTGGCAAGGCGGAGCGTGCGAACCCGAAGGCCCTGCTCGAGGTCGAGAAGGAAAACCTGCGCAAGCAGACTACCAAGTTTAACAAAGCTCTCGCCTCCCATGCCGCCCTCGTNGAGGATCTCAAGTCGCGAGCGCGTAAACTGGACGAACAGGANGAGGAACTGCGAGCCAAGACTGCGGCCAACCTGAAGGCGGGTAACCGGTCCGCGGCCGGTCAGCTCGCCCTCAAGCTCAAGCAGATCGGGAAGTCTCACGACGACGTGGCGACCCAGTTCGAGGAGGCCGAANAGCGNTACAAGGAACTGATCCGGGCCCGCGACGTGAGCGTGCGGGAAGCCAAGGAGCGTATCGAAAAGGTTTCACGCGGCATCAATGACATGGAGGTCCAGAAGGCAACCGCCGAGCTTAATGAGATGGCGTCCGCGATGGTGACCACCATCGGGGGATCGGGAGATACCCTGAACCGTCTCGAGGAGATGGTCGAGGAGGAGCGCACCAAGGCTGCCGGCCGAGCCCGGGTGGCGCGCGACAGCATGGATATGGATGATGTCNAGATGGCCGAGGCCGAGAAGGTTGCAATGGAGGAGCTGGCGCTGGCGGACTTCGCCGCNGCCGAAGGGATTGAACTGGCAGGAGGNGAGAGNGCTCCNGAGGGNGACGGGGGAGAGAGCGAGGATCAAGGCTCGAAAGGGACGATGGGTCCCTCCGTGAGCGAGTAGGCNTGGCNGGCGCCCGGGGCTCAAATTCTCCAACGCGATGGCTACCCTGCCTCCCTGGGCCCGTGAGGTGGTCGCTCGCTATGAGGCGGGCACGGCGGGGTGCTTCATCCTGCACGGAAACATCAACGACCTTTTTTTGCTGCCCGGGGATCAACCCCGGCTGGGCCGCCTTCATGATTTTCTGCTGGAGGTCCTTCTCCCGCAGTTCGAAGTGGTGCTGTCCTATGAGCTGGGTCTCGGATTGCGCGTGGAGCGAGGCAAGGAGCTGGTGGCGGAATGGACCACCGGCGAGGAGGATCGCCTCCGGCCCTCGCCGACTGACCCACTTGCGGCAATCCGTGACCTCACCCACTACCTTGTCTACCTGCGGAACCTGCGCGCCATCAAGCGGGAGGCTCCGAGGGTGGCCGTCATTGTCAGGCAGGCCCACCTCGTAGCCCCGAACAATCCGACCGCCTTCAGCAATAACCTGAGTGCGGTTGCGTCGTTGTTGCGCTCCTGGGCCGCTGACGCCCGGCTCAACGAGAACAAGCAGGCGGCCTTCCTTCTTTCCGACCATATCAATAANCTCCATCCGCTGGTGGCGGGCAACCCCCGCAGCAGCGCCCAGCAGATTCCCCTGCCGGGTGAGGAGGAACTGGGCGGAGCTCTGGAGGCCCTGCGGGCGCTTTACCCGGGGGCGCTGGAAAATTTCAGGGGGGAGNTGGAACTCCCGGCCCGCCGCCTCTCGGGGGCNAGCCTGAGTTCCGTGCAGGGGTTGCTGCAACGTCGGAACCATGAAAAGCGNCCTCTNGACGTCGANGATCTCGGCAACCTGAAGAAGTCCCTCGTGGAAAAGGACTGTGAAGGGCTGATCGAGTTCGTTGAGCCGGACCGGACCCTCGACGATATCATCGGCCTCGATTCCGTGAAGGACTGGCTTCGCCAGGACCTGGCCCTCTGGCGCGAGGATGAGCTGCAGGCGCTGCCCATGGGATACCTCTTCTGCGGACCNGTGGGTACGGGCAAGACCTACCTCGCCGAGTGCCTTGCAGGGGAGGCCGGGGTGCCGGTCGTTACGCTTCGCAATTTTCGGGATCGTTGGGTCGGAAGCACGGAAGCCAACCTGGAGAAGATTTTCTCCCTCCTGCACGCCCTGGGGCGGTGTATCGTATTCGTGGACGAAGCTGACCAGGCGCTGGGTCAGCGGCAGTCGGCAAGCGGCGACTCCGGGGTCTCGAGCCGGGTGTATTCCATGATTGCCCGTGAGATGTCTGACCCGGATAACCGTGGACGCCTTCTCTGGGTGCTCGCTTCGAGCCGTCCAGACCTCATCGAGGTTGATCTCAAGCGGCCGGGAAGGGTGGACATCAAGGTTCCTATCTTCCCGACCACCACCCCTGCGCAGGGCTTCGCCCTTCTCAGTGGACTGGCCCGGAAGCGGGGGCTTTCCATTCCGGAGGAAAACTTCGGGGACCTGAAAGACAGTGTGCCCGACCTCCTGACCCCGGGAGCTGCCGAGGCCCTGGCGGTGAAGTGTTATCGGCAGGTCAAGGTCAAGGGCGTGGATCCTTCCGAGGCGCTCCGCCTTTGCCTTGAGGATTATGTTCCTCCNATNTCNCTTCAGGTTCTTCGTCAGCAGATGCGACTNGCGGCGGATGAGGCCACGGAAGCTTCCTTTGTCCCCAGGCGTATCCGGGATTTGCTGGACGAACCCGTGGGCGGGTAGCGCGGAACGCGGCGGAGCAGGCGGAATTGAGGAGAGGTCCCTGGTCCTCGCCCGGCTTAGATATTCACATGGCTTATCCCCATTGGATTCCATTAAACCCCTCCAAAATAATATAAAAGCAAACGGGGAGNGGGGAGGAGGGCTGCTTTTGGCAAAAAAGGATTGTCCGCGCCCTCCNTNCAAAGTAAAAACTGCCGCCGGGTGGTAGCTCGGCTTTCTTGGATATCAAGATCCCCTGCCTGTCCCGATGAAAGTCCTGCTCGTTAATGCAGTTGCTGCCGCAATTGCCCTAGGAAGTCTCTCAAGTTGTAGTTTTTTCCGGTCGTCTGGCAAACCGCGCCTGTTGTCCAAGGCGGAAGCCCAGGGTCTTCGCGGAACNNTACTNCGNACCTTTTCGGTGACGGAACCGTGGTCCGTTTTTNCAGCCAGGAAGGCGCAGCCGGACGGACTGCCGGCTGAGGTNGATCTCGCGGTGAAAGCCGCTGCGGCCACGTTGCCCGTCGACAAGCACGGCCGCCCGACCTACCACAGTGAAACCGTCCGTCACCGTTTCGTGAGGACCACCGCCTATTCCTGCGCGGAAAATGAGCCCGGTGCGGTGGGCAGTCTCAGTGCGCTGGGGACTGTTCTGAAGTATGGCCGGGTTCGCAGCGCAGCTGCTGACTGGTCCCGTTATCCGGTGGGAACAACCTTCCGCATCAAGGGCCTGCCCCACGTCTACGTGGTCGAGGATTATGGTTCCGCCCTCGTGGGAACAAATACCATCGACATCTACCATCCCAACCTGCGGCTGATGAGGAAATGGGCTACCCGCGATGCGGAGATCAACGTCATCAAGTGGGGATCCTGGGAGCGGACGGCCAACCTGTTGCGTGGTCGGACCAAGTACAGCCACTGCGCGCAGATGTATTACGCGACCATGGCCAAGATCAACAGCGGGCAGGTCGTCTTGCGTGACGAGTCCGAAGAAGAGCCCTCGGCTCTTTGATCGGCCTTCCAGCGGTTCCCATGACTAAGGCGGAACGCGCTGAATTCGTTCATCGGCGCCTCGAGGAACTCTACCCTGAGACGCCTGTTCCCCTGGATCACCGGGACCCGTTTACGCTGCTCGTCGCGGTGCTGCTTTCGGCCCAGTGCACCGATGAACGGGTCAACAGGGTCACCCCCGGGCTATTCTCGCTCGCGAATACTCCTCAGGAGATGCAGAAGGTGCCGGTGTCCCGGATTGAGGAGGTGATCCGGCCGTGTGGGCTGGCTCCTCGCAAGGCGCAGGCCATTTCAGGCCTTTCCTGCCTCCTTGTAAAAAACCACGGGGGAAAGGTCCCGGCCTCCCTGGAAGCCCTCGAGGAATTGCCGGGGGTCGGGCACAAGACCGCCTCGGTGGTCGTGGCGCAGGCCTTTGGCATCCCGGCCTTTCCGGTNGACACGCATATTCATCGCCTGGCCCAGCGCTGGAAACTTGCCAGTGGGAAGAACGTGGTGGACACGGAGCGTGCNCTCAAAAGGCTCTTTCCGGAGGANAGCTGGAACAAACTTCACCTGCAGATCATCTTTTATGGGCGGGAACACTGCAGCGCGCGTGGATGCGACGGCACCAAATGTGAGATCTGCCGGCGCCTCTTCCCCTCCCGGAAATCGCCCGTGAAGGCGAAAAAAGCCTGAGGCGCGCATGGCCTGCAGGTCTCCGGGGACCGTAGTTCTGCGCCTTCGAGCCCGTTGAGGGGCCGCACTCCGGCTCTTGTCACCGGCAGCCCTCCCGAGGGCGGCCCTCATTCGGGTGACCCGTTATGTGATGGTTCGAGGGCCTTCCTCCCCCGCTCGTTGGTTTCTACGGCCGTGGAGCCAGTTCAGTGAAGCAAGGTAAAATTTTTCAAAAGCAGTCTTTACTCGCCTCCTTCACCTTACAGAATCCCNGCNCCCCCCGGTATTACCACTACCGCCCCGCTCAACGAATCCGGAAACAACCATGACCTACACACCTGCAAAACGTCTGCTCCGCGTTTTTTCGCTCGTCCTCGCCACACTGTTTGTCTCAGCGCCCTCCCTTCTGGCTGCCGAGGGGGATAAGAATGCTCTCGAAAAGTGGGTTCTCGACGGCGGCTGGCCGATGATGCTGATCGGACTTGCGATCATCGCACTGCTTGCGCTCAGCGTTTTTAACTTTATCAACCTGACCAAGCCCAAGTTCTGTCCGGATGACCTCAAGGCCGCCCTGCTCGACCACATGATGAACTGCCGCGTGCGTTCCGCAATCGAGCTCTCCGCCTCCCACCCGAGTTACCTCGGGCGGATGCTTGCCTACTCACTTCCCAACATCGATGCCACCAAGCCGGAGGACCTCGGACGGGACGGAGTGGAAGATGCGGTGGCAGACTTCACGATCAACGAGAGCCGCAAGAACATGGTGTGGATCAATTATATTGCCCTGATCGCCCAGGCCGCGCCGATGCTCGGCCTGTTCGGAACGGTCTACGGGATGGTCAACGCGTTCGGGGTCCTGAGTGCTACGGGGGCGGCTGAGCCTGCCGAACTGGCCGGTGACATCCAGATCGCGCTCCTGACCACCTTCTGGGGACTGCTGACCGCCATCCCNTCGCTGGTTNCCTACTTCTTCTTCAAGAACAAGCTCAACAACCTGGTGGCCGAAGCTCACCACACCTCCGAGGAACTGATCAACGCCTCGATCCAGACGGTCAACCAGGACGCCTATCTGGCTAAGATTCCGGAAGGGATCGCCGTTTAGACGGAGGGGAGCCTCATGGCTCCTGGTCAACCGAACTGGTCCGAACGATGGCTTCCAACAAACTGCGCGCTGCTCAGAAGGAGCAGGATGACGATACGCAGGTCGACATGTCGCCCATGATCGACATGGTGTTTCTCCTGCTCATCTTCTTCATCGTCAATGCCACCCTCATCATCGTGGAGATGGACAAGAAGGTGNNGGTGCCGATTGCGCGCTACTCGGAGAAGCAGAATGACAAGATGGGACGGATCGTGATCAACGTCTACAGCGATGAGCACTCCGCCGAGGGCCGTTTCCGCATGGCCGACGGGAAGGAAATCTTCGCCAACGACGATGACATGACCAAATTCATCAAGGAGCAGAAGGAATACTGGGAGGACAAGGGACAGAAGCCCCGCCTGCACCTGCGGGCAGACGGAGAGGTGCATTTCACCTATGTGCGCCGGGCCATCCGCGCCGGAGCAGCGGCGGGCGTCAACGAAGTGATCTTTGTCAGCCTCTGGTCCCGCAANAATTAGTCTAAGTCCAAGACCCCGATTCCATGGCAAGACATCGTCGCGTTACCAATCTTGAGGAAGACAAGCCCGAGCTTAGCATCTCGCCGCTTATTGATATCTGCTTCCTGCTTCTCATTTACTTCCTGGTCACCACGACCATCAAGCAGAAGGAGCGGGACAACAGCATGATGCTGCCGTCCGCAGCCCCCTCTGAAAACCAGCCGGACATCCAGCCCTTCTTCATCAAGATCAGCAACNANGGGCATATCTTTGCCAACGTGGGTGCCGCCCAGGAACCTCTGGANCAGGAANCGNAGGGGNCCGAGCGCGTCCTTCCGCTGCTCGATTCCCGTTTGGAAATTTATGCGGCGGCCGCCCAGGCCGGTAGTAGCAAGCCGTTAGTGCAGGTCTATGTCGAGGCGGAGGCCGANCAGCAGGTGGTATCTGATGTTCTCAACCACCTCGCCAAGCACGACATTACTTCGGTGACCTTTACNGATCTCGTCCTGCAGGACGAGCAGAATNAATAGGCNNCCCTCTNTCCTGCCTCGCTCGCTGGTAGCGATTTTTTGATGAANTNCCCCAGCAGGATCTAAGAAAAAACCGGCCTCGCCGTTGGTGTTCTTGCCGGATCAATCCGTTTTTGAGAGAAGATCAAACGCAATTAGAAATCCCTTTGCCATGATTCAATCCACCAAGAATCGAATTCTGTGCGGGCTCCTTGCCCTTGTCGCCCTTGGCAGTGTTCCGCAGGAAGCTGCCGCCCAGGGTGGCGTTGACACTGCCTGGGCCAACTCCCTCACCGCCATGCGGGCCAAGAAGTGGGCTGAGGCCCATGCCATCCTGGCCAAGGCGGTGGCCACCTATGATGCNCGNGCCAAGNNGCTNTTTGGNCCGAAGTTCGGCTGGTTCTGGTATCACAAGGGATACTGTGAGCTGAAACTCANGCAGTGGGAGNCGGCCATGGAGTCGTTCAAGATGTGCTACACCAAGTATCCCAACAAGAATGCGGGAGGCGCCGGTCTTGATGCGGCCAACCAGGGGAGCTTCAACCACTATCACAAGAAGTCCCTTCTGAAGTGGGGAGATGCTGCCATCGGCGCGCAGGAGTGGGAGGANGCGATCAGGATGTATAAGAAGTTCCTGCAGGAGCGTGATCCGAAGCGCGACACCTACCAGCGGGGAGCCTTTTACGTGAACCTTTCGATGGCGCACTTCAAGCTCTTCCAGATNCCCCCNGGGATTGAGAACCTCGAGATTGCGATCGACAACAAGGAAGCCTTTCCCACGCCCGACGAGGGAATCATGGTGGGCTTCCAGGCCATGGTGGAAGCGGTCATCGAGAAGACAAATGAGCAGGCGCTGGTTGATTTCCTTGGGAAAAACCGTGCCGACATCAAGCTCGAGCCCTTCAAGATGCACAAGTTTGCTCCGGTCTTCATGAAGCTGGCGGCAGATGCGTTGGCCGCGGAAATGGAGCGATCCGCCTTTGAGCTTTACGCCCTCGTCCCGAGCACCAGGTCATCCATCGATGACATCAAGGCCCGNCTGGAGCAGATTGGCATCATTGACCGCCAGTTCCAGGATCCGCCCCAGAGCAACCGGCAGATCCACAAGGAAGTGCTCGAGGCTGACCTGGAAGAGCTCAACGAACAATGGCGCTCCGGGGATCCCCACGAGGTGATCGCCACCGCCGCGACGGCCTACATTCACGAGCAGCATAAGAATGTCCGTGGAGCATTTGCGGCCTATGAGCAGCTTGAGCTCTACTACAACAAGTCCAAGAAGCGGGAGGAGTACCTCTATAACCTGGTCCGGACCTCCGCCATCATCGGGGAGGTGCTGGTGACCGAGAAGTATGGAAGCCTGTTCCTCAAGACCTACCCGGACAGCAAGCACGTGGAGTCGGTGCGCAGCATGATGCTGACNAGTCTCTTCATGGAGGGAGAATACGAGAAGTGCATCGAGGTTGCCACCATCATGCTGCCCAAGCTGGCCTCGCCTTCCAAGCAGCACGACATCTGCCTGCACGTTCTTGGCGGCAGCTACTACTACACCGGTCAATACGACCTTGCCCGCAAGTTTCTCGATGAGCATGTGGACATGTATGAGAAGAGCCAGTTCCGCATGGCGTCCCTCTACTTCCAGGCGTCCAATCTCTCCCGCCTGCAATACTGGGGCAAGGCGGCCGAACTCCTCGATGACTTCCTCTCCAAGTATCCCGATCCCGGGAAGAACATTTACCTCCCCTTCGCCCTGTACGACCGGGCCAACTGCCATTTCGCGGAGGACGAGCTGGATCCCTCTCTGGTCAAACTCAATCGACTGGAAAGCGAGTTCCCCAACAGTGATATCATGGACATGGCCTTCAACCTGAAGGGCAACGTCCTGCAAACGCAGGAAGAATGGGATCCTGCCGAGCAGTATTACAAGAAGGCCATGGAGCTGGCCAAACGTCGCGAGAATACCATCGTGGTGGGAGAGTCGCTTTTCTATCTGGTTGGCCTTCTGGGCCAGGAGAAGCGTGGCAAGGAGGAGAACCCGCGTGTGAAGGACGCGGTGCCATACTATGACGAATTCTGGAAGGATCACGGCTCGGCCTCGCCATACAAGGCGCAGACGGCAGTGGCCGGGGTCCACCCGCTCACGGTGGTGGGCCGCGAGGAGGAGGCCCTNGAGAACCTGCAGACCGTGATTGCTGAACTGGCCTCTGTTCCCGGTGCCTTCGGCCTGGAGGAGGCGATCAACTCCTATACCCGCGCCTACCTTGAGAACCACAGCGAGAAGGAGCTCAAGGAGCACTACTACAGTTTCCCGGGCATCGACGCCGGAAACCGGGAAGCGCAGGCCCTCCTGCGGATCGCCCTCATCACCGTCTTTGAAGAGAAGGGCAAGAAGGCCGACAAGGAAGAGAATGCCGACGAGAAGCGCCTCGCTGAGGCCATGGTGGGAGTGCTCTTCCGGGATCTGAAAAACGAGTTCCAGCCCAAGCAGCTCACGAACTACGTGCTCGTCCGTCTCGGTGACTACCTGCGGGAGAAGACCGGAACACCCCGGGCGGCGTTGGACTACTACAATGAAGTGGTGGGCCGGGAAGACCAGAGCTACCGCTTCAACGCCAACTTCGGCCTGGCCGACATCCTTGGGACGTCCGCCAGTCCGGCGGAGAAGCTGAAGGCCGTGCAGAGTCTTGAGCACGTCTTCAAGAATGCCCCGGAGAAGAAGCAGCAGGAGCGCGCCCTGTTCCGGATTGTCGAGATCTTGAAGGAAAAGGGTGACTGGGGTGATGTGACCACCCGGGCCAAGGAATACCTCACCACCGAGGGCTATCGCCGATATTCGGGCAAGGTGTCCTTCATGCTCTCCCAGTCGTATGACAAGCGNGGATTGCGGGAAGATGCAATCCTGGCCTACAACAATACCTGGGCNGGTTATACGGGACTGCTAGAGGTTTCGGCCCCGGCCATGAAGCGCGTTATGGAGCTCGTATGGGAGCGTAACACCGGGGACGATCACCAGCAGGCCTACAACATCGGNTACAAGTATCGGGAGTCTACCAAGCACCTGATGAACAACCCGAAAGTGAAGGACAAGGAGAAGGAACTCTGGCAGGAAGTAGCCGATCTCGTGCAGACCTACGAGGACGACAGCTCGGTGACCAGGATCGTGGAAGAGAAGAAAAAGAAGTAAGCCGGACGGAGCGAAAACCACCAACTGACTGGAACCATGAAAAAGCTGATTCTCGGAACCATTTTTGTCATCGCCTCGCTTGCNAGGCTCAGTGCAGCGGATGCCCTCGCCCTGATCGTCTATACCGAGCCCGTCAACGGGCAGGACGACATGATGAAGGTCTGGATCACCGCGGCCAGTTCAACGCAGATAGAGTATAAGACTACCCCNCAGAGCCTGAACCGGAACCGTATCAAGCGCTCAACCGTCAAGTCGGTCTACTTCTTTGAGCCTGCCGTTTTCAAGGATGCGGTGCAGCTTTTCGAAAGCCGCGACTACCGGGGAGCACGCGAGAAGTTTGCCGAGTGCAAGGAGGCCTACGACAAACTCGACAACCTCAAGGGGAATTACGGGACGTTGGCCGGCTTCTATGAGCTGGAGACCTGTCGGAAGATGTTCGATCTGGAATCGCTCAAGAAGCTGCTCGACCGCTACCAGTTCGGCTCTCTGGCGCGGGGGCACCAGCGGGACCAGCTGGAAGTATATGCGGTGTGGGATGCGGTGCGCACGAAAAGCTGGGCCCGCCTGGACTCGCTGGCCACGGAAGTACTGGAAAAAAAGAAATGGATTGGTGAGCACGTGGCCCAGATCAAATATTGCCACGGTCTTGCCCTCGAGGGTCTGGGCCGTGACACGGACGCCCTGATCGCCTTCAACGGAGCGTTCACAGCGGANTACACGGCCTCGGAAGAGCTCACNCAGGCGGCGGCTCTGGCCTGTCTGCGNATTATCAAGGCCAATGATGAAGTCAGGCTTGCAATACAGCTCTGGGGAACTGAGGACGAAGATGTGAACTCGCCCGGGTATTTCCTCCTGCAGGAAGGGGTGGCCATGTGTGATCTCTGGACGAAATCTCTGGGCGGGGGCAAGGCCCTGCCTTCCGAATATGCCTCTCTCCTGCGCTATCGGGAAGAAAGCAAGCCGAAGGTCAAGACCAAGGCCAAGCCTGCGGAAGACAAGCCCGAGGGGGATGCGGCCAAGGAAAAGGCGGAAGGAGAGCCCGCTCCGTCCGATTCNCCAGCCAGCTAGGATTTNCTGGAGACGGAGCCTGTCGCGCGNCCAAGGGCGGTGTTTCCTGTCCGGGGCGGGACCAGCAGGGGGATCGGAGGTGGCACTCTTCAGTTTGCCTGAGCGTTGCGACCCTCTTCAATGAGGCGCCAGAATTGCTTTGATTGTGCCAGTTCCTCGTCCTCTCGACTGAAAGGCAGCTTGGATCGGAAGAGGAAATCCTGGAAGCTGTTCTTGTGCAGCACCCGGTGGACTTTCACGTGGTCCTCCAGAACCTCGAAGTAGAAGCGCCAGTCCTGCGAACGGAACCGATAGAGGATCCTGCCATCCCGTTCGATCCTGCCGAAGCGTTCGTCCCCGAGGTGGGCGAGGTCTTCCTCNNAGACCTTGAACTCATCAAGAAGTGCAAGCTGCTCCAGCGTGTCGAGCTGGGAGATCTCGGCCGCGCTGATCTCGTTGAAGACAATTTGAAGCACGGACCCATGTTACACCCGTGTCGGAGGGGGGAAACGGGAAAATGGCAGGGAGGGGGCAGAAGAAATCCTCTTCTGCANGCGGAATGGGGGGCCTGTGGGCCTTGCCGGGTTTGCATCCCGTCCGTGGGTCTCATTCGGGGTCCTCTTTACCCGTTGGGTGGGAATGCCCGTGATCGTGAGCATGTCCGTGGCTGGAGGAGTGGGAATGCCCGGGCGCGTGGGAATGGGGGAGGTGCAGGGCGTGGGCCGCCTCGTGTTCGACATGATGGTATATTTCCCGGAGGGGAGTTCCATGGTCCTCGGCGGCCTGCCGGCAGTCTTCATACTCCGGGGTCACGCGCGACTGCCCACCGGGAAGGGTCGCGATCTTGACCCGGATCCTTCCGTACTTGGTATCCACCGCNTCACTGCGCCTGGGAAGGGAGTCNCGTTGTACTTCCCGGCGGCGAACTCCGAGCGTGGAGCTTTCATGGAAAAGGAGATGGGCGAGNGAGTCGGCATGCGGAGGCTTGGAGAGCACCTGCAGGAGGACACCNGGCCGGCCCTTTTTCATTTGTGCGGGCACGACGGAGACGTCGAGGGCCCCGGCCTCCATGAGCCTGCCCGCCAGATGGGCCACGAGTTCCGGGGATTCATCATCGAGGTTGGTTTCGAGTTGCACGAGAGTCTCGGTGAGAAGGCCGGAGGTTCCTGCCGATTCCCCGACGATGAGGCGCAGGACATTGGGGATCTCGAGGTCGTTGTTGCCTGCACCATAGCCGATGGATTCCAGAGTCATGGGAGGGATGGGGCCAAAACCGCCAGCCACCTCGGAGAGCACGGCTGCCCCTGTAGGAGTGACGAGCTCTGCATCGATGGAGGATCCGGCGACCGGGCATCCCTTCATGAGCGAGAGGGCGGCGGGGGCGGGAAGGGGGATCTGGCCGTGAGCGCCGGTCACGAAGCCACGGCCCAGCGGGAAGGGAGAGACCCGGACCTGCTCTATACCCAGCGCTTCCAGTCCGGCGAGGGCACCACATACGTCAACGATNGCATCAACGCCTCCCACCTCGTGGAGGTGCACCTTGTCCACGGTGGAGTCATGGATGGCAGCTTCGGCCTCGCAGATACGGGTGAAGATGCGGATGGCCGTTTCCTTCACGGGGTCCGAAAGGGCGCTGTCCTCCACCACCCTGCGGATATCGGCGAGGTGCCGCTCGGGAGTATCATCGTGAACGTGGACGTCNACCTTTACCGCGCTGAAGGCATTCTTCGACACGCGCTTGATGTGAAGGTGGAAGTCCTTGAGNTGAAGTTTGGCGAGNTCCGCCTCCAGGTCGGCGGCCGGGAGCCCGGCATCCACGAGGGCTCCCAGCATCATGTCACCGCTGGCTCCCGCGATACAGTCAAAGTAGGCCGTGCGCATGGAAAGGATTGGAAGCATGAAAGTCAGGCGAGGAAAGCCCCAACGTGCGAGGGACGACATAAATCTTACCCCGGCTCCACGGAAAGGGCTCCCGGCCCGGGGTGCTNACTTTCTTCGCCGGGAGCGCTGGGGCGGCAGGCCGGGCTGCAAGGCCGCGGATCAGGAACCGGTGTCCCGCAGAATGGTGTGGGCAACCATGGCTGCCCCGAACCCGTTGTCGATATTGACCACTGCAACTCCGGAGGCGCAGGAGGACAACATGGCGTGCAAGGCGGTTTCCCCTGCCCGGGAGACACCATAGCCGACATTGGTGGGAACCCCGATGACCGGGGCTGAGACCAGTCCCCCGATCACGCTGGTGAGGGCACCCTCCATCCCGGCGACACTCAGAATCACCCGGGCGCCACGAAGTTTTTCGATTTTGCTGAAAAGGCGGTGGATGCCCGCAACCCCCACGTCGGTAAGCCGCTCGACCCGGTGGCCGAGAAACTCAAGGGTCTGCGAGGCTTCCTCAGCGACGGGAAGATCGGAAGTTCCGGCACAGGCCACCACGGCGTAGGGCCGCGCCGGGGCCTCCGGCCGTTGGCCGAGGGTGAGAAGGCGCGAGAGGTTGTTGTAGCGGGCCTCCGGGAGGGCATCCAGCACATGGCGGGCCTTGCGTCGATTGACGCGGGTGGCGAGAGCACGTTGGTGAGTCTGGAAGAGCTCATCGAGGATTTCGACCAGTTGCTCAGCACTCTTGCCCGCTCCATACACGGTTTCGGGAGCTCCCTGACGCAATTCGCGATGGGTATCGAGGGTCGTGTGGGAGAGTTCGGTGAAGGGAAGTTCCCGCAATTGCTCAACCGCATCACTGGCAGAGAGATCGCCGGCTGCGACCCGCTCTAGTAGCTGCTGGAGTCGCTCCGGGCTCATCGTTTTCTGAGGACGTCGTTCATGCTGCCGGAGCGGAAGCCCGCGAGGTCGACCGTCGCGTAGGAGAATCCCGCTTGGCGCATGGCCTTCGTAATGAGGTCACCCTGTTCAATGGCACGGGGGAGCTGGTCCCTGGTGACCTCGATGCGGGCTACCTGGTCATGGTGGCGGACGCGGAGCTCCTTGAAGCCGAGTTCGCGCAGGGCCGCCTCCGCCTGTTCGATCTGGGCCAGTTTCGCGGGAGTGACTTCCGACCCGTATGGAACGCGTGAGGAGAGACAGGCATTGGCGGGGCGGTCCCAGTTGGACAAGCCAAGCTCCCGGGCCCATGCACGGGTCTCCTCTTTCCCGATTCCCGCTTCCTGGAGAGGGCTGCGGACGCCGTGCTCGCGGGCTGCCCGTAAACCCGGACGGTGGTCCCCAAGGTCATCGGCATTCGTCCCGTCGAGAATCCAGGTGAATCCTTCCTGTCCGGCGAAGTCGATGATGGCCTGGTAAACGTTGGTCTTGCAGAAGTAGCAGCGCTGCGGGTCATTGCGGCGGTAGCGGGGGTCCTCGGTCTCAGTGCTTTCGAGGAGCTCATGAGCGACCCCGATCTCACGGGCAATGTCCTGGGCTGCGGCGAGGTCGCTGCGGGCCAGGCTCGGAGAAACCGCGGTGACCGCAACAGCATTGGATCCGAGTTCCTCGTGGGCCAACCGCAGGATGAGGGTGCTGTCAACCCCGCCAGAGAACGCGACGAGGGCGCGGTTGAGCCCCTTGATCAGGGACGAGGCTCGGTGCCGGGCTTGGAGTTTCTGCTCGATGGCCCTACGCAACGGTAAGCCGGGGCGTTCGGCAAGGCGGCAGGTGCCCCCGGGGGCAGGTTTTTGGTGGACAGGACACTGTCTTCGTGCGAGTTCTCCCGCGATGAACAAGTGGACCATGGCACGCCTTCTTCCTGTGCTGCGACTCGGACGCTAGTCCGGGTATTTAGGTATTGGTCCAACTTCTGACTCCCGGGTTTCGGGACGGACTGTGCCCAATGCGCTTGCCAATGCTCTAACAAGAGTCCACACCAACCAGCCGAACCAACCTATGAAAACCCGGAACATCCGCAAGTACCAGCCTTTTCCAGAGGTGGGCCTGACGGATCGGCAGTGGCCGGACCGTACGATCACGGAGGCGCCGATCTGGTGCTCGGTTGATCTTCGCGACGGCAACCAGGCCCTGCCTGTTCCCATGAGCGTGGAAGAGAAGCTGGAGATGTTCGAGCTCCTCGTAGGAGTGGGGTTCAAACAAATCGAGGTCGGATTTCCCTCTGCCTCCGAGACGGAATTCAATTTCCTCCGCAGGCTGGTTGAGGACGGGCTCGTTCCCGATGACGTTCAGGTGCAGGTGCTCGTGCAGGCGCGCGAGCACCTGATCAGGAGAACGTTCGAAGCCCTTGAGGGGGTTGGGAACGCAATTGTCCACATGTACAACTCCACCTCGCCCCTGCAGCGTCGCATCACCTTTGGCGATGCCAGNCGGGAGGATATCAAGAAGATCGCGGTGGAGGGTGCCCGGCTTGTGAAGGAACTCATCCCGACCGTCCCGGGGACAAACATTGACCTCGAATATTCGCCCGAGTCGTTCTCGGATACNGAGCTGGATTTTGCCCTCGATGTCTGCGAGTCCGTCATGGACGCGTGGGAGCCGACCGCCGAGAAGCCGGTGATCCTGAACCTGCCCGCCACCGTCGAATGGACCACGCCCAACATTCACGCGGACCAGATTGAGTGGTTTTGCCGGAACGTGCGGAATCGCGACAGGGTGCACATCTCGCTGCACACCCACAACGACCGGGGCACGGGGATCGCGGCCACTGAGCTTGGTCTTCTTGCCGGGGCAGACCGGGTGGAGGGGACGCTCTTCGGCAACGGGGAGCGTACCGGAAACCTGGATATCGTGGTCGTGGCATTGAACATGAACAGCCACGGAATTGAGACGGGACTGGATTTCACCGATCTGCCACGGATCCGCGAGGTCTACGAGCGGACCACCCGTATGGTGGTTCCCGAGCGCCAGCCCTATGCTGGTGAGCTGGTCTTNACTGCCTTTTCGGGCAGCCACCAGGATGCCATCAAGAAGGGCTTTGACCGGCGCCGACAGGAACTCGCGGAGAAAGAGGGNGAGGCGGTCAAGTGGGGAGTGCCCTATCTGACCATCGACCCCGAAGACATCGGACGGAGCTACGAGGCCATCATCCGCATCAACTCGCAGTCAGGAAAAGGAGGNGTGGCCTACATTCTCGACCGTGAGCATGGGCTCGACCTCCCCAAGACGATGCATCCCCAGGTGGGCAAGCAGATTTACGACTTGGCGGACAAACTGGGACGCGAGCTCGATCCAGGCGAGGTGAAGGAGGCCTTCCTCGACTACTTCGTCAATGTGAGCAACCCACTACACGTCGTCGACTATGAGCTTGATCCCCACAAAGGAGAACGAGGCTCNGTACGCTGCCGNGCCGACATCCTGCTCCATGGGGACAAGAAACGGATTGAGGGTACGGGAAACGGGCCGATCAACGCCTTCGTGATGGCCCTCGANGAGAATGGCCACAAGGACTTCGTCCTCACCGATTATCGCTCCCACGCTTTGCGGGATGGTTCCAGCTCCGATGCCGCAGCCTATGTGCAACTGAAGCACGATGACGGGCGTATTTTCTGGGGTGCGGGGGTCGACCCGTCGATCGAGATGGCGGGTCTCAAGGCGCTGGTAAGCGCCTGGAACCTGTTGCGGTGAGACCGCGTTGTCACCAGATCCCCTGCTCCTCGAGTTGCCGGGTGGCGGTCCCGGCCCAGTCGCGGTTGGCGGCGGGCGAGGCCGGGCTTGGATGGAGGATCCTGCCCAGAGTAGCCGTGCACCCGAGCTCGTCGGCTGCGCTGGCAAGTTGTTTCTGGGCGTAGGCACCCACTCCGATGAGGAACTGGGGGTCAAGAGCTTTGACTACCGAGCACAGGTGCTGCCGGCAGGCCTCGTTCACTGGAGCCATGGATTCCGCGGGGATCTTGTCGGGAGTGAGATTGGCCCCCGTGGCCTTCATCCAGACCAGCGGGCAGAAGTTTGCCACAAAGTAGNTTTTGAAGAAGTCCTCCGCCCGGGGGAAGCGTTGCGCGAACAGTCCCCAGAGGCGCCGCCCGCTGACTTCCGAGCGCTCACAGTCGAAACCCGTGATGGGGCGCCTGGGGTGTTCGGGGTCTGGTTTGCCCACCGGGCCTGAGATCCCCATCCAGTCACGCACGGCGGCGATTTCCCCGAAGGGAACGCCGGTTTGAGCCATCCCGAAGGGGCCGGGATTCATTCCAAGCATGAGCACGCGCTTGGGGCCTCTTCCGAAGCGCTCCAGATAGTCGCAGTGGCGTTCCCAGGCGTAATCGAGGGGATTGTAGGTATGCGTGACGGGAACGGAGAAGCTGAGCGGCTGCAGGGCCTTGCGAAGCTGGTCGGCGGCATCGATAAGGTTCAGCACGCAGGGAGACTGGNCGCCAGAGGAAGGATTGTCGATAGTGCGGCATGGGACTGTCCTTGGAGACCGGCCTGCACGAGCCAGCAGGGCAATCGGGGCCCCAAGCAGGTCTCCTTGGCCTTGGNGGAGACCGTCCGCCCGGGCTCTCCTGTGATCCCGGGGCCGGGAATGCGGGTGACTAGCTGCCCGAGGCCGGCGGTTCCTTTCCGGACGTGGTGTTCGTGGAGAGCTCGCCTCTCCAGAACTGGAGATTGGCTTTCTGGAGCCCCTTGACCAGGGAGTAGGCTTTTTCCATCTCAACCCGGCGGGGAGAGGGAAAGTTCTCCCACGTCTTGTTGGCCACCATGGCTTCCCTGAGGACTTCGTACTGCCTGAGGAACATGTCGAGCCTTCGGAGGTATTGCTGGGCGAGTTTCACGTCNGGTTCCGGGTGTTCGGCCAGCATTTGNAGGCAGTCCTGGGTGGCGGAGGCCCCGGTGATCATGGCAGGGGGCTCGCCCGGCAGTTCCCAGCAGTATTGCAGGGTCTCGTGGGCAAGGACGTGTGCTTCGCGNCGCCGCGCAAGGATGAGTTCCTGTTCTCCCTCGCGACCTTCCACCCGGGCAAGTGCTTCGCTCTTGAAAAGGAAGTAGGCTCCGTAAGCCCCAAGATTACTCGGATCCAGTTCGTAACCGGTCGCGAGTTTCTTTTCCACTTCACCCATGATGTAGGCCTTGTGGCGGGGAGACTCCGAGTTTCGGTTGGTCCTNGAATTGTAGGAGGTCTGCATCTCCTGGATCTTGTCGAGGAGATAGGGGCGCAAGCCCTTGGATTTACCTGCGGCGGCCTCCGGTTGGGTCGGGCCGGGGTCGTCGCTTTCTGCGGGGTNCGGCCTGCCGTGATAATCCTGTCCGGGGGTGGCTTCCTCGTCCTGCTCCAACAGGCTAGCGAGGTAGTCGAGTTCGCTATCCTCACCGGGAGCGATAGCAATCCCGTGTCCCCCGTGGCTGTGGCCGTGTTCCCCGTGGCTGTGACTGTGTTCCCCGTAGCTGTGACTGTGTCCCCCGTGGCTGTGACTGTGTCCCTCGTGGCTGTGACTGTGTCCCCCGTGGCTGTGTTCGTGCCCGTCATGACTGTGTGGTTCCCCACGATGCCAGTAAACGTCGACAGGGCCACGCATGGCGAGGGCGATTGTGCGGCCAAAGGGGCTTCGGTTCAGATGAAGCGGGTTGTGCTCTTTCGCGAATTTCTCACCCTTGTGGAACCAGTGGCCCTGTAGTGCCCACCCGGTCAGGCCGAGGGCCAAGAGGAGGATTTGCAGACGAATGACCTTGGGGGTTTGCATGGCTGATCCGGTCAGTTGCGAAGGGGGTCGGTCCGGAACAACAGGGTGGCGGAACTGCCCAGCACGACGGTGATGGCAGTGAAGTAGCACACAAAGAGGGCGAACTCGGGCCAGGGGATGTGTCCCATCTTGAAGATCAGGCGTGGAGTAAGGTCCGCGAGGTGATAGTGCGGCGAAACAGAGTAGACCCACTCCACCAGCTTGTTGTCGTCTCGCAGACGAATCATCATGCCGAGCTTGGTGACCCCGTAGAGCCCGTAGAGGCACAGTCCGGCGGGGAGGAGGTATCCGATCAGGGTTCCAAAGCGGCTTGCGAGACCCACCCCGAGGAGGGCAAGCGGCCCGATGGTAAGCAGGAAGAGGGCCGCAAACTGGAGATTGGTCCAGACCCACATGGTGCCCTCCTGCGTATCAGAAGGCATGGCGAAGAGCAGGCAGGTGGCTACCGCGATCACTACGATGGGGAGAAGAAAAACCATGATAGCGCTCCAGATTCCGAAGATCTGGCGCAGGGAGCCCACTCCCTGGGCCCGGAAGTAGGCCCCCACTCCGGTGCGCGAATTGCTGTCTCCGAAGCGGGCGGCTTGCGAGAGGGTCCAGAGGACCCCGATAAACCAGGTGCAGGTCCATGCAGCCTGGGCGCGAGCTGGCTCCAAAAGCATGGTGTTGGTCTCGTGAGGGGTGAAAAGCGGGAAAATGAGGGGCGTGATGATGGCGGCGAACATTGCCACGACCCACATCTTACGTGCCAGGAGGGTAGAGACGGTCAGCTTGAAGAGATCCATGGCAGGTCCGGGCAGGTTTCAGTTGAGGCGATCCTTGAAGTCGGCCCAGGTAAGGTTGCCGTTTCCGCCAAGGAGAATTTTTCCGTCGCTGATGAGCAGGGCGCTCGGCATGGACATGGAGTCGAAGTCCGGGTGACAGGAGATGATGCGGAGGGCCCGGTCCGTGGTGGCCTCCCAGCGCTCGCGGATAGCCTCCCGGGCAGGGGTGTCCAGCCCGGTGAAGGGTTCGTCGTAGAAGAGAAGATTCGGTTCCTGGTCGCGAAGACGGAATTCAGCCACCACGAGGCCAACTTTCTTGCGATTCCCAAAGGAGAGTTTTCCGAACTCCTTCCGGACATCCAGCTCAAGCTGGTCGGCAAGATGGAAGGCCGCCTCGCGTCGGCCGGCGGGGATAAGCGCCTTGAAAATGGATTGGGATTTCAGCTCACGGTCAAAGAAGAGTTCATCGCCGATAAACTGGCAGCGACCCTCGGTTTCAAAGCTCCCGGAAACTTTTTTGATAAGACCGGCAATGGTCTTGAGCAGCGTGGTTTTCCCACGTCCGTTCCGGGCTAGAAGGTAGTGGGTTCCGTTTGCGAGGGGAATGTCCTCGGTGACTTCGGCAAGGAGGGACCGGTAACCGATGCCAAGCCCCTGCGAGAGCTTCACCGAAGCCTGCGGGTGGGTAACTCTGGGAGACATCTCTCGGGGAGGTGTTGGTGGCCGGTTTCCCGCCAGTGCACATCAGGCCGCCGGGGGCGGCAGGCATCCGGCGGGGGGACCGGTTGGCCTGAGGTAATCAGGGCGCCTGAGTATTTAAGCAAAATTACACAACTGCTGCAAGACCCGGGATGGGGAGAAACAGGTGTTTGCTACCGGAAGGGCGGAAAATGTTCCCCTTCATGGTCCTTCAGGCTCCTGCGACTGGGGTGCAGGCTGGTCGTAGTGCATGTTGTCCGGGGCCACGGCACCGCCGGACATGATGAAGGCCATGGCCTCGTCGAGAGTCCAATCGGTTGATGTTACCTGGTCGAGTGGAACAATTTCGAGGTAGCCGGAGGTGGGGTTCGGAGTGGTGGGAACGTAGACTGCGGCGAGCTCACGGCCGGAGCTGGAATCGGTGAGAACCCGGGTCACGAGGCCAACTGTTTTCATCTCCGGTGACGGGAAGTCGATAAGGACTACCCGGCGCAGGCCGCTCCCCGGCTGTTCCTGCAGGACGGTGACAAGTTTCTTCACCGCTCCGTAGACGCTGTTGACGATGGGGATCTTGTCCAGGATGGCTTCGAAGAAGGCGAGGATGCGGCGACCCACGACGACCGTGGTGAGCCGCCCGATGATGTAGAGCACGGCGACTACCAGGATAATTGCGAAAATGTTTGTGAAGACGGTGCTCTCGAGAATGGCCTTGATCTGCCCGGGCCATCCTTCCTTGGCCGCCAGCCACTGAATGGCGGGAGCGCCCGCCTCGGCGAGGAGGTTGAACAGGAAGCGCAGGACGAGCCAGGTCACCCAGAGGGGAATGATCGTGAGGAGCCCGGCCAGGATGTAGCGCCGCGTGTTCATCTGGAGCATAAGATGCTCCAAATGGGTCCGGAAGAAATCAAAAAGCAGCGCCGGAGAGAGGCCCCGCTTCCGGGTTTCACGGAACAGCCGGGGTCGGTATGCCCGGGGTGGGCCCTAGGTTCCGGGAGCCGGTTCAGGAGGCTCCGTGGCTCCGCTGTCGGGCGTGCTGGAAATTCCCGGGATGGCGGGTGCGGTGGTGGAGGGTTGCTGGCGCTTTCTGAAAGCAGCTTCGTCAATACGATCAAGTATGAGGGTGTCCTCACCCTTGGAGAGCGTGAGCTGGTTGCCGTCAATCGTGATGGTTCCGTCCTGCACTTTGCCCTTGTTGGTAACCGCGATCTCGAGAGTCCTGCCGGGCAGGTCGATTGACTTGACGGTATAGGTGCTGGGCTGGGGAGCGCCCATGATTTCATGAATGACGACTTGGCCCTTTGCGGGAATCTGGAGAGCCATGGCCGAGAGCCTGGGATCGATCATGGCCTTGGCGGCAGCCAGTTCTCCGGGGTTGCCCTTCAGTTCATCTTCCAGGCGTTGTTTCATGGCATCGGCATTGGGAGCCCAGTATCCGACGACCTGCTCCTCAAGGTTTCCAGGAGGGGAGTTCTGGTTACCGGAAACTTTGCCGCTGCCTGTGCCGTCGCCGCTTGAAGCCCCGGCACCGGTGTCAGCGGGTTCGTCCCTGCCTTCACAGCTCACGACCACCAGGGCGATGCCCAGCGCGGCGATTGTTGAGCCAACGGCCCGGAGAACGTTCTTCATGGCTGCGGGGAGGTTAGAAGCCACGGAGAGGCTCCGGCCAGTTAAATCCTGAGGGGCAGCAGCCAGCGGGCAGGGCGATGGGAGTATCGTTTTGCTAGCATCGAATTTCGATCCGAGGCAGATTTCCGGACCATGAGCCCGTCTTGCCTGCTTCTTTGCTCCGTTTTCCTTCTCTGCAGCATTTTTCCGGTGCACGCGGCTCCGCCAGCCGGAAAGAAGGGAGACTGGCCGTGCTGGCGGGGGCCGGATCGTAATGGTCACGCCGATCCCACCCAGAAGATTCCGGCCTCCCTGGACCCCGCCAAGCACACGCTTTGGGAAACGTCGGTTCCGGGCCGGGGGCATGGTTCGCCGATCGTGGTGGGGGCCCGGGTTTACCTTGTGACAGCCGATGAGAAGAAGAAGACCCAGTCGCTCCTGGCCTATGAACGCAGGACGGGCGTTCTGGCATGGAGCAGGGTCATCCACAGCGGAAGTTTTGCGCCGAGAATCAACCGGAAGGCCACGCATGCTTCGAATTCGCCGGCCTTCGATGGGGAGCGGCTCTATGTCTCGTTTGTAAATAAAGGAGCGGCTCACACCACGGCAGTGAGCCTTGAAGGGGAGATAATCTGGACGACGCGCTTGACGGACTACGTGGTGCATCAGGGCTACGGGGCCTCGCCCATGGTCTACAAGTCCCTTCTCCTCGTGTGTGCCGACAACAAGAAAGCAGGTGCGATCTTCGGACTGGATCGTGGTAGTGGGAACGTGGTCTGGAGGGTGGACCGTCCCCGGATTCCGAATTACACCTCACCGATCGTTCATCATCTCGGGGGCCGGGATCAGCTTGTGCTCTCGGGTTGTGAAAAGGTGATGAGTATCGACCCCCTTACTGGGGATGTGCTCTGGGAAACGCAAGGGTCCACCCAGGAGACAGTCACCTCATCCGTGACAGACGGAGAGCGGGTCTTCATCAGCGGGGGTTGGCCGAAGAATCACGTGCACGCGGTGGAAAGCGACGGAACCGGTAAGGTCACGTGGCGTAACATCAGCCGGGTGTATGTTCCCTCCATGCTGGTGACCAAGGGCCATCTTTTCGCCGTGATGGATGGTGGTGCTGCGATGTGCTGGGATTGCAAGACGGGCGAACGCAAATGGAAGGGCCTGCTCGGGGGTACTTTCTCCAGTTCTCCCGTCCTCGTTGGCGACCGAATTCACGTTATCAATGAGAATGGCAACTACTTTGAATTCAAGGCAGACCCAGCCGGGTTTGAAGTGGTGCACAAAACCCAGCTGGGTGAGCAGGTGTTCGCCACTCCGGCCTACTGCGGGGGACAGGTGTATGCCCGGGTGGCCGTATTTGAAAACGATGTTCGCAGGGAGAAGCTGATCTGCCTCGGCGAAAAGAATTAGCGGTGGGCATCGCTTGTGCTTGTCCGCGGCAGGAAGCCCCGGTGGGGTCAGCCCCGCCGACAGGTGCTTCCGCTGAAAGGGGAAGGCCAGTCCGCCGCATTTGCTGGGGGCGAGACTACTCGAGACCGGGGATGGCTGGAGGTTGCGCGGCGGCCTTCTTGCGCCTCTCGAACTCAGAGGCGGTGATGCTGTTGAGGACGATTTTTTCTCCCTCTGTCTCGAGGGTGAGCGTCTTTACCTTGCCATTGATGTTGATGGTGGCGACGCCCGGACGGGACTCTCCTTTTTCGTCAGTGACCTGCATCGTGATCTTGTTGGAGTCCTTGTCGGTCTTCTTAACAACGTAGGTGGTGGTTTCCTTCTGCCCCATCACGTGGACAGAGACTTCCCCCTTGGAAACTTCCACGGCCATGTTCGCAAGCATGGCCTGGATGAGAGGCATGGCCTGGGCTGCGGCCTCCCCGAGTTCCTTCTCAACCTCCTTCATCATGGCCTCTGGATCGGGAGCCCAGTAGCCGATCATTTTCGTTTCAAGGCCACCGGTGTCGGCGATCTTGGTCGGCGNNCTTNGTGGCGTCCTTGGTGGCGTCCTTGGTGGCGTCCTTGGTGGCGTCCTTGGTGGCGGGTGTTTTCTTTTTGTCGCCCGTGCTCTTTTCTTTCTGGGCAGTGGCGGGCAGGCAGCTCAAGGCGGCGAGGACTCCGAAGGTTGTAATGAGCTTTCTCATGGCGAAGAATCCTAGGTCGGGATGTCTGCCGGGGACAGGTTTATTCCGATTATTGTGAGCTCTTCACCCGCCCAAGGGGCCTTTTCATACGGAAAATGCCGGGTGGAGAATTCGAGGAGGAAACCGTATGAGGCGGGGATGCGGGCGCCCGACATCATCCATCCGGCTTGAAGTGGTTCCCTGAGAACGGGCTTGGCGTAGAGGAGTGGGGACGACACCGTGATTGCATGAAAGCCAATGTGCTTGTGGCCCTTTTGCTAGGGGTTCTCACACCGGGTCTGCTGGCAGCTGGTGGAAGAAAATCCTATTCACTCGGTCAGAGCGAAGTTGGTCACGTCCTGAAGGCCCCGGATGGGAGAACGGTATTTCAATACATGACCAGCAAGCCGGAGGGGAGCAGGCTTACGGCGAACAGCACGTGTTGCTTTTATCCGGTAATGACACCCGGGGGGACCCGGGTTGTCGATTTCGCACCGGATGACCACCCACATCACCGTGGGATCTTCCTGGCCTGGTACAGCATGCTGGCAGACGACGAGGCCAGGGCGGGAGACTTCTGGGGCTGGGGGAAGTTTGCTCCTACCGAGGGGCGGGTGATCAGGAATGACAAGGTCACCCTGGTCCGCGCAAATTCCTCCGGGGCGGCTCTCGCGATAAACAATTCATGGATGGCCGGGAAGACCCGGATGCTCACCGAGGAGCTTTCCGTGGGGGTAGCCCGGGAAGGGGAGGCCTATGTCATGGACCTGCACTTCGAGCTCATCCCGGACTACGACCTCGTTCTTGGGCGGGCTGCCTTCAGCGGGTTCAACGTAAAGTCGCGTAAAAGCAAGGGAAGCTATTCGGATCCCGGGGGCAAGGTAGGGCTCGCGGCCCCGCACTATCTGAAGCCCGAGACCGGGTGGCCGTCCCGGCCCTGGTATGACTACAGCTTCGTCCTGGAGGATGGGAGGGAGGCCGGAGTAACGGTGATCGATCACAGCGACAACCCGGAGACCTCGTGGCACAACCTCCTGCCCATTGCGATGCTCAACCCATGTATCGTGGCGCCACAGCAAGTGAAGCTCCCGGCGAACCAGCCCTTCAGCCTGCGTTACCGGTTGCTCGTACACGATGGACCGGTGAACCCAGAGCTGGCCGGGAAGATGGCCGAGGGTTACGCGCGGCAGTAGAGATTTGAGATTCGGGAGTTTGACCGGGAGGGGAGAGCACTGTGTCTGCCCGGGGCGTGGGGCGCCAGGGCCTGCTGTTTCTTCCAGTTCTAACCGGAGGCGGGCTTGATTTGATATAAATCACTCAAGATGAGATGATTAAAATGGTCGCGCCAAGCCTTGCGGAGCGGGTAGGGGACAGTGCGGAAGGGGGTAAGCGGTTGCGAGGTGAGGAGGGATCGAGTCTCGGAGGCCAGATGGAGGGCCCTCGCCTCGTTGGTCATTGGCAGGGAATTCAGGGTGGGCCTTGACGGCGTGGGGCGGACTGGAGTGAGGTCTCGCCCGGCACCCGGGCAGCACACACAGTGCGTTTTCGTGTGCGAAACCATGAGGAACGTCCATACAGCTCTGGCAGCTTGCGCTTGGCTGGGAACAACCGTCTGCTTGCAGGCGGACAAAAAACCCAGCATTGCTGCGCTGCGCCTTGCGCCCGGGGAACGCATCAAGGTTGATGGCCGCCTTGGGGAGGATGCCTGGCGGCGAGCTGAGAAGGGGAGTGGATTCCGGCAGTATGATCCCGGCCGGGGGACACCGGCAACTGAGCGGACGGAGTTTGCGATCGCCTACGACCGCGACCACCTCTATGTCGCGGTGTGGTGCTATGACTCTGAACCTGGAGTGGTGATGGCGCGTACCATGCGGCGCGATCGAGTCTTCACGGGCTCGGACTTCGTGTATCTCTTCTTCGATACCTTCCACGACCAGCGCAACGGCTATGTCTTTGTCGTCAATCCGACCGGTGCCCAGTCTGATGCGCTGATCACGAACAATACGGGCCGTAATTTCTCATGGGATGGGATCTGGATGTCGGACGCCCGCATCACGGATGAGGGTTGGTTCGTTGAGATGGCCATTCCTTTCAAGACCGTAAGTTTTGACCCGGATGGCACGGTATGGGGATTCAACATGTCCCGGCGGATCCGTCGGAAGAATGAAGCGATTCGCTGGACGGGATGGAAAGACGAGATCCGTTCGCACAATGCCAGCGAGGCTGGTGACATCACCGGATTGCATGGCATGCGCCAGGGGCTTGGCCTGGAATTCTCTCCCTACGCGGTCGGTCGCTATGAAACCGGTGAGGACGCGAGCGATGTGCTGGGAGGAGATTTAGGTGGAGACCTGCGCTACCGCCTCACCCCGGGCTTCTCGGCAACGGTGAGTTACAACACCGATTTTGCCGAAACCGAAGTCGACCAGCGAGTGGTCAACCTCACAAGGTTCCCCCTGTTTTTTCCGGAGAAACGTGACTTTTTTCTCGAGGATAGTGGCATCTACCGGTTTGGCCCGAGCTCTCCGCGCAAAGGCCCCACGCTGCTGCCCTACTTTAGCCGGCGGATTGGCCTGTCGGACGGACGGATTGTGCCGATCCGCATGGCCGCCAAGCTGGCGGGACGTGTGGGGGATTACGATGTCGGGGTGACCCACGCGATGGTGGATGGTCCTCCCGGGCAGGATGACCAGCACGTCGTTGCGGCCCGCGTGACCAAGCAGGTTTTCTCGCAATCGCGGTTGGGAGTCATCGCGACGGGTGGCAGCCCTGATTCCGATCTCGGCAACTACGTGGGCGGGATGGACTTTGTTTATCGAACCAATGAGCTCTTCGGTGACAAATTCCTGGAAGCGCATCTCTATGCTCTTGGGAATTACGCAGAGGTGGCGTCTGGCGGGGAAAACACCGATTATGCCTTCGGAGGGCAGGTTTCCTATCCGAATGACCGCTGGGAAGGGTCGCTTGGCTACACGGAGATCGGGCGGGGATTTGATCCGGCACTTGGATTCGTGCGACGCACGGGGATCCGGTCCGGGAGCGGGAGTATCCGCTGGAAACATCGTCCCGGAGGGTCCGGTTGGTATCGCGAACTGTCGTTTGGGGCAGATGCCAAGGTGACGACCCGAACGTCCGGGGGGCTGGATTCCGCGCAGGTCGGGGTTGCGCCGTTGATTGTTGAATTCGGAACCACCGATGAATTGAGCTTGCGCGTTTCACACGCGATCGACCGTCCGCGTGAACCCTTTGAACTGGGAGACGTGACCGTGCCAGCCGGCGAGTATTCGTGGACGAGGGCCGGACTGGAGTTTGAAACCACCAGCACGAGGCCAGTGTGGGGAGAGCTGGGACTGCGGGTGGGGGAGTTTTACGATGGCTGGCGTGGGCAGTGCTCTGCCGAGGTTGAGTGGAATCCGAATGCGCACTTCCGGATCAACGGAACCTATCAGTACAACTTGGTAGAGCTGGAGGGAGGGTCCTTCGAAGCACATGTAGGGAGCCTGGGGGTTAACTGGAACGTGACACCGGATCTTGGGTGGTCCTTTCTTGCGCAATACGACAGCCTCTCCAACGAGGTGGGCTTTAACTCGCGAATCCGCTGGGAATACAGCCCGGGCTCTACGCTCTACCTTGTTCTCAACCAGGCCCTGTCGTCCCGGGATGGCGGCTTGGACCTGGATCACTCCGACCTGACCCTGAAGGCGAACGCCACTTTCCGGTTTTAAAATCCGAGCTCAGTATTCCCGGTCGAGAAGGTAGTGGGCGATTTGATCGAGGCGCCCGGCCTTGCGGCCGAACGGCTTCAGGGCCTTAAGCGCCCTGCGAGTCAGTCTCTGCGCCTCCTTCCTGCTTTTCTCAAGTCCGAGAATGGCGGGATAGGTGGCCTTGGAGACCGCCTGGTCCTTTCCTGCGGTCTTGCCCAGCTGCTCGGTGGACTGGGTGACATCGAGGATATCGTCAATAACCTGGAACGCGAGACCGAGGGATTTGCCGAATTCGGAGAGAGCTTCAAGGCGTTCCGGGGTCGTATTGGCAACCATCCCACCCAAGCGGACCGAGCTGGTCAGCAGTGCCGCGGTTTTAGCTTCGTGAATACGTACGAGCTGAGCCTTGGTGAGATCCCGGCCCTCCCCCTCCAGATCGAGGATCTGCCCCCCGATGAGGCGCCGCGAGTCCGAAGCCCAGGCTAGTTCAGTGACGTAGTCGCGAGTCTTGAAGCGGCGACACTCCGGAGCCTGCGCGATGATAGCGAAGGCCTCGGTCAGGAGGCCGTCTCCGGCGAGCACCGCTACGTTGTCCCCGAAGACCACGTGGGTGGTGGGATGCCCGCGACGGAGATCGTCGTTATCCATGCATGGCAGGTCGTCGTGCACCAGGGAGTAGGTGTGGATCAGTTCGAGGGCGCAGGCTGGGGCGACCGCATCCGCGGACTCGCCTCCACAGGCCTCGGCCGCGGCCAGGCAGAGGATGGGGCGCAGTCGTTTTCCCCCGGCGAAGACGGGGTGGCGCATGGCGCGATGTACGGTGGCAGGCCGGGCGGATTCCCGGGGGAGGTATCTCCGCAGGGCGGCGTCGATCATGCGTTGCTGCCTTTTCAGATATGTCTTCAGATCGGGCACGGACGATGGGAGTTTCCAGTCTCAGGCTCCATTTTTCAAGTTGAGAGCTGCCCGGGCAGCCCGACCGGGCAATATGCGAGGGGGGGAACCGTGTTCCAAGTCCTCCGTGCTAGAGTAATTCCGCGATCTGGACCGCGTTGAGGGCGGCTCCTTTTTTCACCTGATCGCCGACGATCCAGAGAGCAAGGGCACTTTCGAGCACCATGTCCTCGCGGATGCGCCCAACCAGGCAGTCATCTTTTTCAGTAGTATCGAGTGGTGTGGGGTAGAGTGCGTTCCCGGGATCGTCGACTACGCGGATGCCCGGGTAGCCATGGTAGGCGGAGCGTGCCTCTGCTACACTGGCGGGGCTCTCGAACTGGGCGGTCACCGACACCGAGTGTGAGCGGTAGACCGGGACGCGCACGCAGGTGCAGGTCACCTTCAGCCCCGGTAAGCCGAGAATCTTGCGCCCCTCATGGAGCATCTTGAGCTCTTCCCTCGTGTAGCCGCCTTCCAGAAATTGGTCTACCTGGGGAATGACGTTGAAGGCGATCTGGTGGGGATAGACGCGTTTCTCGATGTCGGTCCGGTCGTCCGAGAGCGCGCTGACCTGGTTGCGCAGCTCCGTGATTCCCGCCTGTCCGCTCCCGGAAACGGCCTGATAGCTGGAGGCTATGATAGACTTCAGGCCGAATTTCCGGTGCAAAGGGTAGAGGCCCATCATGGTGATGATGGTCGTACAGTTGGGATTGGCGATGATTCCTCTCGGCCTCGCCTCTGCGGCCTCGGGGTTGACCTCGGGAACGACGAGGGGCACCTCGGGGTCCATGCGGAAGGCGGAGGAGTTGTCGACAACGACCGCCCCGGCCGATGCAGCGGAGGGAGCGTATTCGAGCGAGAGGCTGCCTCCCGCACTGAAGAGGGCGATATCGACTCCCTTGAAGGAATCTTGTGTCAGCTCCCTGACCTCGATTTCAGAATCCCTGAAGCGCAGTTTTCGTCCGGCGGAGCGGGCGGAGGCCAGGAGGGTGAGCTTCCCCACCGGGAAGTCACGCTCTTCGAGGCACTTGATAATTTCTTGCCCGACGGCACCCGTGGCACCGGCGATGGCAACATGTGCTGAGCTGGACATGGCGCGCTGGGTGTTAGTCGAAAGGGCCTGCGTGTCTAGCCTCAATCGCGCGGGAGGGCTGAAATTGTCGCCCGGGGGTCGGAGGGGGTCCACCTGCGCAGCCGGGATGCAGCTGAACAGCGCTTTCTCGCTTGCGGCTGATTGGGCGGACGATATTCTTTTTGCAGCCGGGATTTCACGCCTGCGCAATCAATTCGGAACCAAAATAGTAAGACATGAAATTCTTCAAATTACTCGCGATTGCGGCAGCGGCCTTTGGTGCGCTGGCCTTCTCTTCCTGCTCGAACCCCGGTCCCACCGCGAGCCCTCCGGGATATGTTGCGCCTTCGAAGTAGCCTGTAGAGCTTAGGGAGCCCTGATCATCAGGCAGGGCCCTGCGCTTCCAGCGGGACCCGGGTGACCCGGATGAGGAGGAGGTTCGGACGGGGAATACAACCGCCATCCTCATGGCCTTGCCATTCGGGTTTGGTCCTCGTGGCGCCTGATTTCCCGCGTCGCCTTGGTGGGCGGGCGAATGGTTTCCGGAGGGAAAGCATTCGCCGGCAGCGGGACCAGCGTTGCGAAAATTGTGGCCGCGGGCTTGATTTTTGCCTTGTGATGGGAGTTCCCTCGCCCGAGTGTTCCGCGCTGCCCATTAGCACGCACTTACGATGAAGAAGCTCATTCAACTGACCGCCCTCGCCGGAGTAGCAGTGACCGCCATCGCTCTGACTTCCTGTGGATGCTGTTCCGGTGAAGCAAAGGCCCCGCCGTTGCGCCCGCTGCCGGAGTTCAAGGAACTGCCGACCATCGACTACGGCAAGTAGGGACCACGGAGCATCAGGCAGGGCCCCACCCCGGGGGGTAGTCCTGACCGCTCCCGCCAAGCCACGGTTTCGACCGTGGCTTTTTGACGGACCCGTGTTGCCCCCAACGGCGGATCCCTCGGGGATTGCCATCAGGAAGGGGCTGGGGTCTTTTTGTGCGGCGTCGGTTGGTTGTCGTTGGACACCTGACTCAGTTGAGGAGTGTCGAGCGTGATTGTCGTGATGGTCCCCG
>PBLI01000045.1 GCA_002721695.1 Roseibacillus sp. | reverse complement strand
CGCCGGCCTGGATGATCGACTTTTCATATTCCGCGCAGTAGTTCTCGAGGTCAGCATCAGCAATGGTCCCGTCGGGGATGTTGATGTTGCCGGAGGGAACATCTATGTGATCGAAGAGGTGAGTGTGCATGAAGTGCCAGTAACTTTCGTTATGCGCGCGATCCAGCCCGAGGTATTCGTCGAGGTTGAAGGTAGTCACATTGGCGAAGGAGAGCCCGTCCCGATGGAGTTGAACGAGTTCGGCATACAGGCGGATGGGCGTGCTGCCCGTGGCGAGGCCGAGGACGGCAGGCTGGCCTCCCGCAGCGCGCGTGGAGACGAGTTCGCCAATTTCGGCAGCAAGGGCCTTGGAGGCCGCCTCGGCGGTGGGGAAGACATGGGAAGAGGGGAGCTCAGGCATGACGTGATCTTGGGAACAGGGTGGAGTTGACAGAGTTCGCGGGTATGAATCAATGCGAACCCTTCCTTATGCTCGGAAATGGGTGAGGGCCGCCTGGCAGAATTGGGAGCGGTCGTCAGGAGGCGAGAAGCGACCGAGCCGCCGTCACGATCCCGGCTGGCGAGATCTGGCCGTCCACGAGGGTAAGCCAGCTCTCCCGGCGGAACCACGTCCGCTGGCGCTTGGCGTATTGCCGGGTGGCGATCACGATTTCCTCCTCACACGTCGGGCGATCGATTTCACCTGAAAGAAGGCGTTGCAACTGGGGAATACCGATTGCCCGTGACGCAGCGAGCCCGAGTTCGGGCAGGGCAGCGAGCTGTTCGGCCGCCCCCCGGTCGAGCATCTGCGTGGTGCGAATGCGAATACGCTCCTCCAGGGCAGCAGGCTCCCAGGCGAGAAGCAATCCGCGCAGGGAGCCTGGGCAGCTTTCGAACTGGGACCGCTGGGCGGAGACCGGTCGCCCGGTGAGCAGGCAGACTTCCAGCGCGCGCTGGACGTATCGGGGGTTTTTGCGGTCGACCCTCCCGGCTTCCACGGGGTCGGCCTGCTCAAGGCGGCGGTTCAGTTCCTCGAGGGTCAGGCTCTCAAGTTTGGCGCGCAGGTCGGGATCAGCCGAGGGAAGGTCAGCGGGTTCGTGGGTTAAGAACTTCAGGTAGAGTCCCGAACCTCCGACCAGGATGGGNAGGTTTCCCCGGGCCGTAATCCCATCGAGGATGGGGAGGGCCAGTTGTCGGTAGGCAGCTGCGTCGAGTGATTCTNCGGGATCAGCTATTCCGTAAAGGTGGTGGGGAGCAAGGGCGCGTTCCTCGGCGGTGGGGGAGGCGGTGATGATCTCGAGGCCCCGGTAGAGCTGGAGGGCGTCGGCATTGACGATCTCACCACCGAGTTCCCGCGCCAGGGTGAGGGCATGCGAGGACTTGCCTGAGGCGGTTGGGCCACAGAGGCAGAGAGCNGTGGGGGAGGACTTCAATTTCGAGGAGGAGGTCTGGNGTGTTCGCGGCAGGGCCGGACTGAAAAAAAATCCCCGTGAGCCGGAACCCACGGGGATGGGGAAATACGTAAACCGGCCCTACTCGTCGTCGGAGCTGGCGGGCCCCTTGGATTTGGCGCAGTTCACGATCATGTTGCGCCCCATGAAGGGTTGGTCGTGCAGGACTTCTACCGCGCGCTTGGCCTCATCGATCGAGCCCATCTCAATGAACCCGTAGCCTTTCGACTTGTGGGTATTGCGATTGTAGACNATCTCGACCTTGCGGACAGAGCCCACACCCTTGAAAAGCTCCTCGAGCTCGTACTCGGCAGCGTCGTAGGAGAGGTTGCCAAGATACAGGCGGGTGGAATCCACTGGCTGAGGAGCGGGTGCATCCTTCCGTCCTTCCGCCGTCGTTGCAACGCGTGTTCCAGACTTGGGCGCCTGGCGGGCGCTTTTCTGNCGAGACTCCGCCTCGGGAGCGCTTTTGCGTTTGCGCGGTGGACGGACGGGATCCTTGTAGAGGCCGATAGCCTTCAGGATTTTCTGCCACCAGGTCAGCGGAACCGGTTTCGGTTCGCGCCGGGGGCGTCTTCCACCGGAGCGCCGGCCCCTTGATTGCTGGCCGTGACCGNCACCATCTCCACTCCNGCGGGAACGGTTCCGGTTGCGATTGCGGTTTCGNTTNCGGTTTCGGTTACGATTTCTGTTACGGCGATCTCCGGAGTCTCCTCCGGAGTCCGAGCGCCGCGATTGGCTCGAAGAATCGGACATGTGGTTTGTTTCGGTTCAGGTTCGCGCGGGAACGCGACCGGCGCATCGATGTCGTGGTGCGGACTCTCAAGACACTCGCGGAGGGGAAGCAGCGCTGACAGTAGTAGTGTCATTCAGTTNGGTAGCTGTCCCTGAGTTCGGTTGAGTTGAGGAAGAAATCCGCCTGCTTGGCACGTTTTTGTTGGCGTTCTCGCAAAGGGGGCCTGATGGCCCAAGGGATTGGCTACTGCCCGGGGGGGGTGGGCNGCACTGTCGGNGTTCCCATCCGGTGTCTGGGCGGTGCCGGTAGGACACNCGTCCGGGAATCGATTGCCTAGCATGCGCATCGAAGATAACCGTGTCTTGGGAAAGCTAACCGGGCCGCCAATTCTCCGCAAGTGAAATGGCCGAAGTCTCCACCGGGCAGGNATTGAGAGTTGTCGGAGCGAGGNCGGAGAGGCTATATTTTCCGTGAATTCAGAGAATTCTTCCTCGTGTCAGATCGTTTTATTCCCCGTTTCCTCGCGCCCATCTTTCTCGTTCTCAGCCTGCTNCCCTCCCGGGCNGGGGAATCTTTCCTCGTGGTGGAGGCGAATTCCGGGCGTATNCTTTTGTCGCAGGGGGCGGAGGAGAGGAAGCAGGTGGCCAGTCTCACCAAGGTGGCGACCGCCATGGTGGTCCTGGATTGGGCCAGGGCGACGGAGACCGATCTGGGTACGATCCTGGTAGTGCCGCCGTCGGTTTTCCATGTCGCAGGTTCAAATCCGATGNNACTGTATCCAGGTGACCGTATTTCCATTCGCAACGCACTCTACTCGGCGCTCCTCGGTTCGGACAACGCGTCNGCCCAGTCCCTGGCGCACCACGTGGGTTTCGCGATCCAGACGGCCCGGGGAAAGACCGNTGACCCGGTGAAGTCCTTNGTGAAGGAAATGAATACCCTGGCNAGGGCCCTCGGGATGAAGAGAACCAAATTTGTGAATCCGCACGGGCTGGACCTGCCGAGGGCACGGGGCTATTCGACAGCNACGGACATGGCCCGGCTCTGTATCTATGCGATGCGGCAACCGGGGTTTGCCTTCTTCGTGAAGCAGAAGAGCCGGAAGCTGNACTTCGAGCACAAGGAGAAGACGAAAAGTTTCAACGTAAGGAACACAAACCAAATCCTGGGGGAGAATAATATCAATGGGATCAAGACGGGTCTGACCCGCCTTGCGGGGCAGTGCCTGGCGACCAGCTCTGAACTGCAACCACTCGTGCAGAAACTGCCGGATGGACGGACCCGGCTTACGCCCCGACGTCTCATCTGTATCGTGCTGGGTAGCCAGNATCGCTTCGCNCGNGCTCAGGATCTCGTTCCGCGTGGTTGGGCTCTTTACGAGCAGTGGTTGCTTGAGGGCGCCCCGATGAGANATCCGGCCCGCGAAAGGCTGGCCGTTCCGGAGCCCCGCTAGCCGATTTTGGCCTCGAGCTNGTGGAGGCTGTCGCGGATCTTGAAANGAACTTCGACTTGTCGGTCACTTNNCGGTCTGCGAGGCGATTGCTGGCCNGGGTTGCCGGCCGGGCCCANAAGGAGATNCCTCCTGCGNGGGAACNGCTTCCCGAAACCCTCCCGCGTCCNCGATCAAAGCCTCGGAGANGAGGGCTCCGGGTCCGGAAGTCCCGGCAGTCTCGACGNAGNTCAGGCAGGAGNTCCTGATCTTGTCATTAAATTCNGTTTTGNGGGATGACGTCCACTCCAGCAATCCTTGGAGCGCAGAAGGTCGCTGGAGAGAGAAANGGAATTANTCCGNGNGCTCCCTCAATGTTCNNCCCCGGCAACCTNGAGGACCNCTTCGAGNGACTCCTGGAGAGCCGCGAGGCGATCAATCTTGTTCAGCTTTCCGCCCTCGTCGGCAGTCTGGACGTAAAATGTGTCCAGGGCGGCTCCCTTTTCAGTGGCGATCCTAGCGTGGATCGTGTCAAGACCGTGCTTGTTGATGGTGTAGAGGAGGTCGTGAAGGAGTCCGATCCGGTCGATGGCCTGGATCTCGATCACGGTGAAGTTAGGATCGCTGTCGTTGTCGAGGTAGGCGCGGACGGGAAAGGGAATGGCATCGTCGTGGGTCTCGCGGAGGAAGTTGGATTTTACCTCGAGGTATCCGGTTGGGTCGTAGTCGTCTTCCTGGTTCACCTCGTAGAGAGTCATGACCACACTCATCTGCTGGTGATTGTTCCCGACCGCCTGCATCTCGCTGGTGCAGACCCGGAAGATGTCGAGGACGACGCCGTCAGCGCGGGTGTAGATGTCGGCGGAGAGAATGTTGATTTCGTGGGCGGCCAGAGCGCAGCAAATTTTCTCGAGGAGGAGGTGGCGGTCGTGTGTGACCACGGTGAGCTCGGAATATCCCTGGTCGGGGTAGTTGATCCACTGGAGAGCGGCCTCGAAGGGGGTGTCAGGGCGGCGGTTGCGGCGGTCAAAGTATTCCCAGATGGCCCGGATGTGAGTGCCTACGCTCAGCGCGTCCCGGTAGCGGAAGTAGCGCTTGGGCATCTGCTGGAAGTGTTCGTCGGTCAGGGCCGCGTAGCGATCGTGAAGTTCGCTCCGCACCTTTTCGCGCAGATTTTCAAGTTTACCGCGGAATTCCGAATCATAGGCCTCATAGCCTTTTCTGAGAACGGCGCGTGCTGAACTGAAGAGCTGGAGGATGAGCGTTTCCTTCCACGGGCTCCAGGCTTCCTCGTTGGTTCCGTTGGAGTCGGCGTAGGTGAAGAGGAGAAGGGCGTCGAGGAAGTGCTGGTTCTTCATGAGGCCGGCGAACTCGGCCACCACCTCGGGATCGTCGATATTTCGCTTGGTCGCGAAACGCCAGAGTGTCAGGTGGTGGTCAACGAGGAACATGATGAGCTGGCGGCGGCCGTGGCTGATCTGCAGGCGTCTGCAGACCCTGCTGGCGAGGAGCTGTGATCCGTCGATATGTTCACGGACGTTTTCGGCCCGTCCCGAGTCATGGAGAAGAACCGCGAGGTAGAGGGCATAGGGATCCTCGATCTCGATCAGGAGCTGCCGGTAACGGGAGACCGATGGATCATCAGATTCGATCAGGGCGTCGAGCTGGTCGATGCAGCGCAGGGTGTGTTCGTCCGCGGTGTAGCGGTGAAAGAACTCGTGCTGGACGAGGCACTCGAGGGCGCCAAATTCCGGGAAGTAGCGCCCCAGCACTCCGCAGCGGTGCATGAGGCGGAGGGTGCGCCCGACCTGCCCCCTCTTTTCAAGGATGGTCCGGAAGGTGCGCCGGTTTTCCTTGTTGTAGGTGAAGGACCGGTCCATTCGGTGCCAGTTCGCCTTAATGAGCTTTCGGAGGGGTGGGGATGGGCGCAGGTGCCGCTTTTGGCAATGAAGGAAAAGACGGAGGAGGCGTCCGGCATCCTCCTCGAAGATGTCTTCCCGCGCTGCTGAAAGGCGGCCGTTCTCTGCAACGAACCCATCGAATTCCTTGGTTCCATTTCTTCGGCCAAAGGGAATCCAGGAGAGACGAAAGGGGCGGAGCACGGCGGTTTCGATTTCGGCGATCTCAAAGACGCTGGCAGTGTGCTGGTGGATGTCCCGGGCATGCAGGTAGTAGTCTCGCATGAGGGCCTCGATGCGCCGNAGTCTGGTCTTGTGGCGATAGCGGAACTCCTCGGTGATGACTCCCTGGAAACGCAGGGTGAGAATATCGGTCGATTTNCCGGTGTGGTAGTGGAGGCAGTTGCGGACCCGGTGAAGGAAATCGAATCCTTCGCGCAGTTCGTTGCAGGCATTGATGCTGAGGATTCCGCGTTCCCGGAGCTTCTCGAGATCCCGTGTTCCGAAGAGAGCGTCCGAGATCCAGAGCAGGTTGTGAAAGTCACGCATCCCACCGGGGCTTTCCTTCAGGTTGGGCTCCTGGAGGAAGACGGTGGAGGAATACTTCCGGTAGCGATATTCGATGTCGGAACGGCGTTCTTCGAAGAAACGAGCGCGGTCCTTGAGGATGCACTCCTGGCGGAACCGCTGCACGAACTTGTCATAGAGGGGCTCGGAGCCGCAAAGCCTCCGGTGGTCGAAGAGCGAGGTGCGGGTGATGGGATCGCGCCTGGCCTCGGCTACGCATTCGGGAATCGAGCGGGAAGCATGCCCGACCTTGAAACCCAGGTCGAACAGGGGGTAGAGAATCTCTTCCACCAGCTTCTTGAGGTGCTTGTCGAGCTTGTGGGAGGCCTGCGGCAGGAGAAAGAGGAGGTCGATGTCCGATCCGGGATTCAGGAGGCCGCGGCCATAGCCGCCATTAGCCACGAGGGCGAGGGAGCTGGTGCCCTCCGCCTGCAGGAGCGCGCTTCCGAGAAGGGAGCGCAGAAGGACGTCGACAACTTCTGCGCGCAGACCCGCCACCACGCAACCCCCGCCGCCCTCATCGTGTGCCTTGCGTAAGCGGTGGTTCTCCGCCTTGAGGTACTGTTTGTAGACCGGCAGCCGCTCGCTGGATGGGAGTTCCGCGAGGCGGGCAGGGTCGAGAATCTCGGGTACGAGATCGGGAAGCGCTTCAGCGGCCACGGACTGATTGTGGGGGAGAGAGCGGGTCATGGAAAGTCTCCAGCTTGATTCGCATGAGGGAGACCGTCCCCGGGCACCTCCCTTGTCCGTGTCAGAGTCGTTCCATGAGCTCACGGATGCGGTCGAGATGGATGCCGTCGGGTTCGTTATCGAGGATCCATTGCAGGTCAGGCCGGGCCTGGGCGGTATTCCCTACCTGCAGGTTCAGAAGGGCGCGATTGAGCCGGTCCTGTGGCGAACCGGGATTGAGGTTGACGATGATCTCGACATAGCCGAGGGCATCCCGGAAGGCCTTTTCCTCGATGGCGATGGCCTGCAGGTTACGCAACATCCGCGTAATGATCTCATCTGGTTTCGCCACTTCCATTTCGGCGGCCCTGATGTCGAACCCGGCATCAAGGAGAAGCGCATCAGCGTCCTCATTGCTCATGACCTGCCCTCTCTCAAAGGGGTCGATGATGATTCGCTTTCCGTTTTCGCGGTAGCAGGCCACGAAGTGGCCGGGCAGGCCCAGGCCGTGCATCTCGGTGCCCACCCGGCGGGACAATTCTACGAAGAGCAGGGAAAGGGTGATGGGAATGCCCTCCCGGTCATCGATTACCTCGTTAAGATAACTGTTGGAGCGGCTGTAATACTCGCTTCGGCTGCCGTGGTAGCCATTGTCCTGAAAGAGGTAGCGCCGGACAGCGCTGACTTTCTGGGAGGCATTGGCCTTCTCCGGGAGGGTCTCTGAGATCTCTCCGGCCATGCGCTCCACTTCTTCAAGATAGTCGTCCACTGTGATCTCGGCATTGTCCAGCCGGGCAATGAGGAGTCCGGACCGGAAGACTCGGTCATCATCTCCCCCGGCGAGCGTCCTGGAAATCTCCTGAGCGATGGCGCGTCGGTGAATGGCGCGAGATTGTGCTTCAAGGGCATCGGCTTGTGCCCGCAGGGTTTCTACTTCCTCCTGCAGAAGGGACTGCGCCAGGCCAGGTGAGCGGCTGAGCAGATCCAGCGCTTTTCCACTTGCGGGATCCTTCTTGAGGCGCCCGATCTGCCGCTCCAGTCTCGCGACCAGTTCCGGGGCGGGTGTTTCCTCTGCGAGGTTGGTTCCAAGGCGGAAATTTCGAAAGGTGGCTACCGTCTGGCGGAATTTTGCCAGCCCCACGCTGCCGCCGCGCAGGCCGTCATCCTCGATTTCGACGACCTTCTCGCCATTGACGAAGCAGGTAATTGTTTTCTCTTCCACCCGCACGCGCAACCGGTTCCATTCACCCGCCCGGTAGGCTTCGCTCCGGATCTGCTGGAGGATGTTCCAGGTAAAGACGTCGGGCCCGTCGAACCGAGTGAGACGGAGGCCACCTCCGCTCGGGTAGAATCCGTAGTGTCGATCTTGCCCATCTGCGGCGAAGGCGAGGCCGGCTGCTCCGGCCTCGTCATCGAGGCGCACTTCCACTGCGACTTCATAGGGCGGGGGTGGGACCTCCCGCTGCGAGAGGCAGAGACTGCGTCCACCGAAACCGTCGCCGGGACGCTCTACCGAGATGCGTCCGGCGCGTTGTTTCCAGTTTGCGCCCATGATGGTTTTCCAGCGCTTGGGGTCGAGCTTGCCGATGGTGAGCCACTTGTCCATGGGGACGGGGTTGGGCTTATCGAGGAGCTTGCGCAGGGCGCCGACGGGCACGGCGAAGCCGAGGTTTTCGGTGACGGCCGATTTCATCGTGAGGAGGCCGTGGACGCGCCCTTCGCGATCGAGCAGTGGCCCTCCGCTGTTTCCGGGTTCGACCGGAATGGCCACCTGGAGAAGAGTTCGCCCATCGTAATCTCGCACAGCAGAAAGGACGCCGCGCACAACGCTGAATTCGAGTCCATGCGGGGCACCCATGGCGATCACCTCGGCGCCCTGGGTGATGGAGTCAGCAGGGGCGAGGGGAATTGGTTCAAGTTTCCTGTCCCCAGCGTCGATCTTGAGGACCGCAAGGTCCAGTTTGGCATCCGATGCATGAATATCGGTCACCATGTATTCGGCACCGTCGTCGAAGTGAATGGTGAGGGGTCGGGATTCACCAATTACATGCGCGCAAGTAGCGATGTGGCCTTCTTCCGAGATGACAAATCCGCTCCCTGTTCCGCCACCTCCCCCCGCGCGCCCACCGTGGCGGATGACCACTGCGGATCGTCGGGCGCGGCGGGCGAGGGCCTCAACCGATTGAGCAGGCAGGGTGGTGTTGCCTTCCGGTCTTGAGGTGTCCTGTCCAGGTTGCTCCTGCTGAGCGGCGGTGTCCGTAACGGACTCCTTTTTCTCCTGCGCATGAACGGTGAGAAGGATGCTGAGAGGGACAAGGAGCAGGGCTCGGATGCGGCTCATGGCGAAGGCTAGCGTCCTGAGCCGGGGAGCGCTACCGGGAAAACGAGATGCGAACAACCTGAATGGGATCGCAGGGAAGCAGCCCCGCGAAGTTCCGGGCTGGTCGAGGGAGGCTGCCGGGGTGCCGCCTGCAACATGGCCTTGCCGGCAAGGAGGGCGGGATTCCCCCGGGAGAGTGGTTGACGAATTCCAGTCCTCGGGCAGCTAGTAGGTCAGCACCGAGGTAGTCGGGTGGGGGCCAATTTTTGCGCGACCGTTCAGAAAGGTGAGCTCGATGAGGAAAGACACGGAGACGATCTCGGCTTGCAGGGTGTCGAGGAGGCGGACCGCGGCGGCGGCGGTGCCACCTGTCGCAAGGAGATCGTCGATCAGCAGGATTTTCTCTCCCGGGTGGACGGCGTCCCGGTGGATTTCCACCGTGGACTCTCCGTATTCAAGGGTGTAGCTGGCCTCCCTGGTCTTCCAGGGGAGCTTGCCTTTCTTCCGGATGGGGATGAATCCGGCCTTGAGACGGTCAGCGACCGCAGCGGCGAAAATGAACCCGCGGGCGTCGATGCCGACGACCTTGTCGATGGACGCATCGCGGGCAGTCTCCGCAAGGAGGCGGATGGAGGTCTGAAAGAGTTCTCCGTCCGCGAGGATGGGTGTGATGTCTTTGAAGATGATACCCGGCTTGGGAAAATCGGGAACATCGCGAACGGCAGCACGGAGGGCGTTGGCATCGGGCATGGCAGTGACTTGTTATTCCCGATTGGAAAGGTGGGGAAGGAGGAAGTTGTCTTCCGTGGCCTTTGCGTGGCGTTCGGATTCGAACGTGTGGGTGGCAAGTTTCACTTGCATGAAGGAGTGCCGGGGAGCATGGAAAGGCCATGGCGCAGTGGCTTTTAGTTGCGGCAACGGTCCTCGTTGCCATGGGTGGGGCCTTGGGGCTACAGTCGGTTCGGGCAGGGACACGGAACCGGGGGACGGTTGTTTGCATGCTTCTGGCCTTTGCCTGCCAGCTCGGCGTGCTTGCAGTACGGGGTGAGTTGCGGGGCCAGTGCCCGCTCGGCGACTGGGGAGAGAGGCTCGCCTTCCTGGCGTGGTCCCTGGTCCTCTTTTATCTTGTCGTGGGTCCAGCTTATCGGATCTCGCTGCTGGGACTCTTCACTGCACCGGTAGTGGCAGTTTTCCAGCTGGTGGCCCTCGTGCCGGGGGTAATGGAGCAGAACCCGGTAGCAGTTAGGAAAGAGGACCTGGACCCCTGGGGAGAGGCTCACGCAGCGTTTTCGGTTCTGTCCTACGGGGCCTTCGCGTTGGCAGCGGTGGCGGCGCTCATGTTTCTCGTGCTCAACAAAAAGCTCAAGGAGCACAAGCTGGGCTCATCCCTTTTTCGAAACCTGCCTCCTGTTCGTTCCCTGCTGGACCTGGTGGCGAGGTTGACAACGATTGGCGCAGGCATTCTCACGGTGGGGATCGTATCGGCTTTCATGATGGAGCGGGGAGATTCCTTTGGGACCCATCTGGTAGCCGCAATAGGCACCTGGGTGGCCTACCTTGTGGTTGTCGTGATGTACTACTGGCGGGGCATCACTCCCCGACGCCTTTCCGGCACTATTATCGTGGTCTTTGTAATGTCCCTGCTGGTCTTTGCCTTTGTGTAAATGGAAGTCGTCTGCCTTGGCCTNAATCATCAGACCGCTCCCGTGGAAATACGGGAGCTCTTTGCCGTGCCCGAGAACAGGCTGGGCGAGGAGTCGGGCAGGCTGTGCGAGGTTGAGGGAATTGAAGAGAGTGTGGTCCTTTCCACCTGTAACCGGACGGAATATTACGCTGCCTCCGCCGACTGTGTCTTTGCAAGCGACCAGCTTCGTTCCTTCCTGCAGTCGCAGGCGGGGGCTCCCCTGAGGATCGAGCATCTCTACGAAAAGCAGCAACTGGAAGCGGCCCGTCATCTTTGCCGGGTGGTTTCGGGCATTGATTCGATGGTTCTGGGAGAGACCGAGATTTTCGGGCAGGCAAAGAAGGCTTATCAGGCGGCCTTGGAGAGTGGTGCTACTTCTCGAATACTGAACCAGTTGTTTCAGAGAGCCTTTGGTGTCGGTAAGAAGGTCCGGACCAACACCGGGATCCAGGAAGGACAGACCTCCGTAGGCAGCGCCGCCGTTGACCTCGCGGAAAAAATATTCGGGCACCTGCGTAACAGCCGGGTGATGGTGATCGGGGCTGGAGAAATGAGCCGGACTACGGCGCAGAGTCTCCTGTCGCGCGGTGCACGCAGCATCTTCGTGACCAATCGATCCTTCGAACGAGCCGAGGAGCTCGCCTCCGAGCTCGACGGCGAGGCGGTTCGCTTCGATGAATGGCAGGAAGTGTTGTGCGAGGTGGACGTGGTGATCTCTTCCACTGGAGCTCCCCATGCGGTGATGGAGCGGGCCCATGTCGAAGGGGTGAGGCGCAAGCGTCGTTATCGCCCGCTTTTCCTGATCGACATTGCGGTTCCGCGTGACATCGACCCCCGGGTGGGGGAGATCGAGGAGGTCTACCTCTACGATATTGATACCCTTCAGGAAATNGCCCAGGATGCGAAGGGTCGCAGGGTAGAGCAGATCCAGCTTTGCGAGACGATCATTGACCAGGAGCTGGCCAGGAGTGGATTGTTGGGGCGTGAGTGAGAGTTCAGGCCAGGGAATGATCGTGCTGGGCACTCGTGGGAGCGCCCTGGCGCTGGCACAGGCTGAGATGACGGAGGCCGCCCTGAAACGGGCGTGGCCCGATCTGCAGGTCGAGCGCAGGATCATCAAGACGACCGGTGACCGGAGAACGGATGTGCCCCTGAGCGAGGTTGCGCAGGCGGAGCANNTGGACAAGGGCGTCTTTATCAAGGAGCTCGAAGTGGCNCTGCAGGAAGGTGAGGTCAACGTAGCGGTCCACAGTCTCAAGGACATGCCGAGTGTGCTGGAAGGAGAGTTTNCCATTGCGGCGGTCCTGCCTCGGGCGCCAGTAGCCGACGTCCTGCTNACCAGGCAGGCGGGCGGTCTTGAGTCCCTGNCNGCCGGTGCCACCGTCGCCACGAGCTCAGTGCGGCGCCAGCGCCTGCTGCAATGGCAGCGCCCCGATCTCAAGGTCGCGGACATCCGCGGCAATGTCCCCACGAGAATCAGGAAACTTCACGAGGACAGTGGGTTGGACGGGATACTGCTGGCCGAGGCGGGACTGGTCCGGCTGGGTCTGCTCGGAGACGGGAAGGTCCTCAGCGAGGGGCGAACGGCCTATGCCGAGGTCCTCGGGGTCGAGGCATTTCCCCCGGCGGCTGGGCAGGGAGCCGTGGCCCTGGAGGTGCGGGCCGGGGATGAGCTTGCACAGGAACTGGCCCGGGCGGTGAATGACCCCGTGACGATGATGCGGGTGAGCGCGGAACGGAAGTTTCTGGCATTGCTGGGAGCGGGCTGCGAAACCCCGGTGGGGGTCATTACCGAAGTGGAAGGAGACGACCTCAGGCTGAGGGCGGTTGTCTTCGAGGATGGCGAGAGCGAGCCCCTCGTCGGCGAGGTGAGAGGGGACAAGGAGAAAGCCGAAGCGCTCGCNACCAGGCTGCTTTCCGAAATAACACGAGGCTGAAGGTTCAGAACAATGACTGGGAAATGCTATTTGGTTGGCGCGGGGCCGGGAGATCCCGGATTACTGACGGTGAAGGGGCGCGAGTGTCTCGCAAAGGCGGATGTTCTTATCTACGATGCCCTGAGCANTCTCGATTTTCTCCAGTGGGTNCCCGGGAAGTGCGAGAAGATTTATGCCGGGAAGCGGGCTGCTGACCACGCCATCCCGCAGGAGGGGATCAATGCCCTCATCGTAAAGAAGGCCCGGGAGGGAAGAACGGTGGTTCGCCTGAAGGGAGGGGATCCCATGATCTTCGGGAGAGGTGGTGAAGAGGCAGCGGAATTGGCGGAGGCGGGAGTGCCGTTTGAAATCGTGCCGGGTATTTCCTCTGCGATCGGGGGGGCGGCTTACGCCGGCATTCCAGTAACCCACCGGGACCACTGCTCCCAGCTCACCATCTTTACGGGTCACGAAGATCCGACCAAGGAAGAAACCAGCCTCGACTATGGGAAGCTGGCACAGGCGGATGGGACGCGAGTCTTTCTGATGGGCATCTCGCGACTGNGTGAAATTACGGCTACCCTGATTGAGAACGGGGCCGATCCGGATACCCCGATGGCCCTGACACGATGGGCGAGCACCGGCCGGCAACGCACCATTGAAGGCACCCTTGGCACGATGGCGGATATCGCTGACAAGGAGCAGTTCAAGTCTCCGGCAGTGGCCATCCTCGGGGATGTGGTAAAGGAGAGGGCGAAGATCAACTGGTTTGAGTCCCGGCCCCTGTTCGGGCGGCGGGTGGTGGTGACCCGGACGCGGGAGCAGGCTGGGGAGTTGAGTGTGCGGCTGCNGGAACTGGGAGCCGACGTAGTGGAGTTGCCCACTATCCGGATTGAACCACCGCAGGACACGGCCGGGTTCTCCCGGCTGGTCGCTGATGTCCACACTTATGACTGGGTGGTNTTCACCAGTCCAAATGGGGCTGAGCGATTTTTCGAGGCGTTCTTCGCCGCCTATGATGACGCACGGAGTTTTGGTAAGCCCAAGATTGCGGCGATTGGTCCCAGCACGGCAAAGAAAATTNCGGAGTACCGTTTCGCCACCGACCTGCTTCCCGAAAAATTCGTGGCGGAGGGACTGGTGGAGGCCTTCAGCAAGGAGCACATTGAGAGCCAGACCGTGCTCTGGGTGAAGGCCGAGGAAACGCGCGATATTGTCTACGAGGAGCTGATGAGCCAGGGGGCGATTGTTGACCGGTGTATTGCCTATCGCACCGTCCCGGAGGATGGTGACCCGACGGGGGCGGTTGCCCGTCTGGCGGAGGAGGGAGCCGATGTGATCACCTTCACCAGTGGATCCACGGTTGAGAATTTCTTCGCCCTGGGGCTGCCCTGGCCGGAGGCCTGCAAGGCCGCGAGTATCGGCCCCGTGACCAGTAGCANGTTGCAGGAAAAGGGGATGGAACCGGAAATCGAGGCGAGCGAGAGTACGATCCAAGGGCTTGTGGAAGCGATCGTAGAGCGTCTACAGGCAGGCACCTAGGCTGTGCCCGGGCTCCCTTGATGATCGATTGAAAAGGGGTGCCGCAGGGTGTTGGTATGGCAGGGCCATGGGGTGGATAGTCAGCGAGCAGGCCCCCGCAGGAAGCTCCCGGTGGGGCGGTGCCCGGGACGCGGCTGAATACTGACCTGAGCTGTTTTTGCTGGCGGTGGAAAATCACGCCCCGGCAAATGGTTCAGGGACTGGATCCGGGGAAGGAACCGGAGAGGGCACGGGGCACCTCATTCAGGAATAGCGCAGGTGAACCGGAGCGAAGAAACTGATCCCTGTCTGAAGTGCTGCNNGANNATCGNAAATGACNTTTGCNATTNGGGAGCNCAAGNAGGCANGNTCTNGTCANCGGGANCTNCCGATNAAGATANTTATGAAAAGCAGATNAAAGGACGTCCTCNCGGCGTGTTCCATCTCNATGATNCTGGCAGCCCCNCTTNCTGCCGAATTGTTNATTNACGAACCATTNGACTACCTTCCTACGACGGAGGCNAATNATGGTCGCTTNTTTGGTGATTCCTCCCAGCCTTACGACACNGNGCTTGGGCTGGGAGCCTGGTCGCATCGGGATGCCGGGGGAAACGGGAGTCCCAATGGGAGGCCCCCGCTTAATGAGGGTGACGTCGCTGATGAGGGACTCAGCTTCATTGACGAATCAGGAAACGAGTTGCCTGTTTCTGGCAATGCCTACGAGCGGCGGCAGAGGGTCGGTCAGGTTGCTGCCAGTGCGCCGATTGATCCGGCGGCAACGGCGGCCCTGACGGGCGACAATACCACCATGTGGATGAGCTTCCTGTTCCAGGACTTTGGTTTCAGTGGTCCAGATTTCGGAATTGGCCTGCATACCGAGAAGATGGTCAGCGATGATAATCAGGGGCTGGAAGCCCCGGGTTATGGTGTAGGCTTCGGGATTGTCGCCCGCGGGGGGCAAAGCAGAAATATCCGGACCGCGGTGTATGAGAACTCNACGGGNGCCTCGAGGCTGGCCGCNGAACCGAANCCNACTTTTAACGGCCCNGCNGCGAGTGAAGTCTTCCTGCTGGCTTTNAAGGTAAACTGGAACCCNGAGGGCACTCCGGACGAGATTTACGCNTTCATCATCAATGACATCACCACCGAACCCGAGGAGGGCGATGCGGTGATCATGGATACCTTTGACTTCGATCTGGTCACCCAGCAAGCGCTGGACGTTTTCAACTTCAGTGACACGCAGGTCGGGTATGTGGACGAAGTGCGGGTCGGAACGAGCTTCGATGCCGTTATGGGAAAACGGATGGAAAAGTCTTCCCCGCAGTTAAGCGTGGGAGTTTCCGGCGGGAATCTCCATATCAGCTGGGACAGCAACTCCGGCTCTTACTACGTTCTGCGGAGCAGCGCGAATCTTGACGCAGAACTCTCCCAGTGGGAGTCGGTCAACGTGCCGGGTTCAGTCGAGGTAGACGGGGTGTTTCAGATTCCCCATAGCGCCCCACGCAACCAGCATGTGATTACTCGGCCCGCGGACGCTGCCCGATTCTACCGTTTTGAGGAGTTTCCGCTGCCACCACGTATTGTTTTCATGGAAGACTTCGAAGATGGAGGCGCAGGGTGGAGTGCAGGATTCGATGCGGTGGATGTGGACCAGAACACGCTCTGGGAGCGAGGCGCTCCGGTGGCAGGTCCTCCATCGGCTTTCAGTGGCGAGGCATGCTTCGGGACGAATCTGGATGCTAACTACGGATTAAATTCCGCTACCTGGTTGCGGAGTCCGGCAATCGACCTTGCAGACAGTGCCGGGGCTACCCTTGTTTTTCGTCAGTGGGTGGAAATCGACCCCTTTGACAACCTGGACGAGGGCTCGGTCCGGGTCCTGGACGCCACCAGCCTTGCGGAACTTGCCGTACTCGCTCCCTCGATCAACGGTCTTGACCAGCTGGAGTGGCAGCTGCAGTCGCTTGAGTTCCCGGATGAGGCCCTCGGAGGGGAAGTTGTTCTCGAATTCCTTTTCCTCAGCGATGGTGATAGCGTCCTCGATTCCCCGGGCTGGTTTATCGATGACGTGATGGTGGTGGTGCCGTCCTCCGAGGGTGCGCGCTAGGCCGCGCTATTACTGTCAAGATCCACTGTCTGGTCCGAAAAAACGATTCCGGGTCGGTTCTGTGATAGGCCTTGCGGGGCGGGCGAAGGAGAGCTAAATACACCCACGTGCGCGGATCCAGCCGAGGCGCACACTAAACCTCTCCGGTAGTTTCCGGGCAGCCTGGGAGGGTGCAACAGACGATGGGATGACGAAGCGATTCAGTCGCCAAGCTTAAAGCCAATGTAGCTCAGGGGTAGAGCAGGTCATTCGTAATGATCAGGTCGCCGGTTCAAATCCGGCCATTGGCTCCATGCCAATTAACGGGTTATGGAAATTCTCTAACAGCCTGCGATGGGACGCCGCCCTGTTGTTGCCATATTGTAGGTCGTTCACCGCCCTCACACTTCGCCGGCCAGCTGGTGGGGCACTGAGCTTCCCGTCCGGGCGGTTGCCGTACCGCTCCACGCCTGTTGGGGGGTAGCACGATCCTGTTTGCATTGACGCAACTTCCTTGAACCGCTGTAGTTACCTACTCTCTTTTGAACTCCCTGATAATTCCCCTCCCATGCGCCGTCGTCTGCGTGATTCTCGCGGGCACTCTGCCGCTCGCGGCCGAGTTCACGGCGTATAACGATATCGTGGCGGGCCCGACTACCCACGCCAGTACGACGAGCTTTGCTCCCAACGCTACGCCCAGTGGTCCGATGAAGGATATCGTTTCCGGCGCTGACACCTCGGTCACCCTCACAGTCACCACCTCGGGCGTAAACTACGAAGGCCTCACCGGTATTCCCGCCGCCGGCACCGACGCGGGCTCCACCTTCCTCGGCTTTGTCGACTTCAGCACCGACGATCCCCACAGCCTCGCTCTCGACGGCAACGACCACTTCACCTACACCTTCGCGGGACTCAACCCCTCCAACCACTACGAGTTCGCGGGAACAGCGGTGCGTGGAGAGAGCAGCTACACCAACCGCTGGACGCTGGTGACAATCAATGGAGCGGACTCCTTCACGGTCGCTCACAGTTCGGGGGCAGGGATCATCACAGCCGGACTGGCTTCCAACCAGGTGGCGGTTTGGACCGGAGACAACAGCCAGAGTGATCAGGGATTCATCGCGCAGTGGACCGGGATTGACCCGGGCGCCGACGGAACCTTTTCGATCGTCAGCAATCAGTACACCGGGGCGACGGGAGAAGTCGGATCGGGAATCGCGGATGGGACCAAGAGCTACGGACTCAATGCGGTTCGACTGAAAGAGTCCGCCGTTGTTGGTCGGCCCACGGTCGTGAATCATCCCGCCAACACGATTGGGTCGACCTCCGCGCGCCTGCCCGGAGAGGTCACCGACCCCGGTGCAGACACCCCGACCGTCACTCTGTACTGGGGCGACCACGATGCCGGAGAAGTCATTGGAAACTGGGATCGCATCCTCCGCTTGGGGAAGCAATCGGAAAGCTTCGATCGCCTCCTGACAGGCCTGCAATCGGGAACTACCTACTTCTACCGCTACTACGCCGAGAACTCAGTGACGGGACGCTGGGCCTCACCCAGTGCGAGCTTCACCACGCTGGCGCTTCCCCCCACCGTTGTAAACCTGCCCGCCGCCCACGTGCTCGCTTTCCAGGCCGAGTTGGGCGCCGAAGTCACGAGCTCCGGCGGAAGCGACCCGCATGTCACGATATTCTACGGGACGAACAGCGGAGGGACGAATCCGGGAGGGTGGCAAGCATCCGTAAATCTAGGGGCAACTGCAGGACCATCGTCCACTACCGTCACTGGGCTCACGCAAAACACGACCTATTTTTTCCACGCCCGCGCCACCAATTCCGGCGGCACGACCTGGGCTCCGTCCAGCGGATCGTTCACCACGCCAGAGCTCACCCCGCCTGCTGTAATAAACAGCCCCGCCAGCGGCGTGACGGGAATCTCAGCCGTTTTGAATGGTATTGTCACCGCCACGGGTGCGGATCCTCCCCTCGTCCAGCTCTACTACGGCCCCACCGATGCCGGCAGGAACAAGGCGTCCTGGGAAACGTTCGTCGACCTTG